>JARRON010000040.1:0-20477 GCA_037383845.1 Gammaproteobacteria bacterium
GGGAGGCCGCCAAATGCCCCTCTCCCCGCCGGGGAGAGGGGTTGGGGTGAGGGGCCGGAAGCTGGCGCTGCTTCTACCGTGAAGTGCCCCGAGCGTGCCCAGCGACACGCGTTGCCGGCGCTTGCCTGGCCTTCCGCGGTGACGGTGCGCTGCGCCGGAGAGGATCTCAGTCGGGCGCAGTGGCCGGTGGTGCCCCACGAAAGCCGAGTACGCGCATCTGGCCGGAGGCGAGCATCGGCGCCCGGCCACAGGCAAGGACAGTGACGGCCGCCTCTGCCTGCCAGGGAGAGGGCTTGGGGTGAGGGGACTAGAAGCCGGCGCTGCGGCCGCCGTCCACGGCGAGGATCTGGCCGGTGACGTAGCCTGCATCCTGGGCCATGAACACTGCGGCGGCGGCGATGTCCGCCGGGTCGCCGGCCCGCCCCAGCGGCACTTCGGCCAGCACGGCCGCCTTGTCGGTGTCTTCGACGCCCGACTCGGGCCAGAGGATGGCGCCGGGGGCGATGCCGTTGACCCGCACCTCTGGCCCCAGGTCACGGGCCAGGGAATAGGTCAGCATGGCCAGCCCGGCCTTGGCCGCGCAGTACACCGAGTGATCCTGCAGGGGTCTCCGGGCGTGAATGTCCACCATGTTGATGATCAGGCCGCGGCTTTCCTTCAGCCAGCTCGCGGCGGCCTGGGCCAGGAAGAGCGGCGCTTTCAGGTTGGTGCCGACCAGGTCGTCCCACTCCGCCTCCGTGATGCTGCCCACCTCGGTGGGGTAGAAGGTGCTGGCGTTGTTCACCAGAACGTCCAGCCGCCCGAAAGCTTCCGCCGCCCGGTTGACCATGCCCGGCAGGCTGGCCGTATCCAGCAGGTCGCCACGGACGACCGCCGCCGAGTCCGGACGCTCCGACCGCAGTTCGTCCGCCAGCGTGTCGGCCTCCTGCCGGGAACCCCGGTAGTGGATCACCACGTTGGCGCCGGCGGCATGGAAAGCGCGGGCCATGGACGCCCCGATCCGACGTGCCGCACCGGTCAGCAGGACCGCCTTGCCCTCCAGGGTCTGGTGGGTGCCTTGTCCAGCCATTAGCATCTCCGCCTTCGCGCTTGGGTTCTCGGGCGCGTCATTGTCTTGCGAACACGCGTCCCGCGCCATGGTTGTTTCCCCTGATCCGATTCCCGGGCCTGGACCGGAGGCCCGAGCCCGCAGCGACGCTCTGGCGGCGCGCATCCGGGACGAGATCGCCTCTTCGCCGGAGGGGAGCATCCCGTTCAGCCGCTTCATGGAGCGGGCTCTCTACGAGCCCGGGCTGGGCTACTACAGCGGCGGCGCGGCCAAGTTCGGGCCTGCAGGGGATTTCGTCACGGCGCCTGAGGTCTCTCCCCTGTTCGGCCGCTGCGTGGGCCGGCAGATCGCCGAGGTCCTGTCCGCCCTGGGCGGAGGCGGCGTCCTCGAGCTGGGCGCAGGCACGGGCAGCCTGGCCCGGGCGGCCCTGGACGAGCTGGCCGACATGGGCCGGATGCCGGAATGGACCATCCTGGAGCCCAGCCCGGAACTGCGCCAGCGGCAGGCTGCCGGCCTGGCGGGCCGGGTCGCCTGGGCGGATCGGTTGCCGGCGGGTTTCCGGGGCGTGATCCTGGCCAACGAGGTGGCCGACGCCCTGCCGGTGGACCGGTTCCTCGTGGACGGCGGGGACGTCCGGGAGCTTGCCGTCGGCCTGGAGGAGGGTCGCCTGGCCTGGCGCTCCCGTCCCGCGAACCCGGCTCTCGAAATGCAGGTGCGGGAGGTGCTCGATCCCCCGGCGTGGCCCGACGGCTACACATCGGAAGTCCGGCCCGCCCTGGGGGCCTGGATCGGGGAGCTGGCGAACGCGCTTCACCAGGGGCTGATCCTGCTGGCGGACTACGGCCTGCCCCGCCGGGAGTACTATGCGCCCCAGCGCAGCGACGGGACCCTGATTTGCCACTATCGACATCGCGCCCACGGGGATCCGTTCCTGTGGCCGGGACTGCAGGACATCACCGCCTGGGTGGATTTCACGCGGGTCGCGGAGGCGGGCACGGACGCGGGGCTGACCCTCGAAGGGTTTACGCCCCAGTCGGCTTTCCTGGCGGGAACCGGCCTGCCCGCCATGGTGGCCGGGGAAGAGGATCCGAACCGCCGCGCCCGGGTGGCCAACGAGGCGCGCCAGCTGACGCTCCCCGGGGAGATGGGCGAGCGCTTCCGGGTGATGGGCCTGAGTCGCGGCCTGGCGCCGCCCCTGTCCGGGTTCGGGCAGGTGGACCTGGCCCGGCGGCTGTGAGGCGGAGGTAACCATGGATACGGTCCAGGCTGTCATCCTGGCTTTCCTGCAGGGCTTTACCGAGTTCCTGCCCATCTCCAGCTCCGGCCACCTCATCCTGGTCCCGCAGTTCCTGGGATGGGCGGACCAGGGACTGGCCTTTGACGTGGCCGTTCATCTCGGCACCCTGGCGGCAGTACTGGCCTATTTCCGGCGTGACCTGGTGGTCATGGGCCGGGACTGGTTCGCTTCCCTCGCCGGCGGTGAGTCCACGCCGGATTCGCGGCTGGCCTGGCGGGTGATCCTGGGCACGGTGCCGGTGGTAGTCGCCGGCGGGCTCCTGGCGGGCCCCGTGGAGGAGAGCCTGCGCTCGCCCCTTGTGGTCGGGGCGGCCACGGCCGGGTTCGGGGTCCTGCTGTGGCTGGCGGACCGGCGGGGCGCCCGGGTCCGGGACGAGCACAGCCTGAGCTGGACCGACGCCCTGATCGTCGGTCTCGCCCAGGTCCTGGCCCTTATCCCCGGCACGTCGCGCTCCGGTATCACCATGACCGCCGGCCTCATGCTCGGGCTGCGCCGGGAGGCCGCGGCCCGCTTCTCCTTCCTGCTGGCCATTCCGGTCATCCTGGCGGCGGCCACCCTCGAGCTGGCGGTGCTGATGCGCACGCCGGGTCCGCAGGACTGGAATGCCCTTGCGGTGGGCACGGCGGTATCAGCGGTGGTGGCCTACGTCACCATCCGGGGCTTCCTGGCGCTGCTGAACCGGATGGGCATGGCGCCTTTCGCCATCTACCGGGTGCTGCTGGGCGCGCTGATCTTCTGGGTCTATCTCTAGGCCACGGCCCGGGTCACGGCACGGACCCGCCGGGCGCGAAGCGCCTCTCCCAGGGCCGGGCCGGCCAGTCCCTCTTCCACCAGCGGCTGGGCGGTCACGCCGGCAGCGGCGTCCCGCGCCAGCCGGAGACGCCGGGCCTGGGGATAGGGCTCGTCGGCCATGCCCAGGCGGCCCCGGAGATCGGCGGTGCAGGCCACGAGGAATTTCTCGAAACGCTCCGGCCGCCGCAGGCCGTCGGCGGCTTCCACCAGGGCCAGGAGTTCTTGCGGGGCCAGGTTCATGGCCCGGTGGCAGCTGCCGTGGTGCCGGGCCACGATGATCGCCAGGTCGCGGAAGGCGACGGGGATCCGCAGCCGCTCGCACAGGCGCCGGATCAGGGTCACGCCGCGCTCCTCGTGGCCGTGGTGGGCAGGCAGCAGGGCTTTCGGCGTGGTGCCCTTGCCGAGGTCGTGGGTCATCACGGCAAAGCGCACTTCCACGTCGTCCGTGAGCCGGGTGGCCTGTTCGAGGCACATGAGCAGGTGCACGCCGGTGTCGATCTCCGGGTGCCAGCGCCTGGGCTGTGGAACGCCGAAAAGGGCGTCGAGCTCGGGGAACACACGGGCCAGGGCGTCGCAGTCCCGCAGAACCTCGATGAATACCTCCGGGTGTTCCGTGCCGAGAGCGCTGCGGGTTTCCTGCCAGACCCGCTCGGGCACCAGGGCGTCGGCCTCGCCGGCAGCGACCATGGCCTTCATCAGCTGCAGGGTCTCCCCGGCCAGCCGGAAGCCCAGGCCGTGGAAACGGGCGGCAAAGCGGGCCGCCCTGAGGATGCGGACCGGGTCCTCCTGGAAGGCCGGCGACACGTGCCGTAGCCGGCGGGCCTCCAGGTCCCGCCGTCCGCCCCAGGGATCCACCAGGTTGCCGCGAGCGTCCCGGGCCATGGCGTTGATGGTGAGATCCCGCCGCGCCAGGTCTTCTTCCAGGGTGACGTCCGGGGCGGCGTTGACCTGGAAACCCCGGTAGCCCGGGGCGGTCTTTCTCTCGGTGCGGGCCAGGGCGTGTTCCTCGCCCGTCTCCGGGTGAATGAACACCGGGAAATCCCGGCCCACGGGCACGAAGCCCTGAGCCTCCATCTCCTCCGGGGTGGCGCCCACCACGACCCAGTCCCGCTCGTTGACGGGCAGGCCGAGAAGTTCGTCGCGGACCGCGCCGCCCACCAGGTATCGCTCCATGACGTCATTCTACCTTCCGGCACTGCCCCGACCTGATAAGGTTCGGCGGTGATCCGGGCGACGTGTCTTGTTCTGTCTGCGTGCCTTCTGGCCGGCTGCGGCGGTTTCGCCTACTACGCCCAGGCGGTGCGCGGCCACCTGGACCTGATGAGCCGGCGGGTGCCCATCGGGGAGGTCATCGCTGATCCGCAGACGCCGGCGGCGGTACGGCAACGGCTGGAGGTGGCCCGCCAGGCGCGGCAGTTCGCGGTGGAGGAGCTTGGCCTGCCGGACAACGGCAGCTACACCCGCTACGTGGCCCTCGAGCGCAGCGCGGCGGTGTGGAACGTGTTCGCCGCGCCCCGCTTCTCCCTGGAGGCGAAGCGATGGTGTTTTCCGGTGGCCGGCTGCGTCGTCTACCGGGGCTACTTCGACGAGGCGGACGCCCGGGCCTACGCGGCCGGCCTGGCGGAGGCGGGCTGGGACACCTGGGTGGGTGGCGCGACGGCCTATTCCACGCTGGGGCGCTTCGAGGACCCGGTACTTTCGACCATGATGGCCTGGGGAGAGGTCCAGCTCGCGGCGACACTGTTCCACGAGCTGGCTCACCAGCGCCTGTATGTCGAGGACGACTCGGCCTTCAACGAGGCCTTCGCCACCGTGGTGGAACAGGAGGGACTGCGGCGCTGGCTGGCGGCCCCCGGGCGGCAGGAGGAGGCTGCGGCGTGGCGCCGGCGCCAGGCGTTCATCTCCGAGTTCCAGGCGCTGCTGGACGCGACACGGGGCCGGCTGGCGGAACTCTATGCTTCAGGCCGTCCGCCCGAGGCCATGGCCGCCGGCAAACAGGCCGCCTTCGAGCAGCTGGAGGCGGACTACCGGCAGCTGCGCGCCCGCTGGAACTGGTCGGGATACGACCGCTGGTTCGACGCGCCGCTGAACAACGCACGACTGATCCCCTCGGCGACCTACCGGGGACTGGTCCCGGCCTTCGAAGCCCTGCTTTCGGCCTCGGGCGGAGACCTTCCCGTGTTCTTCCAGCGCTGCCGGGAGCTGGCGGAGCTGGATCAGGAGGTCCGGGGCAACCGGCTGCGCGCCCTGGCGGAGTCCGCCGGGAAGGCCGTGTCGTCCGCCGGTGCCCCCAGGTAGCGGTCCAGCACCGACTCCACCCCGGCAGGCCGGATGCCCAGTTCCTTCAGTCCCGGTGCGGAGGCATTGCAGATGCTGTGCACCGAGAGGGAACGGAAGTTGTCGGTGGAGAAAGGCTTGCCCGGCAGGAAATCCATGATCCTGGCCTGTAGCCGGGCGATGCTGGTCGGCAGCCGCACCACCGCCCGCTTCACTCCCATGTGCCCGGCGGTGAGCTCGACGATCTCCCGCAGGGAGTAGACGAAAGGCCCGCAAAGCTCGTAGGTCACCCCCTCCGCCGCCGTGGTGGCCAGGGCCCGGGCGAAGGCCTCGGCAACGTCGCCGACGTACACCGGCGCGAAGCGGGCGTTGGGCCGGGCCAGCGGCAGCACCGGGAAGGTCTTCAGCAGGCCGGCAAAGCGGTTGAAGAAGCTGTCACCGGGGCCGAAGATCACCGAGGGACGGAAGATGGTCCAGTCCACCGCACCGGCGCAGCCTTCCCGGACGGCCCTTTCCGCCTCCCCCTTGCTGCGCAGATAGTGGCTGGGACCCGAGGGATCGGCCTTCAGGGCGCTCATGTGCAGCAGCCGGCGCACGCCGGTAACCCGGGCGGCGCTCACCACGGATTCCGCCAGGCGGGTGTGAACGGCAGCGAAGCCGCTGCCGTCGTGGCCTCTCTCGTTGAGGATTCCCACCAGGTTGATGACCGTGTCGCAGCCGGTGAAATGGGTGCGGAGGGCCAGGGGGTCGTGCACGTCGGCTTCCACGAGCCGGAGGGTGGGCAGCACCAGCAGGTCGCGGTGGGCTTCCCGGTACCGCGTCAGCACTGTCATGTCGTGACCATCCCGGGCCAGGCGTGCCACCAGGTGGTGGCCCACGAAACCGGTGCCGCCGAGAATGCAGATTGAGCGTCGTCTCATGGTCCGCCGATCGCGTGCTGCCGCCAGGGAGGGCGGCGATTATAGGTCAGCGCCGGGCTCAGGGCCGGGGCGGCACCGGCTGCATGACCTCGGTCAGCCGCAGCGTCTCTCCGCTCATGCGCCAGTTGAACACCGCTTCGCTGGCCAGGACCCGCCTCACGTAGCCCCGCGTCTCGGAAAAGGGCACCGTCTCCACCCAGACGTCCGCGTCCAGCGGTCCCGTTTCCGGGAGCCACTGCTCCACCCGGTGCGGGCCGGCGTTGTAAGCGGCGGTGGCCAGCACCCGGTTGTTGGCGAACCGGGCGAGCATGCTGGAGAGGTAGGTGGTCCCTAGGGTGACGTTCGCTTCCGGGTCGGTGAGGGTCACCCGCCCACGGTAGGGAATGCCCGCGCTGCGGGCGGTCTGCCGGCCCGTGGCGGGCATGAGCTGCATCAGTCCGACGGCGCCGGCCCGGGACACCACGTCGGGCATGAACAGGCTCTCGGAGCGGGCGATGCCGTAGGCCCAGGTGCTCGGAATGCCCGCACGGCGGCTGCGGTCCTCGAACACCGGCCGCCAGGGCAGGGGGAAGCGGAGCTCCAGGTCATTGCGCAGGCCACTGGACGAGGCCGTGGAGATGGCCTGGGAGTACCAGCCCCATCGGCTGGCGAGGATGCTGGCCTGGGCCTGCTCCTCCGGCGACAGGCGGCGCATGGCGCGGGTCCACTCGACGCGCCCCCGGCTTTCCTCTCCCGTGTAAAACAACTCGCGGGTGCGGCGGATGTCCGGACGGTCCGCCAGGGCCGCGATGACGTCCTCCCGGGCGGGGGTCGGTGCGTAGCCCCACGCGTACTCGGCGCCGATGCGGTCCGCCGAGAGGAAACTGTGGTAACCCCGCTCGCCGGCCAGGGCTTCGAAGAGGGGGCGGGCCTGGTCCGCGGCGCCGGTGACGTCCAGCATCCTGGCTCGCCAGTAGCGCCACGCGGGCTCCTGCTGCTGGGTTGGCGGCAGCGCCTGCAGGGCCTCCAGGGCTGCCGCCCAGTCCTCTTCGCGCAGCAGGGTCCGGACCGTCCATGCCCGGGTGTCGTCGTCGTGGGCCTCCGGTGGCAGGGCCTCGAGCGCCTGGCGGGCACCGGGCAGGTGGCGCCAGGCGTGGATCAGCGCTATCCGCCGCAGGGTACGGTCGCGGTCGGCGGCGGAGAACGACAGCTGCCTGTCGTAGGCGGGCCAGAGGTCGGCGGCCCGTTCCGGATCCTCGGAGGCCAGCCGCCGGAAGCCGTAGACCACCAGGGCGCGCTCCGCGTCGGTGTCGGGGTAGGCGTCCGGGTCGGCCAGCCTCGCCGCCGGTTCCGCCCGCATGCCCGTCCACCGGTCCACTTCCGCGACGGCGGCCGTTCCGAGGGGCCGGGCGAGCCAGCGGGCAAGGCGGAACTCGCCCGCGTCAAGCGCAAGTTCCATGCGCTGCGTGCGGCGCTGGGATGTCAGCGCGCCTTGTTCCTCCAGCCAGGTAAAGGCCGGGTCGCAGGCGTCGGGCTGGCTGACCGGCGAAAGCCACATCTCAAGGGCCTCGTCCCGGAGTCCGGCTTCGCGGCCCGTGCTGATGCGCGCCGTGAGGGCATGGCAGCGCAGGACCGCGTCGCCGCCGTCCGGGTAACTCGACTCGTACAGCTCCAGGTACGTATCCCAGGCTTCCCGGCGCGCCAGGGACAGGGCCCACCGGTAGCGAAGGCCCCGGGCGAAGGCGAGATCGTCATGACTGGCCAGGAACCGGGAGACCTCCTGGTCGGTCTCGGGGCCCAGGTTGGCATCCAGCCAGGCCGCCCGCAGGTCCGGTACCAGGGGATAGTCCTCCAGGACCCCGAGCCACGGCTCCACACCCTCCCAGCGGCCTGCCTCGGCCTGCACCCGGGCCTTCAGGAAGGCTTCGCGCTGGGTCTGCAGGTCGGGCCCGGCGGGCCCGGGAAAAGCGGACGCGGGCGCAGCGGCCAGGGCGGCAGCAAGCAGGAGAAGCAGCAGAAGACGCTGGGCCATGGCGGCGGACTCGGCGGGATGTATCGCGACGACGACAGGCAACCATTATGCTCGCCCGCGGGCCGTACTCAACAGGAAGACACGCTCTTGGAGCCATCGGCGCTGTATTTGCTCGCCTTTCCCCTGGTCGGCGCCCTGTCGGGACTGCTGGCCGGGCTGTTCGGCATCGGCGGCGGGCTGGTCATCGTGCCCGCGCTCAACGCGCTGTTCGCCGCCGGAATCGTGAATATCGACCCGGCGGCCCGCATGCACGTGGCCATCGGCAGTTCCCTGGGCGTGATCGTCTTCACCGCCATCTCCTCGGTCCGGGCCCATCACAGGCTGGGGGCCGTGGTCTGGCCCGCCGTGCGGGGCCTGGTGCCGGGAGTGGTGGCCGGCGGCCTGCTGGGCGCATTCGTCGCCGACGCGCTGCCGACCCGCGCCCTGGAGATGGTGTTCGGCGTGTTCGCCGGCGCCATGGCCCTGCGCATCGCCACCGGCCGCGAGGCGCCCGTGGATGCCGAGGGCCGACTCCCTTCCGCCGGCGGGTTCGCCGCGGCGGGCACAATCATCGGGACCGTTTCCGCCCTGGTGGGAATCGGCGGTGGCGTGATGACCGTGCCCTACCTGGGCTGGCATGGCGTCCCCATCCGCAAGGCAGTGGGCACGGCCGCGGCCTGCACCCTGCCGGTGGCCGCCGCCGGCGCGGCCGGCTACGTGGTGGCCGGCGCGGGCGCCCCGGTGCCGGCAGGTGCGACGGGCTACCTGTACTGGCCTGCCATCGCGGGCATCGCCGTGGTCAGCGTGCTCACCGCGCCCCTGGGTGCGCGGCTGGCCCACGCGCTGCCGGTGAAACGACTGAGGCAGCTGTTCGCCCTGCTGCTGGTGGCGGTGGCCCTCGACATGGTGATCAGCGGCGGCTGAGGCCGGGCAAGAAAAAGCGGCGACGCGGAGTCCGCGTCGCCGCCGGGGGCGTCCCGCCCGTGCCCGGTGTTACCGGATGGGCAGGATGAGATTGGTGGAGCCCCGCCGGATGTTGAGGAGCAGGGACTGGCCGTTCTCGGCGACGGCCTGCAGGTCCGCCAGGGTAGTCACGCGACGCCGGTTGGCGGCGATGATGACATCCCCCGGGCGCAGGCCGCGCTGGGCGGCCGGGCTGCCGGGCACCACGTTGACAACCAGCACGCCAGACTCGCCCTCGTAGCGGGGAGACGACTCGTCCAGGGTCTCCAGTTCCGCACCCTGCAGTCCCGGATGCAGTTCCTCGGCGGCAACCTGCACCTCCCTGGCCTGTTCGCCCAGGGTAGCCGTCACGCGGCGGCTGTCGCCGTCGCGGATCACTTCCAGCCTGACGGTGTCGCCGCTGCGCTTCAGGCCGATGGCGTTGCGGAGTTCGTTGGCGTTCTCCACCGGCTCGCCGTCCACGCTGACGATGATGTCGCCGGCCTCGAGACCGGCCTCGGCGGCCGCGGAGTCGGGCATCCCCTGGGAGATCAGGGCGCCCTGGGTTTCCTCCACCCCGTAGGCCTCGGCGATGTCCGGGGTGATGGTATAGATGTTGACGCCCAGCAGGCCGCGGCGCACTTCGCCGAACTCGATGAGCTGGTCCATGATCGTGCGGACCATGTCCGACGGGATGGCGAAGCCGATGCCGATGTTGCCGCCGGAACGGCTCAGGATGGCGGAGTTCACGCCCAGCAGTTCACCGCGGAGGTTCACCAGCGCACCGCCGGAATTGCCCGGGTTGATGGATGCGTCCGTCTGGATGAAGTCCTCGTAGCCGTCGGGGTTGATCCCCGAGCGGCCCAGGGCGCTGACGATGCCCGAGGTGACGGTGTGCCCGAGGCCGAAGGGGTTGCCGATGGCAAACACGAAGTCACCGACCTCTGCGGTGGAAGAATTCGCCAGCTCGATCTCGGTGAGGTCGTCGGGGCTGATCTTCAGCACCGCCACGTCGGAGGCCGGGTCCGAACCCACCACTTCGGCGTCGAAGCTCCGGTTGTCCTGGAGGGTGACGCTGATTTCCTCCGCGCCTTCCACCACGTGGGCGTTGGTCACCACGTAGCCCTTCCGGGCGTCGATGATGACCCCCGAACCTGCGCTCTGGACTTCCCGGCGACGCTGAGGTTGCTCGGGCATGTCGAAGAAGCGGCGGAAGAAGGGATCATCGAGAAACGGGTTGCCGCCGGGCACCTCGACGCTCCCGCGGGTCGCGATGTTCACAACCGCCGGCGCCACGCGCTTTACGATGGGCGCCAGGGACGGCATCGGCTCCCCGTTGACGTTTGCGGGCCACTGGGCGTGAGCCGGAGCGGCTACTACCAGAACCAGGCATGCCGCGATTAGGGAGATTGGATGAAGCTTCATCAGATTGAGTCCCTGTTTTGGTGATCGGGATGGCCCGCCGGCCTGGTTGCCGGGAGGCGGGAGGCGTCCGGTGAATGACGCCCCGGCAGGCGGAACATTCCGCCTGCCGGGGGACATAGATGCATCAGGTGGCCGTTCGGTCGCAGGACCTAGTTGACTTCGACGCTGATCTTGCGCGGCATCACCTGGGCCTGCTTGGGGATGATAACCTCCAGCACGCCGTTCCTGCTCTTCGCCGAGATGGCTTCGGGGTTGGCGGTGTCGGGCAGGGTGAAGCGCCGGAAGAACCGGCCGGTGACCCTCTCGACCCGGCGATAGCCTTCCTTCTCGGTGCGGTCGACGTCTTCCCGGCTGCCCGAGATGGTGAGGATGCCGTTCTCCATGGTGACGTCGATATTCCCGGGATCGATGCCCGGAACGTCGGCGTGGATCACGAAGCGGTCATCCTCCTCGCGGATGTCCACCGGCGGCGCCCAGCTGGCCGTACTGGCCACGGTTTCATCCTGGGCGAAGCGGTTCTCGAAGAGGCGATCGATGTCTTCCTGCAGGGAGCGCATCACGCCCCAGGGCTGATAGCGGATCAGGCTCATTTGTGTCCTCCTGTCAATGTAGTGACTCAGGTGGAAGTTTCCTGTTCCGCGAAATTGGGCCGGAGAATCGCTTTTCAAGGCCCCCTGAAGCGGCCCTGGTGCCCCCCCAAAGCTCCTTTCGGGGCGTCATTTAAGGCACAAGATGTAGTGCTGCGGTGCAAATCAGCGCGTATTTCCCATCGAGGCCGACATGACCATAGAAAACTTCTATATATATTTTGTAAGTAACTGTTTGATATGTATTTTGATATCCCGTAGTAACGGGTAGAAAGTGCTTGACAGGGGCGGTCCGGGGCCGTAATTTAACCGGCCCGTAACACAACATATTGTGTTGCGGGGCACCGGCCCCCCGGTCATCGACGAATCTGCTCCAGATTCGCGGGCACGGGAACGGGGCTATTGGGGAAAGAACAGTCAACAGCGACCTCTCGGGGGATGTTTACGCAATGAGTTCCGCGCTAAAGCAGGCGGCACCGGTGGAATCGGTCAACGACATCGAGTTTCAGCCGGCGTCGGTGGACATCTGGGAAAAGAAGTACCGTCTCGTTGCGAAGGACGGCTCGGTCATCGACCAGACCATGGACGACACCTACCGGAGGATCGCCCGGGCCCTCGCCGACGTGGAGAGTCCCGAGGTAAGGGACCAGTGGTTCGAGCGCTTCACCTGGGCGCTGCGCAACGGCGCCATTCCCGCCGGCCGGATCACCTCCAACGCCGGGGCGCTGGAGCACAAGCCCGCCACCTCCACCATCAACTGCACGGTCTCCGGAACCATCGGCGATTCCATGGACGACATCCTCCAGAAGGTCCACGAGGCGGGCCTGACCCTGAAGGCGGGCTGTGGAATCGGCTACGAGTTCTCGACCCTGCGGCCCCGGGGCGCCTATGTCACCGGCGCGGGTGCCTATACCTCCGGGCCCCTTTCCTTCATGGATATCTACGACCGGATGTGCTTCACCGTTTCGTCCGCCGGCGGTCGCCGCGGCGCCCAGATGGGCACGTTCGACGTGGGCCACCCGGATTCCATGGAGTTCGTCCGGGCGAAGCGGGAGAACGGCCGGCTCCGGCAGTTCAACCTGTCCCTTCTCGTGACTGACGAGTTCATGCAGGCGGTGAAGGCCGATGCCGCCTGGCCGCTGGCTTTCCCGGTCACTCACAAGGAACTCAGGGACGAGAACATCGACCTGCAGGATGGCTCGAAGATCATCTGGCGCGAGTGGCCCGCCATCGGGGATTACGTCCGCGACGAGTCCGGCCTGGTGGCCTGCAAGATCTACAAGACCGTCCCCGCCCGCCGGATGTGGGACATGATCATGACCTCGACCTACGATTTCGCGGAGCCGGGCTTCGTGCTCATCGACCGGGTCAACGAGATGAACAACAACTGGTGGTGCGAGAACATCCGCGCCACCAACCCCTGTGGCGAGCAGCCCCTGCCGCCGTATGGTTCCTGCCTGCTGGGCTCGGTGAACCTCACCCGCTTCGTCGTTGACCCGTTCACCGACGAGGCCCGGTTCGACTGGGAAAAGTTCCGGGGCGTGGTCAAGGTCTTCACCCGCATGCTGGACAACGTGGTGGAGATCAACGGCCTGCCCCTCGGCCCACAGCGGGACGAAATCTTCCGCAAGCGCCGCCACGGAATGGGCTTTCTGGGCCTGGGTTCCACCATCACCATGCTGGGCATGCCCTACGGCTCGAAGCCGTCGGTGGCTTTCACCCAGGACGTGGCCCGGGAGCTGGCCATGGCCGGCTGGGAGACGGCCCTGGAGCTGGCCCGGGAGAAGGGTGCCGCGCCCATCATGGACGAGGAGTTCACCGTCACCGAGGAGATGCTCCGCAAGCGGCCGGAGATGAAGCGCGACGGCTGGCGGCCCGGCGCCCGGCTTCCGGGGCGGCTCCTCCACGCCCGCTACAGCCGGTACATGCAGCGTGTGGCGGACGTGAACCCGGAGCTTGTGGACGAGCTTGCTGAAGTCGGCGCCCGGTTCTCGCACCACAGCTCCATCGCGCCCACGGGCACCATTTCCCTGTCGCTTGCCAACAACGCGTCCAACGGTATCGAGCCGTCCTTTGCGCACCACTACTTCCGGAATGTCATCCGGGAGGGGCGCAAGACCAAGGAGAAGGTGGACGTGTTCTCCTTCGAGCTCCTGGCCTACCGGGCGCTCGTGAACCCGAAAGCCATGCCGACCTCCGACAAGGAGGACGAGAAGCTGCCGGACTACTTCGTCACCGCCGACGACGTCACTCCCAGGCAGCACGTGGAAATCCAGGCGGCGGCCCAGATGTGGGTGGACTCTTCCATCTCCAAGACGGCCAACGTCCCGACGGACTACCCCTACGAAGACTTCAAGGACATCTACCTCTACGCCTACGAGCAGGGCCTGAAGGGCTGCACTACCTTCCGCTTCAACCCGGAAGCCTTCCAGGGGGTCCTGGTCAAGGAGAACGACCTGAAGAACACCACCTACGTCTTCGAGCTCGACGACGGGACCACGGTGGAGCTGAAGGGCGACGAGGAGGTGGAATACGACGGCGAGATGCACACCGCCGCCAACCTTTTTGATGCCCTGAAGGAAGGCTATTACGGCAAGTTCTGAGACTTCCCGGATGCAGGCAGCGGCCTGAGCGGCGTTTCAGGAAATCAGGAATGCAGGAGGGGCTTCAAGCCCCGGTGCGGGATCGCGGCCAGGGCCGCGCCCACGAAAAACAGCAGGGTCAGAGCAATATGTCAGCACGCAGGATTGAGAAGAAGATCGTCGGCTACCGGGTCGCCAAGCCCGAGGACAAGGCGCCGGCGAAACCGCGGACCGAAGAAGGTACCGAGGGCAAGGTCATCCGGATGCACGAGAAACTCGAGCGTCCGGAGATGCTCATCGGGGCCACCTACAAGATCAAGCCGCCCATCGCCGAGCACGCGATGTACGTGACCATCAACGACATCCTGCTGAACGCGGGCACCCCCCACGAGAGCCGGAGGCCCTTCGAGATCTTCGTGAACTCGAAGAACCTGGATCACTACCAGTGGATCGTGGCTCTGACGCGCATCATGTCGGCGGTGTTCCGCAAGGGCGGCGACGTGACCTTCCTGGTGGAGGAGCTCAAGGCCGTGTTCGATCCCCGGGGCGGCTACTGGAAGCCCGGCGGCAAGTTCATGCCGTCGCTGATCGCCGAGCTGGGCGAGGTGGTGGAGAAGCACCTCATCAGCATCGGTCTGCTGTCCAGCCCCGGGCTTGACGAGCACCAGAAGGCGCTCATCGCCGAGAAGCGGGCGGAGTTCGAGGCCCGGTCGGCCCAGCAGGACGCCTTCGCCGACAGCCCCTTCCCAGAGGGAGCGCAGCTGTGCAGCAAGTGCAGCACAACGGCGGTCGTGATGATGGATGGCTGCATGACCTGCCTCAACTGCGGCGATTCCAAGTGCGGTTAGCCGCCTCCCACCGTATTGCCGGGTAGGGGCATCCCCCCTTTCCCTGCCCGGCGTCTGCGAGCCCGCCCCGTGCGGGCTCGTTTTTTGGCGCCCCCGGCCACACGGACCGCGGCCTGGGGTAACATGCCGGGGCAGTGAATCCCCGTTTCCTCTCGCGCGCCTGCATCGTCGCCGTGACCTGCCTGCTGGGCTGGTCCGGGGTGCCCCCGGCCGTCGCCCAGCCCGGCTCGGAAGAACCGCCGGCCAGGCAGCTCTTCTGGCACCGGGAGGGGGACCGGGTCATCGTCTCCAATGTGCGTTTCAGCCGCACCGACGAGTTCACCCTCGCCGGGCGGGAATCCCTGGAGTCCACCGCCTCGTCCAACGCCATGCTGGTGCTGATCACCAACCGCCGGTTCGTGGCCTACAGCGTCTACACGGCCTCGTGGCAGTCGCTGGACCGCAAGCCCGGCGAAACCGTGGAGCGGGTTGTCGCGGAGGACTGGGCAGGCTACGTGCTGACCAGCCGGCGCGCCCTGAACTTTAACGGCCGCACCGCCGCATGGTCCGAGGGCGACCGCTGAGATTCGCTGCCGCCGGCATGGCCTGCCTGCTGTGCCTGGCGGCGGACGCTTTGCCGGCCTGTAATCCGACGCCGGCGATGCCCCCGGTCCTGGAAGGGTATCCCTATGACGAGACCGCCGCCCGGATCCTGATCAGGGACGCAGGGTCCGTGGTCACGGCGCGCTTCCGATCCACCATCGAGACGCTGCTGGGGGAGGAAGGCCTTTCCACCACCTACGTCTTCGAGATCATCGACGGCTGGAAGGCGGTCCAGCCGCGCCGCCTGGCCATCGAGGGCGTCTGGGTGCCCTGCGACCTGGATCTTGAAAAAGACGCGGTATTTCTCCTCTACCTGGACGGTGACCGGCTGCTGCACGCCGTCCCGGGCCGGGACCTGGAGACGGAGCTGGCGCTGCTGGGTGACGTGGACTGGTTCTACGGGCCTTCGGGACACCTTGTCCGTCCCGTGGAGCGGGACTAGCGCCGGTCCGCGCGGGACCCATCCCGTATACTGCGGGGCTTCCTGAAAGGAGGCTAAAGCGTGTTCCGAACCACTGCCCTTTCCCCCGTCCTTGTGGTGATGGCGGCCATCATGCTGACCGCCTGTTCTGCGACCGAACCGATGACTGCGCCCGAACCGGACGGTGCAGCGCGCAGCGGCGACGGCCCCGGACCGGTGGACGGCTACTCGGTGGACGCCCGGCTGGCGGCATTCGCCCCTGTGGAGCTGACCGCCGACCTGTCCCACCTGAGCCTGAACCAGGTGAGGATGATCGAGCTTTTCATCGAGGCCGCCGACATCATGGATCGGCTGTTCTGGCTGCAGGCCTACGGAGAGCCGGAGCCGCTGCTGGCCTCCCTCGGCGATACGGCCACCCGGCGGTTCGCGGAGATCAACTACGGGCCGTGGGACAGGCTGGCCGCCGACCGGCCTTTCGTTGACGGCGCAGGCCCGAAGCCGCCGGGAGCCCAGTTCTATCCCGAGGACATGAGCCGGGCGGAGTTCGAGGCGGCGGACTTCCCCGGCAAGGCGGACCTGTACACCCTGGTCAGGCGCGGCGAGGACGGAACCTTGTACGCCGAGCCCTATCACGTGGCCTATCAGCAGGAGCTGGGGCGGGCGGCCCGGCTGCTGGCCCAGGCGGCGGAGCTGGCGGAGAACGACGCCCTGCGGCGCTACCTGGAACTTCGGGCCCGGGCGCTGATCACGGACGACTATCGTCCCAGCGACCTTGCCTGGATGGACATGAAAGACAACGAGCTGGACCTGGTGATCGGCGCCATCGAGACCTACGAGGACCAGCTGTTCGGCTACCGGGCGGCTTACGAGGCCTATGTGCTGGTCAAGGACACGGCGTGGAGCGAGCGCCTCGCCCGGTTCGCCGCTTTCCTGCCGGATCTGCAGGCCGGGCTGCCGGTCTCGGAATTCTTCAAGTCCGAGACGCCCGGAACGGACTCCGACCTGAACGCCTACGACGTCATCTACTATGCGGGCCACTGCAACGCCGGCAGCAAGACCATTGCCATCAACCTGCCCAACGACGAGCAGGTGCAGCTGGCCAAGGGGACCCGGCGACTGCAGCTGAAAAATGCCATGCGGGCGAAGTTCGACAAGATCATGGTGCCCATTGCCGGCCAGCTGGTGGCGCCGGACCAGCGGGATCACGTGACATTCGACGCTTTCTTCGGTAACACCATGTTCCACGAGGTCGCCCACGGCCTGGGCATCAAGAATACGGTCAACGACCGCGGCACCGTCCGGGAGGCGCTGAAGGAGTACGCCTCCAGCATGGAAGAGGGCAAGGCAGACGTGCTGGGCCTGTACATGATCACCTGGCTACACGACCGGGGTGAGCTGCCGGACGCCGGGCTCATGGACTATTACGTGACCTTCATGACGGGCATATTCCGGTCCGTTCGTTTCGGGGCTACCAGTGCCCACGGCAGGGCCAACATGGTGCGCTTCAATTTCTTCCGGAACTGGGGCGCGTTCTCACGGGACCCGGCCACCGGGCTGTACCGGGTGGACGAGGCGAAGATGCGCGCCGCCATCGACGCTCTCTCGGCCCAGATCCTCACGCTTCAGGGCTCCGGTGACTACGCCGGCGCAGAGGAGTTCACCGAGCGCATGGGCGTCGTGGGCCCGGTGCTCGAGTCCGACCTGGAGCGGCTGGAGGCTGCCGGTATTCCCGTGGACGTCACCTTCCGCCAGGGCATGGACGTCCTGGGGCTTCGGACCAGCCGCTGAGCCATGGGCGAGTCTCTCGGCGACTGGCTCGGGCGTGAGCCTTTCACCCTGGCGCTGTCGGCGGGGTTCTTCGGCTTCTTCGCCCACGCGGGCGTGCTCATGGCCCTGGAGGAGGCCGGGCGGCGCCCCGCGCGGGTCACCGGGGCCAGCGCCGGCGCCCTGGCCGGCGGTGCCTGGAGCGCCGGCGTGAGCGCCGCGGATCTCAGGGATGCCCTGTTCGAGGTCCGCCGGGAGGACTTCTGGGACCCGGGCCCGGGACTGGGCCTGCTGCGGGGCCGGCGGTTCCGCGGGCTGCTGGCGCGTCTTTGCCCGGTGGAGCGCGTCAGCGACTGTGGCGTGCCCCTGGCCGTCTCGTTCTTCGACGGCCTCCGCCGGCGGACGCTGGTGCCCCGTGACTGGCGTTTCGTGGAGGCCGTCTATGCCTCCTGCGCGGTGCCCTTCCTGTTTCACCCCCTTTTCCGCAAGGGGCGGCCCTACTGGGACGGCGGTATCCGCGACCGGGCGGCCCTGGCGGCCACGGACCGCGACGAGCGAGTGCTCTGTCACTGGCTGCCACCGTCCGACGAGCGGGCCCCGCCGGCTCCGAGCGCCGGCAGGGCCATTATCACTGTCGCCGGGCTGGCGCGTCCGGGACCGGGCAGGCTGGAGGCCGGGCGTCGCGCCTGGCACCAGGCCCGTGAGGCCGTGCACAGGGCCCTGGAATGCCCCCTCGAGGCGGTGACCGCATGATCGGCGATTTCAGCCGGGGTTTCGGCTACGCCTTCGCGGGGCTGAAGTCCCTGCGCCGTCCGGGCATCGGCCGCTACGTGGCGCTGCCGCTCCTGGTGAACCTGGTCATGTTCGCCGCCGGCGGCTGGTGGCTGGCCCTGAGCCTCGGCGACCTCATCGCCTGGGTACAGGGTTACCTGCCCCAGTGGCTGGACTGGCTGGCGTGGCTGCTCTGGCCGCTTGCGGTGGCCGGCTTCCTGGCCGTGGCCTGGTTCGGCTTTACGCTGCTGGCGAATCTCGTCGGCTCGCCTTTCAACGGCCTGCTGGCCGAGAAGGTCGCCCGCCTCGAGGGCAAGACGCCGGGCCCGGGCCGTCCTCTTTGGCAGGAGGTCGCCCGCGCCCCCGTCGCCGAAGTCCGCAAGCTGGGCTACTTCGCCGTGCTGGCCCTGCCGGCCCTGGTGCTTTTCATTGTCCCGGTCGTGAACGTCGCGGCGCCGGCGGTGTGGCTTGCGGTCAGCGCCTGGATGCTCGCGGTGGAATACGCGGACTATCCCATGGGCAACGAGGGCATGGAGGCCACGCGCCAGAGGGACGTGCTTCGCCGCCGCCGGGGCCTGGCGCTGGGTTTCGGCGCCGGGGTCCTGGTGATGACCCTGGTCCCCATACTGAACTTCCTGTCCATGCCGGCGGGCGTGGTGGGTGCGACCCTGCTTTGGACCCGTGAAATTGCCGACGACAGCACTGCCGGGGCGTCGGCTTCGGGTAAAATGCCGGCCCCGTGATGGCAGTTCGGGATTTCGACGGGAGCATCATGGTCGGCCGCGCACGAGCGGTCGTCAGCCTGTGCACTGTGCTGTTCGTCACTGGCCTGGCCCTGGGCGGGGCCGGCCAGGCGACTGCGGACATCGCCACCCCGTCCCGGGCGGAGCCATCCGCCGGGGAAGAGGCTCACCTGCCCGCGGACGAACTGGTGGTGAGAAAGGGCGAGCGTAAGCTGTACCTGCTCCGGGAAGGGCAGGTCCTCCGGAGCTACGATATCGCCCTGGGGCAGCAGCCGGAGGGGCACAAGCAACGGGAAGGCGACTCCCGCACTCCGGAAGGCAGCTACCGGATCGACTGGCGCAAGTCCGACAGCGAGTTCTTCCTGGCCCTTCATATCTCCTATCCGAACGACCGGGACGTCCGGAACGCCCGCCGCCGGGGGCTGGATCCGGGCGGCCAGATCATGATCCACGGCCTGCCCAACGAGCCCCGGTACCCGCGGCGACAGTACCTCTGGTCGGACTGGACCGACGGCTGCATTGCCGTGAGCAACGCCGCCATGATCGACCTGTGGGTGTCCGTGCCGGACGATACGCCCATCACCATCCTCCCCTGATCCCGCGTGCAACACGCCAAGCCCGCGATCCGGCCCGGCGATCCGGGAGCGTTTGCGCCCCCAGCCTGCCGATGAGCGATTCCCGGACGCTGCCCGACGCCACGGAGCTTTTGCGCAGGCTGCGCGCGGGAGAGGTCAGCGCCGCGGCGCTGGTAGAGGAGCACCTGGCGCGGCTTGCCGGGACGCACGACCGGATCAATGCCGCCACGGAGGTGCTCGCCGACGAGGCCAGGGAGCAGGCCGCGGCGCCCAGGCCGGGCCCGCTGTCCGGACTGCCCGTGAGCGTGAAAGAGGTGTTCGCGATGCGCGGCCGGGAGGTCACCGTGGGGTCCGAGCGGATGCCGCCGACGCTGTGCACGGTGGATGCCGCCGTGGTGGCGCGTCTCCGGGCGGCCGGGGCGGTGATCATCGCCCGCGGCAACGTCCCGGAACTGTCCATGGCCGGCGAGACGGACAACCCGCGCTTCGGCCTGACCCGCAATCCCCTCGACCCGGAGCGCACCGCCGGCGGGTCGTCGGGAGGGGACGCAGCCCTGGTGGCCTCCGGCTGCGTTGCCGCGGGGATCGGCAGCGACATCCTGGGCTCCATCCGCATACCTTCGGCATTCTGCGGACTGGTGGGATTCAAGCCCGCCTCCGGGGCGGTGGACAAGACCGGGGGCTGGCCGGCGTTCGCCGGGGCCGCCGACGACTGGCTGGCTGCCGGCCCCATCGCCCGCAGTGTGCGCGACGTGCGGCAGATCTATGACGTTATCGCCCGGCGGCCCCTGCCGGCGGCGGGCAACCCCGGCCGGGCCCGGCTGTTCTTTCCCGACGACTTCCCCATGCGGTTCCTGGACCCGGTCATCGGCGAGGCAGTGGAAGCAGGACGCCGGGGCCTGCTGGCCGCCGG
>JARRON010000041.1:0-22128 GCA_037383845.1 Gammaproteobacteria bacterium
CCCATGAGCGAGTTTGAATTCTTATCGGTACTGGTTTCGATCATCTTCGGTTTCGGACTCACTCATATCCTGAGAGGCTCCGTCACCCAGATCTTCCGTAAGCAGGCCCTGGATCTCCGGCAAGCGTCGCACCGGAGACGATCAGCAAACAGGAAAAACACAAGGCTCTGAGGATCACGATGTATCCTCCTTTGGCCGGCACAGCAGTGGATAGGAACGCGCAAGGCCTGAATCATCGCCGGGCCAGCCGACCATCCGTTTCCGGCTCCTGGCGGTGCGAGTTCACCGGGAGTGGCATTGCACTAAGAGGCAAAACCACCCCACTAAAGGACAATAGTCCACCGTAAACGGTGTTCGGTAGGGGATTTCCGAATAGGCAAGGACAACATCCTGATGGCCCGCGTTCAGGCCTCGAATCTTCCGCTAAGGGTCGATAGCGGACCTTTGAGCCGGGCTAAACGCCGGCCCCGGTGACCGACATTAGGTACGCCTCGGGATTCCTGAGCCACTCTCTCGGCGCTATCCTTTCCCGACCCGCAGCAACAGCGAAAAGGAAGCGACGTGGCTAACGAGTGGCGACGTCTGTACCAAGAAGCGTCTCGCGTCCCGTGGCCAGCCGGCGTTGTCCTCGCCATCATCTTCTTCGTCCTGTTTCGATACCTCGTCCCGGCAATCCTGCCGCGCTCCCAATTCGCCATTCCCCTGGAACCGGTCATGCATATGTTTGCCTGGCTACTCGCAGGGGTCTGCTTACTTGGCGCAGGCCAGAGCGTCATTCGCAAGCGCTCGCGCCGCAACCTGTTTGACAAGCAATCGGGGATGAACTCGGTTACAGAGCTCTCCTGGTCCGACTTTGAACGCCTTGTATCGGAGGGGTTCCAGCGCGAGGGCTACTCCATCGTGGAGAGTCCGAAGGGTGCCGACGGAGGCATCGACGTCACCCTACTTAAGGACGGCAAAAGATATTTCGTGCAGTGCAAGCACTGGCGGAAGGACGTGGGCGTTCGTGTTGTCCGAGAACTTGCGGGCGTCGTTAAGACATCAAACGCATCCGGTGGAATCGTCGTTGCGTCCAGCGGCTTTACACCAGAGGCGCGGGACTTTGCGGCACGCAGCGGCATTCGGCTAGTCGATCGCCGTGAGATCGAAGGGTGGCTGGTGTCGTTTGAGCCGCCAGCCGCCGTCCCAGCCGCAGCAGAAATTCGGGACCAGTCGAGCTCCGTACCCCCTCGCCCGTCCTGCGGGTCGCCCATGGTTCGTCGAATAGCGAGGAAGGGCCCTAATGTTGGCGAGGCCTTCTGGGGTTGCAGCACGTTCCCCAGGTGTCGCGGGACTCGTTCCTTCCTATCGACGACGAGTAGTCGTTAATTGTCCGGCTGAAGATCCGGCCGTGCCCGTCGTCCCCGCCCCATCAGAATCCCAGGTTTCCGGACCACACGGCGAAGCAGCGGGCCCTCTGGAGTGTGTTTCCCACCACGAATCCCAGCCAGCCGCCTCATGTTGTCTGCTCACCGACAATCTCCGCCAAGCGCCGCAGAATACGCGTGACGTGGCCGGCCTCGATCATGTCTCCCAGGTGCCCCTCGCAGAATCGGTCGCCGCGGACGCAGAACGTCAGCAGGGTTCTGATCTCGTCCAGGGTGGCACGCTCGATCCGGGATTCCTCGTGTAGCATCCCGGGTACGTCGGCCGAAACATAGTCCCCGTCAAGCCAGCAGTCCTTATGGACTGCGTCGCTGAACCGGTTCACGGCCTCGTCGTAGTCCGGCCAGGCCATCTGGATGACCCCGTCCTCGGCTTTACCGCCATGCCATTCGCGCACCGGCTGATAGTCGGGGGCTGTGAATATCGGCAGGAAGGCCAGGAGCTCGCCGATCTCATCCTGAGTGGGCATCCGGCTTTCTTTCGGCGGCCACACTGGATCACAGACCCTCTCTGGTAGCCCTTGTGCGTCTCGCCCGCTGCCGTTCCTTGCTCACGAAAGCCTCAGCAATCTCAACGCCCAGGGGCTTCCCCTGCTCCACCATGGTCCGCACCATGACGCCGAGCTTCAGGATCAGCTGAAACTCTTCCGTCGTATAGTGCCACCGGTAGTTATTGCAGAGCGGGTGGGCCGGCAGATAGTTGTCCTCGGCATGAACGCCACCAGCGCTGTGGGCCAGGACATGGTCGGCCTGCCACTTGCCTTCGATCTTGCCGCCGCAGATATGACAGCGCCCGGCTGTTTTTGCGAGGATTCGGTCCCGCTGCCGGGGCGTCAGGCTGGAGCGCCTGACAGCCTTCTCCCTGGACTTGGCGACCGCTTTCTTCCGCTTGGCCCGAAGTCGCCGCAGATGCTGGGCGAACTGGGCCGGGGCCATTCCATCGACGTCCATGGCGATTCGGCCTCCTAGATCACAAGAGGGAAGAAAGAGGGTACTACTGATTCCCTGGTCTGAGGGCATCGGTTCGGACGGAGATTTCCGGCGGATGCGCGCGGTAAAACAGCCCTTGGTTTTCTTCGAATTATCTCAGTAAATCCAGCACTTGTTACTAGTTCTCATAATCCCTTGGTGTGGGGCATATGTTGGCCTAGCATCGGGCAGCCCGAGCTGGGCATCGGCATCCGCGCCAACGTCAGATGTGACGTCGCCCCATTCTTCGACGCCATTTTGGAACTGGACTAGGCTGGCTTCTTGGGTCCTCCAGCCGGAGATGAGGACATGAAGAAGTCGAGGTTTACGGAAGAGCAGATCATGTATGCCCTGCGCCACGTCAGGCGACCATGATCAGGTCCGAAAGCCCAACGCTAGCGCAACATCTCCTTCAGTTCGTCTGGCGACGGGACACGGCCAGAGACCTTGACCTTGCCATCCACCGCCATCGCGGGCGTCACCATTACGCCGAAGTCGGCGAAGCGAAGGATGTCGGTGACCTTCTCGAGTTCATATTCGAGACCGAGGTCCTTTGCGGCTTGCTCTGCCGCGTCCGAAAGCCGGTTGCACTTCGGGCAGCCCGTGCCAAGGATCTGAATCGTCTTCATGGATTGCCTCCCTTCGATTACCAGTACGCCCGCTTCACGCGAGGGCTCCGTAAATCCAGCCGGTAACGGTGGCCATCACCACCACTAGTATGAGATAGGTCATGGTCTTCTTCGGGCCGACGACCGAATTGATGACAAGCATGTTGGGCAGGCTGAGCGCAGGTCCGGCCAGCAGCAGCGCTAGCGCCGGGCCGGGCCCCATTCCGTTACCGATGAGCCCCTGCAGGATGGGTATCTCCGTCAGCGTGGCGAAGTACATCAGAGCCCCCGCCAGGGCGGCGAAGAGATTGGCGGCCGGGCTGTTGCCCCCGACGGACTCACTGATCCACGCCGCGGGCACGAGCCCCTCGTGGCCCGGGCGGCCAAGCAGCAAGCCGGCGACGAGCACGCCGCCCAGCAGCAGCGGGGTGATCTGCTTGGTGTAGCTCCAGGTCTGCTCGAACCACTCCCCGGCCTCGTCCTGCCGACCCGCCGTCAGCCAGGCGAGGCCGAGGACGCCGACCAGCACCGCCGCCGCGGGGTGGCCGCCGGTCAGGGCCGCCGTTAACCCCACGGCCGCTGCGACGCAGGCCAGCTTCCAGGCCTCCAGGCCCCACCAGCGCCACAGGAGAAGCGCCAGCAACACGCCGAGCCCAGCCGTCAGCCACCACTTCACGGCGAACACGGCGCCAAAGAGGCCTTCGTCGTCCGGCGCCCCCCAGTTGGCGAACACCAGGATGCCGACGAGGGTTGCGAAGAACAGGGCCGTCTGCCAGAGCGGGCGGCCGTCCGCCGGCTCAGGCAACTGGGCGGCGACGGCGTTCCGTCGATTCTCGTCCCGCCGGAATATGAAAGCCATGAGCAGGCCGATAACCACGCTGAAGACCACCGCTCCGACCGCCCGGGCGAGGCCGAGCTGGGCGCCCAGAATCCGCGCGGTGAGGATGATCGCCAGCGCATTGATCGCTGGACCGGAGTAGAGGAACGCGATGGCCGGGCCCAGGCCGGCGCCCATCCGGTAGATGCCCGCGAACAGCGGCAGGACCGTGCACGAGCACACGGCCAGGATGGCCCCGGAGACAGATCCGACCCCATACGCCAGCGGCCGGGGCGCCCGGGGGCCGAAGTAGCGAATCACCGACGCCTGGGAGACGAATGCCGCGATCGCCCCGGCGATCCAGAACGCCGGCAGCAGGCACAGGATCACGTGCTCCCGGGCATACCAGCGCGTCAGCGCCAGCGCCTCGGTGACCGCGCCGTCGAAACGCGGCCGGCCCACCGGCAGGAAGTACAGCCCGGCGAAGACGGCGCCGAGCAACGCGGCAATCCGGAATTCTCGACGGGCGTCCATATTTCGTGATTTCGCGAATTAGTCGGCGAAAAAAACTTATCGGCACTCGCAGGCCGAGCGCATCAGCTCGGGATGAGTCGCCGGGGCTTCCAGGCACCTGATGAAATGGGTGACACAGGGCAGCTCGAGCCGGTAGAACACCTGCAGTCCGCGTTTTTCGTGCGACACGACGCCCGCGTCCCTCAGCACCGCCAGGTGGCGCGAGACGGTCGACCATCCCAGGCCGGCCGCCTGCACGAGCTCGCAGACGCACCTCTCCCCGACCGCCAGTTCCCGGACCATGGTGACCCGTGCGGGATGCCCCAGGGCCTTGAAGACACCCACCGGATCGAGAGAACGAATCTGCGGGGTTGCCGTGGCCATGACGGAATTGTATTTGCGCAAAATGCGAAATAGGGAGTAGGGTTTTCCGAAGAGGGGTAACGTGCGCTTGCAGGCTGACGGCTAACTGACTCCCCTGGTTCCGGGTTCGACTGGAGCCGGCGCTTCAGCGAGGCGCCAGAACGGGGGCGGAAGGCCGCCGGCCCGAAGGGCGAACCCCGCGCAGCGGGGCGAGTAATCCTGGCGGGCCCACCATGAAAATCATGCGGTTAGGGTGCTATGAGAGAGACCAGGGAACTGGAATCCCCTGGTGTGTGGCATAGGTGGGGCTCGCCGACGGTGCCGCGTACGTCTTCATTCGGCCAATTCCAGACCCTTGCAGGACCTGGCGATTACCCGAACTGCGAATTCCTTGGAATGGCCGGATTCGGCCAGCCGTTCGGCATTGGCCAGTCAATCCTGTCGCGCCCCTAACTCCGAAAGCCGCCTAATTGCCGGGGCCCTGTCGCCGTATACGCCTTCCAGCAGGTCCTCGTACCGCGGATCGTCACGCACGACATCCAGGTGAGGCCAGAAGGCCATGTAGGTCATCTCGTACGAGCCAACTTCGGCGGCCTCGTCCAACCAGTGAAGGGATTCATCGATCATGCCGGCGCGTGCAAACAACTCCCCAATATCGACCGGATCTACATAGGTTGCTCCCGATCGGGCAACCAGCGCATCGGCCACCGCGCGCATGGCGCCGGTCGGGCCGGCGGTCGCGGCGCCCTCCTCTAAGGCCTCCTGCAGGACGGTGTCGCCCCGCCGCTCGAGTTCCAGCCGCTCTTCCTCCAGGGCCTCTTCGAAGCGGCCCTGCTGCCAGAAGACCCGTGCAAGCATCCAGTGCGCCGAGTACCGGGGAATCCGCGCCTGCATCGCCTTGATCGCGGTGATGGCCTCGTCAAAGCGACGTGCCATATACAAATGACTCGGTAAAGGCACGCTGTGCATTGCGCTAAACGGACTGATCGTCAGGAGTTCGCGGGCCCGGGCGACGCTGTCGTCCATGCGCCCCTCAAACAACAGGCAATCTGCGTCGCCGTGGATCGCATAGGGCTCAGACGGGTTGATTCGCAATGCCTCCTCAAATGACTCGCATGCGCCGTCAAAATCTCCAGAATACAAACGTGCAAAGCCGAGCCCGGAATGACCGAGGGCGACCTGAGGATCCGCATCGATCGCCTTCAGTTCGGCAGCGCGGAGCCTTTCCTTCGAATCGCGCGGCAGCGCAAAGCCAAACATCCCCTGCATCGCGTAGGCCGCCCCCAGTTGGCCCCAGGCAAGCGCAAAGTCCGGTTCGATGGCGACCGCCCTCTCGAACTGTTCGATGCCGGTTTGGATGCCATGCCTCGTGAACTGGTCGAATTGCGTCACGCCCAGAGCGTACGCATCCACGGCGCGCGGATCGACCGGACCCATCCGTTCGCGGGTCAGCTCTTCGGTCCCCAACGAGGCCATGCTGACGCCTGACGCGATACCGATGGCATTTGCCATGTCTGCAATCAGATTGAAGACATCGGGAGTCTCGCTCGTATACCGCTCTGCCCAGAGGTGTTCATCGCTCCGCCCGTCGATCAACTGGACGGTCGCCTCAATCTGGTCGCCCTTTCGCAACAGGCTACCTTCCACGATTGCATCCACCCCCAGTTCCCCGGCGATTTCCGTCGCGGGCAAGTCGCTGCTCCTGTAACGCATCGTCGACTGTCGGGACGTTACCCGAAGATCCCGAATCTGGGAGAGCTCCGTGATCAGGATGTCCTGGAGACCATCGACGTAATAGTTCTTTTCAGGGTCACCGGTCAGGTTGTTGAACGGGAGTACGGCGATCGACCGGATGCTTGCCTGGTGTGCTGTCTCGTTCTGGGGCCCACGGGGCCAAACAAGAGCCATGATGATCAGCGCGGCGATCGCGGCCGCTGCCGCCATGACAGAACGCGGGGTGCTCGAGACACGGCCCTTCGCGGCCGCTGGCCTGGCCTGGCCCGGGCGTTCCACCTCCTCGACCGGGGCCACGAATCGATAGCCCTGGGAGCGCACAGTCTCGACGTAGCGGGGAGCGGCCACGTCGTCGTCAAGCGCCTTGCGCAACCGCGCCACGGCCTTGGTGAGCGCGGATTCGCTGATCACCGTATCGCCCCAGACGGTGTCCATCAGTTCCTTCCGGGTCACGAGGCGTCCACGATTGGCAATCAGGTAGATGAGGAGCTTGAGCACCACCGGCTCGAGATGAATCTCCTTCCCACGTCGGGAGAGCCGCCACGTCACTGGGTCGGCGAGAAAATCATCGAACCGGTAAACAGGATCCATCCCCATGAACTGCCGTGAGAGGCGAAAGCGCAGCCTTGTTGGCACCGGATTGCCCGGCACCCCGGGCCTCGGCGTTCTGAGTTCCTATATTAGAACAACTGGGCAGCCGCCCTGGGATGCCCTCCGTCCCGATCCCGTCACCAACCGTCACCCGCCGGCCAGGCTTTCACGCGAGGGCATCTCTAGGCTCTATGTACGTGGCGGCCGTCCCGGTCCATTGCAGCCTTCCCGCCACGGGTGGAAACGGAGAAACGCAATGGAAACCTTGAGACGAATGATCGTCGCGTTGACGCCTGCGCCCAGGAACGTGACTTCAGTGCCGTCGCGCCCAGCTTCAGTGAGCAGGTGGCGGCCTGGATGGGCGCCGGTCACTGCACTGGGGCGGCGATGGACGACACCCTGTTCGTCGTCCAGTTCGCCGGGTGGGGCCTGGTCGACGCGCTCACCGCCCAGGACCCGAGCATCGTTGAAGACGCGATGAACAGCATCGCCGCCAGTCTCCAGCTTATCTACCGTGCGGGGCCAGGAATCTCCTGTCCGCGAACATGTCCAATATCGGGATCACGCCGTTCGTGCCCGAGGCCAGCAAGGGATTCATGACTGCACAGGCCTCCGTATACAGCGGGTACCTGGTGAAGGTTCTCGCTGCCTACTCGGGCTACATGAACATCTCGATCCTGGACCTTTTCGATATCAGTACCGATGTCGCCACTATGCTGCAGCTGTTCGGCTTCACCAATGTCACAGAGCCGTGCCTGAGCTTCGCTGTCGTCCAGGACGCGTTCGGCAAGGACCGGGACGAGCATCTCTTCCGGGACACCGTGCACATCACCAGAGAGGCCCATGCCCTGATCGCCGATATCGCGCTCAGGCAACCGCCCGATCCAGACTGAGACAAACGCCTTGCGCCGTTGCTCGTCCAGGGGGAATCTCCTCCGTCACGGAAGGGTCGCCTCCATGCGGCCCTTCCTCTGGCTAGCACATACCGCAATCGGCCGGACGAGAACCTCTCCTGAGAACGCACAGCACCGTCCCGATTACCACCATGGACGAGGCCGATCCTGATTCCAGGTTCGACTCGAGCGACCCGTCAGGGGAGCGAAAGATCGTCGTCGCAACGCGACGGCGACCCGAAGGGCAAGCCCCGCGCAGCAGGGCGAGTAATCCTGGCGGGCCCACCATGAAAATCATGGGCTTAGGGGCTATGGGAGAGGCGAAGGGATTGGAGTCCCCTGGTGTGTGGCATCGGTAGGGGCCGGGCCGGCCCCCGGGCGGGTGGGACGCTGGAACGCTGGAATCCTGGTGTACAGTTGGACGGCGCTCACAGGTCGTCGCGCACGGTGATAGGCCGGTAGTATTTGGCAGTTCTAAAACAGGGTTGAACGTATGTCCACTCGTCACAACATGCTCGCACTTTCCATGGCAGTCGCGCTGGGGACGCCGGCGGCTGCGGGGGCACAGGATCTCAGCTTCACTTACCTGGAGGGCGGCTTCATCGCCGGCTTCGTCAACGACGTGGAGGAGGCCGGGGCGTTCACGGGCATCGACAGCACGCTCGATCTCGAGACCGATGCCGGCGGCGGCGGCTTCATCGGCGGCGCGTGGGAGTTCTGGGAGAACATGCACCTGTTCGGCGAGTATTCGACGAACAGCCAGGACCTCGAGGTCAGCGACGGCATCGACACCGTCGAAGGTGATTTCGACGTGGTGCGCTGGCGCATCGGTGTCGGCTATGCGTACCCGTTCTCGCCCACGATAGACTTCTACGGCCGCCTCAGCTTTGACAACATCGAGTTCAAGGACGTGCAGGTCGCCGGCTTCGATCTCGACGCCGACGTCGACGACGACGGTATCGGCGGCGAGGTGGGCATGATCTGGGCGGCGACGCCGGTGATCCACCTGCAGGGCCACGTGCGCTACACCTCGGTCGGCGAACTCGCTACCGACGGCTCCGCCACCTTCGACTCCGACATCCTGCTGGGCGTGAACGGCCGCTGGTACTTCCGGCCTGGCATCGCGCTGGTCACTGGCTACGAGTACGGCAAGATCACCCTCTGGAACGTGGGCGTGCGTTTCACCTTCTGATTCTTGCGAGCCATTGCCGATCGAGACTGATCGCCGAAGAGAAACGGCGAACCTTGTGGCAAGCCGTCGTCGACCCTCCGTCAACTGGAGAGTCCAGAACTGGAGAGTCTTGGCTTTAGCTTCCTTCGGAACACGCCCGGGTTCCTCCTGGCCGCCCTGGCCCACGACAAGTGGCTCCGAGTGCTCAAGGCCAAGCCCGGAGGTAGGTGTTGGATCCCCAGCCGTTCCTGTCGGAGGTCGAGAAGCTGGTGGAAAGGCGGCTGGAAAACCCAGGACGAGAACACCTACGAAGAAGAAGACTTCTACATCTCGCAAGAAGAAGCCCCGAGCGGCTCGAGACACCTGGATTCCCCTGGTGTCTCCATAGCCCAGGGGAGCCTGGGCGGCGGGCAGGAGCGAGCGCGAGAAGTGCGCCGTCGAGGCAATCCGGTAGCCGGCCAGTTCAGCCGCCGGAGGATAGTCGCTGCGTTTCGACCGGTCCCAACCAGCGGTCGAGCCACGCCAGCGCCTCACGGATGACGGCATTCATGTCGCTCGGCGCATGGCCGCCGTCGAACCGAGCGAGCTGCTTCTGCTCATCGGGAACCCCGAGCAGGCGGAACAGCGGCACCTGGTGGGTCTCGACGGGGCGGATGAAGTCGTCGCGGCCGGTGAGCATCAATGTCGGCAAGCGCACCCGCGGCGCGAAATTGAGCGGGTCGGCCTCCGGTGGCAGCGCTCCGGAGTTGACGCCACCGCCGAGCATGACGGCTGCGGCGAGCCGCCGCTCGAGCGCGGTGAGTACAGTGCCGTACACAGCGCCCAAACTAAGACCGTAGAAGGCGATCCGCTCGCTGTCGAGATCCTCGCGCGACTCGACGTAGTCGATCGAGCGACCGAGGTCCTTGCTCCACTGGATGAGGACGTCGCGCCGCGACGCCGGCGACCATGCCCAGCCCGGGATCTTCCGTTCGAACATGTTCTTGTAGACCGGGTAGAGCACCGCGCGCCCGCTGCGAAGGATGAACTCGTAGAACGGCAGATCGTGGAATGTCAGACTGGAGTCCAGCGTCTCGGCGTTCGAGCCGGGAAAGTAGATGACCACCTGGTATGGCGGCGACACGTTCTTCGGCAGCAGGAGGTTGGCCAGCACCCGCTCACCGCCGTAGGCAGCGTCGTAGCTGACGCGCTCCCAGCGGTAGTGCCTCGATGCGTCGTCCACCGAGTGGACAGTGGCGTCGAGTGGCCGCGGATCGTAAGCGTAGAAACTCTCGAATGCGGCGAACATCTCGTCGCCCACCGGCTCGCGATTGGCGAAGTCTGGTCCTTCCTGCGCCGCGATCGGCTGACGGGTGACTTCGGGCACCGCGCCTTCGTAACGCGCCAGGCGCAGGCCGCGATTGGCGCCGCGGTCGTACGGGTCGAGTGCGGCGGGCAGGAGAAACGTGTAGCCGGGCTCGTCCCAGGCCCCGCCGGCGGCGTAGCGGCGCCCTTCCCCGTCTGCACTGGCCGTCCACTCGAAGGCATTGCCGGCCATGTCGTGAGTACCGTACGGGCCGACGGCGTGCGAGCTGCCGACCGGGACGGTGCCGTCGCCGCCGAATCTCGCCCGCTGCAGGATCTCCGAGAAATTAGTGGAGGGTGCGGCGGCATGGATCCAGTGATGCAGTGTCGGCAGCTCGGCCTCCGCCCAGCGGGCGAACGCCGCCGCCTCGTACCAGCTCACGCCGGTGACCGGATGGTCTCCCTGCCCGTCGGGGAACGCGCCGAGCCGCCAGGTCGAGGGCCCGGGTCGACCCGTCGCGTCGACGAAATCCACGATCGCGTCGGCCCACTCGAGCGGCTGCCCATCGCGCTCGAAGGGCTCACGCCAGAGCGCCGGATCCCGGTAGCCGCCGGAGTCGACGAAGGCCTGGAACTCCCGGTTGGTCACCTCGTGGCGGCCGAGCCAGAATGGCGGCAGTTCGACCGGCGCCGGATCGCCCGGCATAAGTGCCGTCGGCTGGAGGTCGCCCCGCGGAATCCGCACGAATCCCTCGGGAGCCTCCCCCGCTCGCCAGAGAATGAACGTGTGGACCGGCGACGTCGGGGAGCCGCTGGCAGGCGGCACTCCCTCGACCACGACGTGGCCAGGTGCGGCGGCGCGGAAAAGCGGCGCCTGCGCCGGCAGCCGGATCGCGTCGATGGGCGTCGTGCCGATCGGATGCCAGACGTCCGGGTCGTCCATATAGCCGCGGAAGGCGATCTCGGCGCCGGGCGGCTCACTCCGGAAGCTGACCGGCCAGGTCGATGCCAGCCGCAGCCGCTCGAGCTCACGGTCGTCGCCCAGGACCGGCTCGAGCTTCCTTGCCAGGAGCCAGGCACCCGTCAGGTCGCGTTCGGCGACCATTTCCTCGAGGCGGACCAGCTCGGCGCGGGCCTGCGTCCGCTCGCGGGCCTGCAACGCCCACCAGCCGAGGCCTGCCAGCGCAGCGGCGAGAACGGCAGCGAGAGGCAAGGCGACGGCGGGCCGGCGGAGTGCTGCCCTGTGCGTGATGGGCGGCGCGGTGCGTTCGGCGGCCTGCACAGCCGGCGGCAGCTTCTCGGTCGCTGCCGGCACGGGCGAGTCCGCGTGCCGCTTCGCATCGGCGTCCACCGGAGTCTGCGACCCCACGCCGGCAGCCACGAGGGCTTCCATCAGCGAGGTGACGCACGGGTCCGAAGGATCCTCGTTCCAGGCGCCGAATTCGAGCGTCTGGAGCTGGCGAAACCCGATCCGCGGCGGCACCGGATCGATGGAAATCGGCACCAGCTTGCCCCTCTCCAGCCCGGCGCTCGCCTCGTCCGCCACCCAGAGGGACCCGATCGAGTTCCGCGACCAAACCACGAGCACGGCGCCAGCGGCCTCGATCTGGGCTTCGATTTCCCTTGTAAACTCGGCGCCGCCGGTAATCCTCGAATCCCACCACACCTCGAGGCCTCTCCCCTCGAGTGCCCGGACGAGCGGTGCGATGCGATCGCGGTCCTGCCGCGCATAGGAAACGAATACGTCGGTCACTGCGATTCCCGGGCCACCCTCCCGCTTCGGCGCAACCTGAGGCATCGGATCGTCGCTCCGACGCGCGCGATCCGATGGTACAAGGAATCCTCGACCTTCGCCCCCGGGCAGGCTTCCGCGTCGAGGCGACGGTTCATCAGTACAGTTTGCTTCGACAACACATTGGTCGCGTGCCCCTGGCTCGTGCACGTCCGGGCTTGGCTGTCTTTCGGGACGGGCACTCGGTATGTACAGCTTCGGCTGGCCAGGGACGGGGGGACCGGCCGGGTGACCGGATACAAATCACGGCGCGGTCCTCGTGGCCGCGGATCCCAGTTGCCCAGACGCCGAGCATTCCGGCCCGGGAGCCTCTGACCGCGCCAGCCTGCTAATGGCTGCTTGCCACCCTTGGCGGAAGTGCCGGACACGTTTTGCTGAGCTCATCCCGAAAGCCAGCCTGGTGCTCGCTCCTGGCAAGCCCACGGCATCCCGACCTTCCAGTGCGGCAGTCGGAGAGAAGGGCCGCCGAGAAGCGACCCTTCCTTCAGCGGCTGCGTCTGTCGTCTCGCCGACGAAGAGCAGCCCCTGGTCGTGGATGTCGGGCTACGGCAGCTGTTCCAGAGCGAATTCCGCGAACAGTGCATGCACCTTCTTCGTCGGGTGAAGCGGATCCCAGAGGAAGTATGCATCCCGGTCGTGGCAGAACGCGCCGTCGGTGACGCCGAGCATCACACACGAGTCCGTAAAGTTGTCGAGGCCGAATGCTTCTGGCGTCGCCATCATTCCCTTGACGAAAGCGAAGAAATCGACGACGGAGACATTCATATCCGGGTCGCTGGCGTACGACTGGATAACGGGTTCCAGAAATACATAGTTGTAGATTGCGCTGAGGCTCGGTGTCGACGGGTCTTCCGGCGCTGGCACGATTGGCGAAATCTCCACCGGGAGAATGTACGCAAACAGTAGGTTGCGTGCGCCGCACTCCTGGAGAATGCCGATGTTCGTGGCGATGGCGGCAGTCATGCCGGAAAGGACGACGAACGGATCATTCCCTGCGAGTATGTCGGCCACGTCAAAGTAGCCGGAATCTATCACGAACAATGTGTCGTCCATGGGGGCGCCGGTGCAATAACCGTTGTCTATCCAGGCCTGCACCTGGTCGTACAGACTTGGCAAGACGTCACCGTCAAGATCGCGAGCGCGCGCATAACCAAAAGCATAGTTGCCGAAGGCCGGATTACGATAGGCGGGTTTTGCCCATTTGGTCAGCTTCAGGTCCTGCGCCAGGAGTTCGACCCAGGTGCGACCGTTGCTGAAATGATGCCCACCGATTCCGTAGCTCGGGCCGAATAACTCGAAAGGTGGGTGCGCAGTCTCACCGGTGACGGCGAAATGGTTGCCGGGATCAATGAAGCTGGCACCGAAGACAAACATGCGGGAATAGCCGTGCTCGGTGTCTGCGACAGCCACTCCGGTCGCTAGCGGCAGCAGCGCCAGCAAGGCGACCATCATGCGTTTGAAGGCGTTCATTTCTCCCTCCTTTGATCGTCCGGTTGCCGCAAGGCCGCAATCCATCGGGACTGCCGCCCCGTATCAACAGGCTAGTCGGGGGTTCCCGGCGTAACATGACCAAAGCGTGACCATCAGCTGACGATGCCCGGACGAAGTACATTCGGCCGGTCCGACCGGCAGCCCTAAGACCTGAAGTCAGACCTCTCAAGCGAAAAAATCACGAGGATTCAGTGCCTTCGGACGCAAACAGGGAAGCACGGGTCTGCCGGCCGGGAGTTGACGCACTTACGTCCTGCGGACCGTTTCGGTGGTTCCCTTGCCGGCCCGGTGACGTGGCGGTTCTCCCGGAGTCGGCAGGAGATCCCTCCCGAGCCGGTGGTCCTCGAGCTCGACCTCTACCTCACCGGCGCCATCTTCTGCTTCTACGTGCTCCACCAGACGATCACGGTGGCCGCCGGCTATTACCCTGGCCGGCATCGCCTGAGCGTCGTTGCCGAGCCCGCCTCTCTGCTGGCGATCACCGTCCTCGGCTGCCTGGCGGGGTACGAGCTGGCGCGCCGGATTCCCGGCGTCGGCATCCTGTTCGGCGTGCGCAGCGTCTCGGGCTATGCGCCGGTCGCCAGCGCGTCGTCGAGCTCCGTGGCCCTTCGGTGAGCCTCCCGGTCACTGATCCTCGCCCAGTACTCGCTGAACGCGGGGCGCTTTTCGATTGTGCCGAACTGCATCCCCCAGCCGAGATGCGATCCGCAGTACACGTCCGCCGCGGTAAACCTGTCGCCCGCGAGGTATTCGCTGCCGGTGACCGCCTGCTCGATGATGTCCAGCATGGTCCCGAAGGCGCCATAGCCCGCCATGACCTGACGGTCGGCGGGAACCTCGAATCCCATGGCGTTATTGACGACGGCCGCTTCCACCGGGCCCGCGAAGAAGAAAAGCCACCGGTAATAGGCGGCCCGCTCCGGCGGCGGCGGCGCCAGGCCGGCGTCCGGGAAGGTATCGGCGAGATACGCGCAGATGGCCGCCGCCTCGGTCACGACCGCGGCGCCGTGCCGGATCGCCGGTACCTTGCCCAGGGGGTTGATCCGGAGGTAGTCCGGGGCCTTCATGGTCGTGCCGTACTCGAGGATTTCCGTGCGATAGGCGACACCCGTCTCCTCTAGCATCCAGCGCACGATTCGACCCCGGGACATCGGGTTGGTGTAGAAGGTCAGCTCGGTGCTCATGATCTGGCTCCTGAATCGCAGGTGGGGTCTCCGGGCGGCAGCCCGGACAGGGACCGGCGGATACCCGGGCTCGCTGCAGTGGAGGAAGAAGCTAACAGAAACTCACGGGCCCCCGGGTTGACAACGAAACCGGCGCCGCGGACGAGCCTAGAAAGAACAAGCCGGGCGCAGGCCCGGATCGAGCGAGCAATCCCGGCGGGCCCACCATGTGTTTCAAGGGCTTGGGGAGTTATGCCGGGAGGCCGGCGGGTTGAAATCCCTTCGCGTGTCGGCACAGGAGGGAGGGTCGGGGCCGATCCGGTGACCGGGCTGTCAGCCTCAGCTGCCGCAGCTCGCCCAGGTCCGTCGGATCCAGCTTCGGGCCGATCGTCTTCGAAATCTGCAAGCTCGCCTCTCCCACCCCGAATTGCCGGAAGACGTCTGTCACCGGGATGCCGCCCTCCCCCCGGGCGCAGGGCAAACAGGGTGCGATCTTTCGTTCGGACGCCGATTTCCGCTTCCCACGCGTCGCCGACCCTGAAAATCCCGTGGCGGAATGACCAATACGGGAGCCGGCGCGCCGATTGCGAATTCGTGGACCAGGCGCTATCGTCCGCGCCGACCCGTCCCGGGCACGCCGACCAGAACGTCAATGCCGCAGAACCATCCGGTCGTGGCGCGCTTCCTCGCGCGCGGCCAGCCATCCCCCGACGAGGTGGCCTATTTCCTCGATGCGCACCAGTTCCCTCTTACCGCGCCGGGTGTCGCAGTGTTTGCCTTCAAGGGCGATGTTCAGGGGGTGGAGCTGGTCCGCTGGATCCACGGTGGTGCGGACCACCAGGCCTTCTCCAGGATCCCGGGCACCGACCTGTGGCTGCTGCGGCTGGAAGTAGAGGACGAGGGAAGGTTCGAATACAAGCTGGCGATCCGCGACGACGGCCACGAGCACCTCGTGACCGACCCGTACAACCCGCTGCGCGCCCAGGACCCGTTCGGTGAGAACTCTGAGTGCCGCACCTGGGGCTATGAACGCCCCGACTGGAGCAAGCCGCGGGGCGCGCCGGCCGGACGCATCGAGGAGGTCGTCGTGGAGAGTCCGACCTTCGGCGAGACCCGCACAGAGCGTGTCTACCTGCCGGCCGGCTATGACGCGGACCGCCCCTACCCGCTGGTTGTGATCCATGACGGAGACGATTTCGTCGCCTATGCGGATCTCGACGTCGTGCTCGACAACCTGATCGACCAGGGCGATATCAGGCCGCTGGTCGCCGCCCTGGTACAGACGCGCGACCGCATCGATGAATACGCCCGCGGACGGCGCCACGCGCGCTACCTCGTGCACGAACTGCTGCCCGTGCTCACCGCGCGCTATGCGCTCTCCCCGCGTGCAGAGGACCGGGTACTCCTCGGCGCCAGCCTCGGGGCAGTCGCCTCCCTGTCGACGGCCTGGCGGTTTCCCGGTCGTTTCGGCGGACTGTTGCTGAAGTCAGGCTCGTTCATTCTTGACGAGAAGCGACTCCCGGGCCGGCATCCCGTCTTTCATCGCATTGCCAGGCTGGTCGCCGCATTCCGGCGCGCGCCGCGACGACCTGTCGAACGGGCGTTTGTCTCCAGCGGCGCACTCGAAGGACTTGACAGCGAGAACCGCGCACTTGCAACGTTGCTGGAAGAACGCGGAGTTGCCGTACGATTCAACCGGGCCTGGGACGGACACCACTGGCGCAACTGGCGCGACCAGTTGCGCGATGGGCTTCGTTGGGTGCTGAACCCGGGATCGGCACGATCGGAGGAATGACCGGACCCGCGGCCGCCCCTCCTTCCCGGTTCCGCGAGGAGGAGAGAGCATGCCAGACCGCACCGTGCACATCGGCCTGTCCCTGGGCGCCGATATCTGCTGGCCGATCTGCTACGAGACCCTGTTCGAGCGGCTGAACCTCGATCTTGAGCTCGACGGCGATCGACTGAAGTTCCACTGCGAGCGGGTCACCATCGAGCCGTTCAACCTGCGGCAGCCGGTTAAATACGACCTCGTGATCGACCGGCTGACCCACTGGTATTCCATCAGCCGGGAGTGGATCAAGAAGGCGATCCTGCTCAACGACCTGTACGTGTACAACAACCCCTGGTCGATCCAGGCGAATGAGAAGCACACCTCGTATTGCGCGATGATGCGCCTCGGTCTGCCGATCCCCGACACCTGGATGCTGCCCGCGAAGTCCTACGCGCAGGCCGATGACCTCGACGCAACGCTGCGCCAGTACGCGCGCATGTTTTCACTCGAGGAGATCGGCAACAAGGTTGGCTATCCGTTCTTTCTCAAGCCCTACCATGGCGGCGGCTGGAAAGGGGTCGTCAAGGTCGATGATCTCGGCGGTTTCCAGAAAGCCTACGACGAGAGCGGCGTCGACCTGATGAACGCCCAGGCTGCCGTACTGCCCTATGAGTGGTTCGTGCGGTGTGTCGGACTGGGGCCGCAACTTCGCAAGGTGAACTACGATCCAGGCGCAGCGCTGCACGACCGCTACCGCATGGACCACGATTTCCTGACCGCCGAGGACCAGTCGGTGCTCGAGGACATGACACTGACGATCAATGCCTTCTTCGGCTGGGATTTCAATTCCTGCGAAGCCTTGAAGAGCAACGGCATCTGGCATCCCATCGACTTCGCGAACCCCTGCCCGGACAGCCAGGTGACGGCATTGCACTATCATTTTCCATGGCTGATCAAGGCTAACCTGCGCTGGTCGATCTTCTGTGCCGCCACCGACCGGCCAATGCGGCGCAACATGGAGTGGGGGCCGTTCTACGAGATCGCTGACCGCGATGACCTGGGGCCTCGGGAGCGGCTCCGGGCGTATGCGGCACTCGCTCACGAGCGCTTCGAAACCGAGAAGTTCCGCGACTTCTGCCGGACGCACCTGGGCCACCTCGATGAGCTGGCCTACGAGTACTTCGGCTCATCAATCATGCGCGACGCAATACACCAGAAAGTCGCATCGCTCTTCCCGCCGGACGAGATCGAGGAATTCACCGAGCTGTTCTGGAGCCGGGTGCAGCGCTGGCGGGCGCAGGAAGGACAGCACGGTGACCAAGACGGTTTCTAGGTGGCATTCGCCGCGACTGGGCCAGGAAATCGCTGTCGCGCGCTGGGGCCATTTCGGCCAGCCCGTGTTGCTGTTCCCGACCGCCGGCGGTGACGCAGAAGAGGTCGAGCGCATGCAGATGATCGCTGCGCTCCAGCCATTGCTCGAGGCCGGCCGGATCAAGGTCTACTCCTGCGACAGCATTGCCGGCCGCTCGCTGGCTGCCCGCTGGGGATCGGTGGAGCACCGTTGCTGGTTGCTCAACCAGTTCGAAGAGTGCATCGCCGAAGAGGTCGTGCCCGCGATTCGCACAGATTGCCGTACGAACGACATCGAGGTCATCACGGCCGGCGCCTCCATTGGCGCATTCAAGGCCGTCGCGGTGCTGTGCCGCTATCCCTGGCTGTTTTCGTCTGCAGTTGCCATGAGTCCGACCTTCGACCTCGAGGCGCTGCTCGGGTTTTCCGGCACGGAAGACTATTATTTTTCGGCGCCCTTGAGCTTCGTCCCGAACCTCGGACCGGGCCCCATGCTTACCATGCTGCAGCGGCGATTCGTGCTCCTCGCCCACGGCCAGGGACGGTGGGAAGACCCGGAGGAATCGTGGCGCATGGCCGGGGTGCTGGGCGCAAAGGGCGTGCCGAATCGCGTCGATGCCTGGGGCCACGAGTACGATCACGACTGGCCCACCTGGCGGCAGATGCTTCCAGGCTACCTGGACTCGCTGGTGCCCTGAGCAGGAACGCGCTCAATGAACGTTATCTTTCTCGATCCCGGCTTTCCCGCCAACCAGCGCGAGTTCGTGCGTGCGCTTCACTCCATCGGCGCGACCGTCATCGGCATCGGCGACCGGCCCTACGACTGGTTCGATGGCGAGCTGAAAAGCTGGCTGAGCGGCTACTGGCAGGTCCGCTCGACCACCGACGAGTCGGCGCTGTACGAGGCGGTACGTGCGGTCCAGGAAAAGCTGTGGGTCGATCGGCTCGAGACCGTGATCGAAGCCCACGTACTGCCTGCGGCCCGGGTTCGCGAGCGCTGCAGCATCCCCGGCATCTCGGTGCACACCGCGTACTTCTGCCGCGACAAGGTGGCGATGAAAGAGCTCCTTCGGCGCGCCGGCGTCCCGACCGCGGCCTCCGGAGGCGTCGCGAGCTTTGACGAGGCCAGGGATTTCGTCGAGGCCGTCGGGTTCCCGGTGATCCTGAAGCCGCGCGACGCGGCGGGCGCGGCGGGCACGTGGCGCATCGATGATTTCGACGGGCTGGCGGCCGCGGTCCACGCCAGCGGGGTCGCGGACGGGGCGCACGCGGCGATGGAGGAGTTCATCACCGGGCACGAGGCCTTCTATGACACGCTCACGGTCAACGGCCACGTGACCCACGATTTCATCAGCCATTATTATCCCAACGTGCTCGAAGCGATGCGCACGCGCTGGATTTCGCCACAGATCGTCGCCACCAACCGAATGAACGAGCCGAGCTACGGCGACGTCAAGGAGATGGGTCGGCGGGTGATCGAGGCGCTGGGGATCGGCACGGCGGCGACACACATGGAGTGGTTCTTCGGTCCGAAAGGGCTGCGCTTCTCCGAGATTGGCTGCCGCCCCCCGGGCGTCGGGCAGTGGGACAGCTATTGCGCCGGCAACGAGATTGACCTCTACCGTGAATGGGCGCTCGCGGTGTGCCATGGCACGACCGAGCGGCACCCTTCACGCCGATATGCGTGCGGGATCATCGCGTTGCGGCCGGACGGGGACGGGCGGATCCTGGGCTACGAAGGTGCGCAGGAGATTTTCGATCGCTACGGCGAGCTTGTGGTCGGCCAGCATTTCCCTGAGCCCGGCACGCCGACACAGCCCGTCGAGGCGGGCTACATGGCCAATGCCTGGATGCGCGTGCGTCACCCCGACTACGATCATCTGCGGGGGATACTCGATGACATCGGCCGCACGATCCAGGTGCGGGCGCAGTAAAGTCCTTCCGGCCGCCCGGCGCCGCTGCATCCCCGCGACAGCTCGGACGGGTCGGGCAACGCTGGGGCGCTTGCGGACCAACCTCCGCCCCGGTCCGGGGGGGTCCGTCAGCCGGCACGGCCAGGCCCTTGAGCGGCATGCGCCAGGGGACCAGGCATCCCCTGTTGTCAGGCGCAAGGTTCCGACGGGCTTTCGGAAGACGGTTCGGAAGCCGGGAGCTGACCGGAATCGGTACTGAGCGATCCTTCAGGCGCTTCTTATCATTCATGCTGATCAGTGGCCTGGAAGCGTCACTGACGATCCCCTGGTTCCAGGTTCGACTCGAGCGAAGCGAGAGAACGGGGCCGCCGGCCCGGAGGGGCCCGCCCGGACCACACTCGGCTCTACGAACCGCGCGCACTATCCCTACGCGGAGCATCCGCCGCGTTCTGGATTTATCGCGCCATCAGATCGCGCTCGAGGGCGTCGGCATCCGCGGCGGCGATCCCGAGCGAATCACGCAAGTGATTCAACAGCGCCCTTTCCTTTCCGGTGACGCCCCCCCGCATGGCGTCGGTGAGCGCAGCCTCGTAGACCTGCAGCTTCCGGTAGGCTGCGCAGGGCGGAAGCCAGCAGTCCTACCCAGGAGCCCAGTTCGGCCTCGAGCATCCGGTCCGCGCCTTCGGTGACGATATAGAAGACCGCGACAAACGCGGCGGCCACGGTCGACTGCCGAATGGTCCACCGGATCCTCAGGTCGATGTCGAAGAGGTGTGCCTTCAGAATCCCGTACGTAATTAACGGCACAGCTAGCAGGGTGCCAAGCGCGTAGACCAGGTAGGGTGTCGTGGTGGCGTCGGGATCGACGATGGCGTAAGTGCCCTGCCAAAGCAGGATGGTCGCCCAACCGTAGACAATCCCCCAACACACGTCACGCATTCCGAATGCCAGCGCAAACGTCCCTGCCCTCGACCGGGCGAGGCCGTGCGCCGATCGCCAGGCGTCCAGAGACGCAATCATCGCAAAGCCGAAAAGCACGACCAGCGACACGTAGAGGATCGTGCCACCGAGCTTGAGCGGCCCCCACAACACAAGCGCGCACAGGATGGCCGCCATGATCAGCAGCACACCCTGCACCCACGGCTTTCCAAAGGGTGACGTCAGTCGAGTGTTCAGCGCTGCGGCGAGGAACGGCGGGTACAACGCCAGCATCAGGCAGTCGCCGAGCGTGTGCGCGATTTCTTCAGTCCGGTAAAAGACCGGGTACCAGGACGCCGCACGCGTGGCTTCCGTGAAGAACAGGTCGATATAACCCGTCGAAATCAGCGTCATGCCTTCGACGACCAGGAGCAGGGACAGCCGCCGGGCCACGCTGCCAGGGCCACTGACGCGATAGACGACAATCGCGAGGCTCAAGCACATCGCCAGCGCTACGAGTGCGAGCGTGCCCATGGCACTGAACTTCAGCATCCCGGGATCCTCGCCTGTCAGTCGTCCGGAAGGTCGGCTCGAATATATCAGCCCCCCCGGCCGTCAGGACGAAACTGTCCGGCCCGACACAGGCAGCGAGTTCAGCGCAGCTGGGGACCACCATGGAGGCCAGTGGGCTGACCGCACATGGGCGGCTAATCCGGCGGTCCGACCAGGTTTCAAGTCATCGACCGGCCTGCCGCCCGGTAGGGCGAGAACCTCGGGCTCCACTCAAGCGCTGCGAGAGAGCGTCGCCGCACAGCGATGGCAAACCGAAGGGCGACCCCCGCAAAGCGGGCGAGTAGTCCCGGCAGGCCCCAGACAATCATGGGGTTAGGGGCCTATGGGAGAGATCAGGGGATTGGAATCCCTTGGTGTGGGGCTTGGGGCACCAGAGTCAGTCGCGCTTGGGCAGGTCGTCGTCGATATCGACGACTCGTTACGCATAGAAGAAGTGCTTGCCCCCTGAAGCGGTTGGGGCAATTCGCCTCGGTAGCATTTTCTGATCAGCAGTTGGGACACGATGCGCCGGTCCATGGCGTTGGAGTTAAAAACGGTATCACCACGATTCGCGCAGAACTAACTCTGCATCTGTTCGGCAGGATGTTGCAAGGCGGTCAGGGCGTCATGCCCTTCGTCGAAGGTGACTTGTTCCTTCTCCCAGGCGGTTACCGCGAGATACGGGATCTTCAGCAGATCCCGGCAATGTTCACAATGGCAGAAGCCGCGAACCCGGGACTCCCCGATCAAGCTCAACCCGATGGGGCCGCAGTCGCAGCCAACGTGATACTGCTTCGATGACACCAGCGTT
>JARRON010000042.1:0-41237 GCA_037383845.1 Gammaproteobacteria bacterium
CGGCGACGCGACGGATGTTCTCCACCCGGTCGGCCTCGGTGAAGCCCAGGTCCCGGTTGAGGCCGTGCCGCACGTTGTCGCCGTCCAGCAGGTAGGTGTGGTGTCCCATGGCGTGGAGCTTCTTCTCCACCAGGTTGGCGACGGTGGACTTGCCTGATCCGGAGAGGCCGGTGAACCAGAGCACGCAGGGCTTCTGGTGTTTCTGGGTGGCCCGGGCGGACTTGTCGATGTCCACATGCTGCAGGTGGATGTTGTGGGCACGCCGGAGAGCGAAGTCGATCATGCCGGCGCCAACGGTGTTGTTGGTCAGCCGGTCGATGAGGATGAAACTGCCGGTGTCCCGGTTGACCTCGTACGGATCGAAGGGCACCTGGCGGTCCACGCTGAGATTGCAGACAGCGATGCCGTTCAGCTCCAGCTTCTTGGCGGCCAGGTGCTCAAGCGTGTTGACGTTCACCTGGTACTTGATGTCGGTCACTGTGGCGGAGGCCACGTTGGTGCCGATCTTCATCAGGTAAGTACGGCCCGGATACATGGGCTCGTCGGCCATCCAGACGATCCTGGCCTCGAACTGGTCGGCAGCCTCCGCGGGCGACTGTGCCGTGGAGATGAGCGAGCCGCGGGAAATGTCGATCTCGTCGGCAAGCGTCAGGGTGACCGACTGGCCGGCGACGGCGATGTCCAGGTTGCCCTCGTCGGTGACGATGCTCTTGACGACGCTTTCCTTGCCGGAAGGCTGGACGCGGATGCGCTCGCCCGGCTGGATCATGCCGCTGGCGATGGTCCCGGCGAAGCCCCGGAAATCGGAGTTCGGCCGGTTCACCCACTGCACCGGGAGACGGAAAGGCGAGCGCTGCATGCGCGTGTCGTCCACCTCGACGGTCTCGAGGTAGCCGATCAGGGTCGGGCCGTGGTACCACTCCATGTGGTCGCTGGGGCTGATGACGTTGTCGCCCTTAAGGGCGGACACGGGGATAGCGGTGAACTCTTCGATGCCGAGCATGTCGGCGAACTTGCTGTAATCGTCGAGAATCTCGTTGAAGCGGGCCTCGGAGTACCCCACCAGGTCCATCTTGTTGACCGCCAGGGCGATGTGGCGGATGCCCAGCAGGTGGACCAGGTAGCTGTGCCGGCGGGTCTGGGTCAGCACGCCCTGGCGGGCGTCCACCAGGATCACGGCGACGTCAGCCGTCGACGCACCGGTGACCATGTTCCGGGTGTACTGCTCGTGACCCGGCGTGTCGGCGACGATGAACTTGCGGTGGTCCGTGGTAAAGAACCGGTAGGCCACGTCGATAGTGATGCCCTGTTCCCGCTCCGCGGCCAGGCCGTCCACCAGCAGCGCCAGGTCGATCTCTTCGGCCTGGGTGCCCCAGCGCTTCGAGTCGGTCTCGACGGCCGCCAGCTGGTCTTCGAAGATGAGCTTGGAGTCGTACAAGAGACGGCCGATGAGCGTGCTCTTGCCGTCGTCCACGCTGCCGCAGGTGATGAAGCGCAGCATGCCCTTGGCCTCATGCTGGCGGAGGTATTCCTCGATATCCGTCGCAATCAGTTCTTCGGTGGCCATTTAGTGTCCTGTCCCGTAATCGGGTTGCACAAGGTCGCGGGTTGCTCGAGATGCACTTGCAAGGCGCGCCGGCGAGGCATGGCGGGCGCTACGGCGAGGAGGCGGAACGCCGCAAGAGCGCTCGCGCGGCACGCGAACTGCGAGTTCGGTCGCGGCGCAGGGCACTAGAAGTACCCCTCCTGCTTCTTCTTCTCCATGGAAGCAGCGGTGTCGTGGTCGATGACCCGGCCCTGGCGCTCCGACGACCGGGTCAGCAGCATCTCCCGGATGATCTCCGGCAGCGTGGTGGCGTCAGACTCGATGGCCCCGGTGAGGGGATAACAGCCCAGGGTGCGGAAACGGACCTTGCGCATCATGGGCTCTTCGCCCGGGTTCATGGGGATGCGGTCGTCGTCCACCATGATCAGCGTCCCGTCCCGCTCCACTACCGGCCGTTCGGCCGCGAAATACAGCGGCACCAGCGGGATGTTCTTGAGATGGATGTACTGCCAGATATCCAGCTCGCTCCAGTTGGAGAGCGGGAATACCCGGATCGTCTCCCCCTTGTGCTTGCGGGCGTTGTACAGCTTCCAGAGTTCGGGCCGCTGGTTCTTGGGGTCCCAGCGGTGCTGGGCCGTCCGGAACGAAAACACCCGTTCCTTGGCCCGGGATTTCTCTTCGTCCCGGCGGGCGCCGCCGAAGGCCACGTCGTAGCCGTACTTGTCCAGTGCCTGCTTCAGAGCCTGGGTTTTCATGACATCCGTGTGGATGGCCGAGCCGTGGGTGAAGGGGTTGATCCCCTGGGCGACGCCATCCTGGTTGGTGTACACCAGGACTTCCAGTCCCATCTCATCGGCCAGCCGGTCCCGGAACTTGTACATCTCCTTGAATTTCCAAAGAGTATCCACATGCAGCAGCGGGAAAGGCGGCTTCGAGGGATAGAAGGCCTTGAGCGCAAGGTGAAGCATCACGGCGCTGTCCTTGCCGATGGAGTACAGCATCACCGGGTTGTCGGCCTCGGCAACCACTTCGCGCATGATGTGGATGCTTTCGGCCTCCAGCTGCTGGAGGTGGGTCAGGGTCACGGAATCGGTCATTGAGGTGGTCTTCAGTGATTACCGGGGCGGAAAACGGCGCGGATTGTAAACCTTTGCGCCAGGGAAAGTTGCGAACCCAGTTCTCGTTTCCTCGACCGTACGGTGGCCACGGCATCTGGCAGGGTCCCGGCCACACCTGCACGAGCGGTCGGCCTTTCCCTGCCTCTATAATCTGCCGCGACAAAAACTGCATGGGCCTGGCGGAGGCCGCCAGCCACGGAGGAGGCTTTTAGGTGAAAGTCACGATCTTTGGTTCCGGGTACGTGGGTCTGGTCACCGGGGCCTGCCTGGCGGACGTCGGAAACCACGTCGTTTGCGTGGACATCGACGGCGCCAAGGTGGCGCGGCTGAATGCGGGGGAGATCCCTATCTTCGAGCCCGGCCTGGAGGAGATCGTCCACCGCAACCGGGAGGCGGGGAGGCTGGAGTTCACGACCGACGTGGCCAAGGGGGTCGCCCACGGCCTGTTCCAGTTCATCGCGGTGGGAACCCCGCCGGACGAGGATGGCTCCGCCGACCTTCAGCACGTGCTGGCCGTGGCCCGGAGTATCGGCGAACACATGGACGGGTACCGGATTATCGTGGACAAGTCCACGGTGCCGGTGGGTACTGCGGACAGGGTCAAGGCAGAAGTCGATTCCGTGCTGGCGGATCGGGGCGCCTCCGTGGAGTTCGATGTGGTCTCCAACCCGGAGTTCCTCAAGGAAGGGGCGGCGGTGGAAGACTTCATGCGCCCGGACCGGATCATCGTAGGCACGGACAACCCCAGGACCACTGAGCTGCTGCGGACGCTCTACGACCCCTTCAACCGCCAGCGGGACCGGCTGATTGCCATGGACATCCGCTCGGCGGAACTCACCAAGTACGCCGCCAATGCCATGCTGGCCACCAAGATCAGTTTCATGAACGAACTGGCCAACCTGGCGGAGCGGTTCGGCGCCGACATCGAGCAGGTTCGCCTCGGCATCGGCTCCGATCCGCGGATCGGTTACCACTTTATCTATCCCGGGGCGGGTTACGGTGGCTCCTGTTTCCCGAAGGACGTCAAGGCACTTGCGTACTCGGCCCGCAAGGCCGGAATGGCCGCGACGCTGCTGGAAGCGGTGGAAACGGTCAATGAGCGACAGAAGACGGTCCTGTTCAGCAGGCTCCACGAACATTTCGGGGGCGATCTTGCGGGTAAGACGGTGGCGCTGTGGGGCCTGGCGTTCAAGCCCAATACGGATGACATGCGGGAGGCCTCGAGCCGGGTGCTCATGGAGGCGCTGTGGGAGGCCGGGGCGGCGGTGCGCGCTTACGACCCGGCCGCGATGGACGAAGCCGCGCGCATCTACGGCCAGCGGGATGATCTGGTTCTCTGCGAGGACAGTGAAACCGCGCTGGAAGGGGCGGATTGTCTCGTCATCGTCACCGAGTGGATGGAGTTCCGCAGTCCGGATTTCCAGTTGATCCGGGAGAGGCTGGCCGAACCGGTCATTTTCGACGGCCGCAATCTGTACGAGCCGGATCTCATGAAACAGCTCGGATTCACCTACTACGGTATCGGGCGCGGTGATTCCGTAAGGGGCCATGCCTCTTAGGGCCAAAAGAGGCATCGCCCCCTGAGGCCGGGATCCGGGCGTCACAGGTGTTCACGCCCGGCCGGCGCCACGGGATGTGAACCGGCGCACTGTCTGGCGGCGCGGCAGGGCGGGTAAAATGCCGGAAATTCCGCCGAGTCAGCAGGACTGCCCATGATTGTTCCCGTGATCCTTTCCGGCGGCTCCGGTACGCGGCTGTGGCCGCTGTCCCGGCAGCTGTATCCCAAGCAGCTCCTGCCATTGCTGGGGCAGGAGACGATGCTCCAGCAGACCCTGCTGCGGCTGAAGGGCGTAAAAGACCTGGCTCCGCCGGTCATCGTCTGTAACGAGGAGCACCGTTTCCTGGTGGCCGAGCAGCTGCGCCGAATCGACGTCGCGCCGGCGGCCATCCTCCTCGAGCCGGCCGGGCGGAATACCGCGCCTGCGGTGGCGCTCGCCGCAGCGCGGACCCTCGAGCACGAGGACCTGGGGGGTGACCCGGTGCTCCTGGTCCTGCCGGCCGACCACGTCATACGGGACGCGGAAGCGTTCCGGGTCGCGGTGACCGAGGGCGCGAAGCTGGCCGCGGAGGGCAAGCTGGTCACTTTCGGGGTCAGGCCGGATCGCCCGGAGACCGGTTACGGCTACATCCGGGCCGCGGAAAAGGGCCAGGCCGCGCCGGGAAAATACGGATTCCGCGTGGGTCGTTCCCCTCGATGCCGGCTGGAGCGACGTGGGCAGCTGGACGAGCCTGCATGATGCCTCCGACCACGATGCGGAGGGCAACGTCCTGGTCGGGGACGCGGTGGTGGAGGACACCAGGAACTGCTACGTCTACGCCAGCGACCGGCTGGTGGCGGCGGTGGGTCTGGAAGACTGCGTCGTGGTAGAGACCAAGGACGCCGTCCTCGTCGCACCCCGGTCCCGCGGCCAGGACGTCAAGCGCCTGGTGGACCGCATGAAGGCCGAGGGCCGGAACGAGACTGCCCTGCACCGGGAAGTCTTCCGTCCGTGGGGCAGCTACGACAGCATCGACTACGGCGACCGCTTCCAGGTCAAGCGCATCACCGTGAAGCCCGGCGCCCAGCTGTCCCTGCAAATGCACCACCACCGGGCGGAGCACTGGATCGTGGTGCAGGGCACCGCGAAGGTCACCCGCGGCGAGGAAACGTTCCTGATGGGCGAGAACCAGTCGACGTACATCCCCATGGGGACCGTCCACCGGCTGGAAAACCCCGGCAAGGTGCCGCTGCACCTGATCGAAGTGCAGTCCGGCACGTACCTCGGCGAAGACGATATCGTCCGCTACGAGGACACCTATGGCCGCAGCTGACTTTGATCGGGCCTGCTCCCGGCATCGGCGTCGCGGGCCGGCTTTTCGCCGGGAAGACAGGGCAGCGAGGTACGCCTCCGCTCATCCAGCAGACCCGATGACGCCGGAGAGGATGCGATGAGCCTGCCGTGCTTCAAGGCCTACGACATCCGGGGCCGGCTCCCGGACGACCTCAATCCCGACATCGCCTGGAGGATCGGCAGGGCGTATGCCGCGGTGGTCCGGCCCGGGTCGGTGGTGGTCGGTCGCGACGTCCGGCTCTCCAGCCCCGAGCTTGCGAATGCCGTGATGGAGGGCCTGCAGGCCGGCGGCGTCGACGTCGTGGATATCGGTCTGGGCGGCACGGAGCTGGTCTACTTCGCGACCAGCCACCTGGGCGTGGGCGGCGGCATCATGGTCACGGCCAGCCACAATCCGCCGGACTGGAACGGGATGAAGCTGGTCCGAGAGGAATCAAAACCTGTCAGCGGCGACTCGGGTCTCAAGGACATCGAGGCCGTTGCGGAGGCCGGGGACTATCCGCCGGCGGACCGGGAGGGCAGCCGCCGCAGCCGGGACGTCTATGAAGACTATGTCCGGCACCTGCTGGGCTACGTGGATCGCGATGCCCTGCGCGGGCTGAAGGTCGTGGTCAATGCCGGAAACGGCGGCGCGGGACTCGTCATCGATCGCCTGGAGAGTCATCTTCCCTTCGACTTCATCAAGATTCATCACGATCCCGACGGCAGTTTCCCCCACGGCGTGCCCAACCCGCTGCTTCCGGAGAACCGGGCGGCGACGGCCGAGGCCGTGCGAGCGAATGGCGCGGATTTCGGAGTGGCCTGGGACGGGGACTTCGATCGCTGCTTCCTGTTCGACGAGACCGGCGGCTTCATCGAGGGCTACTACATCGTCGGCCTCCTGGCCGAGGCATTCCTGTCCAGGCACCCCGGGGCGAAGATCGTCCATGACCCGAGGCTGACCTGGAACACCGTCGATATCGTGAAGAAATGCGGAGGCGTGCCGGTCATGAGCAAGACGGGCCACGCCTTCATCAAGGAGCGGATGCGGGCGGAGGACGCCGTCTACGGCGGCGAGATGAGCGCCCACCACTATTTCCGGGACTTCGCCTACTGCGATTCCGGGATGATTCCCTGGCTGCTCGTCGCCGGGCTCATCTGTGCCCAGGAACGTCCGCTGTCGGGACTCGTCGGCGAGCGGATGGCGGCTTTCCCGGCCTCCGGCGAGATCAATCGCAAGCTGGACGACCCGCCGGCCGTCCTGCGGGCCGTGGAGGACCGCTACCGGGACGCCGCCCGGCGGGTGGACCACACCGACGGCCTGTCCATGGAGTTCGACGACTGGCGGTTCAACCTGCGGGCCTCCAATACCGAGCCCCTGGTGCGGCTAAACGTCGAAAGCCGGGGCGACGAGGGCCTGATGCGGAACAAGACCCGGGAGCTGCTGGACTTCCTGGACGAGATCCAGGGTTCGGCGGCCTAGGCCCGCCGATGCGGGCTTTGCATTAGCGCGGAAAGGCGCTCGCGCAGCCGGCGGATCCGGCGCGCGGCGCGCCAGGCCCGGTTCTGAAGCCGGTACTGCGCGGCCCCCATCAGGACGAGAAGTATCAGCATGAGGGGTTCGGCGGCGCCGAGCCGGTCCATGATGACTCCCAGGGCGCCCACTATCAGCGCGGACCCGGACATCAGCACAACGATTTCCCGCTCCGAGAATCCCGAGCGGCGCAGGATGTGGTGGAAGTGGTTCCGGTCCGCCTGGAGCGGGCTCTGGCCTTTGCTCAGGCGCCGGCCGAAGCTGATGAACAGGTCGAAGATCGGCAGCGCGGCGATATAAAGGGTGGCCACCGGAGAGATCACCGCGCCGGGGCCCTGGGACATCTGGAGTCCAAGCCAGATGACCGCGAATCCCAGCATGGTGCTGCCCGCATCCCCCATGAAGGTGCGCACCGGGCGGTTGAAGGGGATGGGGAAGTTGAATACCAGGAACGCCGCAACGACCGCCGCCATCACGGCCGCCAGCCCGAAGGCACCCGGCTGCCCGAAGAGCACAAGGGTGACGGTCAGTACCAGGAGGGACGCCAGCGACACGCCGCCTGCCAGGCCGTCCATGCCGTCAAGCATGTTGAAAGCGTTGATCACGGCAATGGCGACCAGGACGGTGAACGGCAGCCCGAATGGCCCGAGAGGGATGTCGCCCAGGAAGAGCAGGTTCCCCAGGTTCGTTGCGGTAAGGCCGGCGCCCAGGCACAGCACCAGACCGGCGCAGGCCTGAGCGATCAGCCGGACCTGAGGCGGAAGGTCGAAACGATCGTCGATGCTGCCCACGAGCACCAGCAGCCCGCTCCCGATCAGGAACGAGGCGAGCTTCGGGATTTCCGGGGAAACCAGGGGCAGGACAAAGCCTGCGGCGAGCCACATGCACAGGCCGCCGATCACCGGCACAACGCCGATGTGGGCTTTTCGCCCCCCGGGGCGATCTACGAGTTCGACGGCGAATGCCACCGGGCGGAGGCATAACAGCAGCAGGACGGCCACCATGAAGGCCAGTAGTGCGGCGTCGATCCCTGACATCAGGGCTCCGTGTATCCAAGAGGTGGGCGAGTTCTACGCCGTGCGTGTAACAAATGCAACATGACTATGACAGCGGCGTGAGTCTTGCCCCCCGGCGGTGGCCTGAAACTCGGCCCGCAGTCGTTAGAATGGCGACTCCGGCTGAGGTCGCTGCGGCGACTGGACAGTCGACTGTCTGAGCTGACCGGTTCATGAACCGACTCCTGGGACTCTCTGCTTACTATCACGACGCCGCCGCAGCCCTGCTGGAGGACGGGCAGATCGTCGCGGCCGTCCAGGAGGAACGCTTCAGCCGTCGCAAGCACGATTTCCGGTTCCCCTCCCGCTCCATCCGCTGGTGCCTGGAATCCCGCGGCCTGTCCCTGACCGACCTCGACGGGGTCGTCTTTTACGACAAGCCGCTTCTGAAGTTCGAGCGCCTGCTGGAAACTTATCTGGCTTTCGCGCCCCGGGGTCTGAAGTCCTTCATCACCGCCATGCCGGTGTGGGTGAAAGAGAAGCTGCTGCTGAAATCCACCCTCCGGGGCGAGCTGGCGGAACTGGCGGGCTGCAGCAAGAAATCACTGCCGGACCTCATGTTCGCCTCGCACCACGAGTCCCACGCCGCGTCAGCGTTCTTTCCCAGTCCTTTCGACGACGCAGCCGTGCTGTGCCTGGACGGCGTAGGCGAGTGGGCCACCGGCTCCGCGTGGACAGGAGAGGGCAGTGCCCTGACTCCTGTGTGGCAGCTGGACTTCCCCCATTCCCTGGGCCTGCTGTATTCCGCCTTCACGTACTTCTGCGGCTTCAGGGTCAACTCGGGGGAGTACAAGCTCATGGGCCTGGCGCCCTACGGCCAGCCCCGCTACCGGGACCTGATCCTGGAGCGCCTGGTGGACGTCAAGGCCGACGGCAGCCTGCGCCTGGACCTGGACTATTTCGACTACTGCACCGGTTTCCGGATGACCCACCGGCGTTTTGCCGAGTTGTTCGGCGGCGCGGAGCGAAAGCCCGAATCTCCCATCACGCAGCGAGAGATGGACCTGGCAGCCTCGATCCAGGCGGTCACCGAGGAAATCGTCCTGGCCATGGCGCGTTCCCTGCACGAGCGCACCGGAAAGTCCCGGCTCTGCATGGCCGGCGGCGTGGCGCTGAACTGCGTGGCCAATGGGCGGCTGCTCCGGGAAGGCCCATTCGAAGACATCTGGATCCAGCCCGCCGCCGGCGATGCAGGGGGTGCCGTCGGTTCCGCCCTGGCGGCATGGCATCTCGGCATGGGCAAGCCTCGCGGCGTCCGGGACGCGGGGGGCGACGACATGCGGGGCGCTTACCTGGGCCCGTCCTGGAGCCTGGACGAGGCGAAGGCCGCCCTCGATGCCGTCGGCGCGGCGTACGAGGTCCTTCCCGACGAAGCACTGCTTCCGCGGGTGGCCGCCCTGCTGGCCCGCGGGAAGGTCGTGGGATGGTTCACCGGTCCCATGGAGTTCGGCCCCCGTGCCCTGGGCGGACGGTCCATCCTGGGTGATCCCAGGGACGCGGACATGCAGTCCCGGATGAATCTCAAGATCAAGTTCCGGGAGGGTTTTCGCCCCTTCGCACCCGCCGTGCTCGCCGAGCGTGCCTCGGACTGGTTCGACCTCGATGCGCCCAGCCCCTACATGCTGCTGGTGGCCCAGGTGGCGGCGGCGAAGCGCCTGGCGCCGGATGGCGAGGACGCCGCGCTCACGGGCCTGGACCGACTGAAGGCCCGAGTCTCGGTCATCCCGGCGGTGACCCACGTGGACGGTTCGGCCCGGATCCAGACCGTGGACGGCCGGTGGAACCCCAGGTACCGGGCGCTGTTGGAAGCCTTCGAGGCCGCCACCGGCTGCCCGGTGCTGGTGAATACCAGTTTCAACGTCCGCGGCGAACCCATCGTCTGTTCCCCGGAGGACGCCTGGCGCTGCTTCATGCGGACCGGGATGGACTACCTCGTGGTGGACAACTGCCTGCTGGAGAAATCGCGGCAGCCCCAGTGGGAAGAGGCCCCGGACTGGCGCGACGCCCTGGAGACGGACTGATGGACGGGAACGGGATACACGGCACCGGCGGTGGGAGGGCCCGGGCGGTGGCCCGCAGCGCTCCGTCGCCCGCGAGCGTCGGAGCGCAGTGATGTCTCAGCCGATCCGGGAACTCTCCGCCAGCGAGCTCCGCCAGTTCGGCCTCGGGCTGGCAGCCATCGTCGCGGGGCTGTTCGGGCTCTTCCTCCCGTGGTGGTGGGGGTTCGCCTGGCCCGTCTGGCCCTGGGTGACCGGGGCTCTGCTGGCGGCCTGGGCCCTGGTGGCGCCGGCGAGCCTGCGGCCGCTCTACCGGGCCTGGATGCGGATCAGCCACGCCATCGGCCGCGTCATGACGCCGCTGGTGCTTGGCCTGACCTGGGCCGTCACTATCCTGCCCATGGGGCTGGTGATGAAAATCATCCGGCGTGATCCCATGCATCGCCGCTTCGAACCCGACAGGGAGTCATACTTCTCGCCGCCGGAGACCCGGCAACCCGACCACTTTCGCCGGCCGTTCTAGTCGGGAAGAATTCTGAAATAAGCTACTGAAATTCAGTAAGTTATAATTAATCTCTAAAGTAGTGTAAGAGGTTCATGGCACGTTCCGCCTGCGGGCCGGCGGTGCCCGACGGGGCTGTCCGGCCCGCGGAATCCCTGTTGTGGCCGGATACCGGCCCACCCGGCACCGGGACGCGGAGGATGTTGTCCCCGGGGCGTGCCGCCGACCCGGGGCGCATCGCCAGATCCCCGGGCCCTGTCCGCAGCGGGCGGAGTGCCCGGATGGCGGGCGACCGGGCGTTGCCCGGCGGCCGCGCCGGTGTCACTCTTTCCGCCGTGTCAGTCTCCCATCCAGGCAATTCCGGGACCGAGTACATCCGTCCCTACGGCGGCCTTGCGGGCGCCCTGCGGGCGGGGCTCAGGAGCGCCGGGCTCGTCGTAGTGACGCTGGTGACCTTGCTGACCTGGGGCCTGCTGGCCCTGTGGCCCCGTGACGCGGCGGGGCGCGCCGCGCTCCGGCGGGGCGTAAGCCGGCGCTGGGCGGCCACCTGCTGTCGCGTGATGGGGGCACGGGTGCGGGTGCAGGGCCGCCCGCCGGCGGGTCCGGGTTTCCTGGTTTCGAATCACGTCAGCTACCTGGACATCCCCGTGCTGATGTCCCTGACCGGGTGCAGTTTCGTCGCCAAGCGGGAGATTGCCGACTGGCCCGTCATCGGCTGGCTCGCCCGGGTGGGAGGGACCCTGTTCGTCAACCGGAGCGGGGGCCGGGACACGGCCCAGACCCTGCAGCAGATGCACGCTTCCCGCGAGCGGGGCGACCTGGTGGCGTTCTTCCCGGAGGGCACGACCAGCGACGGCCGCGGCGTGCAGCCCTTCCGCTCCGGGCTGCTGGCCCTGGCCTCGGACCACGGTGTCCCGGTCGAGGCGGCGGCCGTGCGTTATTCCACAGCGGCGGAGGTGGATCCGCGCCTGGCGCTGGCCTGGACGGGCCAACAGGATTTCGTTCCCCACGCCTGGCGGGTGCTGACGCTGCCCGGGTTCGAGGCCAGGGTGAGCCTTGCCGAGGCGACCCTCATGGCTTCCGACCGCAAACTCCTGGCGCGCAAGCTCCACGGGGCGGTGAGTGATCTGCATGCCGGCCTGGACCTCCCGGAAGCCCGGCCGCTGCCCGGTGGGGACGCAGCCGGCGACTGAGACCCCGGGCATGAAGCCCGCCGGCCCGGAAATGCGCGGAAATCCCTGGCCGCCGACGCGGCTATCGCGCGGCGTTTCTGACCCGGACGGCTTCTTCCTGGTCCATGGCCTCCAGCTGTTCCTCCATGAACGACAGGTTTTCCTCGATCTCCGGGAGGATCACGTTCTCCAGCGCCCGAGCCCGGCGCTCCGTGCGGACGTATTCCTTCACCAGCCTGATCAGGCTGGCCCGCATCACGGCGATTTCCACCGCCGCCACCAGCAGCGCCTCGAAGGCCTCCCGGCAGCGCCTGGCCTCCGGTGACGGATTCACGACCTCGGGCAGTTGGGGTCTTTCGCCGGGCTCGAACGTACCGTCCACCAGGTCCACGCCGAGAAACCTGCTGTGGTACAGGGAGTGGCGGGCATCGTCCCGCCGGCCGGCCGGGTAGATCTCCAGTCCGTCCAGCCCGTGCCGGCCGACGGCGGTGGCCAGGGCCGCGGACGCCGCGTCATGCAGTTCGCGGTGGCGATCCAGCGCCGCCTCGTAGTCCCGGAGCCGCTTCAGCATCTCCTGGGCCAGGATCATGCGTTTCTCGTCCAGGAACTCGAAGCCTTCCTCGACCAGCTGGCGCTCGTCCTTCAGGTCGAGGAACGCACTCCGGGTGGGGCTGGTGCTGGTATCGGGCATGACTCAGCTGCCCCCGCGGATGCCGGCCGGGACCCTAGCCACTTTCGGCGGTCTCCGCTTCCGGTTCGTCCTCGGACCGGTCTGCTTCTTCGCTGCCGGCCGTCGCGGTTGTCTCGATGTATTTTTCCAGCTGTTCGCTGGACAGCCGGGTCAGCTCGGCGGCAGGCAGCCCCCGCAGCAGCTCCCAGGCCAGTGCCATGCTCTGCTCCAGGGTGCGCCCGCTCTCCTGGTTGACGAGCCGCTGTTCGAAGGCGTCGGCGAAATCCAGGAATTTCCGGTCGTTCTCCGGCAGCCCCTCCACGCCCATGACGCTGGCCAGCACCCGTACCCGGCTCGCCCGGGCGTAGGCGGCGAACAGCTGGTGGGCCAGGGCCGGGTGGTCCTTGTGCGTATAGCCCTCGCCCGTGCCCGCGTCCATCAGGCGTGACAGGCTGGGCAGCACCTCCACCGGCGGGTAAACGCCTTTGCGGTCAAGCTCACGCCCCAGGACGATCTGGCCCTCGGTGATGTAGCCGGTGAGGTCGGGGATCGGGTGGCCGATGTCGTCGCCGGGCATGGTCAGGATAGGCAGCTGGGTCAGCGTGCCGGGCAGGCCGCGGATACAGCCGGCACGCTCGAAAATGGTGGCGAGGTCTGAGTACATGTACCCCGGGTAGCCCTTGCGGCTGGGAATCTCGCCGTGGCTGGCCGAGACTTCCCGGAGGGCCTCGCAGTAGTTGGTCATGTCGGTCATCACCACCAGCACGTGCCGGCCTTCCACGAAGGCCAGGTATTCGGCGGCGGTCAGCGCGAACCTCGGCGTCAACAGGCGCTGGGTGCTGGGTTCGTCGGCGTAATTGAGGAACATGACCGTGTGGGCCAGGGCGCCCGACTCCTCCATGGCGGCGGTGAAACTCTGGGCAATGTCGTAGGGCACTCCGATGCCGACGAACACTACCGAGAACTCGCCTGCTTCGGCATCCCGGAGCCGGGCCCGCTGGGCGATCTGCGTGGCCAGCCGGTCATGGGAGAGGCCGCCACAGGAAAACAGCGGAAGCTTCTGGCCCCGCACCAGGCTGTTCATCAGGTCGATGGTGGAGATCGACGTCTCGATAAAGTCCCGGGGGAGGGCGCGTGCCGCCGGGTTGATGGCCACGCCGTCCACCCGCATGTAGCGGTCCGCCGGCACCGGCGGTCCGCCGTCGATGGGCTGGCCGACACTGTTGAATACGCGGCCGGGCATATCCGGCCCGACGCCCATCTTCAGGGGACGGTGGAGGATCCGGAGGCGGGTGTCGGACAGGCCAAGCCCGGTGGTGGACTCTAGGATCTCGATCACCATCTGATCGTCGTCCACCGCGGACACCCGACCCACCCGGCTCTGCCCGTCCCCCCCTATAACCTCCACGGCCTCGTTCAGCCCCACCTCGACGTGCCGGTGTGCGAACAGAAGGGGGCCCTCGATCCGGTGGGTGGCATCCCGGAGGATGACGTCAGCTCTCATCGGTCGTCTCCTCTGCCGCTTCTGCTTCCAGCCGGTGGAACGCGTCCTCGATATCGCCGGCGAGGTCGGAAATGGCGTCGATCTCGTCCTCGCCGTGCTCCTCACCGAGACGCTGCAGCTTGCGCAGCACGGGCATCTCGGCGATGTCCTCGGGATGCACTCCACGGTTTACCGCTTCCTCGGCCAGGTCGATGAACTTCATCATGAGCCGCAGCATGGCAGTCTGGCGTTTCGGCGAGCAGTAACGGTCAACCGGAGAAAATGAACTCTGGCGCAGGAAGCCCTCGTTCATGAGGTCTGCGCACAGGAGGGTGAGCTGCTGCTCCGCCGGCAGGGCGTCCTTGCCGACGATGCGGGCCATGCGCTCGAGGCGGGCCTGCTGTTCCAGCAGGGTCAGCAGGCGGCGGCGGTGGGCCTTCCATTCCGGGTTGCCCTGGACCTGCCAGAAGCGGGCCAGCGTATCCACGTCCTCCGCGTAGCTGGTCAGGGGATGGATGGCCGGGTAGAAGCGCGCCTGGGCCCGGCTCCGGTCCAGGGCCCAGAAGCTGCGCACGTAGCGCTTGGTGTGGCTCGTCACGGGCTCGGAGAAATCGCCGGCGGGCGGGCTCACCGCGCCGATGACCGTTACCGAGCCTTCCTCGTCAGCCAGGGTTTTGACCCGGGCGGCCCGCTCGTAGAAGTCTGCGAGACGGGAAGCGAGGTAGGCCGGATAGCCGGACTCGCCGGGCAGTTCCCCTAGGCGCCCCGAGACTTCCCGCAGTGCCTCCGCCCAGCGGCTGGTGGAGTCGGCCATGAGTGCGACATGCAGTCCCTGGTCGCGGAAGTATTCCGCCACGGTGATGGCGGTGTAGATGGACGCCTCACGAGCCGCCACGGGCATGTTGGAGGTGTTGGCGATGATGACCGTGCGTTCCATCAGCGGGCGGCCGGTGCGCGGGTCCTCCAGTTCCGGGAACTCGTCCAGCACCTCGGCCATTTCGTTACCGCGCTCGCCGCAGCCCACGTAGACGATCACGTCCGCGTCGCACCACTTGGCGAGGCTTTCCTGCAGCACCGTCTTGCCGGTGCCGAAGCCGCCCGGCAGGGCGGCGCGGCCTCCGCGGGCCACGGGAAAGAGAGTATCCAGGATCCGCTGGCCGGTGATCATTGGCGCCTGCGCGGGCAGCCGCTCCCGGACCGGGCGTGGTCGCCGCACGGGCCAGTCGTGCTGCATGCAGATGTCGCGTTCGCCGTCGCCGGTGTCCAGGCGCAATACGGTGGCGTTTTCCGGATATTCGCCGTCCGGCTCGACGGCAGAGACGCGGCCGGAGACCCCTGGCGGCACCAGGCACAGGCGGCCGGGGCCCTCACCTTCGACTTCGCCGAAGGGCTGGCCGCCGGAGACCTCGTCGCCTCGCTTTACACGGGGCGAGAACCGGAAGACGGTCTCCCGGGCGCCGCCGAGGCCCGGATGGAACCAGTGTTCCGAGGCATCGCCGGTGGGCCGCAGGAGGCCGTCGAAGATGCGTCCCAGTATTCCCGGTCCCAGGGCCACGGACAGGGGCGTCCCGCTGCCCGTGACCGGGTCCCCCGGCTTCAGGCCGGTGGTGTCCTCGTACACCTGGGCGGTGAGGGTATCGCCGGACAACTGGATGACCTCTCCCAGGAGGCGCTGCTCACCCACCGCCACGGCCTCGTGGACGTGGAACGGGCCTTCGACGCCGGCCTTGAGGACCGGCCCTCCGATCCAGCGGATTGACGCCTTACTCATCGTTGTCTCCGGACTCCGGCTTCGTGTCCCTTCGGACCTCGGCCAGCAGTTCGCCTTCCACGGACCGGCGGTGGGCCAGCAGCCCGGCCAGACTCATGTCCACCAGGGTCGTGCCGTTGCGTATCCGGACGCCGGCTTTCACGTCGTCGCGGGCCGAGAACCCGAGTTCTACGTCGAACCTGTCCCGGGCCGCTTCGGCCAGCGCCTCCCGCTCCGCTTCGTCCCAGTCTTTCGGATGCTCCAGTTCCCAGCTGCGGCTGAGCAGCACGCTCCGGGCTTCCTCAACGGCCGCAAGCGCCCATTCCCGGCGGCCTTCGGCCGACGTCCAGCGGTTCCTGAGGGCAGGCTCGAGGGCATCCCATCCCGCCCGGATGAGCTCGATGTCCCGCATGCGCGCGCGGCGGCGCTGTTCCGTTTCCGCTTCGGCGGCGGCCATCCGCACCTGCCGGTCCAGCCGATCCCGTTCCTCCGCCACGGCCCCGCTGACGCGCTGCCGCGCCGTTCGCCGGGCTTTCTTTACATAAGACCGGGCCTGGTCCCCCGCTTCCTCCAGGGTGGCCTTGCGGTATTCCTCCCGGGCGTTCTCCAGGAGCTCCGTAAGAGCATCCATCTGGGCGTTCACCACGCCCTGGATTTCGTTCATGTCTCTACTCCCAGGGCCCGGCGCACCCGGTGCGCCAGGTCGGCAGGCTCACGTCCGCCGGAGAAATCCGGAACCACCGCCACCGGCGGCGAGGCCGCGCTCACGGCTTTCTCCAGCACCCCGGCCGGGAGGCGGGCCGCCAGCGAGGCAGTAATGAGGATGGCTCCGTGGCGGGAAAGCGCGTCGCGAAAGACCTTCAACGCGTCTTCCGGGGCGGTGACCAGGGTGCGAAGACCGGCCAGGCGGAAGCCTGCGGCCGTCAGGCGGTCACCGATGAAGACCGGCGTGGTCACGGTGCCGGCTTCCCCGGTAGCGGCCGAACCGGATGTCCGCCTGCCGGCGGGATTCCTTCCGTTCGCACGGGCGTCATCCCAGCCGGTTGAGGATAAGGATGGCCACGATGAGGCCGTAGATGGCGATGCCCTCGGCGAGGCCCACCACCACCAGCACCCGTCCCATCAGGTCGGGTTTTTCGGCCAGGGCACCCACCGCCGCGCTGCCCACCTGGGCGACGGCGTACCCGGCAGCCGCTGCCGACAGGCCGGCCGACACGGCCGCCGACGCGAATCCCCAGCTGAGGATGGACGGGTGCAGGGCCTCCGCCAGCGCAGCGGAGGTCTCCTGGGCACCGGCGGGAATGGCCGTCACGAACAGGTAGGTGGCCGTGACCGCGATGGCCGCTGCGACGGCGGTGACGGCGGCGATGATGATCAAGCCGGGTTTCATCAGGTTGTCCTCCGTGGGGTATGGGATGTGGGGCCGGGCCTCGCCAGGGGGCGCAGCTGCCGGCCCTCGGCAGTCAAGAATCGGATGAAGAACTCGAAGAGCACCAGGCGGGTGGTCTGGATGCCGACGACCAGCCCCTCCAGGGTGATGATCAGCAGGTTGCCCAGCATCATGATGATCAGTGATGCCCAGGCGGGTACGCCTTCCGCCATGCCCACCACCGCTGCCGACAGCCCGGCATGGGCGAGGGCGAAGGCACCCACCCGGACAAAGGAGACGGTGTTCACGGCCATCTGCAGCATGGACTCCACCAGCTCTCCCAGCGCTGCGGGCAGCTCCCGCAGATGGTGGGGCGACGTCAGCGCCGAGCCGGCGACGAACCAGACCATGCCCAGGATCATCAGCCACAGCAGCGGCGGATGAACGAAAGCGCCGACGAGCCCCACGTAAGCGGCCGTGAGGCCGCCACGCGTGGCCAGCCAGCGGCCGGCCCGGCGTCTCCAGAAGGACTGGAGTGCGTCGAGGAACAGGCCGAGCAGGATGATGAATACCCCGAAAGCCAGGGTCACACCCAGCACCGGCAGGGGATGGGTCAGCGGGTGCAGCCACAGGGCCGGAATGATGTCTTCCCGCGCGAACACGCTGCCGAAAGCCAGCCCGAACACCATCGCCATGAGCCCGCCGGAGACCAGCAGTCCCATCACCGGGAACCGGCGCCTCAGGACCAGGCCCGCGGCCAGCAGCACGGCGCCCTGGCCGACGTCGCCGAACATGTATCCGAACAGCAGAGGGGCGATGACGGCGACGAGACGGCTCGGATCGGCCTCCGTCGCCGCGGGCATGCCGATGAGCCGGGCGAACATCTCGAACGGGCGGATCCAGGAAGGATTCTTCAGGACGGTCGGGCTTTCCAGCCCCGGCGGCGGCTCCGTGAACCGCAGCAGATGCTTGACGTTGCCGCGGGCCATGGCGTCCTCGATGGCCATGCCGTCCGTGTCGCTGGTCCAGCCCGTAACCCACGCGAAGTGCTGCGTTACCGGAAGGCTGGGGGCCTGGCCCGCGAACCACTCCATGAGGGCCAGGTCGCCCAGAGCCCGCGCGAGGGCGTGGCGTCCGGACAGTGTTTCGAGCTCCGAGTCGATGTCCGCCCGTCGTGACCGGCAGGCCCGGATCCGCTCGCGAACCCGGTCCCGCGCCTCCGCCGGGTCGTCGGGGAGCCAGTCTGGCAGCGACAGGCGTCGTGCCTTCAGTGCGGACATCTGCCGGTCCAGAGTCTCGACCTGCGCCCGCGGGCCGATGGCCAGCACGTAGAGCGTCTCCCCCGACTGGATCCAGTGGACGATGACTGACGGCGGCACCGAGCGGACGGGGACGCCGGGGGGCATCTGGTACAGGCGCGCGCCCAGGACCGGGCCGGCCGACGCCAGGCGGCCGAGGTTGGGTAACGTCATGCCCGGCGATCCCAGGGCCTCGTCAAGCCGCGACAGCTCCGCCAGCTCCAGGTCGAGCTTCTCGGCTTCCCGGATCATCGGTTCGGCAGCCTTGCTCCAGGCGTCGAGGCGCTCCAGGGCGTCCTTCATTGCCTCCGCCGGGTCCGTCGCGTCTTCCAGGGGCGGGACCTCAGGTTCCGGCCACCACGTCGAATAGCGACGGGCCAGCTCGTCACGCGCCTCGAGGGCGCCCTCGAGTCCGGGAATCTCGATGGCTTCCTCGGGCTGGCTGTGGACCTGAAGCTCGACGCTTCCCGTGAAGGCCAGGCAGTCCAGGGCCTTGGCCAGCTGCTCCCGCGGCGTGAGCAGTTCGAACCACCGTGCCGCCTGGGGTCTCATGCCCATGACCGGCCCTCCGGCTGGTCGGGCAGGAGGCGCCGGGCCATGACGCCGGCACGGACACGCTCCAGGTCAAGGCCGGCGATGCCCAGGTGAACGAAGGCGGCGGTCATGCGCCCGGAGTGTCGCCGGAACTGCCTGATGAGCTGATCATGGAGCTGGAGCCTGAGGGCATTGCCGGAATCGGTCGCCTCGGCCATGTCCCGGCGATGACTGAACACCCGGTCCAGCAGTCCCTCCAGGGCCGCGCGGTCGGCGTCCTGATCGGGCAGTCGGGTAAGCAGTTCGTCGAGCCACGCCCGGATGACCGTCGCTCCGTCGCCTGCCGTTTCGTTGAAGAACAGGGGCGCCAGGGGCGAGTCCGACAGAGCCTCCCGGCGGCGCTCCGGGTCTTCGTGGGCAAGGGGCTTCAAAACCGGGTCTGAGCGCATCCAGCGCGGAGGCGGGTTACCCCTGAGCAGGTGCTCCACGGCGGGCAGATCCGGCAGCCATTTCAGCCAGGACACGGCCGGCTTCCAGGGAGGCGGGCTCCAGCCGGACACCTCGTCCACGCAGGCCCGCCAGGCGGCGCGGAACTCCCGTTCCATGGCTTCCGGCGCGGCGTCGGGATCGACGCCTGCCACCCACCGACGCAGGCTGGTGCGCTTGATGGCATCCAGGTAATGGGCCAGGTCTGCGCTGGTCTCGGCGATGCGCCAGTCCTCGGTGCCCGGGCGGTCCCCGTGGCGGGACTGGAGCCGCGCCTGGACGTAGGCGACGCGGGGATCGTCAGCCATGTTCCGGACGGGTCAGCCGCGCGGCCATGCGTCGCGCCGCCTCGGTCACCGTCTCCCGGTCGGCGTCGTTCAGTTCGGTCCGGGGCGCCTGCGCCAGGGCTTCGGCCCGGATCGTGGCGATGCGCTGCTCGGAGAGCTCGTCGCAGCGCGCGTGCAGCCGGCTGATCCGGCCCGTGGCCCTGCGGGTGATACGACGCCCTTTCTCCCTGGCGGTCTCGAGGATCGCCTGGGCTTCACGGCGGCACGACTCCATGTCCTCCCGGACTGCCTGCTCGGCAGCGAGGACCTTCTCGATCGCGGCCGCTGCGTCGACGTTGCCTGTGCTATCCGGCTTCGACATGACTCGTCCTCCTCAACGAGGTGGACGCTGCACGACAAGTATGTGTGCTGGCACCGCGCCGCAACATCCGCATTCGCCGCAAGGCACATGCGTAAAAACGGGCTTTGAAACCGTAAGGCTCCCGCCGGTCCCTGCGGCCGGGCGGGGACCTCGCCGGCGTCGACAGGCGTCAGTCGGGGGAGCCGTTTTCGGGGAAACCGGAGACCTGGCCGCGGAAACGGGGCAGGGCGTCCGGGTACTCCCGCTGCAGGAAGCTGACCAGGCCCTCCCGTACCTTGCAGCGGAGTTGCCAGGCGGTCCCGGAGTCCCGCGCGCTGACCAGCGCCCTGAGCTCCAGGGTCGTTGGCCGGGTCTCGAATGCGATGACCTCCTTGACCCGCCCGTCCCAGTCTTCCTCGTCCTCCAACAGCCGGTCCAGCTCCTTTCGCAGGGCGTCGATGGGTACGGTGTAGTCGACGTGGAGGTACACGGTGCCCAGGATTTGCGAGGTCGTCCGGGTCCAGTTGGTGAACGGCTTCTCCAGGAAATAACTGATGGGCAGGATCAGCCGTCGCTCGTCCCAGATCTTGACCACCACGTAGGTGAGCGTGATCTCTTCGATGCGCCCCCATTCGCCCTCGACCACCACCACGTCGTCGAGCCGGATCGGCTGAGTGATGGCGATCTGGAAGCCGGCGATGAGGTTGCCCAGGGTGCGCTGGGCCGCGAAGCCGAGCACGATGCTGGCGATGCCGGCGGATGCGAGCAGGCCCTGGCCGAACTGGCGGAAGCCGTCAAACTGCAGCAGGATGGCCGCGCCCGTGAGGACGACGATGATCAGGGTAAGGACCCGCCGGATGATCCGGAACTGGGTGAGGAATTTGCGGGCCCGCAGGTTGTCGGCCACGTCCATTTCCAACTCGGACGTGAGCCAACAGCAGCCCTACCAGCCCGATGATCAGGATGAGCAGGCCCTTGCGTACGGCGTCCGGCGCGGGCAGGTGCTCGGCGAGGGGCACGGCCATGTACACGCCCGCGACCGGCAGGAGCCAGGTGATCACCCGGGCCACGTGCTGGCGTACGGACTGGCCGAGCTTCGGCGCCGCGTGCCTCAGGGTGAAGCGCAAGACCAGACGTACGGCGAGGGATGCGACAAGCCCCGCGAGGGCTCCACCGGTTAGAATCAGCAGGGTCTCCAGCCAGGGGAGGCTGCCGGACCACAATCGGGCCAGGATGTCGTTGGCTGTGTCCATCAGGTGTCTTCAGTCTAACAATGCTGCGCCGGCCGCATTATGTCGCGTTGCAATGCGCGGCGTCTCCGCGCAAACTTCGGGGCATGCGGGCCTGCGGCCCGAGCTTTTTTATGAGCGGCGTCACACCCGGCGCCCCTCGTCCGGTGAGAATATCGGGATCCGTGCCCCGGTAGAGGGGCACGGACCTGTTAAACAGCGTGCAGCCAGCAGGCGCACGGGAGCGAGAGCATGGCCATTTTCCGAATCTTTCTGCTTGGCGGGATGCTGGCGCTGGCCGTCGGTTGCGGCGGCGGTGGCGGTGGCGGCGGCGGCAGTACTCCCCCGCCGTCGACGAACACGCCGCCGACCATCTCCGGGACACCGCCCACGTCGGTCCAGGTGGACACGAGTTACAGTTTCACGCCCACCGCCAGGGATGCCGACGGAGACACGCTCACCTTCGCCATCACGGGCCGCCCGGGCTGGGCCAGCTTCGACACCAGCACCGGCCGGCTGAGCGGTACGCCGACGAGCACGGGCTCTTTCGGTCCCATCGTGATCTCGGTGTCCGACGGCACGGCCAGTGCCTCCCTTTCGGGCTTCAGCATCTCGGTGACCGAGGACGCACCGTCGAACACGGCGCCGACCATCTCCGGCAATCCGACCACGACGGTGCAGGTCGGCACGAGCTACAGCTTCACGCCCACCGCCAGGGACGCCGACGGCGACACCCTGACCTTCAGCATCGAGAACCAGCCCGACTGGGCCAACTTCAGCTCCACCACGGGCCGGCTGAGCGGTACGCCGACGAGTACGGGTACGTTCAGCGGCATCAGGATCTCCGTCTCGGACGGCACGGCCAGTGCCTCCCTGCCGAGCTTCACCATCTCGGTCACCGCGGACGCGCCGGGCGCTTCCGTCGGAGGGATCTGGCTCGGCAGCATGGACTTCGCCGATGGCACGGTGCTGCCGATTCTCGGCCTGATCTCGGAGACGGGCGAGTTCCACTGGCTGGACGACTCACAGGCCCAGCAGATCTTCGGCGTGATGCAGGTGTCCGGCAACAACCTCGTCGTTTCCGACGCCGTGTCGGCGCTGCCCCCCGGGAGCACGACCCTGGCCGGCAGCACCTACGGCTTCACGGACATGGTCGGCGCCGCCACCGAGCGGGTTAACCTGCAGGGGAACTTCCAGACCACCGGCAACGAGGGCGACGAGTTCGTTGGCACCTTCAACCTCGATTACGTCGACCTGTATGACCGCCCGTCGTCCCTCGCGACGCTTGCGGGCAATTACGTGAGCGCCTCGGCCATCATGGACATCGACGCGACGGGAGCGATCTTCTACCAGTCCTCGGCGACCGGGTGCTCGGCCAACGGCACCGCGGAGATCATCGATGCCGACTACAACATGTACCGTATCGAGTTCGACACGATCTCCAGCTGCACAGGCGATGCTGCGGGCCGCAATGGTGCGATCATGCCGGGTCTTGCCTTCCTGGGTGATAACGGCGGTGAGACCGGCAATACCCTGTCATTCGCGATAAGCAGTGGCAACGCCACGGATGGTTTCCTGATCTGGCGCGAAGCACTGCAGCGATAGGCCGTTCAGGGCGCTGATCCACTGGCCCCGGCAGCCCAGGTTGCCGGGGCCTTTTTACGCCCGGGTGCGGGAGACCGGGACAGGCGGACAGGCGGAAGGTTCTGTACCGGAAGCCGCTGTGCGCCGGGTCCACGGAGGTCCGTTCAAAGAAGAAAAAGCCTGCGGCTGCCGGTGGTCGTTAAGACGTCTCCCGCCACCCGGCGGGCCGGCACCGAGACGTCCGCCACATCCGTGATGCCGAGAGCGTCCGGCGAGCGTGCCGGTGCGGAAAAAGCGAAGGCCGATCCTTACGGACCGGCCTTCGTATGTCTGGTGGGCGATGCTGGGATTGAACCAGCGACCTCTCCCGTGTGAGGGGAGCGCTCTCCCGCTGAGCTAATCGCCCGCAAGGCGCGGAATTGTAGGTAGGCCGCGGTTGGCCGTCAATCTCGGGGTCGGCCGCCGGTGGGGCTGTTTCAGGCGCCTTCTCCTTCTGGCCGATGCACCACGCGGAAGTTGCCCGAGGCCTCGGATCCGTCGAGATCCGTCGCCTTGACCTTGACCTCCGTGTGCCGGCGGTCGATGCCACCGGGAACACGTCCCTGGAACGTGGCCGCCTTCGGGCTGAAGCTGAGCCACTGGGGAAGCGGTTCACCGGAGGCCAGGGTCGCCGACAGGGTCAGCATGTCGCCGGGATCCCGGTCTATGAAGGTGTCAACCGCGAGGGAGTGCTCGAAGGCATGCCCGGGCGGCGCGACCACGTCCGGGATGGCCTGGGTGAGGACCGGAGGCGTGTTGTAACCGGAACTCTTGACCAGCGAGCGATACCGCTGTCCGATCTTCCAGGCCAGCCAGATCCAGGCCAGCGCCAGGACGAAGTTGACGATGGCGAACTGCGGGATGCTCAACTGGAACCAGTTCAGCCCGATGTAGAACGCCCCGGCCTGGATCAGGTCGCCGAGGCGCCAGAAGAATGTGTCCACGGCGGTCTTGCCTTCGTATTTCTGGGCCCGGTCCAGCGGCAGATAAAGCACCTGCCGGGTGGTATTCATGACCGAGTAGTCGGTGCTGTTCTCCAGGATCTTCACCAGCTGGATGATGGAGAAGATGGGTATGAACGCCATCACGCCGTAACCCACGGCCGCGATCACCGGCAGTATCAGCAGGGCGCCGGCAACGCCGATCCAGCGGTAGATGCGGGCGACGAGAAACGCCTGCAGTACGAATCCGAGGAGGTTCACCCAGAAGTAGAAGTTGCCGTAGAAGGACGAGATGAACTGGCTCTCGGTTGCCCCGCCGCCGCTCGCGCGCGACTGCGCCTCGGTTTTCACGAAGTCGGCAAGGATGGTCTCGCCGGTGGTGTTGACCCAGTTCAGCAGGATGACCAGCAGGGCGATGTAGGTCAGGTACCGGTGGCGGGCCACGAGGGCGAAGCCGCCCAGCATGTTTTCCAGCTTGTCGTCGGTGGACTCGCCGCTTTCGTCCGTCTCGTCGACAGCCCGGGAATTCTCGGGGATGGCGTTCCGGGCCAGCCCGCCGAAGAGCAGAGTCGCAGCCAGCAGTATCGCCCCGACCAGCAGCACGTCGGCAGCGCTCATCCCCAGGGTGCCGGTGAGAAGCCGGGCCAGCTGGGAACCCCCGAGGGCGCCGGCCGCGGCGCCCACCATGATGAACGGAAACAGTCGCTGACCGGCCTTGACGTTGTAGGAGTCGGTGGCGAAGGCCCAGAACTGGGCCACCATCATCACGCCGAAAATGCCCACCCAGACGAAGTAGATGAACCCGATCTCCATCCCCGAGCGGGCCATGAGCCAGAACACGACCAGGTTGGCGGCGAAGAAAGCCGTGATCCAGCGCACCAGGGTGATCTTGCTGGTATGCCGGAAAATCACCCCGTAGACCGGAATAAGGAACAGCAGCAGCAGGGCGATGGTCCCCACCGCGTAGCTGCGGACCTCGGCGCTGAACTTCACGAGAATCAGGGCTTCCCGGATGGTCTTGAGGACGTAGTAGCTGACCATCAGGAGGAAGCCGTACAGGGTGAAGATGACGAGGCTGCGTCCTTCACCCGGCCGCAGGCGCGTAAACACCGAAAGGCAGCGCTCGATGAGCGAATGCTGTTCCTGGCTCTGGGTCATACCTCTCCCTCGACGCGCATAGTACCTTTTTGGGGGCCGGACGCACGCCCGGAAACCGTGGTCCTGTCCCGGATTGACTGAGATCAGTTCGCGCGGACAGCCACTTGACCCGGGTCAGCCCCGCACGGACCCGAGATGATCAGGATCAGGCGCCGTTAAGCTGCGGCTGGTTGACTGACCGCCCGCCCCCTGAAAAGTAACGGTAAAATAAACGCTACCGCCGCTGCCGGCGCGAGGTCCCGGCATCCGGCCGGAAGCGAAGCACTTGATGAGACGTGATACCGCAAAGCTGCTCGGTCTGCTTGGCCTGCCCCTGATCCTCATCGGCCTGTTTTATCTCACGGGGCTCAGCGAGACCATGGCGACGGACTACCTGCCGGCGTGGCAGGCCTGGTCGGACGGGCATCACGGCTGGGCCAGCGTCCTGCTGTTCTTCATATTCGCTCTGACCACCGCTGCCGGAATCCCGCGGATCTACCCGGCGATACTCATGGGCGGATTCTTCAGTATTCCTCTGGCGGTTGTCGTCGCCGTCACTGGTGCGACGGCGGGTTCCATGCTGCCGTTTGCTGCCGCGCGCCGGGTGGGCCCGCCTGTGGTTCAGCGCAAGTTCGGGCGCCGCTACCGCGCCTGGGTGGACAGGATCAACGCAAGCGGGTTCTCGGTGGTGTTGCTGCTCCGGCTATTCCCCGGCAGTAACGCCATGCTGGTCAACATGGTGTGCGGGATCTCCCGCATCGATCCCCTGAAATTCCTGGCCGCCACCGGCATCGGCATCCTGCCGAGCACTATCGCCTTCGTGCTTCTCGGCGGCGGACTCACGCGGAACGATCCGCAGTACCTGGCGGTGTCGGTGATCACCCTGCTGGTGCTCGTCGCAGCCTCGTGGCTGACCTGGCGCAACATGCGGCGGAGGGAGGCGGGCGCTCCGGGTGGCGACCAGGGCGATGACTGGCTGCTGACGCCCGCCGAGGATCGGCTGGTAGAATAACCGGCTTTTCCGGCCTCCAGGCAACGGCGTCGTGACAGATCCAGCAACTACTCCCGTAAAGACCCGGTTCGCGCCCAGTCCGACCGGTTTCCTCCACATAGGCGGCGTCCGGACGGCGCTGTTTTCCTGGCTGTACGCCCGGCGCCATGACGGCGAGTTCGTCCTGCGCATCGAGGACACGGACCGGGCCCGTTCCACCGAGGAAGCCATCCAGGTCATCCTGGACGGCATGGAGTGGCTGGGTTTGCGGCCGGACGAGGGTCCGCTTTACCAGACGCAGCGCTTCGACCGTTACCGGGAAGTGGCGGGTCGCCTCCTGGACGAGGGTCACGCTTACCGTTGCTACTGCACGAAGCAGGAGATCGAGGCCATGCGGGCCGAGCAGATGGCCCGCGGTGAGAAGCCCCGCTACGACGGCCGGTGCCGTGACAGGACCGAGCCGCGAGAGGGCGTGGAGCCGGTGGTCCGCTTCCGCAACCCGGACAGTGGCCAGGTCGTGGTGGATGACCTCATCCGCGGGCGGGTGGTCTTCGACAACAAGGAACTGGACGACCTCGTGCTGCTGCGCCCCGACGGTATCCCGACCTACAATTTCTCCGTGGTCGTGGACGACATCGACATGGGCATCACCCACGTCATCCGGGGTGACGACCATCTCAACAACACGCCGCGCCAGATCAATATCTATCGGGCGCTCGGTGCCGAGCCGCCAGTCTTCGCCCACGTCCCCATGATCCTGGGGCCGGACGGCGCCAAGCTGTCCAAGCGCCATGGGGCGGTCAGCGTGCTCCAGTATCGCCAGGAGGGATTCCTGCCCGAAGCCGTGCTCAACTACCTGGTGCGGCTCGGCTGGTCCCACGGTGACCAGGAAATCTTCACGGTCCCCGAGATGATCGAGCTGTTCGACATCCGGGACGTGAACAAGGCGGCCTCGGCGGTGAACCCGGAAAAGCTGCTGTGGCTTAACCAGCACTACATCATGGAGGCATCCGCCCGGCGGCTGGGGGGCGAGCTGAAGTGGCAGCTGGAGCGGCTCGGGGTGGATACCTCCGGCGGGCCGCCGCTGGAGGGTGTCGCAGAGGCGTACCGCCAGCGTGCCAGGACGCTGCATGAGATGGCGCAGTCGGCCATCTTTTTCTACCAGGACTTCGACAACTACCACGAGAAAGCGGCGCGGCAGCACCTCAAGGCCGGCTCCGTGGAACCCCTGGAGAAGGTCCGTGATGGCCTGGCAGCCCTGGAGGACTGGCGCGCGGAGCCCATCCACGAGGTCGTCCACGGCGTCGCCGATGCGCTGGAGCTGAAGCTGGGCAAGGTGGCACAGCCCGTCCGCGTGGCCGTCAGCGGCGGGCCGGTCTCGCCCCCGATCGACGTCACGCTGGAGCTTCTGGGCAAGGAGGTCACGCTGCAGCGGCTCGACCGGGCCATCGGGTTCGCATCGTCCCGGGCCACCGACGGCTGACCGTCGGTTCCCGGCCTTACGCACGTCTGTACCCGAGCATCCCGGCCCGGCACGGCCGCCGCCGGCATGGGCCAGATGGGTCCTGAATCCGGGAAGCCCGGTCCCTTCGCGAAAGTGTGAACCGCTGCCCGGCGGACGGCTCGCCGGGGCGGCTTCGCCGGGTTAGGATTGCCGCGTGTTCAAGGCGTGGTTTTTCGGTGTCGATGGAGAACTGTGACATTGCCGTCATCGGCGCCGGCGTCGTCGGGCTGGCCGTGGCGAGGGCCCTGGCGAAAAGCGGCCGGGAAGTGCTCGTGCTGGACCAGGCCGATACCATCGGCAGCGGACAGAGCAGCCGTAACTCCGAAGTCATCCACGCCGGGCTGTACTACCCGTCCGACTGGCTGAAAACCCGGCTCTGTACGGCCGGCCGCGAGGCCCTGTATCTCTACTGCCGGGAGAAGGGCATCAATCATCAAAAGATGGGCAAGCTCATCGTTGCAAGTCATGCATCGGAGCTGCCCAGGCTGTCCGCCATCGGCCGCCAGGCAGAAGCCAACGGTGTTCCGGTCAGCTGGCTGGATGCGGCCGGGGCCAGGGAACTGGAGCCGGAGGTCCGGGCCGAGGCGGCGCTGCTGAGCCCCGAGTCGGGCATCATCGACAGCCACGAGCTGATGCTGGCGCTGCAGGGAGACCTGGAAGCCGCCGGAGGACTGGTGGCCCTGGGCAGTCCGGTGCAGGGCGTGGCCCCGGATTCATCGGGCTGGCGGCTGGACGTGGGTTCACTGGGAGAGCTCGCCTGCCGTCAGGTGGTGAATGCGGCGGGCCTCGGCGCGCAGGCGCTCGCCCTGTCCACCGTGGGCATGGCCGAGCACTGGGTGACACCCCTGCAGATGACGAAGGGCCACTACTTCACCCTGAGCGGGCGTTCGCCGTTCCGGCGTCTGGTTTATCCTCTGCCCGGCGAGAACAGCCTCGGCATCCACGCCACCCACGACCTGTCCGGACAGGCTCGCTTCGGGCCGGACGCAGTCCCGGTGGAGTCGCTGGATTACACCTTCGACGAGGGACGCAGGGAGGCATTCGTCGAAGCCATCCGCCGCTACTGGCCTGGCCTCGACCCCGACCGTCTCCAGCCGGCCTATACGGGTATCCGCGCCCAGCTTGCCCATGGCCCGGAAGGTCGCCGGGACTACGTCATCGTCGGCCCCGCTGAGCACGGCCTCGAGGGCATCTGGCACCTGCTGGGCATCGAGTCCCCGGGCCTGACAGCGTGCCTGGCCCTCGGCAGCCATGTCGCCGGCCGGGTGAGTGCCGGCAGTTAGGCCTCCCGGTCCGACGCCGGCTCCGCGCTGACCCCATCCCTGGCCGGCGGTTTCCCGGGCATTCGGAAGCTTGACGGTACCCGGGGGCTTGGCTATCCTGCGCGCCTTTCCGCGTGGGGCCATAGCTCAGCTGGGAGAGCGCTTGCATGGCATGCAAGAGGTCGGCGGTTCGATCCCGCCTGGCTCCACCAAGACTTCCAGCTTCCGCCGGGCCCAGACCCGGCGAAGTGCGTTTTACGGCTGTCCCCTTCGTCTAGAGGCCCAGGACACCGCCCTTTCACGGCGGCGACGGGGGTTCGAATCCCCCAGGGGACGCCATCTCTTCCGAAGTGACTCAGCGCCCCGGCGCGGCCCGTGACGGTCGCCGCCGTGAAAGGGCACCTTTGGCGGCGACGGGGGTTCGCAGTCACGGCGAAGCCGTGACGACGCCGCCTGGCGGGCGGCGGGCCCGAAGGGCCGAGGACGCGAAGCGTCCGAGCAAATCCCCCAGAGGACGCCAATTTCTCCTTCCTGAACTTAACGCCACGGCCTGGCCTTGCGGGTCGCTCCAGCGAGCTGTCACTGCCGCCAGTGGAGGCAGCGGACTTCCAGGGACTGAAGCCCGGGCGCCTGCCGACGGGAAGTGAGCGTGGGGCGCCTGATCCCGTTGGTCGCCGCCGGCGGCGGGACGACATCTGCCCCGGAACGCAGTGGGCGATCCGCTGGCCACAAAAAACGAGGCCCCGCCAGGCGGGGCCCCAAGACACGGCATTGTTGTTGCTCTTGGTTCGCCGCGTGTCCGACTCAGCCAGCCATGCGCCGACGGCGCACACCGAAGCCGATCAGGCCGGCACCCAGCAGCGCAAGCGTGCCCGGCTCAGGCACCTCCGTCGGCGGGAAGCAGCCTCCTTCGGTCTGGCAGCGGAGATAGTTCCACTCCTCGAAGCCGTCGTTGTTGGGGAAGCCACCGTCCACCGGGCCGCCGAAACGGCTGAACAGCTGCAGGTAGGTTTCCATTGAATAGCCGCTGAACAGATCGGTGGGTAGCAGCAGGTACATGTCGATGTCCTGGCCGCTGCCGAACGCGAGGTCGTAGTTCAGCTTGATGTAGTCGTCGGCCGCGAGGCTCCACAGCGCTCCGACACCGCCGAGGCTGGGACCGGTGCCGTCGTACCCGGTCAGGCTGCCGTCGCCGAGGAACACGCTGATGGCGTCCAGGGTCAGGAAGCGCTCCGGCTCGCCGCTGTTCACCTGGTTGATGTCCAGTCCGAAGACCACGTAGCCGTCCTGGACGCCCAGGTTGCTCAGCTGGACGGTCTCGTTGTCGCCGACGCCGTTGCCGACAGAGTTGTCGCCCAGGATTGCGCCCGTCGTGTTGTACATCTGGAACTGGTCATCCTGGCCGCCGGGGCTGGCCACGAAGGACGGGAACGTGCCGGATCCGACCGAACCGGCGTCACCTGTGCGGCTACATACGACTGCTCCGTCGTTGATGTCGACACATATCTGGTCGCCGGGATCGTTCAGGTCTATGAGCGTGGCGTGTGCCGGGCCTGCGGCGATCAGCGCCAGCGCCGCCGAGGTCTGCAAAAGACGAATTACCGATACATTCATTGTCAGGTCTCCTCACATGGGTGGAGCAGCCTTTGCAGCGTTCGTGCCAAACAAAGAAACCTCATTAGATACAATGAGTTGCGGTTGTTACATAATCCCCGGTGTAAGCCTCCGCGACTTGACGCAGTTCTCACTTTTTTCGCGCCCGTCTGTGGCGCGAGGCAAGAACGACGCCAGGCGGGGCCATAAAGGCGCGGTCGCGGGGCGAGGCCCCGGGACCCGGACGCCAGGGCGTGATCGGCCCGCCCGCCTCAAGGGCCCGTCATGCGAGTGATGCCGCCGGAAATGCCGGCAGCCGCTGTGTCTTAGCAGGCCGCTGCTGCCGGCCTGACCTGCCGCGGACTCCCGGTACACGGTCAGCCGGATGATGTTGGGCCGCCTGGCGGCCAGACGGGCGTTCGCTGGCCGCCGGCGCGATTAGTTGTTTGAATAGAAAAGGCATGAGCGATTTCTGGAGCAAGCTGCGCGCCGGCTTGACCGCTTCGCCGCTGTGGACCCTCGCCGGGAGCGTGCTGTTCGTGGCTGCGTTTCTGGCCCTGCTGTATCAGCTTGGCGTGCAGGACCAGCTGGTACGGCTCCTGGAATGGGTCGAGTCGCAGGGCCTGTGGGCGCCGCTGCTCTTCATGGCCATCATGGCCGCGGTGGTCGTGCTCGTCCTGCCCGGGCTGCCCCTGACCACCGGAGCCGGATTCGTGTTCGGCGTCGTCGAGGGATCGGTGTACGTGGTCGTCGGCACGACCCTGGGCGCCGTGATTGCGTTCCTTGTTGCCCGTTACCTCTTCGGCGAGCGTGCCCGCCGTTTCACGATCGAGCACGCCAGGTTCCGCCTGGTGGGGGAGGAGCTCGGACAGCGCGGCGGAACGATCGTCATGCTGACCCGCCTGGTTCCGTTCTTCCCGAGCAAGATCGCGAATTACTTTTTCGGTCTGACCCCCGTGCGCCTGGGGGGATTCACCCTGGGTTCCCTTGTGGGGTTCATCCCGTTCTCGGTCAACAACGTGTACGTTGGCTCCATCGCCGCCGATCTTTCCACTCTCGGTGCGCGGGGCATTGCGCGGACCCCGCTTGAATGGGCCGTGTACGGTGCGGGGTTCGTCGTCACGATTCTCACCGTCTTTTACCTGAATCGGCTGGCCCGTCGCGCGCTTGCCCGCTACACCGGGGACGCTGAAGCCCCGAAGGAGACCTCTTGACCTGGATGAAATGGCTACCCTGGCGCTACATCATCAGCCGGGCGGCCACAAAACAGGGCTTCCTCGACCCTATTGCCCTTCTGTCCAGGCTGCACGGATTCGCTCAGCCCTCGGAGGTCGGCGAGCCCATCGAACTGCTCCGTGCGGGGGTCGTCTTCCACGCCCGCGGGCTGATCAACAGCAGGGTGATCCAGCACAACCTCGACTGGGTCTGGCCGTACTGGATCCAGCGCCAGTTCGATCCCACGGATTCGTCGTTCATCCCGAGGGCGTTCTCCATCACCCACATCAACCTGACGCACCGGAACTGGACGGCTGTCGGCTATCCGGACTGCGCCGAGCTGCCGATCGTGGATCCGAGGGGACTGCTGACGCCGTTGTACGACGGCTGGTCCCTGGACTGCTGGCTGCTGACCGAGGACGGCCGTTGCCTGCTGCCTTCCCGGGCAGGGCGGTGCCGGCAGGTTCAGCAGGTGGATGGGGGAGTTCGTGTGAGCACGGAAACCGAATCCCAGGGGCTGGCGCTGTCAACCAGCGCATGGGTGGAGCTGGACGACGGTGTGCCCGTTTGCCGCCTCCGGGTGCGGGCAGATTCGGATGCCGCCGGGTCCGTCGTCCTTGCGCTGCGGCCCTACAACCCGGAAGGCATCAGCTTCGTGAACACGGTCCAGCTGACGCCAGCCCGGGACGGCTGGGTCATCGACGGCGAAAGACAGGTGGGTTTCAGCGCTCCGGCAACCCACCACCAGGTCTCCGACTACCGGTCGGGCGACGTGTACATCCACCTGGACCGTCGCGAGGAGGCATCCGGGGGACGTTGCGACGTGGGCATGGTGACCGCTGCTGCATTCTTCCCGGCCACCGCGGGAGAAAGGACCGAAATCACCGCCACGATACCCCTCGCGGAGGCGCGGATGGAGCCGGCTGCGAGCGGCGGCTGGGCCTCGGCGATGGAGGGCTGCTGCCGCCTGGCGTGTCCGGAGCCCCGCTACCAGTTCCTCTACGATGCGGCAGTCCGTTCCCTGGTCCTGCACTCGCCGGGCGAGGTTTATCCGGGTCCCTATACTTACAAGCGCTTCTGGTTCCGGGACGCCGCGTTCATTATTCACGCGCTGCTCTGCGCGGGACTGACCCGGAGGGCCGAGCGGGCCCTGGACCTGTTCCCGGACCGGCAGACGTCCATGGGATATTTCCGGTCCCAGGAAGGAGAATGGGATTCCAACGGCGAAGCCCTGTGGATCATCCACCGATTCTGCGAGGTGACCGGCAGTGACCTGCCAGCGAAGTGGCGGGACCCGGTCATCCGGGCGGCCCGGTGGATTCTCCGCAAGCGACTGCCGAACGACCTGGATGCTCCCCACGCCGGATTGCTGCCGGCGGGATTCAGCGCCGAACACCTCGGCCCCAACGACTACTACTACTGGGACGACTTCTGGGGCATCGCCGGCCTGCGGTCGGCGGCCGCCCTGCTGGAGCATTCCAGCGCGAAAGACAGCCTGGAATTTGCAAGGGGCGCGGACGACTTCTCCGCCGCCGTCGACCGGACCCTGGAGGCCTGCGCGCGGCGCATCGGCCGCCCGGCAATGCCGGCTTCTCCCTACAGGCGAATGGACGCGGGGGCGATCGGATCACTGGCGATGGGCTATCCCGCGCAGCTTTGCGACCCGGAGGATCCCAGGCTGCTGGACACGGTCGAGTTCCTGCTGCAGCGCTGTTTTGTCCATGGGGGCTTCTATCAGGACATGATCCACTCCGGCATCAACGCCTATCTCACCCTGCATACCGCCCAGGTGCTGCTGCGAGCCGGCGACAACCGGCACCTGGATCTCATGGACGCCGTGGCGGACCTGGCTTCACCGACCGGGCAGTGGCCCGAAGCCATTCATCCCCTTACCGGGGGCGGCTGCATGGGCGACGGCCACCACGTGTGGGCCGCGGCGGAATGGCTGCTTATGATTCGCAACTGCTTCCTGCGGGAGGAGGGGGACCGGCTCGTGCTGCTTGCCGGTCTGCCGCAGCGCTGGCTCGAGCAGGATGCGCCGATCCGTTTCGGTCCTGCGCCCACCAGTTTCGGCTCCGTCACCCTGACGGTAAAGCCGGAGGCCGGCAAAGACGTTCGCGTCGAGTGGACCGCACGGTGGCATGCCGAAGCGCCGGAAATGGAAATCCGCCTGCCGGGATTCGGGCGCCGCCGCGTGGGTGGCGCCGAGGGTGCCGAAATTCTCACCCCAGGGGACCGGCCCGCATGAATATTCTCCTGGTCACCAACACCTTCGCGCCCCACGTGGGCGGCGTGGCCCGGTCCGTTGAAGCCTTTGCGGCGGAATACAGGAAACGGGGCCACCGGGTGCTGGTCGTGGCGCCGGAGTTCCCCGATATGCCGGCCCGGGAGTCAGGCGTGCTTCGCGTGCCCGCTATCCAGGAATTCAATGCCAGCGACTTCTCGGTGGTCTATCCCGTCCGGCCCCAGCTCAGCGAGCCCATCGACGAGTTCGCTCCCGACGTCGTCCATTCCCAGCATCCGTTCCTGCTCGGGGCGACGGCCGTCAGGATCGCCCGCCACCGGGACCTGCCGCTGGTCTTCACCCATCACACGCTCTACGAGCAATACACGCACTACGTGCCGGGGGACTCCCCCGCGCTGGTTCGGTTCACCATCGAGCTTGCCACCCGGTACGCGAACCTGTGCGATCAGGTGTTCGCGCCCAGCGAGAGCATCCGGGATCTCATCCGGTCACGCGGCGTCATTGTCCCCATCGAGGTGGTACCCACGGGCGTGGAGCCTGAGCAGTTTGCCGAGGGCGACGGCGCGGCCTGCCGGCGCAGGCTCGGTATCCCGGAAGGCGCCTTCGTGGTCGGACATCTGGGGCGGCTGGCGCCGGAGAAGAACCTGGAATTCCTGGCACGGGCCTGCGCGGAGTTCGGCCGCGGCCACCCGGAGGCCCATTTTCTCGTCGTGGGCAGCGGGCCCTCCGAGGCCGCCATACGGGAAATCTTCCAGGCCGCGGGGCTGGAGTCCAGGCTGCATCTCACCGGCACACTCCAGGGCAGTGACCTCGTGGATGCCCTGCACGCCATGGACGTGTTCGCGTTCGCGTCCCACAGCGAGACCCAGGGCATGGTGCTGACTGAGGCCATGGCCGCCGGTCTTCCCGTGGTGGGCCTGGACGCCTCCGGCGTGCGGGAGGTGGTGAAGGAACGGCACAATGGACGACTCCTCGTCGGGGAGGACGTTCGGTCGTTCAGCGCCGCCCTCGACTGGGTCGCCGGCCAGGATCCGCGGGGCCGCGAGCGGCTCGGCGACGCCGCCCGGCAGACGGCGGAAGCTTTCTCCATGTCCCGTTGTGCAGAGAAGGCACTGGACTGCTACGAGTGCCTGGTGCCGGAGCACCATCGCAGCCAGGACGTTGACGCCAAGGGCTTCGAGGAGGTCATGGAGGCCATCAAGACAGAGTGGGAACTGTTCAAGAGCATGGCCTACGCCGGGGAGGCGGCAATCGGTGGCCGTCTCCTCCCCGGGCGGGACGAGGAGTGAAACGCGTTGCGGCGCCGGCCAGGTTGCCGGGTGCTGCCGGACGTCTGGCCGCGTCGCCGTGGGGCTGAAGTAACCCACTTATGATCCACCGGATCGAGATCGCGGCTCGTCGCCTGCGGCAACGCCTGAGCCGCAGCGCCGTGCTCGGGCGGCTGCTCCGCCTGCCGGTGTCCGAGGGGGCGCCGACGCGGCCGGGACTGCTGATCATCCAGGTGGACGGGCTGTCCCGTCCCCAGCTGGAGTCGGCCCTGGCGGCCGGGGAAATGCCCTTTCTTGACCGGCTCCGGAAGTCAGAGCACTACCGCCTGCATTCGCACTATTCCGGCCTGCCGTCGACCACGCCGGCGGTCCAGGGGGAGCTCTTCTACGGCGTGAAGTGCGCCGTGCCCGCCTTCGCGTTCCGCCGGCCGGATCCGCCGCGGGTCGTGCGTATGTACGATCCGGAGGCGGCTGCCGAAGTGGAGGCGATGCAGGCTGCCGAAGACGGGGAGCCCCTGCTGGCCGGAGGCAGCGCCTACGCCGACACCTTTACCGGCGGGGCTGCAGAGTCCCATTTCTGCCCGTCCTCCATGGGCTGGGGCTCGGCCCTCCGCGCGGCCAACCCCCTGGTGGTGGCTGCCTTCTTGCTGAGCAACTTCTTCAGCTTCCTGCGGGTCCTCGTCCTGCTGGTACTGGAACTCGGCATCGCGGTGGTAGACGTGTTTCGCGGCCTGGTTGGCGGCTACGACTTCATCAAGGAACTGAAGTTCGTGCCCACGCGGGTGGGCATCTGCGTGCTCCTGAGGGAGCTCTGCGTGATCGGCGGAAAGATCGACCTCCACCGCGGGCTGCCCATCATCCATATCAACTTCCTGGGCTACGACGAGCAGGCCCACCGAAGGGGGCCGGGATCGCTGTTCGCTCACTGGACGCTCAAGGGCATTGACAAGGCCGTTGCCAGGCTCTGGAGTGCGGCGCACCGCTCGCCATTGCGCCGTTACGACGTCTGGATCCATTCCGACCACGGCCAGAGCAACGTGGAACGTTACGACGAAGTCCGCGGCACGTCCCTGGAGCAGGCGGTGGACGAGGCGCTGGCGTCGGTGAGCGCCGGTCATCCCCGTGGCGCCCGGCAGGCAGAACAGAGCATCCAGACCCACCGGGTGCGTTTCCTCGGCGGTCAGCGGGTACAGCGCCTGTTCATGCGTCTCGGCATGGAGACCACCGCGGAAGCGCCCGACGCTGGCCCGACGGTAGCGGCCCTGGGCCCGGTGGGTCATATCTACCTGCCGGACAGTGTCTCGCCTGGACAGCGCAGCGACGTTGCCCGGGAGCTTGCCTTGCGCCACGGCGTGCCGGCGGTGCTCACGGCGAACGAGTCCGGCGACATCACGGCGTATCTTTCCGACGGCACTCTGGAGCTACCCCGCCAGACGGATGACCTGGTGGGACCGGACCACCCGTTCGGTGATGCTATCGCGGCGGACCTGGTGTCGCTGTGCGGGCATCCGGATGCGGGCGATCTCGTTGCCCTGGGCTGGCGGGTCGGTCACAGGGCGGTGACCTTCGCCACGGAGAACGGCGCTCATGCCGGAGTCTCGCCGGAGGAGACACATGGATTCGCGCTCTTGCCGGGAGATGCGCCGCTGGCGGACCCGGCGCCCGCCTATCTGAGGCCCCTGGCGCTCAGGCAGTCGGCCCTGGCACACCTCGGCCGGGGCAGGCGCCCCGGGCGGCGGTCTGCCGTCCGGGCCCCGGAGACGAAACCCGGCAGACTGCGCATCATGAGCTACAACGTGCATAGCTGCATCGGCATGGATGGGCAGCTGGACGTTGAGCGCATCGCCCGGGTGATCGCCTTATCTTCGCCGGACGTGGTCGCCCTGCAGGAACTGGACGTGGGCCGTGCCCGGACTGGTGGCCTGGACCAGGCGCACCTGATCGCCCGCTTGCTGAAGATGGAGTTCCATTTTCACCCCGCGCTGCATATCGAGGAGGAGCGCTACGGCGACGCCATCCTGACTCACCTGCCCATGCGTCTGGTGAAAGCCGCGGCACTGCCCGGCCTCGTAGGCCGCCCGGACCTGGAGCCGCGGGGGGCGATTTGGGTCGCGGTCGAAGCCTACGGACGGGAGATCCAGGTGCTCAATACGCATCTCGGCCTGCTGCGTTCCGAGCGGCGTGTCCAGGTCGAAGCCCTGCTCGGCGACGAATGGCTAGGCCATCCGCACTGCAGGTCCCCGGTTGTGCTAATGGGCGATTTCAACGCGCTGCCCGGGTCGGACGTCTGCCGCAGGGTCCGGGACCGGCTGCATGACGCCCAGGCAGCAGACAAGGGACGGCGGGCGAAGAACACCTTCCCGGGCCGATTCCCGGCCGTGCGTATCGACCACGTCTTCGTGGATCAGGCTGTGGGAGTGGCCGGCGTGGAAGTCCCGGCGTCCACCCTGGCCAGGATGGCGTCGGACCATCTTCCCCTGGTGGCCGACCTCCAGATACCGGTGGCGAGCGTGCAGGACCCGGGATGATCAAGGACAAAAAAAGAGGCCCCGCGGTGCGGGGCCTCCAGCCTTCGGGGATACCGAGGTTTTTATTGTTGTCCCGAAGTTGGCTAACTGCGTGACTCAGACCTTCTTCCGGCGGCTGACACCGAAGCCGAGCAGGCCGGCGCCAAGCAGCGCCAGGGTGCCGGGCTCGGGAACCATGGTCGGCTCGCCGCGGCCGTACAGGGACCCGTGAGAGATCGCGTTATCCGCGGTGAACCACTCCCCGTACTTGAAGCCTTCGAAGTCCATGGACTCCATCAGGGCGGGGATGTCCACGACGAACGCGGCAAACTCGTTGGACGCCTTGATGACGACCACCAGTTCTCCGTACATCTCGAGGATGCTGTCGGCGATGAAGAAGTAGCCTTCGTTGTCGCCTCCGTAGTTCGTCTCGTTCAGTTCGAGGTCAGTCAGGAAAAAATCATCCCGGGCCGTGGGAGCCTCGTCTTTGTCGAGGAAGGTCCACGTGGGAGGCGGATACAGCCCACCGATCTCGTCAGCGTCGTCGTTGCCCGGAGAAACCAGCTCGCAATCGCTCGCCGGGTTCAGGCTGAACTGACCGCAGGTCAGCAGCGCAGCGGACGCGGACGTGCTGCCCAGTCCCAGGGCCGCCAGCGCCAGTGCTGCGAGTGTAAATTTCGTCTTCATGATGTGTTTCCTCTGTAGCCCCTTGGGCGTTGGTAACCATTCTGGTCACCAGGAGTCCTGCACCTTCCGTGCCACCGGTGTTATATATCGCAAAAACAAACAGTTACGGACAGCTTCTGCGTCGCCCGGTGGCCTCATGTAAAGGCCTTCGACGGCTTCGAGGAAGTTATGTTAACCCTCGGTATGGAAAAGGAATTTATATGTAAAACCGCTGCCGGCGGGCTCCGCCCGCGGATGCTTCACGGCACTGAAAACAGGCCTCGCGCGGCACCCGGCCGGGCGCCCCGGAAGACCGCGGTCGGCGGTTCGCCCGGACGCGGCAGGAGCGGGAGCAGGGGCCGAGACGACGGTTAGCCGGAACGGTCCACAAGCCCCTCGAGCACTATCCCGGAGTAGGTCAGAAGGCCGACGATCGTGTCGCCGTCGATGACGGGACACTGGGACAGTCCGAAGCGCTGAAACAGCCGCGCCGCGTAGCGGATATCCATATTGGAATGCACGGAGATCACGGGCTTGGCCATGATCTCGTAGACATTGACCCGGTCCGGCGACCGATCCCGCGCGATGACCTGCTTGGCGATGTCCCCCAGCAGGACAATGCCGTACTCGTCGTCCGGCGAGCGCTTCCGGACCACCAGGCACCTGGCGTCCTTCGCACGCATGAGGTCTATGGCCTGCCGGACGGTCTCCTTGCCGTCCAGCAGGAGGACTTCCGGTTTCATCACGTCCTTGACCCGGACCACGGTCCGGCCGTTGGGAGTGGTGTTCATGACAACTCGTCCTCCAGGAGTTCAGTGAGCTTTTCGGCCTGGTGGGAGATTCCAACGACGTCCTCCAGGTCGATCTGGACCGCAATTCCGGCGCCACTTTCCGTTTCGAACTCGCCGGCCTCGCAAATGGTCTCGAGGATGCGCCGGGACAGGTGCTGCTCGACCACCATGAGCAGGACGTCGCGCTGCGTCTCCAGCGTCAGTCCGAAGAATGTCTTCTTGGGGGTGCCGCCCTCTCCCCGGGCGCTGCCGATGACGGTGATGCCCGTGGCACCCGCGTCGCGGGCAGCATCCATGACTTTGCTGGTCAGATGATCGTCCACCAGCGCGACGAGTAATTTAAAGCGCATCTTGATCCTCCTCGGGATCCGCCGCGAGGCGACGGCTTGCAAGTTTGCCCTTCCAGGCTGCGAGCTGGGCATAGCCCATGACGGTCACCATGGGAAACAGGCTGGCGAACGCGATGAGCCCGAATCCGTCCAGCAGGGCGCTGCGTCCCGGCAGTTTCTCGGCCAGGCCCAGTCCCAGGGCCGCCACCAGGGGCACGGTCACGGTGGAAGTGGTGACACCACCGGAGTCGTAGGCCAGCGGAATAATGCGACCCGGGGCGAAGCGTGTCTGCACGATCACCACCAGGTAGCCGGCGATGATGAACCAGTGCATGGGCAGCCCCGTGACGATCCGCCAGGTGCCCAGGGTGATGCCCACGCCCACGCCCAGGGCCACGGCCACCCGCAGGCCCCAGACGCCCAGGGCGCCGCCGGAGACGTCCTCTGCCTTCAGCGCGACGGCCAGCAGCGCGGGCTCGGCGACGGTGGTGGCGAAGCCGATACAGAAGGCGAAGGCATAGACGGAGCCGAAGTCCGCCCAGCGCACCACGTCCGCGCCGGGCGCCATGGACGCGTCCACAAGCTGGCCAGCCATGACCCGTCCCAGGGGGAACAGTCCTTTCTCCAGGCCCACCAGGAACATGGACAGGCCAAGGATGACCCAGACGAATCCGATGAGCATGCGACGGAAGTTGGCAATCGGGCGGCGCAGCACGAAAAGCTGGAAAAAGACGACGATCAGGGCGATCGGCATCACGTCCCGTAGCGTGCCGAAGCCGGCGTAGAGCAGGCTCTCGAGCTCACCGCTCATCGCAGAAGCCCCCAGGCCAGGACGAAAATCATGGGTGACAGCGAGGCGAAGGCGATCAGACCGAAGCCGTCCACCAGGGGGCTTCGCCCGCGGATGGACGAGGCCAGGCCCACGCCCAGGGCCGTGACAAGGGGCACGGTGATGGTGGAGGTGGTCACCCCGCCCGAGTCATAGGCCACACCGACGATCTCCGGCGGAGCGAACATGGTCAGGATCACGACCATGACGTAGCCGCCGATGATCAGACGATGGATCGGCCAGCCCCGGATGATCCGGAAAACCCCCACGACGATGGCTACGCCGACGGACACCGCGACGGTCATGCGGAGGCTGAAGGCGTACTCGGCCAGCACGGCCGGCGTGTTGGCGATGGCGCCGCCTACCGCGGCGGCCTTGGCTGCTTCGGCCGCCACCGCGATCAGCGCCGGCTCCGCCACGGTGGTCCCGAAGCCCAGGCAGAAGGCGAAGGCGAGCAGCCATCCCAGGCTTCCCTTGTTGGCGAAGGCGTGGGCCATGGAGTCGCCGAGGGGAAACAGCCCCATTTCCAGGCCGTAGATAAAACAGGTCAGGCCCAGCACGACGAGCAGCAGGCCGCCGAGCAGGTTCAGAATGTCGGGAATGGGCTGGTGGAGTATCAGCAGCTGGAATACGGCGATAACCAGGACGATGGGGGCCAGGTCGCGGAGACTGCCGCGTGTTGTGCGAAGAAAGGCGACAACGGAGTCCACGATGGCAGGCAGCGGTCATCCAGGCTCGGTAGGGTACCGCTGAGTCTAGAAGGTGCAGGCCTGCGCGCCATCGGCGGAATCCGAAGGGGCCGTGCCGCCCGGCGGCACAAGAGGCACGACCCCGTTCTTCGCCCGGGAAGCACGGCTCCACGCTTCGCCAGGAGGCATGGGGCTCGTGGGTCCCGGCAACCCCCTCCCCCCAACCCCTCTCCCCCGCCGGGGGAGAGGGGCACGGAGCCGGAACGTGATTCTTTCCGCCGGGGGAGAGGGGCACGGAGACGGATCGTCGCTCTTTCCGCCGGGGAAGAGGGGCACGGAGACGGAACGTCGCTCTTTCCGCCGGGGGAGAGGGGCACGGAGACGGAACGTCCTTCTTTCCGCCAGGG
>JARRON010000043.1:0-19388 GCA_037383845.1 Gammaproteobacteria bacterium
CACCTATGTGATTTCCGGAGGGCCCTGGCGCCGTTCAGTGTCCGGGTGGTTTCTCCCTCCGATGGCGGTGGCACGAGCACTGCAAATCGCCCGCCCCGGATCACGGGAGCCCCGCCGACGGCGGTTGTCGTCGGCGAGCGGCTCGGGTTTGTCCCGACGTCCAGCGATCCTGACGGGGATCGCCTGACCTTCTCGGCCACCAACCTGGCGCCATGGATGAGCCTCGACCCTGCCAGCGGCCGGGTGACCGGCACCCCCGGTCCTGGCGATGTCCGGCGGTGGAGCAACATCAGGATCACCGTGTCTGATGGCACAGCGACGGACACCCTGGGCCCCTTCGGTGTCGAAGTCACGCAGGTCGGAGCCATCTCCGTGACGGTCAGCTGGACACCCCCCACCGAGCGAGAAGACGGAACTGTCTTGAGTAACCTGGCCGGTCACAAGATCTATGTCGGGCGCAGCCGCGACGCGCTGGACCGGGTCATCCGGGTGTCGGGCGCGGGCATCAGCCGGTACGTCGTCGACGACCTGAGTCCGGGCACCTGGTTCTTCCGGATGAGCGCTTTCGACAGCGACGGGGCCGAGAGCAAGAGAACCGGACTCGTGCGGGCCGATCTCTAGAGACCCAGGGTGGGGCTGGGTCGCATGGTGTCGCGTCGAGGCCCCGGGGCAAATCGACCCGGGACCCGTATTTCCGCCTGCCGTCGGGAAAGTGACTGTGGTCGCGGGAGGAGCGACTGCGGAAAAGAGATGGCGCTCCCTAGGGGGGTTTCCCGGAATCCGGAACCGGGCGGCACAGCGCCCGGAAGGGGCGCGAATTTTACGCCCGATCGCGGGCGGACTCAACGGCCGGGGGGCAGCCGGCCGACAGCCTTTCCCGGCCCCGCCGGGAGCCCATGCTAGACTCTGGCGGTTGGACCACCCACAGGCATATACCGCATTGGCGAGCGAGCCCGTCCCCGCTGGCGCCGAGCCGACGATCATCCCGCGGCCCGACCACAACATCTCCCGCGCCAACATCTCCAGGAACGCCCTGAAGGTCATGTACCGCCTCCGAGACGGCGGCTTCCAGGCGTTCCTCGTGGGCGGGGGCGTCAGGGACCTGCTGCTCGGACGGGAGCCCAAGGACTTCGACATCGCGACCGACGCGACCCCCGAGCAGGTGCGGAAGCTGTTCCGGAACTGCCGGCTCATCGGCCGCCGCTTCCGCCTGGCCCACGTCTACTTCGGCCGCGAGATCGTGGAGGTGGCGACCTTCCGCGGATCCGAGCTGCCCGGCGAGACCCGCGACGACGACGGCGGGTTCGTCAAGGACGAGGAAGGGCGGCTGCTGCGGGACAACATCTACGGCTCCATCGATCAGGACATCTGGCGCCGGGACTTCACCGCCAACGCGCTGTATTACAACATCGCGGACTATTCCATCTGGGATTACGCGGAGGGCGTAAAGGACATACGGCGGGGCGTGCTGCGGCTGATCGGCGATCCCGTGGAGCGCTACCGGGAAGATCCGGTCAGGCTTCTCCGCGCCGCCCGTTTCGCCGCCAAGCTCGGATTTCGCCTGGACCCGGACACCGAGGCGCCCATCGACGACATGGCGCCGCTGCTTGCAAGCGTGCCGCCGGCCCGCCTGTTCGACGAGACACTGAAGCTGTTTCTGTCCGGTCACGCCGTCCAGTCGTACGAGAGCCTGCGCCACTACGGACTGTTCGGCTACCTCTTTCCGGCGGCGGACGAGCTGCTGGACAGCCCCGACGGGGACGCGTTCCGTGCCCTGCTCCTGGCGGGGCTGGCCAATACAGACAAGCGGGTCGCGGAAGACCAGCCGGTCACGGCGGTATTCCTCTTCTGTCTCCTGCTGTGGGGGCCCACCCGCCAGCTGGCCGCCGATTACCAGGCCGACGGAGAACCGCCGGTGCAGGCCCTGCTGTTCGCGTCCGACGAGATAGGAGACCGGCAGCAGGAACACGTCGCCATTCCCCGGCGGGTCATGACGCCCGCGAAGGAAATGATGCTCATGCAGCTGCGCATGCAGCGCACCCGGGGCAAGCGCGTCCTCGGGCTCCTTGGCCATCCGCGCTTCCGGGCGGCCTACGACTTTTTGCTGCTGCGGGCTGAGACCGGGGACGAGGATCCCGAGCTTGCGTCGTTCTGGACACAGCTCCAGGAGATGAGCCCGGAGGAGCAGGCCAAAGCGGTGGGCGCGGGTCGCAGCAGCTCGAAGGGCGGCCGCAAGCGCCGCCGCCCGCGCCGGCGCAAGCCCTCCGGCAGCACGGGCCACTGACCCGATGGCGCCCGCCTGGATGCCCGCCTATGTCGGCCTGGGCAGCAACCTGGACGACCCGCGCAGACAGCTGCTCGCGGCCTTCGAAGCACTGGCCCGGCTGGATGAAACGCGTTTGCTGGCGGTTTCGTCGCTGTACGGGAGCGCGCCGATGGGGCCGCCGGGCCAGCCGGATTATGTCAACGCAGCAGCCGGCATGCTCACGACCCTGGCGCCCGAGGAATTCCTGTCCGCCCTGCAGGCCGTCGAGAAGGCCCACGGGCGTCGACGGGACGGCGAGCGCTGGGGCCCCCGCATCCTCGACCTGGACCTGCTGGGGTTCGGCAACCTGACCCGCCGGGATGACGATCTGGTCCTGCCGCACCCCGGCATCCCACGGCGGCCCTTCGTGATCGTTCCGCTGGCCGAGATCGCGCCGGGCCTGCGACTGCCGGGACTGCCGCCGGTGGCTGCCATGGCCCGCAGCGCCGCCAGGGACGAACTCTGGATGCTGGAGGCGGCGTGAGGGACCGCGGCCGCTACATCGCCATCGAGGGCCCCATCGGCGTTGGCAAGACCTCGCTGGCCCGGAAGCTGGCGGACAGCCTGGAATGCGAGCTGGTCCTTGAGAAGGCGGAGGAAAATCCGTTCCTGGAGCGTTTCTACCGGGAGCCCGCGACGGCAGCGCTGCCCACCCAGCTGTTCTTCCTCTTCCAGCGGGCCCGCCAGGTCCAGCAAATGCGGCAGGCGGACCTCTTCGCCACCGGCAGGGTGGCGGACTTCCTGCTGCAGAAGGACCGGATCTTCGCCCAGCTCACTCTGCCGGACGAGGAGTACCGGCTGTACGACCAGGTCTACCAGTCACTTTCCATCGACGCGCCCACGCCGGACCTGGTGGTCTACCTGCAGGCGCCCGTATCGGTGCTGCAGGAGCGGGTGCGGCGGCGGGGGATCAGCTACGAGCAGAGAATCCGCGGCGAGTACCTGGAGCGGCTCGCCGATGCCTACATGGATTTTTTCCACCGCTACGATGAAGGTCCGCTGCTGATCGTGAACGCGGCCGGCATCGACGTGGTGGGCCGGGACGCGGACTACCAGGCGCTGCTGGAACGAATCCTGGCGGTGGACGGCGGCCGTCACTACTTCAATCCGGAGCCCTTCGAGGCCCGCTGAAGCCCGCGTTGATGTTTGGCCCCGAGTCGGCCATCCTCACGCGCCCCTGCCGGGAGATCTGTCGCCATGACGATGTACAGTCATCTTCAGGACCGCCCACGGACGGAGAAGCCCGTCACCATCGAGACCCTGGCCGGCATGAAGTCCGCCGGGGAAAAGATCGCGTGCCTGACCGCCTACGATGCCAGCTTCGGCGTCGTCGTGGACATGGCCGGCATGGACCTCATCCTCGTCGGGGACTCGCTGGGCATGGTGCTGCAGGGCCACGACACCACCGTCCCCGTCACCATGGACCACATGGTCTACCACACCCGCTGCGTGTCCCGCGGCGTGCGCCGGGCGCTGCTGGTGGCGGACATGCCCTTCGGCAGCTACTCACTTCCGGAGCCGGCGTTCGCCAATGCCGTGCGGCTGATGCAGGACGGTGGCGCCCAGATGGTGAAGCTGGAAGGCGGCGCGCTTCAGGCGCGCACGGTGGAGTTCCTGGCATCCCGGGACATCCCGGTGTGTGCCCACATCGGGCTTACGCCCCAGTCCATCCACAAGCTGGGGGGCTTCAAGGTGCAGGGGCGGGAGTCCGCCGTGGCAGAGCAGATGGAGACGGACGCCCGGGCCCTGCAGGATGCGGGCGCGGACATTGTCCTCCTGGAATGCGTGCCCCAGGCGCTCGGCGCCCGCATCGCCGGGGCGCTGTCGGTGCCCGTGATCGGCATCGGCGCCGGCCCCGGGGTGGACGGTCAGATCCTGGTGCTTTACGACATCCTGGACATTCTCCCCGGGCGCAAGCCTCGCTTCGTCCAAAATTTCCTGGCCGGCCGGGACAGCGCGCTGGCCGCGATACAGGCCTACATCGCCTCGGTGAAAGACGGCAGCTACCCGGCGCCGGAACACTGTTTCTCGTGAGCACGTCCCCGGCACTGCTCCATGATCCGGACGCTTTGCGCCGGCGCGTGGCGCAGTGGAAGCGGGAAGGCCTCCGCGTGGGGCTGGTGCCCACCATGGGCAACCTGCACAGCGGCCACCTGGCCCTGGTGGATGCCGCGGCGGCCCGGGCCGGGCGCGTGGTCGTGAGCATTTTCGTGAACCCTCTCCAGTTCGGCCCCGGCGAAGACTTCGCCAGCTACCCGCGAACCCTGGCCGAAGACATGGACAAGCTCGCCGCTACGGGCGCTGCCGCGGTCTTCGCTCCGCCGGAAGACGTCATGTATCCCTCCGGCCGGGACGGGGTGACCCGGGTGGAAGTCCCGGCGATATCGGAGGAGCTGTGCGGCGCGAGCCGGCCCGGGCACTTCGTGGGGGTGGCCACGGTGGTGGCCAAGCTGTTCAACCTGGTGGCGCCCGATGTGGCGGTATTCGGCCGCAAGGATTTCCAGCAGCTGGTGGTGATCCGTCGCATGGCACGGGATCTCTGCTTTCCGGTGGAAATCGTCGGCCTGGACACGGTCCGGGAGCCGGACGGCCTCGCCATGAGCTCCAGGAACGCCTACCTGACCCGGGAAGAGCGGGCGCGGGCGCCGGCCCTCTACCAGGCGCTTGTCGCGGCCGGGGGCAGGCTGACAGGCGGCGACCGGGATTTTGTTGCAATACAGCAAGAAGGCATGGAAAATGTGCGGTCGGCCGGCCTGGAGCCGGAATATTTCGAGGTCCGCCGGCGGGACGACCTGGCGGCGCCGGCAGCTGGCGACAGCGCGCTGGTCGTGCTGGCCGCGGCCCGGCTGGGCAGGGCAAGGCTCATCGACAATCTCCCCGTGGACGTCGCGGAGCACGGGCGAGGAAAGGCTTGAAAACCGGGGCCTGCGTCCTCATACAATGGGGCCGGCCTGAAAATGGCGACTCGACGACCCGAGGGGTAACGACCGATGCAGCTGACTTTGCTCAAGGCCAAGCTACACCGGGCCTGCGTGACTCACGCGGAGCTGGACTACGAGGGGTCGTGCGCCATCGACGCGGACCTGCTTGAGAAATCCGGCATCCTCGAATACGAGCAGATCCAGATCTACAACGTCACCAACGGCAAGCGTTTCACCACCTACGCCATCCAGGCGGAAGCGGGTTCCCGCGTGATTTCCGTCAACGGTGCGGCGGCTCACAAGGCCAGCCCGGGGGACCGGGTCATCATCTGCGCCTACGGCGGCGTCTCGGAGGCCGAGGCGCGGAAGCACAAGCCGAAGCTGGTCTACCTGGACGAGAACAACCACGTGATCCGGGAATCCAACACGATCCCCGTCCAGGCGGCCTGATCCTCCTGCGGGCCGGTCCCCGGACCCGCTAGATTTCCACCCGGTTCCTGCCGCCGACCTTGGCGCGGTACAGGGCGTCGTCCGCGCGGGCGATGAGGGATTCCAGCGAGTCGGATCGCTCCAGGCGCGCCACGCCCGCCGACAGGGTGATCCGGGGCGCGCCGGGATCCTCGGCGGCAGCTTGCATCACCGCCCCTCGGGCCCTTTCCGCGCAGCCGCGGGCGTCCTGCAGTTCCGCACCGGGCAGGAGGATGCTGAATTCATCCCCGCCGAAGCGGGCAATCATGTCGTCGGGCCGGAAATGGCTTCGCAGGGTTTCCGCCACCAGGCGCAGGGCCCGGTCGCCGGCCACGTGCCCGAAGCGGTCGTTGAACTGCTTGAACTGGTCCACGTCCACCATCACCAGAGATGCCGGGCTGGCGTCCCTGTGGCAGCGCTCCACCCGCCGCCGGAAGGCGTCGTCCAGCCAGTGCCGGTTGTGGAGGTCGGTCAGCGCGTCCGTCACCGCGTGGCGCTCGAATTCCCGGAGCATTCCCACGCTGTCGAGGATCACCTCGTTGTCCGAGCGCAGCCGCGACGACAGGATGACAAGAAGGTTCCGGCAGAATGGGTGGGAGACGTTGATCATCTGCCAGAGGATGTCCTGCTCGATCACCATGAGGTGGCTGTCCTGAGCGGCGATGACCCAGGCGGAAGGATCCTTCTCCTCGATGATGGACATCTCGCCGGCACACTGGCCCGGGTGCAGCACCGTCAGGGGAGGGCTGTCCGGGGATTCCAGGTAGACGTTCAGAGCCCCGGACAGGACGACGAACACGTCGGCATTCTTCTTTTCCGGGGACAGCAGTGTTTCGCCTGCTGCCAGGTCGATCCGGCGTGTGCGCGCCAGGAACGGACCGACCGCGCGGATGTCCACGCCGTTGAGAAGCTGCAGTCCGCCGAGGAAATGCCGCACGTCAGGTGCGTCTACGAATTCCACCCTGTGTCCCGTCCTTCTTCCTTGCAGTGACCCGGCCCCCGCGACGGCATCGCACTATCCGCCTGCCGATGGGCGGCTGCCGTGATGCACCGCGCACATTGTCCCTCAATCCGCCACGCAAGTTCCGCCTGCCAGCTGCCTGGCAAGCGCCCAGGCGACGTGTTCCCGGACCATCGGCGACGGATGGTCTCGCCTCGCCTCCAGGGCCCGGCGCGCCGCCGCCGACGGCGGGGCGTTGCCCAGGGCGACCGCGACGTTGCGCAGCCACCGGTCGTGGCCGATCCGCCGGATGGCCGAGCCTTCCGTGCGCGCCAGGAATTCCGCCTCGCTCCAGCCCATGAGCTCCGCCAGCGCCGGCGCGTCCAGTCCCTGCCGGGGTGCGAAGTCCGCTTCCCGCGCAAGCCGCGCGTACCGGTTCCAGGGGCAGACCAGCTGGCAGTCGTCGCAGCCGTAGATGCGATTGCCCATGGCCGGCCTCAGGCGTTCCGGGATGCTGCCGGGGTGCTCGATGGTCAGGTAGGAAATACACAGCCGGGCGTCGAGCTCGTACGGGGCAACGATGGCCCCGGTGGGGCAGGCCTCGATGCAGGCGACACAGCTGCCGCAATGGGGCGTCACGGGGTCGTCCGTCGGCAGGGGCAGGTCGGTGTATATCTCGCCGAGGAAGAACCAGCTGCCGGCGTGCCGCGAGAGCAGGTTGGTGTGCTTGCCGATCCATCCCAGCCCGGCGTCCCGGGCGATGGCCTTCTCCAGGACCGGGGCGCTGTCCGTGAATACCCGGTAGCCGAACTCACCGACCACGCCGGCGATCCGGTCTGCCAGCTTCTGCAGCCTCGAGCGCATCACCTTGTGGTAGTCGCGGCCCAGCGCGTAGCGTGACACGTAGCCTGTCTCCGGGTCGTTCAGCACCTGCCAGGCGTCGGCAGCGCCGGGGGGCAGGTAGTCCATGCGCGCCGAGATGACGGTCACGGTCCCGGGGACGAGTTCCGCCGGGCGGCTGCGCCGCGTACCGTGCCGGGCCATCCAGCTCATCTCGCCGTGTCGGCCCAGGGCAAGCCAGCGCTTCAGCCACGCCTCGTCGCCGGCCAGGGTGACCCGGGCGATCCCGACCGCGCCGAAGCCCAGTGTGTCTGCCCAGGCCCGGATGCGGGCGGTCAGTTCGTCGGGGGAAGGGGCTTCTGCAGGGGTTGCGGGCATGAGACGGTGTCCGGTTCCCGGCCAGTATAATCGCCGCCATGACCATGCTGCCCAGGGAACTTTGGACCGCGGCCCAGGTGAGGGAACTCGACCGGCGGGCCATCGAGGATCGGGGCATACCGGGGTACACGCTCATGCAGAGGGCGGCGTCGGCAGCCTTCACCATGCTCGAGAGCCGCTGGCCCGCGGCCCGTCGCGTGACCGTGCTCTGCGGAGCCGGGAACAACGCCGGCGACGGTTATGTCATCGCCCGTCTCGCCCGCCAGGCGGGAATGGAAGTGGACGTGGCGGCCCTGGTGTCTCCCGACCGGCTGTCCGGCGACGCGGCCAAGGCCTGTGCGGATTTCGTCGCCGACGGCGGCCGCTGGGAATCCTGGTCCGGCGGCCTGCCGGGCGCCGGCCCCGTCGTGGACGCCATGCTCGGCACGGGGCTGGACCGCCCCCTGGAGGGCGTGTTCGGTGAAGCGGCACAGGCCGTCGCCGAAAGCGGCAGGCCCGTGCTGGCCGTCGATATTCCCACCGGGCTGCACGCGGACACGGGAAGGGTCATGGGCGCGGTGGTGCCCGCCCAGGTCACCGCCACGTTCATCGGCCTCAAGCTCGGCCTGTTCACCGGACGCGGCCCGGCTGTGGCCGGCCGAATCGGCTACGCCGATCTGGGGGTTCCCGAAGACCTGGCCGCGGGCATGGAGCCGGCCGCGCTGCGGGGAGAGCCGACGGAGCTCGGGCTGTGGCTCGCGCCCCGGACCCGTGACGCCCACAAGGGCGCTTTCGGACACGTGCTCGTGGTCGGCGGAGAAGAGGGCATGGGCGGGGCCGCGCGGATGGCCGCGGAGGCGGCGCTTCGAGCCGGCGCCGGCCTGGTCTCCGTGGCGACGCGGCCGGTGCATGTCCCGGCGGTGCTGGCCGCTCGTCCCGAGGTGATGTGCAGGGGGCTGGACGATCCGGACGCGCTGGCGCCGCTGCTGGACCGGGCGACGGTCCTGGCCCTGGGCCCGGGGCTGGGCCGGAGCGACTGGTCACGCGCCCTGTACCGGAAGGCCGCGGCCGCCGGGCTGCCCACGGTCCTGGACGCTGACGGCCTGAACCTGCTGGCCGAGGACGCGGACCGGCGCGACGACCGGGTGATCACGCCCCATCCCGGGGAGGCGGCCCGCCTGCTGGGGATCGACACGACGGAGGTGCAGGCCGACCGGCCAGCGGCCGCCAGGGCCCTGGCGCAGCGTTTCGGCGGCGTGGCGGTGCTGAAGGGCGCCGGGACCGTTGTCGCGCGGGAGGAGGGGCCGCTGTGGATCTGCGACCGGGGCAACCCCGGCATGGCCTCCGGGGGCATGGGAGACGTGCTGACCGGCGTGATCGCCGGGCTCGCGGCCCAGCTGGGCGACCTGCACACTGCCGCCAGGCTCGGCGTGCTGGCCCACGCGCTGGCGGCGGATGATGCCGCCTCCGCCGGCGGGGAGCGGGGCCTGGCGGCCGGCGACGTCCTGGACCGGCTGCGGGCCTGGGTGAATCCGGGCGATGCGCATCGTCCTGCCTGACGCCGCGGCCACCGAGCGGGCCGGCGCACGGCTGGCGGCGGCCCTCGCCGGCCTGCCCGGGCCCACCGTGATCGCGCTCCGCGGGCCCCTGGGGGCCGGCAAGACCACCCTGGCGAGGGGTCTGCTCCGGGGCCTGGGCCACGCCGGTCGCGTACGCAGCCCCACCTTCACCCTCCTGGAGCCCTATGACCTGGCCGATATCCAGGTTGCCCACCTGGATCTGTACCGGCTGTCCGATCCGTCCGAGCTGGACTTCCTCGGCCTGGCCGATCTGCTCGTGCCCGGCGCCGCGGTAGTAGTGGAATGGCCTGAGCGGGCCGGAGACCGCCTGCCGGCGCCGGACCTGACCCTGGCGCTCAACTACGATGGCGCCGGCCGCTGCCTCGAGGCCGAGGCGGGCACCGACGCCGGCCGCGCGCTTGCCGGCGCGCTCCGGTCTGCCTGCCAGTAGGACCCCTTTACCAAGGGTAGTAAGTATCCTCCGCAGTCCATTGTTTTCTTGGGGATATTGCATCCTCGAGCGGGTTATGTTTAAAGTCGCTTCCCGGAAAGTTTCCAAACTCGCGGAAATGGTGAGGAAATTCGCAATCGGGCTCCTGCCCCTGCTGCTCCTGGCGGCGTTTTCGGCCCGGGCTGACGTCCAGGTAGAGGACGTGCGCCTCTGGGCCGGCCCGCAGCACACGCGGGTGGTCCTCGATCTCACCCGTCCCCTGCAGCACCGCTTGTTCACCCTCGAGAACCCCGGTCGCGTGGTGGTGGATCTCAAGCCCGCGCGGATCGACCTCGCCCGGGTCCGCCTCCCCGACGGCTCCGGGCTGGTACGGCAGGTCCGCAGCGCCAACCGGGGCAACGGCGAGGTGAGGGTCGTCCTGGACCTGGCCGGCGCCGCGAAAACCCGAAGTTTCCTGGTGGCGCCGGAAGGGCGCTACGGCCACCGGCTGGTAATCGAGCTCGAATCTCCCGGGCGGCCCGATCCGGTCGTCAAGATGGACGGCGACGGCGCACGGGACCTGGTGATTGCGGTGGACGCCGGACACGGGGGCGAGGATCCGGGCGCCATCGGCAAGCACGGCACCCGGGAGAAAGACGTTGTTCTCGCCGTCGCCCGGCAGCTCGCCGCAAAGATCGATGCCGAGCCCGGCATGCGCGCCATCCTCGTCCGGGACGGCGACTACTTCATGCGCCACCGGGACCGCATGGAGAAGGCGCGGCGCAACCGGGCGGACCTGTTCATCTCGGTCCACGCGGACGCCTTCAGGAATCGGCGGGCACGGGGCTCGTCGGTGTACGTGCTGTCCCAGAAGGGGGCGACCGACGAGGCGGCGCGCTGGCTGGCGGAGCGGGAAAACGCGGCCGACCTGGTGGGCGGCGTCAGCCTGGACGACAAGGACGGCATGCTGGCGTCGGTGCTGCTGGACCTGTCCCAGAATGCTTCCATCGGCGCCAGCCTGGACGTGGGCGATCACGTGTTGTCGCGCCTGGGCAGCGTCGGGCGTCTGCACAAGTCCTCGGTCCAGCAGGCCGGTTTCCTGGTCCTGAAGTCCCCGGACATCCCCTCCATCCTGGTGGAGACGGCCTTCATCTCCAATCCCGAGGAAGAGCAGCTCCTGCGCTCGTCCCGGCACCAGGCCCGGCTGGCGTCCGCGGTGCTGGACGGTGTGCGGGCCTACTTCCACGCCAATCCCCCGCCCGGCACCTGGGTGGCTCACAACGTCGATCAGCGCCCGCGCGAGTACGTGATCGCGCGCGGGGATACTCTCTCCGCCATCGCCAGCCGGTACGACGTGCCCGTGCCGGCGCTGCGTCGGTACAACGGGCTGAGCGGCGACCGCATCCGGGTCGGCCAGGTGCTGCGCATTCCCAGCGGCAGCTGAGCCGCCGTTCCCCGCCGGCGACGCAGCCCCGGGTCATCCGTTATCCTTGTCGGCTTCATGCCGATCCGTACGCTTCCCGCCCAGCTCGTCAACCAGATCGCCGCCGGCGAGGTGGTGGAGCGCCCCGCGTCCGTGGTCAAGGAGCTGGTGGAAAACAGCCTCGACGCCGGGGCCCGCCGGATCGAGCTCGACGTGGAGGGCGGGGGCCTGGCCCTGTGCCGGGTGCGTGACGACGGGGGCGGCATGGAGCCGGCGGAACTGCCCCTCGCCCTGGCCCGCCACGCCACCAGCAAGATCGGCAGCCTGGACGACCTGGAGCGGGTGGCCACCCTGGGCTTCCGCGGCGAGGCGCTGCCGAGCATCGCCTCGGTGTCCCGGCTCCAGCTGGCCTCCCGGAGCCGGTCCGGTGATTCCGGCTGGGTCGTGGAGGCCGAAGACGGACGGATCAGCGATCCCGCCCCGGCGGCCCATCCGGAAGGCACGACGGTGTCGGTGCGGGACCTGTTCTACAACACGCCCGCCCGCCGCCGCTTCATGCGCAGCGAGCGGACCGAGTTCGGTCACGTCGACCGGGTGGCGCGCCGGCTGGCGCTGTCCCGCTTCGACGTTGCGTTCCGTCTGTCCCACCAGGGCCGGGCGGTATTCGACCTGCGTCCGGCGGCGACGGCGACGGACCGGCTGAAGCGGGTGGGGCAGGTCTGCGGGGAAGCCTTCGCGGGCCACGCCCTGGAGGTCGGGCACGAGGCTTCCGGTCTCGTCCTGAGGGGCTGGATCGGGCTGCCCACGTTCTCCCGGTCCCAGCCGGACCTCCAGTACTTCTTCGTGAACGGGCGGATGATCCGGGACCGTGTCGTGACCCACGCCCTGCGCCAGGCCTACGCCGACGTGCTCTTCCACGGCCGGCACCCTGCGTACGTCCTGTACCTGGAGATGGACCCGGCCCAGGTGGATGTCAACGCCCACCCGACCAAGCACGAGGTTCGCTTCCGGGATGCCCGGAGCGTCCACGGTTTCCTCTTCAAAACCGTCGAGCGGGCGCTGGCGGGCACCCGGCCTGCCCCCGATGCGCAGACGCCGGCCCCGGCCCCGCCCCGGTTCCCCGGCGAGCGGACCCTCTCCGGCGTCCAGGGCTCGATGGGACTGGGCGTGGCCGAGGCGCCCCCGTCCCGGCCGCAGGGGCGGCCGACGCCCGGCTTTGCCCACGCCCACGACTTCCAGCGGCCGGACACCCCGCCCGCGCAGGGAGACACCCCGCCGCTGGGTTTCGCCCTGGCGCAGCTGGGCGGCATCTACATCCTGGCCCAGAACGCCGACGGCCTCGTGATCGTGGACATGCACGCGGCCCACGAGCGCGTGCTGTACGAGCGGCTCAAGGGGGAGCTGGCCGGGAAAGGCCTGCCCTCCCAGCCGCTGCTCGTGCCGCTGAGCCTGCGGGTATCGTCGGCGGAGGCCGACGCGGCAGAGGAGGCGGCGGACCAGCTCGGCCGGGTGGGCTTCGAGATCCAGCGCCGCGGGCCGGACGTCCTGGTGGTGCGGCAGGTGCCCGCTCTTCTCGCCCAGGCCGACGTGGAAGCCCTGGTGCGGGACGTGCTCAGTGACCTGCTCGACAGCGGCGAGAGCCGCCGGGTGGAGGAGCGGGTCAACGAGCTGCTGGCGACCATGGCCTGCCACGGCTCCGTGCGCGCCAACCGGCAGCTGACGGTGGCCGAGATGAACGCGCTGCTGCGGGACATGGAGCGCACCGAGCGGGCGGACCAGTGCAATCACGGCCGGCCGACCTGGACGCGACTCAGCCTCCCGGAGCTGGACAAGCTTTTCCTGCGTGGCCGCTGAGCCCGCCGCCGGGGGAATGCGCGCCGTCTGCCTGATGGGGCCCACGGCCTCGGGCAAGACGGACTATGCCCTGGCCCTGGCGAAACACCTGCCCGCAGAAATCGTGAGCGTGGACTCAGCGCTGGTGTACCGGCACATGGACATCGGCACCGCCAAGCCTGACCCTGGAGCCAGAGGCACCGTTCCCCATCACCTGATCGACGTCGCCGACCCCGCGGAACCCTATTCCGCGGGTCGTTTCCGGGAGGACGCCCTGGCTGCCATGGAGGCCATCCGCGGCCGGGGCCGGATACCCCTGCTGGTCGGCGGCACCATGCTCTATTTCCGGGCGCTTCAGCAGGGTCTGGCGAGACTGCCGCCCGCGGACGAAGCCACCCGCCGGCGTATCGAGGATCAGGCCCGCGTACGGGGCTGGCCCGCCATGCACCGGGAGCTGGAAAAGGTGGATCCGGAGGCCGCGGCGCGGATCCGCCCCACCGACGGCCAGCGCATCCAGCGGGCCCTGGAGGTCTGGGAACTCACGGGATGCCCCCTGACCCGGCTCCAGCGGGCCGGGACTGCCCCGTCCGCCTGGGCGTTCCTGAAGCTCGCCATGGCGGGGACGGACCGGCCGCAGCTGCACCGGGCGATCGAAGAACGCTTCGACGCCATGCTGGCCGCCGGCCTGGAGGCGGAGGTCCGGAGGCTCCACGCCCGCGGTGACCTGGGGCCCCAGCTGCCCTCCGTGCGAGCCGTGGGATACCGGCAGCTGTGGGGCTGGCTGGAGGGCGAATACGACCGGGAGGAGGCGATCCGCCGGGCGGTGACCGCCACCCGGCGGCTGGCCAAGCGACAGATGACCTGGCTGCGCAGCGAGCCGTCCCTGGAGTGGCTGCCGGATCCGCCGCCGGAACCGGCCGTCCTGGCAGGCCGGATCGCCCGCTGGGCGGGCATTTCAGCCGGCCGCGTGTGTTAGACTAGGTCTTTCCGGTGCCAGTGCGGGGGATCGAGCCTGCCCGGGGACAAGGACGCACTCCAACAAGAACAGCCGATCCCGAACGGAGAGCTACATTCATGGCCAGAGGACAGTCGCTGCAGGATCCTTTCCTGAACGCCTTGCGCAAGGAGCGGATCCCCGTGTCCATCTACCTCGTCAACGGCATCAAGCTGCAGGGCCAGATCGAGTCCTTCGACCAGTTCGTGGTGTTGCTGAAAAACAGCGTCAGCCAGATGGTCTACAAGCACGCCATTTCCACGGTCGTCCCGTCGCGCAATGTCCGCCTGTCCCTGGGGGACGAGGCGGAGGGCGGAGAGAGCTAAAGGGCAGCCGGGAGGGATTGCTTGTTCGAACGCCCACGGCACGGAGAACGTGCCATTCTGGTCTACGCGGGACTTGGCGGTCCTTCTTCCCAAGACGATATCGAAGAACTCGAGCGCCTGGCGGTTTCTGCCGGCGCTGAGCTGGTCGGGCGGCTGACCACGGTCCGGAAGAGCCCGGATCCCCGCTTCTTCATCGGCAGCGGCAAGGTGGAAGAACTCCGGGCCAGTATCGCGGAGCAGAGCGCCGATCTCGTCATCTTCGACCACGAGCTGTCGCCGAGCCAGGAACGGAACCTGGAGCGGGCCATCTCGTGCCGCGTGCTGGACCGGACCGGCCTCATCCTGGACATCTTCGCCCAGCGGGCCCGGAGCTTCGAGGGCAAGCTCCAGGTGGAACTGGCGCAGCTGAAGCACCTCTCCACTCGCCTGGTCAGGGGCTGGACCCACCTGGAAAGGCAGAAGGGCGGCATCGGTCTCCGGGGCCCGGGAGAGACCCAGCTGGAGACGGACCGCAGGCTGCTCGGCCAGCGCATCAAGACCCTGACCCAGCGTCTCCAGCGCGTGGACCGCCAGCGGGAGCAGGGCCGCCGGACGCGCCGGCGGGCGGACGTGCCCACGGTCTCCCTGGTGGGCTATACCAACGCGGGCAAGTCCACGCTGTTCAATTCCCTGACCGAGTCGGACGTCTACGCGGCGGACCAGCTGTTCGCCACGCTGGACCCGACCCTGCGCCGCCTGTCCCTGGGCCCGGGGCTGGACGTGGTGCTGGCCGATACCGTGGGCTTCGTCCGGGATCTTCCCCACGACCTGGTGGCGGCATTCCGCTCGACGCTCAAGGAAACCCGTGAGGCCGCGCTGCTGCTGCACGTGGTCGACGCGGCCGACCCGGAGCGGGACGAGCGCATGGCCCAGGTCAACCGGGTGCTCGCCGAGATCGGCGCGGAGGATGTTCCCCAGCTTCTCGTGTTCAACAAGGTGGATCTCACCGGCGATGCGCCGGCCGTCGTCCGGGACGACCTGGGTCGTCCCCGGTCGGTGTGGATGTCCGCCGCCACGGCCGAGGGCATGGACCTGCTGGTGGACGCGTTGCTGGACCTGTTCGGGAGAGGACAGGTGGCCGGCAGGGTCCACCTCGATGCATCGGAAGGCCGGGCCCGATCGAAATTGTATGACGCCGGCATCGTGACGGCGGAGTCGGAAGACGGTGAAGGGGGCTGGGATCTCGACATCGAAGCGCCCAGGGCCACGTTCGCCCGGCTCTGTCGCGAAGCAGGCCTGGAACCCGGGCGCCTTCACGGTCATTCTTGTGACCCCGCCGGCGCCTCTCTAAAATCGCGCTCCGTGGCCTGAACGACTGCATTTCGCAGCCGAATCCCCGAAGCGTCTCGACAAAGGATCGTAATGGCTTGGAACGAACCCGGAAAGGGTGGCAACCCGTGGAACTCGGGCGGCCGCGGTGAGGGTCCTCCCGACCTCGACAAGGTCGTCAAGGACCTGCAGAAGAAACTGTCCGGAATTTTCGGTTCCCGCGGCGGCGGGTCCGGCGGTTCCGGGGGCGGCGGCAAGAGCTCGATTCTCGGGCCGGGGCTGATCGCGGCCGTCGCCGTCGTGCTCTGGAGCGCATCGGGCTTCTATACCGTGGATGAGGCCGAGCGGGGCGTGATCCTGCAGTTCGGCGAGTTCCACGACCTCGCGCAGCCGGGTCTGCACTGGCACATCCCGTCCCCCATCCAGACCGTGGAAAAGGTCAACGTCGCCCAGGTGGAGCGTTTCAAGCATTCCACCCGGATGCTGACGGCCGACGAGAACATCGTCCAGGTGGACCTGGTGGTGCAGTTCCGTCGCGCGGACCCGCGGGCGTACCTCTTCAACGTCCGCCGCCCGGAGGAGACCCTCAGCGAGGTCAGCGAGAGCGCCATCCGCGAGGTGGTGGGCAAGAGCACCCTGGACTACGTGCTCACCGAGGGCCGGGCCGAGGTGGCCCAGCAGACCCGGGAGATTATCCAGAGCACTCTCGATTCCTACGGGGCGGGTCTGGAGATCACCTCCGTCAACCTGCAGGACGCCAACTTCCCCTCGCAGGTGGAAGCGGCGGTGCAGGACGCCATCAAGGCCCGGGAGGACAGGGACCGGCTGGCCCTGGAGGCCCAGTCCTACGCCAACGACATCGTTCCCAGGGCCCGGGGTAATGCGGCACGGCTGCTGCAGGATGCCGAGGCCTACCGGGCGCAGATCATTGCCGACGCAGAGGGTGACGCCGCCCGTTTCACGTCGCTGCGCGAGGAGTACGAGCAGGCGCCGTTCGTCACCCGCGAGCGGCTGTATTTCGAGACGATGGAGCAGGTGCTGGGCAGTTCCAACAAGGTCATCCTGGATACCAGCAGCAGTGGCAGCCTCATGTACCTGCCCATCGAGGAGCTGATGAAGCGGCAGTCGACGTCCCGCCCGGACGGGCAGTCCGGTTCCACGTCCGTGGTCGGCCCGTCCTCGAGCCCGGATGCCGTCGGCCGGGACCGGGCTGATGACCGCCGTTCCAGGGGAGATCGCTGATGAGCCCGCGCGTAACCATCCTGTTGCTGCTGATCGTGGCCGCCGGCGCCGGTATCGCGATGTCCGTCTTCACCGTCGATGAGCGGGAGTACGCCATCAAGTTCCGCTTCGGCGAGATCGTCCGTGCCGACTACGAGCCGGGTATCCATTTCAAGGTCCCGTTCGTCAACAACGTGCGCAAGTTCGAGCGGCGGATCCTGACCCAGAACAACCCGGACGAGCCGTTCCTGACCGCCGAGAAGAAGAACCTCAAGGTGGACTTCTACGTGAAGTGGCGGATCACGGACGTTCGGGACTACTACCGCGCCACCGCCGGCGACGAAATCCTCGCCACCGGGCGGCTCCTGGAAATCATCAAGGACGACCTTCGGGCCCAGTTCGCCAAGCGCACGGTCCAGGAGGTGGTCACTGCCGACCGGCGCGACGTGGTCACTGACCTCATGGACAGCGCCGGACGGACCGCCTCGGAGCTGGGCATCGAGATCGTGGACGTCCGGGTGAAGGCGCTGGACCTGCCGGACGACGTCAGCGAAAGCGTATTCAATCGCATGCGCCAGGAGCGCGCCCGGATCGCCGCCCAGCTTCGCGCCGAGGGTGCCGAGACCGCCGAGCGGATTCGCTCCGAGGCCGACCGGGAGCGCACGGTGATCATCGCCGAGGCTCGGCGGGACTCGCAGAAGATCCGCGGCGACGGCGATGCCCGTGCGGCGGAGATCTATGCCGAGGCCTACGAGAAGAACCCGGAGTTCTACAGCTTCTGGCGGGGTCTGCAGGCATACCGGGCCGCCATCGGTCGGGGCCAGGACGTCCTGGTCCTGGAACCGGACAGTGAGTTCTTCAGATATCTGAAGAATCCCGGACCGCAGCCCAGCCCGTAGCGGGCTCGGCCGGCGGCGCCCAGCGCCCATGGACTGGACCGACTTTCTCTCTGCCATTGCGCTGGTCATGGTGATCGAGGGCCTGCTTCCCTTCGCCAATCCCCGGGGGTCCCGGCGGGCCATGGCCATGCTCGCCCAGATGCCGGAGGACAAGCTCCGGCTCACCGGACTGTTGAGCATGGTGGCAGGACTTCTGCTGCTGTGGTTCGTGCGCTCAGGCTAGGAAAACTCGGAGGCAACCCGACATGGCGAGGAACGTCATCGTCATCGGCACCCAGTGGGGTGATGAAGGCAAGGGCAAGGTCGTCGACCTGCTCACCGATCGCGTGTCCGCGGTGGTGCGGTTCCAGGGCGGCCACAATGCGGGCCATACCCTGGTCATCGGCGGGGAGAAGACTATCGTCCGCCTGATACCGTCCGGCATCCTGCGCGAAGGCGTCGAGTGTCTCATCGGCAACGGTGTGGTGCTGTCGCCGGAAGCGCTCCTGGGCGAGATCGACGAGCTGAAGTCCCGGGGCGTGCCCGCCGAGGAGCGCCTGAAGATCAGTCCCGCCTGCGCGCTGATCATCCCGTCCCACGTGGCCCTGGACAAGGCAAGGGAAATCGCCAAGGGCGCCGCGGCCATCGGCACTACGGGCCGGGGCATCGGCCCGGCCTACGAGGACAAGGTGGCCCGCCGGGCGCTCCGCGTGTCGGACCTGTTCCACCGTGAGCGGTTCGCCTCCAAGCTGGGCGAGGTGCTGGACTTCCACAACTTCGTCCTGCAGCGCTACTTCAAGCAGGAGCCGGTGGATTTTCAGTCCACCCTGGAGCACCTGATGGAGCTCGGCGAGCGCATCAAGCCCATGGTGGAGGACGTGGTCCAGCTCATTGACGCCCATCGCCAGGCCGGCCACAACCTGCTCTTCGAGGGCGCCCAGGGCGCGCTGCTGGACATTGATCACGGCACCTACCCGTTCGTCACCTCTTCGAACACCACCGCCGGCGGCGCCTGCACCGGCGCGGGCGTGGGTCCCCGGGCCATCGACTACGTGCTGGGCATCGTCAAGGCCTACACCACCCGCGTGGGGGCTGGTCCCTTCCCCACGGAGCTGTTCGACGAGATGGGGGAGCACCTGGCCCGCGCCGGCCACGAGTTCGGCTCGGTCACCGGGCGTCCCCGGCGCTGCGGCTGGTTCGATGCCGTGGCGCTCAAGCGCTCCATCCGCCTGAACAGCGTCTCCGGCCTGTGCGTCACCAAGCTGGACGTGCTGGACGGCCTGGACACGATCCGCATCGCCGTTGGTTACCGTATCGGCGACCAGATCCTCGAGGTGCCGCCCCTGGTGGTGGACGCCTACTCCGACCTCGAGCCCGTCTACGAGGACATGCCGGGCTGGAAGACCTCCACCGTCGGTGTCACCCGCTACGAGGATCTCCCCGAGGCCGCCCGGGCCTACCTGGAGCGCATCCAGGAAATCGTGGGCGTGCCCGTGGACATCATCTCGACGGGCCCGGACCGGGCCGAGACCATTGTTCTCAGGAATCCGTTCGACGTCTGAACAGCGCCCGCTCGGGACGGTTG
>JARRON010000044.1:0-24141 GCA_037383845.1 Gammaproteobacteria bacterium
CCTACGTGAAGGACATGGGATTCACCCACGTGGAGTTCCTCCCGTTGACCGAGCACCCGTTCTCAGGCTCCTGGGGATACCAGCCCACGGGTATGTTCGCGGCCACGAGCCGGTTCGGGCCGCCGGACGACCTCAAGCACCTCATCGACCGGTTTCATGCCGAAGGTATCGGCGTGATCATGGACTGGGTGCCCGCCCACTTCCCGTCGGATCCCCACGGCCTGGGCCGCTTCGACGGCACGCCCCTCTACGAGCACCCCGATCCCCGCCGCGGATGGCACCCCGACTGGGACACCCACGTGTACGATTTCGGCAAGCCCTGGGTGCGGGATTTCCTGGTCTCCAGCGCCATGTACTGGGCAGAGGTGTTCCACGTGGACGGCCTGCGGGTGGACGCCGTGGCCTCCATGCTCTACCTGGACTATTCCCGTTCCCCGGGCCAGTGGATTCCCAACATGTTCGGCGGCAACGAGAACCTCGAGGCCATCGATTTCATCAAGCGGACCAACGAGGTGGTGCAGGGGGAAAACCCGGGCGTGCTCATGATCGCCGAGGAGTCCACCGCCTGGCCTGGCGTGTCACGGCCGACCTATGACGGCGGCCTGGGCTTCGGCTTCAAGTGGAACATGGGCTGGATGCACGACACGCTGGGGTATTTCTCGCGGGATCCCCTGTACCGGAAGTATCACCATGGCGACCTGACCTTCGGGCTGGTCTACGCCTGGGACGAGCATTTCATCCTGCCCCTGTCCCACGACGAGGTGGTCTACGGCAAGGGCTCCCTGCTCGGGAAAATGCCCGGCGACGACTGGCAGCGGCGGGCGAACCTGAGGCTGTACTACGCCTTCATGTATGGCCACCCGGGCAAGAAACTCATATTTATGGGCGGAGAAATCGCCCAGCCGTCGGAATGGAATCACGATGCGCAGCTGCCCTGGGACCTGCTAGCGGAGCCCGGGCACCGCGGCGTAAAGGACCTGGTGCGTGATCTGAACCGCTTTTATGCGGACCACGCGGCGCTGTGGGAGCTGGACGACTCCCCCGAGGGCTTCTCCTGGATCGACTACTCCGACGCGGAGCAGGGTGTCGTCGCCTTCGTGCGTCACGACCGCGCCCGTGCAGCCCCGGTGCTGGTGGTCTGCAATCTGACGCCGGTGGTCAGGGAGGGCTACCGGGTCGGGTTGCCGTCCGGAGGCGCCTGGCGAGAGGCCATGAACACCGACGCGGCCATCTATGGCGGCAGCAACGTGGGCAACAGCGGGCGCGTGGAAGCGGAGGCCGTCGCCAGCCACGGCCGGAGCTTTTCCGTGGCCCTGACGCTTCCCCCGCTGGCCACGATTTATCTCGTTCCCGAAGGCTGACCGGCCGGCGGGACGGGCACGTGAAGTTTCGACCTCTCGGCGCCACGGGGCTTTCTGTGCCCGTGATCGGCCTGGGCGCCATGCAGCTGGGCGAGCCCGGCGTCTCGGACGCGGCGGCGGCAAATCTCCTGTGCCTTGCCAGGGACCTGGGCGTCACCCTCATCGACACAGCCCGGGCCTACGGCGAGTCGGAGCGCCGCATCGGAGATTTTCTGCGCCGGCATCGGGATCAGATGCTGGTCTCCACGAAGGTTGGCTACGGGATTCCCGGCGTGCCGGACTGGACGCCGGAAGCGGTGCTGCAGGGCGTCGACGCGGCCTGCAGGCGCCTTGGGAGTGAAGTGCTGGATATCGTGCATCTGCACTCCTGCGACCGTCACGCCCTGGAGCACGGTGGCGTCGCGGAGGCCCTCGGCCAGAAGGTCCGCGAGGGGAAAGTGCGCTGTGCCGCTTATTCCGGGGAGAACGAGGCGCTGCAATACGCCGTGGCTTCCGGGAGTTTTTCGGTCGTTCAGGCTTCCGTCAGCCCGTGGGACCAGGCCAGCCTCGAGGGAGCGCTCGCGGCGGCCGCCGGGCGCGGTCTCGGCGTGCTGGCCAAGCGGCCGCTGGCCACGGCCCCCTGGCGGGAGACCGGCGCCGAGCCGGTCTACCGGGAACGCTTTTCCTCACTGGCCGGATCCCTGGGGGAGGTGGAAGACTGGGCGGAGCTCGCCCTGCGCTTCTCCGCTTTCGCTGGCCCGGTCAGCTGCTGCCTGGTGGGCACCGCGAATCCGGCCCACCTCGAAGCCGCCGTCGCGGCCGTCGGGAAAGGCCCGCTGGCGCCGGAGGTGCAGCAGTCCATTCAGACGGCGTGGCGCAGCCAGGGCGCAGACTGGCCGGGGATCATATGACGCCGGGCCCGCCACAGGTCTCCCATCTCGGTCCGGGTGCGCCGACACCCCTGGGAGCTACGTGGACAGGCGACGGGGTGAACTTTGCCCTGTTCTCGGCCCACGCAGAGTCCGTGGACCTGTGCCTTTTCGATACCGCAGGCCGCGAAGTCTCCCGGGTGAGCCTGCCGGCCCGCACCGGTGATGTCTGGCACGGGTTCCTGCCGGCGGCCGGCCCGGGGCTCGTCTATGGCTACCGGGTGCACGGGCGGTACGCACCCCGGCAGGGCCACCGGTTCAACAAGCACAAGCTTCTGCTGGATCCCTACGCAAAGGCGCTCTCGGGCCGGCTCCGCTACGGGCCGGAGATCTTCGGCTACAGCCGGGGCGCGGCACAGGAGTGGCGCCAGGAAATCAGCGACAGCGCCGCGAGCGTGCCGAAGGCCCGGGTGGTGGACGGCCACTTTGACTGGCGTGGCGATCGTCCGCCGTCGACGCCGCTGGAAGACAGCGTGATCTACGAGCTTCACGTCCGGGGTTTCACCCGTCTTCATCCGGCGCTTCCGGTCCACCTCAGGGGCCGGTACCTGGGCCTGGCCCACCCCGCGGTGCTGGAATACCTGGTGGAACTCGGCGTCACGGCCGTGGAGCTGATGCCGGTGCAGCATTTCATCTCGGAGCCCCACCTGGTGGAAAAGGGGCTGAGGAACTACTGGGGCTACAACAGCCTGGGCTTCTTCGCGCCCCATGACCTGTATGCCCTGGCCGACCCGGTCAGGGAGTTCAAGGAGATGGTCCGTGCACTGCATTCGGCGGGGCTGGAGGTCATCCTGGACGTGGTCTTCAACCACACGGCCGAGGGTGGCTCCGGCGGACCGACGCTGAGTTTCCGCGGGATCGACAACGCGAGCTACTACCGGCTTGAGCCCGGCGACCTGCGGGAGTACGTGAACTGGACCGGCTGCGGCAATACCCTCGACCTGGAACACCCGGCCGTGCTTGCCATGGTGGTCGACTGCCTGCGGTACTGGGCCGAAGAGATGCACGTGGACGGCTTCCGCTTCGACCTGGCGACCACCCTGGGCCGCCGGGGGCAAGATTTCGCCCCGGAAGGGGCGTTCTTCGGCGCGCTGGAGCGCGAGCCTGCCCTGGCGGGCGTGAAACTCATCGCCGAGCCCTGGGACGTGGGGCCCCACGGATACCGGCTCGGCGCGTTCCCGCCGCCCTGGTCCGAGTGGAACGATCGCTTCCGCGACACCGTCCGGGGCTTCTGGCGGGGTGACCGCGCCATGGCGCCGGGTTTCGTGGAGCGCATCGCCGGTTCCAGCGACCTGTTTCGGTCCGAGGGACGCGGTCCGACGGCAAGCATCAACTACGTCGCCTGCCACGACGGTTTCACCCTGGCCGACGTGGTCAGCTACAGCCACAAGCACAACGAGTCCAACCTCGAGGACAATCGGGACGGCGATTCCCACGCGGTTTGCTGGAATCTGGGCGAGGAGGGTCCGAGCCAGGACCCGGGGATCCGCGAGGCGCGGCAGCGCCAGCAGCGCAACCTTCTGGCGAGCCTCCTGGTGGCCCAGGGCGTGCCCATGCTCCAGGCCGGCGACGAGTTCGGCCGCACCCAGCGCGGGAACAATAATGCCTACTGCCAGGACAACGAGATTTCCTGGGTGGACTGGCGGCTTGCCGAGACGAACCGCTCGCTGGTGGACTTCGTGCGTCAGCTCGTGCGACTTCGGAAAGATCACTCCGTGTTCCGCCGCCGGGAATTCCTCCAGGGCGTCCATCTGCGCGCAGGCCGGTTCAAGGACGTCACCTGGCTGGGTCCCGACGGCGCGGAGCTCGACGAGGCGGACTGGGACAACCCGAGCCTGCGCAGCCTTGGCATGCTGCTGGACAGCACCGGGGGCAGCCACCAGCGCCCGTCGGAACCGGCGCAGATGAGCTTCCTGGTCCTGTTCAACGCGGAGGACGAGGCAGTGGAATTTACCCTCCCTTCGCCGATCTCGACCGAGGTCTGGGAAGTACTGCTGGACACCAGCCAGGAACCCGGCATCGTGCCGGTGGCCGGCTACCGCCAGGGGCATGCGTATCGGCTCTCCGCGGGCTCAATGGCGCTGCTGGCGGAACAGGGATAGACTCTCGGTTTGTGGCATGGCGCCGCCGCGTAGCTCGCGCTATGCTCGCGCCGTCCACCGGCGCGCGCGAAGCCTGCCGGCGGCCGAAAAAGAATGCGAAGGCGGTGCACCATGCGGCACCGCACAAGGAGGAGGAAGCTGGCCACAGCTCCCGCAGATAACGATTCGACCGGTCTGGCCGGGCCGCGGGTGGTGGGCAGCCTGCCTTCCCGTAGCTCGGGCCGGTCATGCAAGAAAATTCCGGAGATTCGCATGAGTCTTGCCACCCGATTGCTGCATCGCTCCCTGGCGCTTTTCGGTGCCGCTTTGATCGTCGCCGGCTGCAGTCCGGACGTGGGAGGAGGCGGCGGGTCCGTCGATGAACTCCCCGTCGTGACCAACACCTCGGGTTTCGACATCGACACCACAGGCACTTTCGTCGTCGGCGAGTCACCGGAGACGGCCAGCTTCTCCGGGGGACTGACCCGAAACGGCAAGTGGATCATCCGGGATGGCGACGTTGGCACGGTGGTGTTCGCCTCTCCGGCACGCCAGGTCGACTTCGAGATGGAGACCGCGCCCGTGGCCGGATTCGGGCCCAAGCTCTCCAGCCTGGGTCTCGCGAAAAGCACCTGCGGCGTCGGCAGCCAGGGGCTGAATGACGGCGAGGCCTTCGGCGGCCAGCTCTTCATGCGGGGCGAGTTCAGCGACTGGAACGCCGAACCGGATGTCGCGTTCTACAACTTCGGCGACAACATCTACCAGGCGGAGTTCCAGCTGGCGGCGGGCGAATATTCCTACAAGATCGCCCAGTCCGAGTGGGACATCTTCGACCGGATCGTCGCGGGGGAGGATACGCTGCCCGACACCGCGTACGTGACTTCCGATCCCGGGCCGGGAGGCCCCAACGGCACGCTCGTTATCCCGTCTGACGGCTGCTGGAATATCACGCTGGATGCGAGCGATTCCGACAACGTCACTCTGTTGGTGACCGAGGTCGCGCTCGACGGTGGCGGCGGCGGTGGCGGCAAGGAGACCTGCGGCGTCGGCAGCCAGGGGCTGGATGACGGCGAGGCCTTCGGCGGCCAGCTCTTCATGCGGGGCGAGTTCAGCGACTGGAACGCCGAACCGGATGTCGCGTTTTCGGCGGCCAGCTCTTCATGCGGGGCGAATTCAGCGACTGGAACGCCGAACCCGATGTCGCGTTCTACAACTTCGGAAGCAACATTTACCAGGCAGAGTTCGAGCTGGCGGCTGGTGCGTATTCGTACAAGATTGCCCAGTCCGAATGGGACATATTCGACCGGATCGTGGCGGGCGAGGACACGGTGCCCAATGTCACCTACGTGACGTCGGACCCGGGCTGATCGTCACGGAAACTGAACTCGGCGGAGGGGGCCCGGCACCTTTCGTCGGCGTGGAGGTGCGGCTGTTCGACTCCAGCGGTAATGCCCTGGATTCGGAGGAGTTCGATGCCTCGGGCGGTCCCTTGAACGTCCTGCCCGCATACAGTCAGCCGGGCTCCGAACCAGCCATCGGGCGTATCGAGATCCAGAGCATCGGCGATGCCGGCGACGTTCTCATTGATAACTTTACGTGGTCGGTCAACCCGAGGGATGTCCCCGGCGCCGGCATCCCCGTGGACATCGTGTATCACCGCCCGGACGGTGACTACACGGACACGGTGATTATCTTCGAAGGACAGAGCTACGCCTGTACCCCTGGATCCCTGGGCTGCGTGGCCCAGGTCACGGCTCTTCCGAACAGCATCATCCAGTTCAGTGCGGAACGCGGGGGCGTTGCCGATTCGACAGGACCCTTCACAGCCACCGTTGGCGAAGAGGGCGAGAGCGTATACGCGTTCTCCGGCAACCCGCAGGGGCTGACCGGCTCGGTCGGTGTGGCACCTGCGGAGAACGAGGTTCTCCTTTTCTACCAGCGCGAGGACGGCAATTACGATGGCTGGACCGTCCACCTGTTCCCGACGGGGTCCCCGGACTGGACCAACTTCAATCCGGGCCTGTGCACAGTTGCCGGGGTCGACCCGGTGCTGGGCGGCTACTTCCTCATCAGGCTGCCGCCGCAGCCCTGCTACGACGCGAATCCTCCTGCCCTGGATACCTTCCCGGAGGAGATGGGCTTCATCATCCACAAGGGCGACGAGAAGGATCCCGGCCCCGACCAGTTCATCCGGATCAACGAGCAGGGGAACGTCGTATTCGTCGTTTCCGGAGTGAACGCCGTGGAGAGCGCGCCGCCCAACGGATCAACGGTGGCGGTCAATGGACGGGCTGCTCACTGGGTGGATACCGATACGCTGCTCTGGCGTCCGGGCGCCGACGTACAGACCGTGCAGCTGGCCTGGTCGGCCGACGGCACGATTGCGGCCGGAGTCGCTGAGCTGGACGGCAATTACGAGGCGGTGACGCTGTCCGCCGGAACCAACCCGGAGCCTGACAATCAACGTCATCTTTCCGGGCTGCCGGCCTGGGAGATTCCGGGGGATGTCGCAGGCAATGCGGCGGAGCTTGCCCGGTATCAGCTGGTGGCCATCGGGCGTGACCGGTTTGGCCTCGTTGTCGACGCTACTGCCGTGCAGATCCCCGGCGTGCTGGACGACCTTTATGCGGACACGGCGTCCGGACAGCGCCTGGGCGTGGACTGGACCGGCGGCTCGCCGACGATCAGGCTCTGGGCGCCGACGGCGGACCCGGACTTCGGGGTCACCCTGAATCTCTACTCGGACTCCGCAGGCACCCTCGCAGAGCAGGTTGAAATGACCCTGGATCCGGACACAGGCATCTGGTCGGCCACCGGCAGCAGCGACTGGGACCGCCGGTTCTACGACTTCACGCTACGGGTCTGGTCCTATGCTGTGGACCAGTTCGTGGTCAACCGGGTGACCGATCCCTGGTCGGTGAGTCTCGCGGCAGACAGCCGGTACAGCCAGATCGTCAACCTGGAGGATTCCGACCTGAAACCAGCGGGCTGGGACACCCTGTCGCTGCCGACACCGTCGCAGCCCGAGGACGTGGTCCTTTACGAGCTGCACATGCGGGACTTCAGCGTCCATGACCCGTCCGTGCCCGACTCGCTTAAGGGCAAGTACGGTGCTTTCGCGCTGGAAACCACGGCCGGTCACGACCACCTGCAGGCGCTGGCGGATGCGGGCCTGACCCACGTGCACATCCTGCCGGCGTTTGACATCGCCACTGTCCAGGAGCGGCGCGCAGACCGCGTCGAGCTCGAAGACCCGGTGGCCGACCTGTGCGCGGCGAACCCGGCGGCGGCAGGCCTGTGCCCGACGCACAGCGGCAAGAGCATCGGTCAGCTGCTGGAGGAGATCACGGCCGAGAACCCGGTTTCCGAGCAACAGCAGGAAATCGTCGGCTGGCTGCGTAACCTGGATGGCTTCAACTGGGGTTATGACCCCTGGCACTTCGGCGTGCCTGAAGGCAGCTATGCCACGGATCCGGACGGAGTTGCCAGGATCATCGAGTTCCGCGAAATGGTGCAGGGCCTGGCCGGGAAGGGCCTCCGTACCGTCATGGACGTGGTCTACAACCACACCAACGCTGGCGGCCAGAGCGACCGCTCCGTCCTCGACCGCGTGGTGCCGGGCTACTACCACCGCTACAACGAGACCACCGGGGCCATTGAGACTTCCACCTGCTGTGCGAACACGGCCACAGAGTTCGCCATGATGGAGAAGCTCATGGCCGATACGCTGGAAACGTTCACGCGCGACTACAAGGTCGGCGGTTTCCGCTTCGACCTCATGGGCCACCAGCCCAAGGCGGCCATGGTGAGAATCAAGGAGCGCCTGGAGGCAATCGATCCCGGGATGTTCCTGTACGGCGAAGGCTGGGATTTCGGCGAAGTGGGTGGCGACCGTCGCTTCGAGCAGGCGACGCAGGTCAATATGGCCGGCACCGGGATTGCGACTTTCACAGACCGGATGCGGGACGCCATTCGCGGCGGCGGGCCGTTCGACACGGGCATCGCCCATGTGCGAACCCAGGGCTTTATCAGCGGTCTCGGCTACGATTTGAACTCCGAGAATCGTCCGCCTACCGAGAACCTGATTGCGGAAGCCCTTCTGTCCGCCGATCAGATCCGCGCCGCCATGGCTGGCAGCATCAGGACGTTCTCCTTCGAGGATTCCAGCGGGGAGACGGTGACCGGTGCGGACATCGATTACGGAGGTGCGCCCGTCGGCTACGTGGACGATCCGTCCGAGGTAATCAACTACTCGGCGGCCCATGACAATGAAACCCTGTGGGACATCTCCCAGCACAAGCACCCGGAGGGCACGACGCTGGCCGATCGCGTGCGGGCCCACAACCTGGGTATCGACGCTATTGTGCTGGCCCAGGGCGTACCGTTCATCCACGCGGGCCAGGAGCTGTTGCGGTCCAAGTCCATGGACCGGAACAGTTTTGACAGCGGCGACTGGTTCAACAAGCTCGACCTGACGTTCGGGGACAACAACTGGCGCAAGGGCCTGCCCCCGAGGCAGGACAACCAGGCCAGCTGGCCCCAGGCGGAGGATGCCCTGCTCAATCTCAGTGCGGATGCCACACCCGCAGAGATTGCGTTCGCCCGGGATCACTTCCGGGAGATGCTGCAGGTCAGGAAGTCCACGGTGTTGTATCGCCTGCCGGACGCCACGGAGATCAGCAACCGGGTGACCTACTTCAACACCGGACCGGGACAGGCTTTGGGCGTCATCGCCCAGGGGATCGAGGGCTGCTCCACGGCGGACTTCGTGCCGGAATACGGCTACGTCGTGACCATCATTAACGCCAACGACGAGGCCCAGAGCCTGGACTTCGGCGGCGAATTCGCCGGCCAGGACTTCCAGCTTCATCCGGTGCTCGTCTCCTCGGTCGATCCCGTGGTCCAGAGCTCGACCTTCGACAGCGGCACCGGCACCTTCTTCGTGCCTGCCCGCACGACGGCAGTCTTCACCCGGGCCGAGCAGGGCTCCTGTTCACCGTTCGGGGAAGACATTTATCTGCGCGGGTCGTTCAACGACTGGGCCGACCCGCCGCCTGCGGAGACTCAGCTGGACTACGATGGTGGCGTCGGTTACGAGCTCATCATCGACCTGGCGGCAGGCGATTACGCGTTCAAGATCGCCGGCGCGACCTGGAGCACGAACTGCGGCGGGACCACGGCGGGTGAAATCGTGACCATCGATGAGCCCTTCACCATGGCTTGTAGCAGCTCGGAAAACCTTGGCATCACGATCGCAGAGTCCGGATTCCACTCCTTCGCGGTGGATGCCAGCAATTCCGAAGCACCGGTCCTGACGGTGAGCAAGGTGCCCTATTCGGTGCCGATCTTCGTGCGCGGTTTCAACGGTGACTGGGGCCTGACGAACCGCATGAGGTACGCCGGGGAAGACGAGTACCTCGCGGTCGTGGAGCTGACGGATCTGGCCAGCCGCCAGTTCAAGATCGCCTCCGAGGACTGGGCAACGGTCAATTGTGGTTCGCCGGGAGACGCCAGCGCGCCGTCGACCGAGGTCGGAGAGGTCTACCCCCTGGCATGCGGGGACGGCACCGGCAACCTGGAGCTGGTGACGTCGGAGCCAGGCCAGTACTCGTTCCTCGTCAACGCATCTGACCCTGCGAATCCGACGGTGACGGTGACAGCACCTCCCTTCGGACAGGGAGTGACGGTGTTTGTTCGTGGCCTGAACAGCGACTGGGGCACTACCAACCCGATGAGCTTCACCGGTGACGGGAAGTACCGGGCGAGGGTGCCGCTGATCGGGCTGGAAGCCGGCGACCTCTCGTTCAAGGTAGCCAGCGAGGACTGGGCGACGGTGAACTGCGGCGTTCCCGTTGACGGGACCGACACTACCGTCGCGCCGGGCGAGTCGTTTGTCACCGGCTGTGGAGACGGCACCGGCGACATGACGCTGGATACCGACACCCTGGGCACCTACGACTTCTGGCTGGATGCCGGGGAGTCCACGACGGCGCCTGCGCTGACAGTGACGGGGCCCTAGGCCTGTAACCCATGCACGGCCCGGCGCGATGCGCCGGGCCGTGCTTTTTCGCCATGACCAACGACACGCAGCAGCAGACCCAGCGGGGTGTGCGCCGCCGGATACTGTTCACGGCGACGGCCCTGCTCATCCCGGTCCTTCTCCTGGGCGGTGCGGAGCTGGCACTCCGGGCCTCCGGGACGGCCGAGCTTGAGCCGCTGTTCATTCAGCATCCGTCGCAGCCGGAATGGAGCCTGGCCAACCCGAAGGTGATCGGACGGCTGTTCTCCAATCCGAAGCAGGCGCCCGGGGTCAGCATCGAAACGGGTTTCTTCCGCACGGAGAAGGTCGACGGCGCGCTGCGGCTGGTGGTGCAGGGCGGCTCGAGTGCGGCGGGCTTCCCGTACGGCTATGGCGCGTCCCTCGCGGGCATGCTGGAGCAGCGCTTGCGCCGGGAGTTCCCTGAGCGCGAGATCGAGGTCGTCACCACGGCCATGGCGGCGGTGAATTCCTACGCCCTGTGGGATTTCACCGACGAGATCCTGGCCATCCAGCCCGATGCCATCCTTATCTACGCCGGCCACAACGAGTTCCTGGGGATACTGGGAGTCGGCTCGGCCTTCACGGCGGCGGAGTCCCCGGCGCTTACGCGGACGATCCTGAAGCTGCGCCGGCTGCGCCTGTACCGTGCCCTGGAGCTCGCACTGAGCCCGGAGCCGGACCAGGCAACCCGCGCGGGGGACGGGCCCCTGATGGCCCGCGTGGCGGCCGAGCGTCACATCCCGATGGGCTCGGCGCTTTACGAGGCCGGACTCGAGCAGTACCGCTCGAACCTGGCGGCGATCCTGGACCGCTACAACGATGCGGGCGTGCCGGTATTCGTGGCGACTCTGGCTAGCAATGAGAAAGACCAGCCACCGTTTGCGAGCCGCGAGACGGACGCTGCAGCATCGCGCCTGGCGCAGGTGGAGGCTGCGCTGGTGGGGGCGGACCGACGAGGCGCTGCGGGTTGCGGAACTCGTGGCCCGGGACGAGCCGGGGTCGGCCCGCGCAGCTTACCTGCTCGGTCGGGCGCGGGCGGCCGAGGGAGACGGCCCGGGCGCTGCGGAGGCCTGGCGGCGGGCCCGGGACCTGGATGCGCTTCGCTTCCGGGCGCCGACCGCGTTCCGGGCCATCCTGGAGGAAACGGCGGCCGCAACCGGCGCGACACTGGTCGATGCGGAGGCCCGTTTCCGGCAAGCCTCGCCCTACGGCGCGGTGGGCGACGAACTCATGCTGGAACACCTGCATCCCAACGTCGACGGGTACTTCCTGCTCGCCGATGCCTTTCACGACAGCCTGCTGGACGCCGGGATCCCGGGACCGCCAGCCCGGGCCGTGGACGACGCCACCGCCCGGGCGGAAGTGCCGTTGAGCGCCGCCGAGATTCATTTTGCCAATTACAAGCTGCTGCGGCTGGTCAACGACTGGCCCTTTACCGACGTCCGGCAGGAACCGGAGCTGCCTGCGCCGCGGAACCTGGAAGAGCAGCTGGGCCAGGCCCTGTACCGGCAGGAGATCGACTGGGCCACCATGCAGGACCGGCTGAAGCGAGCCTACCGGTCCGCCGGAGACGAGCGCGAGTACCTGCGCCTGTCACTTATCCTGGCCGACGCGTTTCCCTTTGTTGCACCGGCGCAGAAGGATGCCGGTGAAGCCCTGCTGGCGGCGCGCAGGCCGACCCAGGCCTACCGCTATTTCTTCCGGGCCGCGGGCTATGCGCCAGGGGACGTGGAGGCCCTGAAGGGGCTGGCCCGGGCCGCGGTGGCGATCGGGCTTGAAGACCAGGCCCGCCGGGCGCTGGACCGGGTCCTGGAGCTGTCACCGGGCGACGCGGCTGCCCGGCGCCTGCGACAGGAGCTGGACGACTAGCGACCGCCGGCCTGCTCGGCTTCCAGCTTCTCTATGAATCGGGGCGCTGTGGGATGCCCGGGCTCGACAGCAAGTACCCGGCGAAGGACCTGGAGTGACGCCTCGGGCTGGCCGTCCATGTAGTACGCCTGGGCCAGGCTCATGAGGGTTCGCGTGTTTTGGGGCTCCATGCTCGCCGCCTGGCGCAGCAAGGGGAGGGCGCGGCCCGGAGCCTCGGCGCGCATCAACAGGCCGCCGGCTACCGCCTGGGCATCCGGCCGGAAAGGGAAAGCCGTGGCGAGGTTCACGGCAATGCGTGCCGCTTCTTCGAAATCCCCCGCCTGCTGGTAGTAACGCAAGCCCCGGTTCATGGCTTCTGCCCATTCCAGTTCGCCCTCGAACCACGCCCGGGCGATCCGCTCCGGCTCGGAATCGGCCGGGGGCAGCTCCAGCGGCTGCCGGGTGTCGTGGAACGGCCAGTCGGTTTTCAGCCGCGCTACCCGGTACTCGCCCGCGAGCCGCTCGATTTCCGTCAGCGGGGCGGCCGCCCGGGCCGTTTCCTCGTCCATCGGCTCCCCGTCGCTCCACGGCAGCCCCGCCCGGGCCAGGGCGAGCCGGAACGCCTGGGATAACAGGAAATAGCCCTCGTGGTTGGGGTGCAGATGCTCCACCATCAACTCGTTACCGATGATGCCGTCGTCGGCCCGCTCCGCCAGCAGGCGCTGGCTCTCAACCAGCGTGGCGCCGTGGCGCCCTGCCAGTTGCCGGATCAGGGCGTTGAAACTCTCCGGTGCGCGAAAGCGCAGGCCGTCACGATCCTTGGCGTCCAGCAGGAGCGGCCGGGCCGCGTCAGGCCGGCCGGAGGCCAGCAGGACCTGTCCTCTCAGCCAGAAACCGTCGGGCGCCAGCGGGGCGGTCTCCATGAGGTCCACGGCCGCCGAGTCTGCTTCGGCAAGGTGCCCCGCCTTGAGGAGCCCGCCGGCTTCTTCGACGGCCCGGGACCAGTCCTCGGCCGGGCGGTCATCCGGCGGGATCGTCATGAACGGCGGCTGATCCTTTTCGTTGCTCGCCAGCGTACCGATGAACACCGGCACGCCGTTTTCCGCCATCGGGCCCAGGATGCGTCCGAGGTTCTCGCGGAACTGCTCCAGGCCCGCCCGGTACAGGGAAGATTCCAGCGGGATGCGCTGTTCCGCGGCGACCCGGGCCATCAGCGTGCCGTCCCGGGGTGAGTCGTCTTCCCCGGCCAGGGATGCCCACGCCCGGTTGGCCAGGGCCAGCAGCCGGAATTCCCGGAGGGCGAGGGTCAGCCGCGTCAGACCTGGCGAGCCTCCGCCGAAAGCGGAGCCCACCCCCAGGATCCCCAGGTACTCGTTGTGGCCTGCGTAGATGATCACCGCATCGGGCTGGTGGGCGAGGATCTCAGGCGTGAAGTCGGCCAGGGCCCAGGAGTTGATGGCGGACATGGCCACCGGGATCACCTCAACGGTGCGCCAGGGGTACTCGCGCCTGAGTCGGCGCTCCAGCATTCCCGCAAGGGACGCCCACTTGCCGTAGGGAAACCCCGCGGCGGTGGACCCGCCCATGACGAAGAGCCGAAATCCATCCTTCGGCTTCTCGGCGCGGAAGTAGTGGGTATCGATGCTGACCGCGGGAGCGGCCCGGGGATCGGCGAAGAAGCGCTGCACCACGGCCTCGTTGGGTTCCAGCCATCCCGGTTCCTGCGCAGGGACGAACAGAGGCTCGGGCTCGGCCACGCCGGCCAGGTGCAGCATCCCTTCTATCGCGGCGAGCAGGACAAAGGGCAGGGCGACGGCCACGGCCGTGAAAAGGCCCCGGCGACGCGAACTGGGCTCGGCTGCAGTGTCGGACATGGGGGACTACCGGGAGAGCAGATTGCGCGGGCGCCGGGGCTTTGCTACAAGGGCCGGGCGCCCGCCCGGCGCAATATAACATCCGGTTCCGATGCTCGAACTCATCCAGGATCTGTGGGACTTTCTTCGGCAGCGCAAAAAGCTCTGGCTGCTGCCTGTGGTGGTCATCCTCCTGCTGATGGGCGGGCTGGTGGTCGTGAGCCAGCAGACGGTACTGGGTTCTTTCATTTACACGCTGTTCTGAAGCCGCGCGAACCGCCGGAGACGGCCCGTTCGCGCGCTCAACTCACCGCCCGGCAATTGCGCTAGAATGCAGGAAGTGGCGCAAGGTGCCGCCACCATAAGGAACAAGCCCCGGCCCCAGGCACGGGGCGCGGAGGAGAAGGGAGATATCCCATGCCCGATGCCGAGGGCAGACCGTGGGGCTGAACCACGGCGCCATCCCGGGGGGAAGACGGCTGGCCGCCGCAGTGGTCCTCGCCGGACTCGGGCTGTTGATGGCCGCATGCCAGTCGGCGTCACCTACGTCCTCCGGGCGCGCCGGAATGGTGCAGGTCGAGCCCCAGCAGGACTGGGCCGACGCGATCGTCTACTTCGTCCTCGTCGATCGTTTCGCCGACGGTGATCCGGGAAACAATCTCCATTACCAGCCCGACAATCCCGGGGGCTGGCACGGCGGCGACCTGAAAGGCCTGGCCGCGCAGCTGGACGAGATCGCCGAGCTGGGCGCCACGGCCATCTGGATCAACCCGGTGCAGCGACAGATCGAACCCGGGCTGCCGGTGAATCCCATCCCCGAGGCAGGCGTCACGTCCTGGTTCGAGCACTGGGGTTTCCATGGCTACTGGATGGACGACTTCAAGGCCATGGATCCCCACTTCGGCAGCGAGGCGGACCTGGCGGCGCTGGTGGAGGCGGCCCACGCCCGCGGCATCAAGGTCCTGCTGGACGTGGTGTACAACCATGCCGGGTACGGTGCGAAGTACGAGGTTTCTCCCGAGTACGCGGGGTGGATCCGGAAGGAACGCCCGGGCTGCGACGCCGACCCCCTGCGCTGCCGCGTCGGAGGCCTGCCGGACTTCGTCACCGAGAAGCCTGAAGTGGCCGAGTATCTCCTGGAGGCCAACCTGGGCCTGGCCGGGCGGACCGGCGTAGACGGCTTTCGCCTGGACACGGTCAAGCACATAGACCACGACTTCTGGAAAGCCCACCGGGAACGGGCCAGCCGCGAACTCGGCGAGGACTTCTTTCTCCTCGGAGAGGTCTGGGGCGGGTCCGCCCAGGTACTCGATCCCTACTTCGAGGGCGACGAGCTGGACGCGGGCTTCGACTTCACGTTCCGTGGCAGCTGCCGGGATTTCATCGAGGGCCGCATGCGCACGGTGGCTTATTCGGCCTACCTGGAGAAGCGTCATCGCGTCCGGGACGGCTATCACCTGGCTCACTACCTGTCTTCCCACGATGAGCCCATGCAGCTCTACCAGCTGGGCGGCGACCTCAACCGCTTCCGCCTGTGCGTGGCCGCGCAGATGACCACCCTCGGGATCCCCGTCATCTACTACGGCGAGGAGGTGGCCCGGGCAGGAAGCGTGTGGCCGACGAACCGCAAGGACATGCCCTGGGGCGAGCGGGACGTGGAGCCTGGCGCCGGCGTGTCCAGGGACGAGGCCCTGCGGGACTACTACCGACGCCTGATCCAGCTGCGGCGGGCGCATCCGTCCCTGAGCCGGGGGGACTACACCCGGCTGTATACGGAAGGCGATCTGCTGGTGTTTCGCCGAGATGCCGCGGACGACACGGTGGTCGTGGCGATCAACCGGGGCGAGAGCGCCGCGCGCGCCGAAGTGCCGGCGCCGGAAGGCTGGGGCCGGGCCGAGGACGGACTCACCGGGGAGGTCATGGAGGCAGCGGGCGAATCCCTGACCGTCCAGGTGCCGCCTCTCACGGCCCGGGTCCTGGTCCGGGCGAGCGACTAGGAGAAATTTCGGGTCATGGCGAGCATCGTCTTCGAGAAAGTCTGCAAGCGCTTCGGTGATGTCAGTGTCATCGAGGACCTGGACCTGGAGATCAAGGACCACGAGTTCATGGTGTTCGTGGGTCCGTCCGGCTGCGGAAAGTCCACGGCGCTGCGGATGATCGCGGGGCTGGAGGAAGTGTCCGCAGGCAAGCTCTACATCGGTGACCGCATGGTCAACAACGTCCATCCCAAGGACCGGGACGTGGCGATGGTCTTCCAGAGCTATGCGCTTTACCCGCACATGTCGGTCCGGGACAACATTTCCTTCGGCCTGCGGATTCGCAAGATGCCCCAGGGGGAGATCGACCGCCTGGTGAACGATGCGGCCGACATCCTCGGTCTCAAGGAACTCCTGGACCGTAAGCCCAAGGCCCTTTCGGGCGGGCAGCGCCAGCGGGTTGCCCTTGGCCGGGCCATCGTCCGCCAGCCCGCCGTGTTCCTCTTCGACGAGCCGCTTTCCAACCTGGACGCGGAGCTGCGGGTCCAGATGCGCGCGGAGCTTTCAAAGCTGCAGCACAGGCTGAAGACGACTACTGTCTACGTGACCCACGATCAGATCGAGGCCATGACGCTCGGGCACCGCATCGCCGTGCTGGCACCCATGGGCGCGGACCGGAAGTCCAACCTCAAGCAGGTGGGTACGCCGCTGGAGCTCTACGACAAGCCGAAGAACCTCTTCGTGGCGAAGTTCATCGGGACCCCGCCGATGAACATCATGTCCATGACGCTTTCCGCCGACGGCGGGAAGCTCGAGCACGCGGGATTCTCCGTGCCGCTGTCGGACGACACGGCGCAGCGACTGAAGGAGCGGCGGGGGCAGCAGATGCTTCTGGGCGTGCGGCCCGAGCACGTGGCCGAAGCCGGCAGCACGGACTGGCCGTCGACTACCCGACTCAAGGGTGTGGTGGAAATCGTCGAGACGGTGGGCCACGAGGTCATCGTCCATGTGCGCTGCGGCGACGAGCTGCTGGTCGCCAAGCTGGGCGCGCACCGCATCCCGCAGTTCGGGGAAGAGATGGAGCTGGAGATGTCCAACGAGGGCATCCACGTGTTCGATCCGGAGACGGAGCTGAATCTGACGATTTGAGCGAGGGAAACATGATGACCAAGACGCTGAAGACCACGGCCCTGGCCGCAGTTGCGCTGGCAGCCTCCCTGGCGGGCTTCGGAAGCGCAATAGCCGCTGAACTGGTCGTCTGGCATGCCTACCGCGGGTCGGAGAAGGCCGCCTTCGAAAAGGTCGTGGGCATGTACAACGCCGCCGGTGGACCTAACAAGGTCAAGACCCTCGCCGTGCCCTTCGACGCCTACGCAGACAAGATCACTGCGGCGGTACCCCGGGGTCGCGGCCCCGACGTGTTCATCTTCGCTCAGGACCGCCTCGGCGGCTGGGTGGAGGGCGGCCAGACGGTGGAGTCCATCGACTTCTATCTCGAGGACGAGACCGTCGATTCCCTGCTGCCGAACATGATGGAGGCCATGACCTACCGGGGCACCGTCTACGGACTGCCCTTCAACTACAAGAGCATCACGCTCATCTACAACAAGGCCCTGATCTCTGAGCCACCCCGGACGTCCACGGAGCTCGTCAAGGTGGCCAAAGGACTGACCGACGCTTCCGTGGGCAAGTTCGGCCTCGCGTACGAGTATTCCAACTACTTCTTCCATGCCGCGCTCATGAACGCCTTCGGCGGAGCCGTGTTCGACGATAACGGCAACCCGGTGATCGATCAGCAGGCCAACGTGGATGCCGTCAAGCTCATGATGGAGTGGTACAAGGAGGACGGTATTCTGCCGGCGGATCCCTCGTCCGCCCTGATCAGTACGCTCTTCAACAGCGGAAATGCCGCCATCGTCTTCTCGGGACCCTGGTTCCTTGCCGAAATCCAGGGCGTGGACTTCGGCCTGGCCACGTTACCGGTCATCGATGAAGCCGGCGGCACGCCCATGAAGCCCTGGCTGACGGTGGAGGGGGTGTATGTCTCCGCCGGATCCTCCCACAAGGAGGCCGCCTACGAGTTCGCCAAGTTCCTGGTCAGCGAGGAGGCCGCCCGGGTCATGGCCCTGGAGGGCCGACAGCTGCCGACCAATGCCGCGATCTACGACAGCCCGACGGTGGCGGGCGACCCGGTACTGGCCAATTTCCGCAAGCAGCTGGAGACGGCGGTACCCATGCCCAACTTTGCCGAGATGACCCTGATGTGGTCCCCGGTGACGACGGCCATGAACAAGATCGTGAAAGGCTCGGCCAGCCCGGAAGCCGCGCTCCAGGAGGCGCAGAAATCCGTGGCCTCGAGCATCGCTGCCCTGAGGAAGAGCAACTGAGACCGATGACGTGAGCATCGTTGCCCAGGAAACCGCCTACGACTCCTCCGAGGCCGGACCGCGCCGGAAAGGCCTGGCGGCCCTGCTGCTGCACCCGGCAGCTCTGGGCACCCTGCTTGCTGCAGCGATCCTCTCCGGCCTGACCTGGTGGTTCATTTCCCAGGCCCGGGGCGAGCTGGCGGAAGATGCCTGGAACCGCGGCGTCATCATCGAGCTGGAGGCGCTGGCGGATATCGTCGCCGGCGTGGAGGGCGGCTCAGCGACCGGCGGTGACCTTCCGGCGGTCCTCAGGGCCCTTCCGCAGCACGACGGGCACTTCAAGGTGCTTCGCCTCAGCGGCGCGAGACTGCTGGCCAGCACGGACCCGGCTGACGCGGGGGACAGGGCCGCTCCCCGCCGCCTCGACCGCGAGGAAAAGTGGCTGTTCGACCTGGGCCAGGAGCTCCGGGCGGCGGTGGAGACGAACCGGGCCGAGCGGGGAGAACGCCGCCAGGTCGAGGTCACGCCGCTGGGCGACGGGCAGGTGAGAATTTCACTCCCGTACTACGTGGACGGAGACGTCGCCGGCATCGTCCAGGCGCAGCGGCCACGGGTGATTGCCGTGGAGCGGCCGTCCTGGGTCGCCGCGGCGGCCGCGGCCATCATTCCCTGGCTGCTGATGGCCGGCTTCCTGGCCTGGCGGCGGTCCCGGGACGCCTGGCCCGAGCCCACCGGAAGGAACTGGCTCGCGTTCGTCATCGGGCTCGTGGTGGTCGGCGGCGTGGGCTGGGCCCTGGGCTCGATGTTCATCTCCGATACGCGGGACTACCAGGCGGAGCTCGCGGAGGCACTGGCGGCGAACTTCACCGACGTCAGGGAGCGCATGGCCTTCGTCGCGGGTGGGCAGGCCATTTCCGTGGCGCCGGGGGCCGAGAACACCTGGGACGTGGACCTGTACCAGCGGCCGCTGGGGATCATCGGCCCTGGCGGAAGCATCGACGCGGCCGCCCTGTCGGCCCAGGCCGGCCGGATCGAGGGGGCACTGGGGGAGGCCCTTTGGGGCAATCTGGCGGCAGCAGCCGTCGTTCTGGCGTTTTTCAGCCTGGGCTTCGCCAGCCGGACCCGAGGGGCGCTCAGGGAGCACCGATACGCTTACTTCTATGTGCTCCCGGCCATGTTCGGCATGCTGATACTGGTGTTTTTCCCGTTCGTTTACGGCATCGCGCTGTCGTTCACGGAACAGACGGTGATGAACGTCAGCGAGCCAATCACCGAGGTCTGGGCAGGGTTCGCGAATTACGTGCAGATCCTCGGCGACGTGGACATCGTGCAGAGCACGGCGGCCGGCTCGGTGATCAACTACCAGAACTTCTACTGGACGCTGTTCATCACCATCTGCTGGACCGTGTCGAACGTGGCCGTCGGCGTCACCCTGGGGATGCTGCTGGCGCTTGCCCTGAACACAAAGGGCCTGCGGTTCACCAACCTTTACCGCGTGCTGCTGATCCTGCCCTGGGCCATCCCGAACTACATTACGGCGCTGATCTGGAAAGGAATGTTCCACCAGCAGTTCGGGGTCATCAACCAGGGGATCCAGATGTTCGGCGGAGAACCCATCGCCTGGTTCGACGGGGTCTTCTCGGCCTTCATGACGGGCCTGATGACCAACGGCTGGCTCAGTTTCCCGTTCATGATGGTGGTCATCCTGGGCGGGCTGCAGTCCATCTCACAGGACATGTACGAGGCCGCCACCATCGACGGCGCGAGCAAGTGGCAGCAGTTCTGGCAGATCACCCTGCCTTCGCTGAAGCCCACGATCGTCCCCGCGGTGATCATCTCGGTCGTCTGGACCTTCAACATGTTTAACGTGATCTACCTGGTGTCCGGCGGTGAGCCGGCCGGTGCCAACGAGATCCTGATCACCAAGGCGTACAAGATCGCCTTCGAGGAGTACCGCTACGGCTACGCGGCCGCGTACTCGGTGGTGATCTTCCTGATCCTCCTCGTCTACGGGGTCTTCCAGACCCGCATGACGCGGGCAACCGAGGCCACCACCACATGAGCAAGAAGACCCGCAGCGGCGCCGTGTCGCACCTGTGGCTGCACCTTTTCCTGGTGTTCTTCACCATCATCGCCGTCTACCCGGTGCTGTGGGTGTTCACCGTGGCGTTCTCGGGACAGCAGAACCTGGCATTCGTGGATCTCCCGCCGGACCCGGGGTTCCTGGACCGGCTGCGGGCGGTGGTGCCGTGGCCGGCGACCATTTCCCTGCAGAACTTCACGGACGTGGTCACCCAGCAGCCGTTCCTCCGCTGGATGCTCAACAGCGCCATCGTGTCCGCCCTGACCACCATCCTGGGCGTGTTCCTGGCCTGCACGGCCGCCTACGCTTTCTCCCGGTTCCAGTTCCCGGGGCGAAAGGCGGGCATGATGTCGTTCCTGGTCTCCCAGATGTTCCCCGGCACGCTCCTGCTGGTGCCCATCTACATCATCATCACCCAGTGGCTGGGCCTCGGGAACAGCTTCATCGGGCTGGTGCTGGTTTACTCCGTGACGGCCATCCCGTTCTGCGTCTGGATGCTCAAGGGCTACTTCGACACCATTCCTCTGGAGATCGAGGAGAGCGCAATCATGGATGGTGCGTCGCGGCAGGCGATCTTTTTCCGCATCATCCTCCCGCTGGCCAAGCCTGCAGTGGCGGTCACGGCGCTGTTCTCCTTCATGACGGCCTGGAACGAGTTCATCCTGGCCGCGACGTTCCTGGAGGAGGAGGTCAAGTACACCGCCCCGGTGGGGCTGAAGTTCTTTGTGGGCGGCTTTGCCTCCCAGTGGGGCTATTTTTCCGCCGGCTCCATCATCATCTCGATTCCCGTCGTGCTGCTGTTTTTGTATCTGCAGAAGTACCTCGTCTCCGGTCTCACGGCGGGCGGAGTGAAGGGTTGATCGTGGTATTTCCGGCTTGCAGTCAAGCGCGTAATGGTCTATCAAATCTCGAATGATTCAGGAGGACTAAGGGCATGAAAAACAGGCGCATTCCTCTCGTTGCCGCCATCCTTGCGGGGTCTATCGCCGCCGCCCCGGCCATGGCGGGCGACGTGGAGTTCAAGGACCCGGTCGGCGACGATAACGGACCGGGCACTTACACGTATCCGACAGATGCCGCCTACGCGCCCGGGTCCTTCGACCTGACCGAGTTCGTCGTCGACGAGAAGGGCAGCAATCTGGAGTTCGAGGTCAGCGTCAACAGCAAGCTGGCCGACCCCTGGGGCATGGGCGTGGGATTCGCGGTGCAGATGATCTTCATTTTCATCGACACCGACGGCGTTGAAGGCAGCGGCCACACGGAGGGCATCCCGGGCCTGAACATCCAGTTCGCACCCGACAGCGCCTGGGAGAAAGTAGTGGTGCTGTCGCCCCAGCAGCAGTCGCGCGTCGTGGCCGAGGCCCGCGTGAAGACCGCAGACCTCGTCGCATCCAGCGATCTGATAGTCCCCCGCCGTACCACCGGCAAGGGCAAGACCATTTCCGCCCGTGTCGACAAGGACGATATCGGCAGCGGGGATCCCGCCAGCTGGGGCTACCAGGTGGTGGTCCAGTCGAACGAGGGTTTCCCCGACAAGGCCGACCTTCTTACCCGCAGGGTGAACGAGTACGAGGGACAGCACCGGTTCGGCGGCGGCAACGACATGAACTGCGATCCGCACGTGATGGACATTCTGGCCGGACGGGGAGAGGGCGTTGCCACCGAAGCCCAGGCGCAGCACGAGATGCTGTCCTACGAGTGCGATGGCGAGGGCAATGCCGTCAAGATGGCCACCCTCGAGGTGATCCGCAAGTAGCCGGGGGAGCGGCTGGCAGCCGCAGGGCCGATCCGATAAGGAAGCAAAAATGAACAAGCGCAACATAGTTCTCGCCGCGGCTTTGGGGGCCGCGCTCGCGCTGCCGGTCGCCGCCCAGGCGGAGATCGAGTGGTTCGGCAACGTCTACGCAAAGTTCCTGGACGGCGACCGCGCGATCAACGGCGCGCTGTACAACAACGTCGTTGATGCTCCCGGCGAACGGGGCGGCGACCAGGGGCAGGGCATCGAGTTCGAGCTCATGTTCCGCAGCGTGGTCTCCAGCCAGGTCGAAATCGGTGGCCGGATCAAGGCCCGATTCAACCAGAATTTCTGGACCAACTTCGGGGGATTCGGACGCTACGAGGACGATCCCAAGTCCAACCAGTACATCAAGCTCCGCGGCGCCTACGCAATTATCACGCCCGGTTACGACTGGATCGACTCTGCCACCATCGGATCGAACGATTTCGGCATGTTCGACCCCATGACCCAGGGCAAGTACCGGTACATCGACCGCGACAACGCATCCGGATTCCTGTTCCAGGGTTCGCTGCTGGACGGCGACCTGCGCTGGGATGTCGCCCGCGTGTCCCTGCCCGCACTGTTTGCCGGTCCGAAGTTCTTCACGACTTCCGACCCCAACGACCCGGCCGTCAAGTACGAGGCCGCGGACGGGGCCTGGACCGGTCAGCTTCGCTGGACGCCGTCGCCGGACTTCAACGGCACTACGAGCATCACCTATGTCCGGGACAAGGAAGTCGCACCGGATGAGTTCATCCCCGGCACCGAACCCGGCAGCGGCGACATCCGGGACGGCACCGACGAGGTCACACGCTTCGACAATACGGTATTCATGCTGAAGGGCGAATACACCGGCTTCGACTGGTTCGACGTCAGCGCCTCCTACTACTGGTCCGACTTCAACGTTGATCCGACGATCTGCGATCCCGACGTCGATCCTGCCGGCGGCTGTGCGTTCAGCCCGACACTGCTGGAAAGCGCTGACGATATCTCGTGGTTCGTCAACTTCGATATCGCGGACTTCCTCATCGATGACCTGACGTTCAACTTCCAGTTCTTCCACGTTGGCGCGGATTACATGTCCGTCCAGTCGGCGCGGAGGGAAGCGGACGTGCTGCTCAGCGCGGGATGGATGTCCACCTGGGGGTGGGCACGGCCGGACTACAACGTCGGCGACCGCAACAATGCCGACCAGCGTAACGGCGTCGGCTACGGTGGCTGGAACGGCGAGCAGCAGCAGGTCGTGTCCCTGATGGCGGATAACGACTTCACGGATTTCGACGAGCCCATGGCCTATGACGCCCACGGCTGGTCCGGCTTCACCATCGTGCCGAAGTACGCTATCGGCAACTGGGAATTCGCCGGCGAAATCACCTACGTGGACTACGATACGAACTGGCAGAACTGCGGCAGCCCCGGCGATCCCACGGCCTGTGAAAAGTATGCCTTTAACGAAAACACCAATGCCTGGGGCCTGGGTGGGGACCATCGCTCACCGTACTCCACCTATCAGGAGCGTGAGACCTGGTTCTACGGGCTCAAGGCCAATTATTTCCTGGACATCGGCAATGGTGTCGATATCGAGGCCATCTACCGCTTCATCGAGGACGACGACGACCGGGTGACCAACGCCAGCTACCTGGCGGACGCCTATGACGGCAGTTCCCTGAATGAGGACTGGGTTCCCAACGTCGGCCTCGGTGGCTGCGTCGGCTGCGACGACCGTGCCGCGGAGTATTCCCAGTACGGCGTGTCCTTCGGGTACCAGCTCCACCCGGACCTCTATGGCAAGATCATTCTTGAGCGGTACGAGGTGGACCTGATCGATGGCACCGTGGACGTGGCCCC
>JARRON010000045.1:0-21714 GCA_037383845.1 Gammaproteobacteria bacterium
GCTGGTGCTGGTGGTGCGGTCTTTTGCCTACGAGCCGTTCCGGATCCCGTCCAGCTCCATGATGCCCACGCTGCGGGTGGGCGATTTCATTTTCGTGAGCAAGTTCTCCTACGGGCTCCGACTCCCGGTGGTCAACTGGCAGATCATGGAGACCGGCGCACCCCGGCGAGGGGACGTGGCGGTCTTTCGGCTCCCGGCGGAGCCCCACACGAACTACATCAAGCGCGTCATTGGTGTTCCCGGTGACGTGGTAACGGTCAGGAACAAGCAGGTTTTCATCAACGGCGAGCCCCTGCCGCTGGAGCTGCTGGGCGAGACGGTCGAGCTGGAATGCGGAGGTTTCTGGTTCACCGCTTCCGTGGCGGAGGAAACCGTCGGCGATACGCGCCACCAGGTCTATCTCAGCGATCAGCAGGACCGTCCCAGCCCCTTCCTGGGCCGGGAAGTCCCGGAGGACCAGTACCTGGTGATGGGGGACAACCGGGACTGCAGCCGGGACGGCCGGATCATCGGCTACATTCCGGAGAGCAACCTCGTGGGGCGGGCCGTACGGATCTGGATGAACTGGGACAGCGAGCTGGGGAGGCCACTGTGGCACCGAATCGGCAACCGAATAGAATGAGGTCGGCCCACTGCGGGCTGCACGGGGAAAACGGGATGCGTAAACAGCGAGGCATGACGCTGATCGGGATGCTGTTCGTCGCCGCCGTGGCGGGCATTTTCCTGCTGGCCGGGATACGGCTGGTGCCGATCTATCTCGAGTATCTGAAGGTGGAAACCACCCTCCGGGAGGTCAAGAAGGACCTGGACGGCTCCAATGCCGGTCCGGGCCAGATCCGGCGGGCCATCGAGCGGCGCTTCGACATCGAGGCCGTGAGAGCTATCAGCCACCGCGACATCGAGATCGAGCGCAGCGCCAACGGGTACCTGGTCACGGCGGACTACGAGGGACGGGCGCCGTTCCTCGGCAACGTCTACCTGGTGATGGATTTCGACAAGTCCGTCGAGGTCGTCCGGTGACACGGGCTGCCGGGTGGCTGGAGGGCGCCCTCGGCTACCGGTTCTCTGACACAGGCCTGCTGGAAAGGGCGCTTACCCATCGCAGCGCCGGCGGAAGACACAACGAGCGCCTGGAGTATCTGGGAGACGCGGCCCTTGGATTCGTGGTGGCCGAGGCGCTTTACCGTTCCGTCCCCGAGGCGGACGAGGGGGACCTGAGCCGGCTCCGGGCCAGCCTGGTGAATCGTCCGGCCCTGGCCGTCATGGCGCGGGAGCTGGGCCTGCCCGACCGCCTCCGGCTTGGCTCCGGGGAGCTCAAAAGCGGCGGCTTCCGGCGGGAGTCCATCCTCGCAGACGCCCTGGAGGCTGTCCTCGGCGCCGTCTATCTGGACGGCGGCTTCTCCGCAGTTCGGCGCTGCGTGCTGGCCCTTTACGGCAAGCGCCTGGAGCAGCTGCCGGGTCCGGAAGCGCTCAAGGACGCCAAGACCCGCCTCCAGGAGGCGCTGCAGGCCGAGGGACGGTCGCTGCCCTCCTACGAGGTCGAGGCCGTCGAGGGCGAGGCCCACCGGCGGCGGTTCACGGTCGCCTGCCGGGTAGAGGGGGAAGAGTCCCCGGCCATCGGCCGAGGCCGCAGCCGCCGGGCGGCAGAACAGTCCGCGGCCTCGGACATGCTGGAGCGGCTGTCCGGTGAATGAGGCGGGTCACCGCTGCGGCTACGTGGCCGTGGTAGGCCGCCCCAACGTGGGCAAGTCCACCCTGGTCAACGCCCTGGTGGGTGCCAAGGTCAGCATCGTCAGCCGCCGGGCCCAGACGACCCGGCATCGCATCACCGGTGTGGCCAGCACGGCGGATGCCCAGCTTCTGTTTCTTGATACGCCGGGGCTGCACTCCGGTCGCTCCCGGGCCCTGAACCGGGCCATGAACCGCGCTGCGGTCTCCGCCCTCGCCGACGCGGACGTGGTGGCGATTGTGGTGGAGGCGGGGCGCTGGGGCGACGGGGACGACCAGGTCCTGGAGGCCGCGGTGACCGCAGGCCGGCCCCTTGTGCTGGTGGTCAACAAGGTGGACCGGGTATGGCCCCGGGACCGGCTGCTGCCTTATATCGCGGACGTCTCCGGCAAGGCGGACTTCCGCGAGATCATTCCGGTCTCGGCCACCGGCGGGGACAACCTTGACCGCTTGCGGGACGTGCTGGCACGGGCCATGCCGGAAGGTCCGCCCCTGTTTCCGCCCGAGCAGATCAGCGACCGGGACGAGGCGTTCCACGCCGCCGAGATCATCCGCGAAAAGCTCATGCGGCGCCTGCACGAGGAACTGCCGTACGGCCTCACCGTCGAAGTAGACCGGCTCCAGCGGGACGCAGAGGGACGGATCGCCATCGACGCGGTGGTCTGGGTCGAGAAGGAGCGGCACAAGGCCATCGTCATCGGCGCCCGGGGCGAAATGCTGAAGAACGTCGGCAGGGCCGCCCGCCTGGAACTGAAGGAGCGATTCGGGGCGCCCGTGCATCTGACGCTGTGGGTCAAGGTGCGGGAGGGCTGGGCCGACAGCGAGGCGGACCTGAAGCGTTTCGGCTACTACAGCGAATGAGTGCCGGAGGGCGGACGGAGCTGGAGCCGGGGTTCGTGCTCCACCGAAGGCCGTTCCGGGACACAAGCCTCGTCGTGGAAGTGTTCACCCGGCACCACGGCCGGGTGGGCCTGGTGGCGAGGTCCGCCCGGGGCCCGCGCAGCCGGTTCCGGGGAGTGCTTCAGCCCTTTGCGCTCCTGCTGCTGTCCTGGCGGATCCGGGGCGAGCTGGGCACCCTGACCGGAGTCGAGCCTGCCGGTCCGCCGCCCCCGCCGGCGGCGGGCACAAGACTGCTGTCCATGTTCTACGTGAACGAGCTGGTGCTGAGGCTCACCCAGCGGCAGGACCCCCACGCCGAGCTGTACGACGCCTACGGGGACGTGCTGGCTCGGCTCGGCCGCGAGCCGGCACCGGCACCGGCGCTGAGGGTCTTCGAAAAGCGCCTGCTGGAGTCCCTGGGTTACGGCGTGGACCTCGCCGTGGACGCCAGCGGCCGGCCCGTGGAAGCGACGAAAACCTACCGTTTCGATCCCGAGGCGGGCGTGTTTGCGTGCGATCCCGGCACCGCCGGCGCCCTCTCCGGCGGCTCCCTGCTGGCGCTGGCGAGGGAAGCTCCCGAGAGTCCCGGGGAGCTGGCGGACGCCCTGCGCCTGACGCGGACGGCCCTGGATGCCCAGCTGGGCGACAAGGGGCTGAAGACCCGGGAGCTGCTGGCCCGGCTTCGGCGCTGAGGGGCCGCGGTCTGGCAAAATGGTGCCCTCGAAGGCCGGGAGGACACCATGAAGGACAGCATCGCCCTGGGCGTGAACATCGATCACGTCGCCACCATCCGCCAGGCGCGCCGGACCCGCTACCCTGACCCGGTGTACGCGGCCCTGATGGCGGAGCAGGCCGGGGCAGACTGCATCACCCTGCATCTCCGGGAAGACCGGGGCCGTCACCGACGAGATGCTGGCCATCGCCACGGAGATCGCGCCAAGGGACTGCTGCCTTGTCCCGGAACGCCGGGAGGAACTCACCACCGAGGGCGGGCTGGACGTTGCCGGCCAGCCGGAGCGGATCGCCGGGGCGGTCAAGCACCTCACCGGCGCCGGCATCCGGGTTTCCCTCTTCGTGGACCCGGAGCCCGGGCAGCTGGAGGCCGCCCGGGACGTGGGGGCGGAAGTAGTGGAACTGCACACCGGGGCCTACGCCGCCGCTGCCGGGACCCGTCAGGAACAGGAGCTGGAACGTGTCCGCACCGCTGCCCGGGCCGGCTCGGCCCTGGGCCTGACGATCCACGCGGGACACGGCCTGAACTATCACAACGTCCAGCCGGTGGCACGGATTCGGGAAGTCCGGGAGCTCAACATCGGTCATGCCATCGTGGCCAGGGCTATCTTCGACGGCCTCTCCACGGCGGTCATCGAGATGAAACGGCTGATCACGGAAGCGCGACTGCGGTGATCTACGGCATAGGCACCGACATCGTCCGCATGGAGCGGGTGGAGAGGACGCTGTCCCGTTTCGGAGAACATTTCGTCAGCCGCCTGCTGCTGCCCCGGGAGGAGGAGCAGTACCGCAGGCACCGGCGAAAGGCCCGCTTCCTGGCCATGCGGTTCGCGGGCAAGGAGGCCGTGGTGAAAGCCCTGGGCACAGGCTTCTCCAACGGCATGTGGATTCGGGACGTGGGTATCGTCCAGGACGCCCTGGGCAAGCCCGAAGTCGTGTATTCGGCCCGGGGCGAGGCCCTGTGCCGCCGGCTGGGCGTGGGCGCCGGGCACATCAGCCTCACCGACGAGGCGGGGCTGGTCGTGGCCGTGGCGGTTCTGCTGAAGAGGGAAAGTCCTTGAACACGCTCGTCTTCGACATCGAGACGGTGCCAGACACCGAGTTCGGCCGGCGCTACCTGGACCTGGAGGGCCTGGACGACGCGGACGTGGCCCAGGCGATGATGGCGCGCCGTCGCGAGATCACCGGCAGCGATTTTCTGCCGCTGCATCAACACCGGGTCGTGGCCATCTCCTGTGCCCTGCGGACCCGGGACAGCTTCAACCTCTGGACCCTGGGTACGGCCGAGTCAGGGGAGGGTGAACTGGTCGCCCGCTTCTTCGAGGGCATCGAGCGGTATTCCCCGGATCTGGTGTCGTGGAACGGCTCCGGCTTCGACCTTCCGGTGCTTCACTACCGGGGCCTCAGGCATGACGTGGCAGCCCCGCGTTACTGGGAAGTGGGAGACGAAGAGCGGGAGTTTCGCTACAACAACTACCTGGGGCGGTTCCACTGGCGCCATATCGACCTCATGGACGTTCTGGCCGGCTATCAGTTCCGGGCGGCGGCCCGGCTGGACGAGGTGGCCGTGCTTCTCGGCTACCCGGGCAAACTCGGGATGAGCGGCGCCGATGTCTGGGATGCATTCCAGGACGGCCGGCTGGAGGCTATCCGGGACTACTGCGAGTCCGACGTGCTGAACACCTGGCTGGTGTACCTGCGTTTTCAGAAGATGCGGGGCCGGCTCACCGCGGCGGAGCATGCCGCAGAAGAAGAGCGGGTCGCGAAATTCCTCGCCGATGGGGACAAGGCGCACCTGGCGGAATTCCTGCAGGCCTGGAGGCCAGGGTGAGGCGTCGGCCCGAGCCGCTGCCTTTCGAGGCAGGGATCACAGACCTTGCCCAGGACGGCCGGGGCGTCGCCCGGCGGGAGGGCAAGACGGTGTTCGTCGACGATGCTCTGCCCGGGGAGCGGGTGCGGGCCAGCATCGTCAGGCGCCGGCGAAGCCACGACGAGGCCCGCCTGGATGAGGTCCTGACGGCCTCGCCGGATCGGGTAGAGCCCCGCTGTCCCCATTTCGGAAACTGCGGCGGTTGCAGCCTCCAGCACCTGGCGCCGGCGGCCCAGCTGTCGGCCAAGGAATCCAGCCTGTTCGAGGCGTTGGAGCGGATCGGCGGGGTGACGCCGGACACCCGTTTTGCCCCGCTGTCGGGGCCGGCATGGGCATACCGGCGACGGGCCCGCCTCGGGGTGCGCCTGGTGGAGAAGAAGGGCCGTGTGCTGGTGGGCTTCCGGGAGCGGCATACGTCCTGGCTGGCCGACATGGACAGCTGCGAGGTCCTGGCCGGGGGCGTGGGGCGCATGCTGATGCCCCTGTCGGAACTCATCGGCGGCCTGAGCGTGGCCCGGCGCATTCCGCAGGTGGAGGTGGCCGTGGGCGAGGACCGGACGGCCATGGTGTTTCGCGTACTGGATCCGCTCACCCCCGAGGATGCGGTCAGGCTGGCCCGGTTCGGCGCCGACCAGGGCGTCGAGGTCTGGCTGCAGACCGGCGGGCCCGACACCGTGCGGCCCCTGGAGGGCGAGCCTGCGCCGCTCCACTATCGGCTGCCGGGGTTCGACGTGGACATCGCCTTTCTGCCCACGGACTTCGTCCAGGTGAATGCGGCCATGAACCAGGCGGCGGTCGCCCGGGCCGTGGAGCTGCTGGACGGGGAAGGGCAGCGCGTGCTGGATCTCTTTTCCGGGCTGGGTAATTTCAGCCTGGCGCTGGCCCGGCGCGGCGCTGCGATCACCGGGGTGGAGGGGGAAGCGCGGCTCGTGGACCGGGCCCGGGGGAACGCCCAGCGCAATGGCCTGGAGGTGGATTACCACGTGGCCAACCTGTTCGAGGACTTCAGCGGATTACCCTGGGCGAGGGCCGGCTGCGACCGGCTCCTGCTTGATCCGCCCCGGGCCGGCGCCCAGGCCGTGGCCGAGTCGGTGGACGTCCTGGGGCCGCAGCGCGTGGTCTACGTCTCCTGCCATCCCGGCACCCTGGCGCGGGATGCGGGTATTCTCGGCGGCCACGGGTATCGCTGCACGGGCGCCGGCGTCATGGACATGTTTCCCCATACCACCCACGTCGAATCCATCGCGGTCTTCGACAGGAGCTAGGACCATGGGCGTGGAAATCGAGCGCAAGTTCCTGGTGGCCTCGGACCAGTGGCGGGACTCCGTCGTTCGTTCCGAGCCCATGAGCCAGGCCTACCTGGCCAGTCACGACGGCTGCTCCATCCGGGTCCGGCTGGCCGGCGATACGGCGCATTTGAACATCAAGGGCCGGACCATCGGCGCCCGGCGGCTGGAGTTCGCGTACCCGATCCCGGTGACGGACGCCGAGGCCATGCTCGAAGGGCTGGGAGGTCCGCGGGTTGCCAAGACCCGCCACTATATCCCCGCCGGGGACCTCACCTGGGAAGTGGATGAGTTCGCCGGCGACAATTCCGGACTTGTGGTGGCGGAGATCGAGCTTCCCGACGAAGATGCGTCCTTTCCCCGGCCCGCCTGGCTGGGCGAGGAGGTCACCGGGGACGAGCGTTACTACAACATGGCCCTGGCGCAGCGGCCATACCGGCACTGGAGCCATGGGCGGGGCTGATCGCATCGAGGTGGACCTGGCTCAGCAGCGGCTGGTGCTGCACCGGGCCGGCCGCCCGCCCCTGGAGTATCCCGTCTCTACCGGGGCCGCCGGTGCCGGGGAGCAGGAAGGCTCCGGCGGCACGCCCCGGGGTCGCCACGTGATCCGCGCCAAGATCGGCGCCGGCCTGCCGCCGGGAACCGTGTTCGTCGGCCGGCGGCCCACGGGGGAGGTCTGGTCGCCCGCCCTGGCCGCCTCGGCGCCGGGACGGGACTGGATCCTGAGCCGGGTGCTTTGGCTGAGCGGCCTGGAGCCGGGGAGGAACCGGCTCGGCGAAGTCGATACCATGCGGCGCTATATCTACATCCACGGGACGCCGGAGGAGGCATCCCTCGGTCAGCCCGTTTCTCACGGCTGCATTCGTATGAGTAACGCCGACGTCATCGATCTGTTCGACCGGGTGTCCCCCGGGGACGAGGTCCTGATCCACGAAGGTCCCCGAAAGAGGTCCGCGTGACCCTGGGACCTGTCATGCTGGATCTGCCCGGTCCGGGGCTCGGTGACGAGGACCGGGAGTTGCTGGCCCACCCCCAGGTCGGCGGCGTCATCCTGTTCAGCCGTAACTACGAGTCTCCGGCGCAACTGGCAGAGCTGGCCGCCGCGATCCATGCTGTCCGGCAGCCGCCGCTGCTGGTAGCGGTGGATCAGGAAGGAGGTCGGGTCCAGCGCTTCCGCGACGGCTTCACGCCCCTGCCGCCGGCACATCTGATCGGCCGGCAGTACGACCTGGATGCGGACTACGCGGAAGGCCTGGCGTGGTCCGGCGGCTGGCTCATGGCGGCGGAGCTGCGCGCCGCCGGCGTGGATCTCAGCTTCGCCCCTGTGCTGGACCTGGACTACGGGGTCAGCGAAGTCATCGGCGACCGGGCCTTCCACGGCAATCCCGATGTCGTGGCCCGGCTGGCCGGGCGTTTTGCGGCGGGTATGCGGGCCGCCGGCATGATGGCCACAGGCAAGCATTTCCCCGGGCACGGCGCAGTGGCCGCCGATTCCCACGTCGCCCTCCCGGAGGACCGGCGCGCCTACCAGGACCTGCTGGACGACATGCGGCCCTACGAAGTCCTGATCTCCGAAGGCCTCGCCGGCGTGATGATGGCCCACGTGGTCTACTCCCGGCTGGACCGGCTGCCCGCCGGTTTCTCACGCTGGTGGATCAACAACGAACTTCGTACCCGGCTGCGCTTCTACGGTGCCGTGTTTTCCGACGACCTGTCCATGGCCGGGGCACAGGCCGCCGGCTCGCCGGCCGATCGCGCCCGGCTGGCGCTTGAGGCCGGTTGCGACATGGTGATCGTCTGCAACGACCGGGCGGCGGCGGTGGAGATCCTGGAGTCCCTTGAAGACTGGTGCGAGCCTGCCAGCCAGCTGCGGCTGGCCAGGCTGCACGGCCGGCGGGGAGACTGGGATGGCGAGCTGAGGGCGGCCTCCGCGTGGAAGCACGCCCACGGCCTGCTGCGACGCCTCGAGGACGAGCCTCCCAGCCTGGTGCTGGACGGGTAGGGGCACTGGCGTGGAGGCCTGGATCCGGCAGCTGCAGGAACTCAGCTCCCAGTGGGGGCGGGTCCCGGAGGTTTTCGCCGTCGTGCTGGGCACGCTGGCAGCGAGTTTTGTCGCCAGGCGGGTGCTCAATCGTCTCGGCCGGGAGACCGGCCGCACCCGGACCGTGGCCGATGATGCCCTGGTGGCCGCCCTGTCGCATTCGGTGCGGCTGCTGATCTGGGTCGTGGGACTCGCGTTCGCCGCCGAGGTCGCCTTCTACAACGCTGACTCTGCCCTGGCCGAAATGATTGACCCGGCGCGGACAGTCGGGGTGGTGCTTGCGCTGGCGTTGTTCGCGACGCGTTTTGTCGGGGAATACCATGACAGGTGGGTGGCGGACAGAAAAAGCGCCGGCAAGGCGGTTGACGAGACCGCCGCCGACGCTGTTGCCAAGCTCCTTCGGGCGGCCATCGTGATCACCGCGGTCCTCGTGGCCCTGCAGAGTCTCGGTTTCAGCGTCTCGGGAATCCTCGCCTTCGGCGGCATCGGCGGCATCGCCGTGGGCCTTGCGGCAAAGGACCTGCTTGCCAACATGTTCGGCGGGCTGACGGTGTACCTGGACCGGCCGTTCTCCGTTGGTGACTGGATTCGCTCGCCGGACAAGGAAATCGAGGGGGTCGTAGAGCGCATCGGCTGGAGAACCACCTGTATCCGGACTTTCAGCAAGCGGCCCCTTTACGTGCCCAACGCAGCCTTCACCACCATTGCCGTCGAGAACCCGTCCCGAATGACCCACCGGCGCATCTACGAGACCATCGGCGTGCGGTACGACGACATGGCCCGGCTGCCGGGAATCCTGGACGACATTCGCACGTACCTGGGCGACAGCGACGATATCGACCAGGGCCAGGCGCTGATGGTGAACCTGAACCAGTTCGGACCCTCGTCGGCCGACTTTTTCATTTACGCCATGACCCACACGACGGTCTGGGCCGAGTACCACCAGGTCAAGGAGAAGGTCCTGCTCAGGATCTCGGAGATCATCGAGTCGCACGGCGGGGAGATCGCGTTCCCCACCACTACCGTTCACATGCCCGAGGGCCTGGCCCTGGTCCGCGCCGGGGAGGGCGCATGAGCGGAGACTTCCAGGGGATCCTGGCGCGCGCGGAAGAACTGCACAGCGCCGGGGACGTGGCGGCCGCGCTGGATCGCATGGCCGAGGCCGTCCGCCGGGATCTGGAGGGGCGCGACCCGCTGGTGCTGGCTGTCATGCTGGGCGGGATGCTGCCGGCGACCTGGCTCCTCCAGCGACTCGAGTTCGCCCATCAGCTGGACTACGTCCACGCCACCCGGTACCGGGGCGGCACGCGGGGCGGTCCGGCCCTGGACTGGCGGGCCCGCCCGCGGGCGGATCTGACGGACCGCCATGTCCTCGTGGTGGACGACATCCTGGACGAGGGGCCGACCCTGGCGGCCATACTGGAAGCCTGCCACGCGGACGGTGCGGCCTCCGTCCGCTCGGCGGTGCTTGTCAGAAAGCGCCACGATCGCTGCGTGCCGGGGCTTGCGCCCGACTACGTGGGCCTGGAAGTTGACGACCGCTACGTGTTCGGCTGCGGGATGGACTACCGGGAGCGTTTTCGCCAGCTGCCGGCGATCTATGCCCTGGCGCCGGAGGACGAGGCATGAGCCTGCTGGCCATCATCGGCGGGACCGGCCTGTCCGACCTGGCCGGCCTGACCATCTCCCGCCGGCAGGAGGTGGCGACGCCCTGGGGCGAGCCGTCCGCCCCCGTCTCCCTGGGCCGCATGGCCGGCCGGGAGGCCGTCTTTCTGCCCCGTCATGGCAGCGGTCACACCATTGCGCCCCACCGGGTCAACTACCGGGCTAACATCTGGGCACTCCGGGAGGTGGGCGCCACGGAAATCGTCGCGGTCAACGCCGTGGGCGGGATCCGGGAGGACCTGGTGCCGGGGGGGCTCTGCGTGCCGGACCAGATCGTCGATTACACCTTCGGGCGGGGACATACTTTCTTCGAGGGCCGCGGTCAGCCGGTGCGCCACGTGGACTTCACCGAACCGTATTCCGCGGCTACCCGTGCCCGGCTGCTGGCGGCCGGCCGGCAGGCCGGCGTGGATATCGTGGACGGGGGGACCTACGGCGCCACCCAGGGTCCCAGGCTGGAGACGGCGGCGGAAATCGCCCGCATGGCCCGGGACGGCTGCCACATGGTGGGAATGACGGGAATGCCGGAGGCCGCCCTGGCCCGGGAACTCGAGGTGGCTTACGCCTGCTGCGCCGTCGTGGTCAACCGCGCTGCCGGCCTGGGAGATGACATACTCGGTGAACTCGATCGCTACCTGGACCTGGGCATGCGGGCCGTCCGGGCCATGCTCGATCGACTTCTTTCTGAAGAGGAGACGGAGTGACCGACCCTTATCCCCGCGGCGTCCTCCCGCCGGAGCTTGCGTTGCCCATTCTGGCGAGGGCCGGCGAGGCTATCTGCCTGGTGGACGGCCGCCAGTCCCTGCTGCCTATCGTCTGGGTGAATCCCGCTTTCGAGCGGCTGACCGGTTACGCCGCATCGGAAGTGCTGGGAAAGAACCCGCGTTTCCTCCAGGGCGGCGACCGGGACCAGGCGGAGATCGCGGGACTGCGGCGGGCCCTGGAAGCGGGCGAGCCGGTGACGGTGACACTCCGCAACTACCGGTCCGACGGCAGCATGTTCTGGAACGAGCTGCGGCTCGAGCCGCTGGAGGCGGCCGGGGGCCTCTGGTGGGTCGGGTTCAGCCGGGATATCTCCGTCCATCGGCAGATGGCCACGGACCTGGGGCGGCGCCGGGATGAACTGGAGGGGTTGCGGAGTCAGCTCTCCCAGGTGGACCCGCTGGACCGCGTTACCGGGCTGTACAACCATCGCAAGTTCGAGGCCGAGCTGGAGCGGACCTGGTTCATCTGCGCCCGGGAGAAGCGCCCGATCGCCCTTTTCGATTTCGCTCCGGATTTCTTCGATTTCTACCGCGAGACGTTCGGTTCCACCGCTGCCGATTCCTGCCTGCGCATGGTGGGACGCGCGATCTCCGGGTGTTTCCGTCGGGCCAGCGACGTGGTCGCGCGGACGGACGAGGTCCGGTTCTGCGCCCTGGCCGTGGACATGGACGGCGAGAAAGCCATGGCCCATGCTGACCGCGTGATCTCCCGGGCCCGGGAGCTCAGTATTCACAACCCGCGGTCTCCGGGCGGGCGTTTCCTTACCCTGAGCGCAGCGGTGGCGGTGACGGAGCCGGGCCCGGGAGGGGGACTTGAGGCTTTCGCCGACGGTGCGCGCCGCGCCAGGGAATCGGCCCAGGCGAGGGCCTGGGAAACCGTGGTCAGGGCCTCTGACGGTGCCTCCGGCGACGGTCCGGAGGAAAGCGGCGGGGCGCCGTAGTCCGGATCAGGGCAGGGTGACCAGGGCGATGGCGCCCAGGCGCGGATGGTCGAAGTAGTGCATTTCGCCGATCTTCACCCGGCGCTGCTGGGACAGCTCGTAGGTCGTTCCGGGGCCGGCCAGGAATTCCAGGTCCAGGCCCAGGTGCAGATAGGTCCCGGCCGACAGGGTGACTTCCCCGGAAAGCCCCGGCCGGGCCTCGCCCTGGCCCACCGCCGCCAGCAAGGCCAGGGGCACGGGCTGCTCGCTGCCCAGCCGGTTTGCCGGCTGGGTCCAGGCCTGGTGCCACAAGACGGGGTAGCCCCCTGACGCGAGTTTCCGGACGACGCCTTCCATCTCCGGCGAGACCGCGGGGCCTTCCAGCCACTCCGGCAGGGAAGTCCGTGGTTCCGGCGTCGGAGCAGGCTCTGTCAATACGGGCTCCGACACATCGGCTTCTGATCCGGCGGCGGGCGCCTCCGGCCGCACGAGCAGTTCAGACGTCGGAGGCGACTGTTCGAAGATCACGATCTCCACCTGGTAACGGCGGCCCGTGTCCTGGGCCAGGACGGCGGGCGCGGTGGCCAGGAGAAGCATGCCCAGGCAGGCGGCGAATCGGTTCATGGCTCGTCGTTCAGGCGTTACCGGCCTGCGCGATCTCGCCGGCGGGCTCCAGGGCGTCCAGCAGGCGGTGCGCGGCGTCGAAGCGCGTTTCCACGTCGGAGAGATCGAGATTGAATCGCAGTTTGTGCTGCCCGTCCAGCCGGTAGGTCCGCCCCTCCGACTGTACGAGCCGGATCAGGCTCACGGGATCCACCCGGGTTTCGTCGCCGAACAGCACGTGCCCGCCGGCGGCGTTGGCCTCGATGCGCCGGATGCCCAGGGACGCGGCGCGCTGCCGGATCGCCGCGATGCGGAACAGCATTTCCGCGGGCTCCGGGAGAAGCCCGAACCGGTCGATGAGCTCGATTTTCATTGCCCGCAGGGCCTCGTCGTCCGCCGCGCCGGCAATGCGCTTGTAGAGCACCAGCCGCAGATGGACGTCGGGTACGTAGTCCTCCGGCAGCAGGGCGGTGACGCCGAGCTCCACCTCGACGCCGTGGTCCAGGGGCTTCTCCAGCTCGGGTTCCTTGCCGGAGCGCAGGGCATTCACCGCGCGTTCCAGCATTTCGAGGTAGAGGGCAAAACCCACTTCGTGTATCTGGCCGCTCTGGTCTTCCCCGAGCAGTTCTCCGGCTCCCCGGATCTCCAGGTCGTGGGTGGCCAGGGTGAATCCGGAGCCCAGGTCCTCCAGGGCCTCGATGGCTTCCAGTCGCTTGACGGCGTCAGCCGTCATGGCCGATTTCGGCGGGGTGACCAGGTAGGCATAGGCGCGGTGATGGGAGCGACCGACCCGGCCACGGAGCTGGTGGAGCTGGGCCAGGCCAAGCTTGTCAGCGCGCTGAATGATGATGGTGTTCGCGGTAGGGACGTCGATGCCGCTCTCGATGATGGTGCTGCACACCAGCACGTTGAACCGACGGTGGTAGAAATCCAGCATGACCTGTTCCAGGTCCCGCTCGCGCATCTGCCCGTGGGCGACGCCGACACGGGCCTCCGGAACGAGTTCCGCCAGCTTCCGCGCCGCCTCGTCGATGGTGCGAACCTCGTTGTGCAAGAAATACACCTGGCCCCCGCGGCGAATTTCCCGCAGGCAGGCCTCCCGGATCAGCCCCGGCTTCCATTCGGTCACGAACGTCTTCACGGCCAGCCGCTCGGAGGGCGGCGTGGTTATCAGAGACAGGTCTCTCAACCCCCCCATGGCCATGTTCAGGGTGCGGGGGATGGGCGTGGCGGTGAGGGTCAGCACGTCCACTTCCGCCCGGAGCGCCTTGAGTCTCTCCTTGTCGCGCACGCCGAAGCGGTGTTCCTCGTCGATGATGACCAGCCCCAGGTCCTTGAACTCCACCGAGCGCTGCAGCAGCTTGTGGGTGCCGATGACCACGTCCACCGTGCCGTCGGTGATGCCACTGAGGATCCGGTCAGACTGGCTGCCGGACCGGAACCGGGACAGCACTTCCACCCGGACAGGCCAGTCCGCGAAGCGGTCGGCGAAGGTCTGGTAGTGCTGCTGGGCCAGGAGGGTGGTGGGCACCAGCATGGCCACCTGGCGGCCTGCCTGGACGGTCGCGAACGCGGCCCGCAGCGCCACCTCGGTTTTCCCGAAACCCACGTCGCCGCAGACGACCCGGTCCATGGGCCTGGCCTGGGACAGGTCTTCCAGCACCGACTCGATGGCCTCCGCCTGGTCCGGCGTTTCGTCGAACGGGAACTGCTCCCGAAAAACAGCGTATTCCCGGGCGTCGAAGCGGGCCGGCCGGCCCTGGCGGGCGGCCCGCCGGGCATGGACGTCCAGCAGTTCCGCGGCCACGTCCCGCACCCGGGCGGCCGCGCGCCGCCGCGCCCGGGTCCACTGGTCGCTGCCCAGCCGGTGCAGGGGTGCGGTTTCCGGTGACGCGCCGGTATAGCGGGTGATGAGGTCCAGCGACTGGACCGGCACGTAGAGCTTGTCTCCGCCGGCGTATTCCAGCGCGAGGAATTCGCCGGTCCGGTCACCGAGGGTCAGCGTCACGAGTCCGAGATAGCGGCCGACCCCGTGATCTTCGTGGACGACGGGGGCGCCCTCGCGGAGGTCCGACAGTTCGCGGATGATGGCCTCAGGGTCCCGGGCGGCACGCCGGCGCCGGGCCGGCTGGCGGACGCGCTCCCCGAAGAGCTGGGATTCGGCGATCAGCGCCACGCCCGCCGCGGGGAGTAGCAGCCCGTCGTCCAGGGGCGCCACCGTCAAGGCCAGCGGCTCCCGGCCTTCTGCGAAGCCAGACCAGCCGGCGACAGCCGCGGGCTTCAGGTCGTGCCCGGCCAGGAGGTCCCTGAGGGCTTCCCGGCGGCCTGGGGACTCGGCGGTGAACAGCACCCGGCCCTCGAAGCCGGCGAGGAAGGCTACCAGCTCGGCGGCCGGCTCTTCGGCGCGGGAGTTGAGCCGGACCGGGGGCGGCAGGGCCGAGCCCAGGTTAACGGCCCGGTCGGGCCCCGCCTGCTCGAAGCCGGCGATCCGGACCCGGGGGAAGGCCTTGAGGGCCTCCAGGAGCGCAGCGGGGGTGGCGAAGACTTCTTCCGGATCCAGGACAGGCCGCTCGATGTCGTGCGCCAGCTGGTCGTGGCGGGCCTCCACCTCGGACCAGGCGCGATCAGCCACCGCGCCCACATCGCCTGCATCCAGTACCAGCGTGCCCGCCGGCAAGTACCCGGGCAGGATGGCCGTGGTGTCGAAGAACAACGGCAGGTAATACTCCAGTCCGCCCGGCGCGATGCCTTCGCCCACGTCCCGGTACAGGGGAACCCGGGACGGGTCCCCGGGAAAGCGCTCCCGGAAGCGCTGCCGAAACCCCCGTATGGCGTCCTCGGAAAACGGGTACTCTCGGCCTGGCAGCAGTCTCACCCGCTGGATCTTGTCCATGGAGCGCTGGCTTTCCGGGTCGAAGCGCCGGATGGAGTCGACCTGGTCGTCGAAAAGGTCGATGCGCAGGGGGAGTTCGCTGCCCATCGGGTACAGGTCCAGGATGGATCCCCGCAGCGCGTACTCCCCGTGCTCGGTGACCTGGGGCACGCTGACGTAGCCGGCGGCCTGCAGCCGGGCCCGCATGGCGTCCATGTCCAGGGTGTCGTCAACCCCGACGTCCAGCCCCTGCATGGCCGTCCAGGCAGTGGGTGGCAGACGCTGGAGGAGGCTCTGGCCTGCGGCCACCACGACCCCGCGCTCCAGTCCCGGCAAACGTGCCAGCGTGGCAAGCCGCCGGGAGGTGATGTCCGTGTGCGGGGAGAATGAGTCGGAGGGCAGGGTTTCGGCATCCGGGAAAGCCAGGATTTCCAGGTCGCTGTCGGCGAAGAAGCGGATCTCGGACGCCAGCTGGTCGGCATGGCGGGGCGACCGGGCGATCACCAGCACAGGTCCCCGGTGGCGCTCCGCCGCCTCGGCCAACGCCAGGGGCACGGCCGCGCCGTACAGCTGCCCCCAGGCCAGTTCGTCACCGGGCTGGCCGGGCAGCGGCAGGTCTTTCCAGGTCGAGGTCATGAGGCTTCCGGGAATGCGCCAGGAATAGAAACAGGGCCGCCGCGGCGTGCCGCGGCGGTGAAACGACGATTATCTCATACGCCTGGGGGGAGCAGGCCCCTTAGCAAACCGCCCGGGCGGACCGGGCGGCTGGCATCTCACGGCAGGGGCGGATCAGGAAGCCGGGGCGCGTTCCCTCTTCTCCACCGAGTGCACCACGTGGGAATATTCGAAGTAGACGACGAAGTCCGGGTATTCCCAACGGCTGATGGGCGGGTCGCCCACGGCCGGCACCTTTGTGACCGGCGCCCCGTAACGCGCCTGGACCTGCGACATGGTGGTCCCGCGGTCCGGCAGGCTCCTGGGGGCCTGCTCCAGCTTGTCGATGATCAGGACATCGGCAGTCGCGGGCGCGGCGACGCCGAGAAGGGCAACGAGGGCCAGGGCCGTCTTCAGGCTTGCCATGGCAGGGGCTCCGTACAGATTTCGCGCCGAATATATCACCCGGGGCGCGGATTGGAAGATGCACCACTTCACGAAATTGCATTCGCTGCGTACCTTTCTCACTCAGGGACTTAGGTGAAATTTCCAGAACCGTTATCAGCTGGGCGCCTCCGCCGGCGCTACAAGCGCTTCCTGGCAGACGTTGTCCTGGACGACGGCCGGGAGATCACTGCCCACTGCCCGAACACCGGCGCCATGCTGGGCTGCGACACCCCGGGAGCGCGGGTATGGCTCAGCAGGACCGACCGGCCGGGCCGCAAGTATCCCTGGACCTGGGAACTGGTGGAGGCCGACGGTGGCGTCACGGTGGGCATCCACACGGGCCGGACCAACGCCCTGGTGGCAGAAGCTATCCACGCCGGGACCATCCCGGCGCTGTCCGGCTATCCCGTCGTCCGGCGGGAGGTGTCGGCAGGCGCGACCCGGGTGGACTTCGTCCTGGAGGCTCCCCGGCGCCGGGACTGTGTGCTGGAGGTCAAGAACGTGACCGCCGGTGTCGGTCGCGGCATTGCACTGTTTCCTGACGCGGTGAGCCAGCGCGCCACGCGCCACGTGGAGTTTCTCGCCGGGCAGGCCGGCCTGGGGAGGCGGGCGGTGCTGCTGTTCTGTGTTCAGCGCGCCGACGTCCGGGAGGTGCGGCCGGCGGACGAAATCGATCCCGCCTACGGCCGGGCGCTCCGGGCGGCCCGGGCCGCGGGCGTGGAGGTCATGGCCTGGGGCTGCGACGTCTCTCCCCGGCAGGTCGCCGTTCGGCGGCGCCTGCGGGTCAGAATGCCCGCCCTGCGCCGGCCGGTGTGATTTAATTGCGCGCCATGTTCCGCCCGCTCGAGCTGTTCATCGGCCTGCGCTACCTGCGGGCCCGGCGGGCCAGCAGGTTCGTGTCCTTCATCTCGCTCATATCCCTCCTCGGTGTGGCTGTCGGTGTGGCCGCCCTCATCGTGGTGCTGTCCGTGATGAACGGCTTCGAGGGGGAGCTGCGGTCCAGGCTTCTGAGCCTCACTTCCCACGCAGTGATCACCGCTCCCGACGGCGGCCTCACGGACTGGGAACCGGTCGTGGAGATCGTGTCCCGGGAGCCGGGCGTCACCGGGGCGGCGCCCTTCGTGGAGGTCCAGGCGATGCTGGCTCACCAGGGGGCCCTGAAAGGCGTGCTGCTCAGGGGGGTCCGGCCCGACCTGGAGGCCGGCGTAAGCGATGTCGGAGAGCGACTCCTTTCCGGCAGCCTGGAGGATCTCACGCCGGGGTCCGACCGCGTCATCCTCGGCAGGTTGCTGGCGGCCCGGCTGGGCGTGGCGCCGGGGGACGAAGTGACGCTGATGGTTCCCGTGGGCGGCGAGGGCAGGGCCCGGTTCGTTCCCCGGCTGCGGCGACTGGAGGTGGCTGGCCTGTTCGAGGTGGGCATGGAGGAGCAGGACGGACTGCTGGCGCTGTCCCACCTGGAAGATGCGGCGGCGGCCCGGGGCCGGCCCGGCGAGGTCTCGGGGGTGCGGCTGAAGCTGGCGGACCTGTTCCGGGCGCCGGAGGTTTCCCGTCGCCTGGCTGAGCGTTTGGGGCCGGGTTACGAGGCCCGGGACTGGACGTCGGAAAACGCCAGCTACTTCCGTGCCGTCGGCATCGAGAAGACCATGATGACCATCATCCTGTCGCTGGTGGTGGCCGTGGCCGCCTTCAACATCGTCGCCACCCTGGTGATGGTGGTGACCGACAAGCGCGGCGAGATCGCGATCCTGAGAACCATGGGCATGCCGCCGGCGGCGGTGGCCCGGGTCTTCCTGATCCAGGGTGCGGCCATTGGCGTGGCGGGAACGCTGCTCGGCGTGGCCGGCGGGGTTCCCCTTGCCACCCACGTGGGCACCATCGTACCGGCGCTGGAGTCTCTCCTGGGCCTGCGTGTGCTGCCGGCGGACGTCTACTACATCACGCGTCTGCCTTCGGAGCTGCGGCCCGGCCAGGTAGGCGTGGTGACGATTATCGCCCTCGTGCTGTGCCTTGCCTCCACCATCTACCCGTCCGTCCGCGCGGCCCGGACGGAGCCGGCGGAGGCTCTCCGGTATGGCTGAGCACTACGAGTGGCTGGTGGGTTCCCGCTATCTTCGGGCCCGGACCCACAACCGGTTCGTGTCGTTTATCTCCTCCATTTCCATCGTCGGGGTTGCCGTGGGCGTGGCGGTGCTCATCGTGGTCCTGTCGGTGATGAACGGCTTCGAGACCGAGCTGAGACAACGCATCCTGGGAATGACCGCCCACGGCTCCCTGGTGGGTTTCGGCGAGGGCATGGCCGACTGGCGGCAGGTGCGGCAGCAGGTCGAGCGTGACGACCGCGTGGTGGCCGGCGCCCCCTTCGTGGAGGGGGAGGCGATGCTCATGAAAGGCGACGCGGTCAGCGGCGCGGCGGTCCGGGGAATTCTGCCGGAGGAGGAGCAGGCGGTGTCGCGGCTCGGGAAGCTGATGGTGCAGGGGGATCTGGACGACCTGGAGGCCGGCGGCTGGGGAATCGTCCTGGGAAGCGCTCTGGCCAGGGAGCTGGGCGTGGCCGCGGGCGATCGCGTGGTAATGGCCATCTCGGAGGGGACGGTGACGCCGGCCGGGCTGGTGCCCCGGATGCGCCGCATGACCGTGACCGGTATTTTCGACGCGGGGATGTACGAGTTCGATCGCAACCTGGCCTACGTTCATCTGGAGGACGCCGCCCGGCTCTGGCGCATGGACGACCGGGTCACGGGCCTGAAGCTGACGTTCTCGGACATGTTCCTGGCGCCGACGGTGGTCCGTGAGCTCGCGGTGAAGCTGGGAGGCGGCTTCTACGTGACTGACTGGACCCGGCAGCACACCAATTTCTTCCGGTCCATCCAGTTGTCCAAGCAGATGATGTTCACCATTCTCCTGCTGGTGGTGGCGGTGGCAGCCTTCAACATCGTCTCCACGCTGGTGATGGTGGTGAAAGACAAGCAGGGCGATATCGCCATCCTCCGGACCCTGGGCGCGACGCCCGCCAGCGTGATGGGTATTTTCATGATCCAGGGCACGCTCATCGGCCTTGCCGGCACCCTCGGCGGGCTTGCCCTTGGCGCGCTGCTGGCGGTGAACGTGGAGTCCCTGGTGCACTTCCTGGAGGCGGCCGCCGGGACCCGCTTCCTCGCCGCCGACGTTTACTTCATCACCGACCTGCCTGCGGAGCTCCGGGCGTCGGATGTGGTCAAGGTCTGCGGGACGGCTTTCCTGTTGTCTGTTGTTTCGACGGTATACCCGGCCTGGCGCGCCGCCCGGACCCAGCCGGCGGAGGCTTTGCGCCATGACTGACCATCCCGCGTTGCCGGTGCTGGCCTGTGAGGGCCTGGGCCGGCACTTCAGCGAAGGGGGCAATGTGCTCCGGGTGCTGGAAGGCGTTGAGCTGTCCGTCGCCGCCGGCGACCGTATCGCCATCGTCGGCTCTTCGGGCTCGGGCAAGACCACCCTTCTGCAGCTCCTGGGCGGGCTCGATCTGCCTACGTCAGGCCGGGTCAGCGTCCGGGGCCAGGTCCTGTCGGAGCTCGGCGACGCAGAGCGGGGCCGGCTCAGGAACGAGGCCATCGGCTTCGTCTACCAGTTCCATCACCTGCTCCCGGAGTTTTCGGCCGAGGAGAACGTGGCCATGCCGCTGTTCATCCGTGGTCAGCCCGCCGCCGCGGCCATGGCAGAGGCCCGGGAGCTCCTGGAAAGGGTCGGCCTGGGCGAGCGCCTGAGCCATCGGCCCGGCCAGCTCTCCGGGGGAGAACGGCAGCGCGCCGCCGTGGCCCGGGCCCTGATCACCCGGCCGGCCGTGGTCCTGGCGGACGAGCCCACCGGCAACCTGGACAGCCGGACCGGAGAGCGCGTCTTCGAGCTCATGCTGGAGCTCAACCGCGAGCTGGGAACCGCCCTGGTAGTCGTCACCCATGACCCACGGATCGCGGCCAGGATGGACCGGGTTCTGGAGCTGGCCGAAGGCCGGCTCGGACCGATGAAGGACTAGCCTGTCCGCTGCCGGCGGTGGCGCTGCGCGAACTGGGACCGGGAGCTTCGGATCCACACCTGGTTGAGTACCAGTACAGAGCCCGTGGCCACGACCCCGCCCAGGACAATGCATCCGAGGATCAGCGGCGGCCAGGCTCGCCCGAGCTCCGCAGACAGCCACTGGAAGCTCAGCTCGAAATTCATCTCCCGGGGTGGCGTGTTCAGCAGCCAGCTGCCCAGCCGATAGCAGGCGTAGTAGATGGGCGGGATGGTCAGCGGATTGGCAAGCCACGAGGCGACCGCGGCCACCGCGAGGTTCACGCGCAGCCACAGGGCCACCGCCACCGCGAGCACCGTCTGGCCGGGAATCGGCAGGAAGGCGACGAAAATTCCCAGTCCCAGGGCCTTGAGGACGTTCTTACGATGAGTGGCCCACAGGGCCGGGTCATGGAGCAACGCACTGAAGGGCCTCAGGAACCAGCGTCCCTGGAGTTCTGCACGCTTCGGCAGGATGCGCTTGAGAAATCGGCGGGGCATGGGCGCGCGGTTACGGATCGCCCTCCATTATCGCCGACAGGCACGGATGCCCGCCATGGTCCGGCTCGGCGCCGGCTGGATGGCCGGCAGCCTGCTGGCGATGTGGCTGCCGGGCAGCCCGCCCGCTGCCATGGATATTGGCCTTGGGGCCGGCGGCGTGCTGGCCCTGTGGGCGAAGCGGATCATCGCCGCCGGCTGCCTTGCCGGGCTGGCGATGGGTCTGGTGGCCCGCGGCGCCGGACTGGAGGACCGGCTGGATCCGGGCATTCCGGTGCGCGACGTCCAGGTCGTCGGCGTCGTGGACGATCTGCCCCGCATCCAGCCCCACCGGCGGGTACTGACGCTCCGGGTCGAGAGCCCGGCCGACCTCCCTCGACGGATCCGCCTGGCCTGGTACGAGCCGGAAACCGCGCCCGTCCCCGGCGTGGGCGAGCGCTGGCGTTTCACGGCCCGTCTCAAGCCGCCCCGGGGCCTCGCAAACCCGGGTGGCATGGACTGGCCCGGCTGGCTGCTGCGAACCGGAATCGGCGCCACCGGCTACGCGTCGGGGCCCGGCGGAGGCGCCCGCCTCGAAACGGGGGCGGACCGCTGGCTTGCGTTCAGGGGTGAGCTGGCCGGTCGCATCCGGAACATCGCTCCGCAAGCGCCGGAGGGTGCGGTGCTCGTGGCCCTGGTGACGGGGTTCCGGCAAATGCTGCCGCATCAGCTGCGGCAGGACCTGGTGCG
>JARRON010000046.1:0-18094 GCA_037383845.1 Gammaproteobacteria bacterium
ATCTGCGGCTCTTCGCGATGCGGAAGGACCGCAAGGAACCCGGTCCGGATGCCTGAGTCGCCGTGACTTCCGGCGAACATGGTCAGCTGGACAGCGCCGAACAGGATAAGCGCGCCCGTACCGGCATCCAGGGAAAGATAGGCGAAGGAGAAAAACGCCACGTAGGCGAAGAGCATGACCGCCGAACGCCAGTTCCCGTGCGTCAGCGGACCTCCCCGGCCGGAGACAGCCAGCACCATGGCAAGCGTGGCGGCGCCGGAGACCACCCGGAGCGTGCCGAAGCTTGCCGCATCGATGGCGCCGGCGCCGAGGGCGAGGCGGCACAGGATGGAGTTGGCGGCAAAGGCCACCATCGCCAGGGCAGTCAGCGCGAGTGTTCTGCCGGAAGTCACGGCGACTCAGGCATCCGGACCGGGTTCCTTGCGGTCCTTCCGCATCGCGAAGAGCCGCAGATACAGGTCCGTCATGCGCTTGGAGGAAATCTGGATGTGCCGGCCCAGGACCCGGATCTCCTCCGGTGCCTCCCGCGGGACCTGGAAGTCGTCCACCGGGCCCGGGGGAAGATAGTCCCGGACCGCGTTTACGAGATTCTGCAGCGGGGTGGCCACCTGCCGGGTGAGCGCCGTGCCCACGAGCAGGGCGATGACCAGTGCGGCAGTGAACCAGGCCGCCGCTACCCAGAAGTCGCTCATGGTCTGGGATCGCAGGACAGCCCGCGGGACGCGGACCAGGACGGTCCAGCCCTCCCGGGCGGCGACCCGTGAGGCCAGAAATTCCTGGTCCCGTGAGGGATCCGCCATGATCTCGAGATTGGGCACGGACAGGGTCGGGAAGAGCGATTCCTGGCTGCTCACCACCACCTGGCCCTGGCCGTCCAGGATGAGGAACTGGGACTTGGCAGTCAGGGCGAAAAAGCCGGCCAGCGTGCCCAGTTCGGCGAAGTCCAGGGAAGCCTGAACGACGGCGCGGACGTTGCCTTCGCCCGTGAGAACCGGGGCACTCACCGCGGCGATGGGAGCCGCGTCCAGGCCGCGGCCGCGGAAGGCATCCGAGAGGAATCGCTGCCGGCTTTCCAGGGCCTGCCGGAAGTAGCTGCGGTCGCTGACATTCATTTCCTCGGTCACCGGGGGCGTGACGGGAGCCCCCGCCTCCAGGACCGTCCAGCTCAGCACCCGCCCGGCCGTGTCGGCCACGGCGAGAGAGATGAATTCCCGATGGATGGAATGAAACTGCATGAGCCAGCCGGCGTAGTCGGCATCGGTCGTGGCCTCGCCCTGGGCCATGGCCGCGGCCAGCCCCTCCACCGTGTCGAGGGCGCTCTCCAGACGCTCGTCCAGGGTGGCGGCGAGGCCTGCCGCCGCTGCCGCCACCTCCACGCGGGCGCTCTGCTCGGCGCGGTCCGCTGCGCGGTCGACCAGCACGAGCGTCAGGGACACAAGCGGAAGGATGGTGGTGAGCGCGAATCCCAGCCGAAGGCGCCGGCCGATAGGCGGCCCTTCCGTCCGCCTGAGGACGGGCAGATGGGGAAGGAACCGGAGCCACGCGGAATAAAGCACCAGCAGCACCAGCAGTCCCAACGCCGTGAGGGTCAGCGGAGAGGTCCACTGGGAGAACTGGGCCGTGTCGCCCAAGTCAGACAGGATGCTCAAGCGAAGCTCCCCGCGAATGGTCGCGCAAAAGAGTATACGGGCCATGAGCGCCCGGGGCCCCCGGCCGCTTCACAGCCTGGGCCGTGTTAGGGTCCCGAAGCGGACGACGGAACCCCGGAGGCATGCGTGTACAGCGGATTTTTCAGAGCACTGTGTTTGTGCTGTTTCGCCCTGGTGAGCGGCAGCGGCGCGGCAGGGGAGCCCGGCGGCGCCATCGTGTCCACGTTCTCCATCGTCGCCTACGATCCCCAGACCGGGGATTACGGCGTCGCGGTGCAGTCCAGGTATTTCTCGGTGGGCGACGTGGTGCCCCATGCGTCCGCCGGGACGGGCGCGGTGGCCACACAGGCCCGGGGCAACCTTCGATACGGATTCGAGGGACTCGAGCTGCTGGCCCAGGGAATGCCGGCCGGGGAGGTCATCAGCACCCTGACCGGCGCGGACCCGCTAAGCGCCGAACGACAGCTCGGCGTGGTGGACCGAAAGGGCGTGCCTGCCACCTTCACCGGTGCCGACTGCCTCCCGTGGGCCGGGGGCCTGACGGGCGAGCACTACGCGGTGCAGGGGAACCTGCTCGCCGGACCCCAGGTCGTGGCAGCGATGGCAGCGGCGTACGAGGTGGCGCCGGGCGATCTCGCCGAGCGACTGGTCTACGCGCTGGCGGCCGGGCAGGCCGCCGGCGGAGATGCCCGGGGGCGGCAGTCCGCAGCGGTGCTGGTGGTGCGGGCAAGGGGTGGGTACATGGGGCTGACCGACCGCTACGTGGACCTGCACGTGGAAGATCACGAAACGCCGATCAGGGAGCTGCGCCGGCTGCTGCAGATTCGTTATGCCGACCTCGCCGTGGGAAAGGCCACGGAGGCCTTCGACGCCTCGGCCGCTGCTGAAGGCGACGACAGGGTGAAACTCCTTGACCAGGCGCGTGACCGCGCGAGGGAAGCGGTTTCCCTGGATCCCGAGGATGACGGCGCCTGGTGGCTGCTGGCAAGGATTGAGCTGGCCGCCGGCGAGCGGGAGGCCGCGGCCGCCGCAGGCCGGCGCGCGTTGCTCGAGAATCCCTCCTGGCGGCGGTTGCCGCCCCACACCACTGCGGTCCTCGGGGTGGAGCCGTCGTTCATCGAAGCCCTGACGGGGATCGAGTCGTTCCGGCGCCTCTGGGACAGCCTGGCGCCGCCGGACGAGGCGCCGCCCCCCGGCCCCTGAACGCTCGGCTGCCCCGGCCGGATCAGCGCCGCAGGATGGCCCACCACCTGGCCACGTTCAGCAGGCTCATCAGGGAAGCGGCGACGTAGGTCAGGGCCGCGGCCGTGAGAATGCGGTGGGCGTGGGGCCGGTCGGACTCGGGCAGCACGTCGTGTGCCTCCAGCATGGGCAGGGCGCGCCGGAAACTCGCGTCCAGCTCCGTGGGCAGGGTGACGAGGTGGACCAGGGTGGAGGTGCCCAGGGTCAGCAGGCCGCCCACGAACATGAGAATGCCCAGCGAGGGCGCCCGCGTGATGGCGCCCATGAACGGCGAAACCATCAGCAGCCCGGCGCCCAGCCGCTCCACGTGTCGCATGGAGGTGACCAGGCGGTGCCGCAGCCGTAAGGGCGGGTAATCGGTGTGATCCTGGACTGCGTGGCCTACTTCATGGGCCGCCACAGTGAGCGCCGTCAGGGACCGGCCGTGGTACTTGTCAGGCGTGAGCCGGACGGCCTTTGCCACCGGGTCGTAGTGATCACCCTGCTCGGTTTCCTCCACCGCCACGCCCCGGATGCCGGACTTCTCCAGCAGGTAGCGGGCGAGCTGGGCGCCGCTGCCGGTATAGCGGTCCGCCGGGGACGAGTACTTCTCGAGGACGCGTCTCACCCACAGCCCCGGGCCGAAGATGATGGCGAGAAGCACGAGGCCGAATACCAGCAGGTGCATGAGACAATGATAAGCGAAGCCCGGCGGTGCCGCCGCGAGGGACAAGCCGCGGCGCGCACCTGACAGGTACCGCCGGAGGATGAAATACTTGGCCGGGCCCGGGGTGCTGGTTCCATCCCGGATCAACCCGGACCACGCGGGGACGGCATGCGTTACCTGATCGGCGTCGACGATACGGACAACCTGGAAAGCCGGGGCACGGGCTTCCGGGCCCGGACCCTCGGCCGGCTGCTCACGGAGGCGGGCATTGGCGAGCTGAAGGGCGTGAGCCGGCACCAGCTGTTTGTCCACGACGACATTGCTTACACCTCCCACAACAGTGCCCTGTGCCTGGACGTTCAGGTAGCGGAAGACCGGGCGGACGAGCTTCACGGCTTTTGTCGCAGCTTCCTGATCCGCGAGAGCGCGCCCGGCTCCGACGCCGGTCTGTGCATCACGCCCTGGGAGGAAGTGCCCGATGCCATCATGGAATTCGGTCGCGCCGCCAAGTCCACCGTCCTCGCGCGAAGGCAGGCGGAAGCGCTCGCCGCCGGGGAGGGCGTGCTGCTCGAGGGCCTGACGGGTGACCACGGGGGCGTGATCGGGGCCCTGGCCTGCGTAGGACTGCGGCGCGCCGGTCACGACGGGCGATTCGTCTGGCTCAAAGGCGTCAGGGAGCTTTCGGGCGCAGCAAGGGCCTCAGAGCTCCTCGAGACCACGGGAATCGAGGTCATCCGCAGCCTCCAGGGGCAGGGCGTGGACGGCGACAGCCTGGTGCGCGTGGACCCCTGGCCGCGGCCTGTACTCCTGGAAGGCCGGGCGGTATTGTTGGTGGAAAGACCGGAGGATCCTGATGTCGAACACGACTGGCAACTTCTCCCGCGGGAAGTCATTCGCGGCTACTGAGCCCGCCGGCCAGCTGGATGCCCGGCAGCTGCTTATGCTGCTCGGGCTTGGCGTGGGAATCGTGCTGCTGCACGAGATGGTCCGTTTTCACCTGAAGCTGCCTGGCCACCACGGACTGGAAGCGATGGCCCTGATGGTGTTCGGCCGCATGACCGCGCCGAATCGCTGGGCGGCGAGTCTTGTCGGCGCCGCGGCCGCCACGACCGCCGTGGCCTTCAGCGCCGGAAACGGGCCGCTGCAGCCGGTGTTCTATCTTCTGCCCGGCCTGGCCCTGGACCTGGCCTGGCGTCTGTTGCCGGCCTGGCGACAGCTGCTGTTCCTGGTGCCCCTGATCGGCGGGCTCGCCTGGGCGACTCGTCCCCTTGTGCGCTGGGTGATCGCCCAGAGTTCGGGCCTTGAGTTCCAGTCCGTGGCCGCGGGGCTCGCCTGGCCGGTGTTGACCCACCTGCTTTTCGGGACGGTCGGCGCGGCGGCGGCCACCGTCGCCTGGTACCAGTGGCAGAAAAGGCACGGGCCCGCCGACTAGCGGGCCGCGCTCCGTCGTGCCGCGCCGCGGGTCAGCCGTGCGAATAGCTCCCGCGACGCCCCTTCCCTAGAGTCTCAGCTCGGCTCCGAGATACCAGGTCATTCCCGGCTGCGGGAAGCCGAAGGATTCCTCGTAGTTTTCGTCCAGGGCGTTTTCTACGCGCCCGAACAGTCGAACCCGGCCGTCCATTAAGTCCTGCGAGACCACGGCGTTGACGACGTTGTAGTTATCGAGCCTCAGCGTCTCCACCGGCTCCGAGCGGGACAGCACGAAGCTGTCCGTGACCCGCATGAACTCCAGCCTCAGCCGGGTGCCGAAGCGGGTGTCGTAGTCCGCCGTCAGGACGTACTTGTGCTCCGGCCGGTTCTGAAGTACCTCTGTCGCGGCGCCCCGGGAGCGATTCTCCGAATCCAGGTAGGTGTAGCCGAAGGCCAGGGTCAGCGGCACGACGAACCGGTACGAGGCGGTCAGCTCGACGCCCTGGAAACGATATTCTTCAAAGTTCTCGGCCAGGCCGCCGCTTACCCGCTCGATGAAATCCTCGGCGTCGGTCCGGTACAGCACGAACTCCGCCAGCCCTGCGCCGTCGGCGAACCTCTGCTCGAGCCCGAGCTCGTAGTTCATGGTCAGCTCCGGCGAGAGATCGGGGTTGCCCCGGTCGATGGCGTAGAGGTCCCGTAGCGTGGGGAACCGTATCTGCCTGGCCACGGAGCCCCGCAGCGCGGTGAAAGCGCCGAGATCGAAGCGGCCGCCGGCGATCCACGTGTAGTCCTCGTCCGTGCCCTGGCTGCCCCGGTCCTGCCAGTTGTAGCCGAGGCCCAGGACGGCGGAAAACGGGCCGCCGGGCGCGTATTCGTATTCGCCGGCGACCGAGTAGACGTCGATGGACTCGTCCTGGGCGAACGGCACGACGGCTACGGTGGAACCGCCGCCGCCGCCGCCACCGCCACCGCCGCCGCCTCCACCTCCGCTGTCCTCGACGGAGAACCCGGTGGCGTCCCATTCTTCCTTGCGACCGTTGAAAGCCAGGGTCGCCAGGCTGTCGGCGGAGAACTCGGTGGCCAGCTGCACCGTCCCGCCGGTGATGGTCGTATTGGCGTCTTCCCGGAACGCGCCCCGCGCGTCCTGGGTGGAGAACGTGTCGTCGTCGTAGCCGTTGGTCAGCTCGTTCCGGTCGTTATAGAACAGGCTCGGCCTCAGCGTCAGCGTATCGGACAGCCGCCAGGACATGCCCGCGTGCAGATTCAGGTCCTCGTAGTCGGCCCGCTCGTAACGGACCCGGTTTGCGAAGTCCGAGTCCCGGTTGTTGACGGTAATGGGCGGCTTGCCGTATTCGCCGTCCCGGTAGTTGACGTTGAGGCCGAGGGCGACGTCGTCGCCGGGTTCGAAGGAGAAACTGGCGAAGGCCGCGGTGTCCTCCCGGTCGCTGTTGAGACGCCTGCCGCCATCTTCCAGGCTGGTGGGCTCGAAGTCGTCGGACATCTCGAAATAGGCCCGGTCGTACCATGACCCGGAAAAGGTCATTCCGACGCCGCCGGCCGTCCCGGACACGAAGCCCCGGACGTGATCCGAGTCCTCGAAGCCGTGCTCCGCGCGAAGGCCGGCATCGATCTCGTCCGAAGCGCCACGGGTCACGATATTGATCACGCCCCCGTTGCCCCCGGGCCCGTAGAGCACCGAGGAGCTTCCGCGGGTCAGCTTGATCCGGGCGATGTTCTCCACGGGGATCGATGCGGGGTCGAACTGGCCGTCGTAGGTGCTGTTAAGGGGCACGCCGTCCAGAAGCAGGATGACATTCCGGGTGCGCAGGCCACGGACGTCCACGCGGGGCGTGCCGTCGGCGCCGTGGCGGACATACAGGCCCGGCAGCAGGTCGATGGCCTCGTAGAGGCTGCGGGCGCCGGAGCGCTCGATCTCCTCGGCGGAAACCTCGTCTACTGTCGTGACCTGCTCCACCACCCGGGGCTGCTCCCCGGTGACAACCACTTCGCCCAGGGGATAGGCGGGCGCCTGCTGTTCTGCGGCCGCCGCGGGCAAGGCGGCCAGGCCGAGGGCGGCCAGGACATGGCGATTCAGGACGTGCATGGTATCTCCTGCTTCCTGCGGCGGGTGCGGTCGCATACTCTGCAATGAAAATAAGGGGATTGAAAGGGGTAATAGCAACGGCATTATGGTCTTAAAAAGGACAGAAACTTCGCATCTTGGCACAATAGAAGAAAAATCCACCTAAAAGACCAATAGACCATCTTCGCCGGGACGGGTGGTGCGATATTTCCCGGCCCCGGTGCGCTCCCCGGGCCGACGCGCCGGCCAGCGGCGGCGAGGGCCGGAGGTCAGGTCCCGGAGAAAGCCGCATCTTCAGGAGAAGATTGCGCAATGTCCCGGCGGGACGGAGCGGGCCGCCGGGGAAGCGGCGAGCGGACGCCGCGGTGAAAGCCTGATACGCTGCCGCCAGGCCGTGCGACTTACGTTCCTGGAGGGAAATTCCATGACGCCAGGACGCGCCCGCATGTGTGCCCGTCTTTTCTTAAGCTGCCTGCTCTGGTGCATTCCCGGTGCCCTGCTCACCGTGGCCGGCAGCCATGGCGCCGAAAAAGCGCCTGTCCGCCTCGCCGTAGTCAACACGCCCGAGCAATCGGGACTGCTGGCCGACCTGCTACCGCGCTTTGAGGCGGAGTCCGGCTATGCCGTGGAGATCTACAGCGGAAGCGACGTGTTCCGCAGGGCCGAGCTGGGCAAGGCGGATCTCATCATCTGCCACTATGGCAAGGCGCCGGTGGAGGATTTCGTCACCAGCGGCAAGGGCCTGTGGCCCCGGCCCGTGTTTTCCAACCAGCTCGTCCTGGTTGGGCCGGCGGAAGACCCGGCTGGAATCCGGGGGATGAGCGATCCTTTCGCCGCCATGGCCAGGATCGCTGTCAGCGGCGCCGCCTTCGTCTCCTCGTCCAGCCCCGGCGCCCGGTACATGTCCGAGATGCTCGTGGCGGGAGCCGGCGTGGAGAAAGGACTCTGGTACATCGAGACCCGGCAGTCCAAGGGCCGTGCCGTCCGTTTCTCGGAGGAGAAAAACGCCTACACCGTCTGGGGCGCGTTTCCCTTCGAACGGTTCCGGGGCAAGCACGACACGGACATGGAGGTGATGGTCTGGAACAGCCCCATACTCCACAGGCTCATGGCCAGCATCGTGGTCAACCCGGAGCATTTCCCCGGTGCCAACCGCGAGGCAGCGACGGCGCTCCAGGGTTATCTCCTTTCGCCGGCGGTCCAGGCCCGGGTGGCCGCGTTCCGGGAGGAAGGCATCGATCGTCCCACCTGGTGGCCCGCGGCCCGCAACAACGACCCCCGCTGGATGCTGAGCCAGGCTGCGGCTGACTAGGGAACCTTGACCGGCAGCCAGGGGTCCCAAGACCGACCGGCGGGAAGAGGTCGGGCGGCCGGAGGCCGCTTTCGTGCCCATGGCCGGGCCCAGGCCCGGTATCCCGCCGGCTGTCTTTTCAGGTTTGGCCCACGAGGATCCCAGTGAGCAAGAAGAAACAGAGCGCTTCCCAGCGTCCCGAGAACTCGCCAACACCGGCCGGAGGCTCCGCCGGTCGGCGGGGCCTGTTCATCGGCGGCCTCATCGTCGCCGGCGTGGCGCTGGTGGCCGCTGCATACTTCTACATCGCGTCCACCATGACTGCCGGGGGCAGTGCCGATACTTCCACGCCGACAGCCCTGGAGAGCACCCACTCCCCGTCGTTCGGCGATCCCGCCGCCCGGGTTCACATCGTGGAGTTCATGGACCCTGCCTGTGAGACCTGCGCACTTTTCTATCCGGCGGTGAAGCGCCTGGTTGCGGAAAACGCCGGGCGCGTCCGGGTGTCCATCCGCCACGTGCCATTCCACGAAGGCTCCGGGTACGCGGTCAGGCTGCTGGAAGCCAGCCGGAACCAGGACCGGTACTGGCAAACCCTCGAGGCGCTCCTGGCATCACAGGCGAACTGGGCACCGAATCACGTGGTGCGTCCGGCCCTGGTCCGGGAAGCTGTTGCCGGGGTGGGACTGGACATGGCGCGGCTCCAGGCGGACATGGATTCCCAGGCGGTCGTCGGCCGGGCGGAAAGGGATCTGGCGGACGCCCGTGCCCTGAAACTGAAGGCGACGCCCGAGTTCTTCGTCAACGGCCGCCCGCTGCCCAGCTTCGGATGGGAACAGCTCCAGACCCTGGTCCGGGAAGAACTGGCCCGAGCTTATCCGTAGTCCGGCTACGCTCGAGGGTCCCGCCCCGTGATTGTGACGGCGGTCTCGAACGGCCGCCCTGGACGACGCTAACGTGACGGTCTCCAGCAGCGTTTCAGGGGATCATCGTGCGAGCAGCAGCAATTGGCCTTGCCGCCTGCGTGCTGGGCCTGTCACCGGCCGCAGCGGTAGTCGCCGACGAACATGGCCTGCGGCAGTCCTGGACCGCTCCCGTGGTCAGTCCCGAAGTGATCTTCTCCGACGAGGAGATCCGCGTTATCCGGGAGTACTACGAAGAGCGCGGGGATGTCGAACGGGGCAGGGGCCGCGGGAAAGGCCTCCCGCCAGGCATCGCCAAGAACCTGGCGCGGGGCAAGCCGTTGCCCCCGGGGATCGCGAAGCAGGCGCTGCCAGGTGACCTTCAGCGTCGCCTGCCCGATCCCAGGGCGGGCCACGAGCGAATCATCATCGACGGCAGGGTCCTGCTGGTGGAAATAGCCACCGGCATCGTCCGGGACATCCTCACCGAGAAGATTCTCAGGTAACGGCCTTCCGGCCCCGCCGTGGCTTACCGGATCAGGGCGTCCTTCCGGAGCTGGTCCGCAATGGGCCCGGTGATCTCCGCCAGCCCCGAGGCCTGCGAGTACAGATCCACCGCCCGTGTGTTGATCTCGTACACCAGCCTGGCATCCCTGGTGTCGTAGAACTGGGAGATGACTTCGGCCTCGCCCTCCACTGACGTGATCGGCGGAGCCGTTTCGAACGTGCCCGTATATACCGGCGTCCCGCCGGTATAGATTGGCATGCCGTAGGCGCCGTAGTAGCCCATGAGGTAGCCGAAGCCCGTGGCCTTGTAATAGGCGTCGCCCCGGGTCTCGCTGGTACCGCCTTCCACCGCGCCTGATTTCATGGCCACCAGGCTGGTGGCCAGGACGGCATCCGCCTTGCGCTCCGCGATGGCCCGCTCGATGTTCTCCCTGTTCAGCGGCGCATCCTGGCCGAGGACGCGGCAGCTGGATATGGCGGCGGTCGCGTCGCTGCGGATCTTGTTGACCATGAACGCCTCGAAGGCGCAGCGGGCGTTGTAGTCCGGGCTGACGCCGACGACCAGTATGCGGCTGAAGGGCTCGGCAGGACGGGGGTCGCTGCGCCAGGCGCTTTCCACCCGGACGGTCTGGGCGCAGCCGGCCAGCAGGGCGCCGACGAGCACAAGCACCGCCGCGGAAGGGGCGAGGCTTCGCCGGGTCGCTCTTCGGGACATGGTGATCTCCTGTTACGGGCCCGGGGAAGCCACAGGGCGGATCTTCAGATGCCGGGCACCAGAAGCCTCACAACATAGGCCAGAAGCAGCATCGCGGACAATCCGGCCACGTAGAGCAGCACGAACCAGCCGAGCCGCTGCCAGCGACTCTGCGGTGCTGCGTCCCGGTGTTCCGGATCAGTGGTATCCGGCATCTACCGTGACCTTGCCCCGGAACACCCAGTAAACGTACGCCGTGTAGCCCAGGATGATCGGCAGCAGGATGACGGCGCCGATCAACAGCAGGCCCTGGGAGTTGGCGGCCGCAGCGGCCTGGTGGATAGACAGGTCGTAGGGCACCAGGTACGGGAAGATGCCGATAAGCAGGCCGATGTAGCCCATAAGGAACAGGGCGACCGTCCACAGGTAGGCGCCGTAGGTGGAGGCCGGGTTGCGCAGGCTGCGAAGCAGGCGCCAGAAGGCGATGGCCGTCACGATGGGCACGGGCGCCAGGGGCAGCAGCCGGCCCCAGTCCACGTCCGGGTAGCGCAGTCCCCAGCGGTCGGCGGCCGCCGCGTCCAGCGCGGGGACCCAGAAACTCACCACCACCATCATCAGCAGGGTGACAGCGGCGGCGACCAGGCCGGCGCTGCGGGACCATTTCTCAAGCGGCCCCTCGGTCTTGATGACCAGCCATCCGGCGCCCAGCAGGGCGTAGCCCCACACCAGGGCGCAGCCGACCACGAAGGAGAATGGCGTCAGCCAGTCGAACATGTCCCCGGCAAAACGCCCGTCTTCGAGGGTGATGCCCTGCACCAGGGCGCCCAGTACCAGGCCCTGGGAGAAAGTCGCCACCACCGAGCCCCAGTGGAAGGCCTGGTCCCAGAGGCGCCGGCCGGATCCGTGCGCCTTGAACCGGAACTCGAAGGCCACCCCACGGAAGATCAGCGCAATCAGCATGAAGCCGATGGGCATGTAGACCGCCGGCATGAGCGCCGCGTAGGCCTTCGGGAAGGCGGCGAACAGGCCGCCGCCGCCCAGGATGAGCCAGGTCTCGTTGCCGTCCCAGAACGGGGCGACGCTGTTCATCATGACGTCCCGGTCTTCGTCGGAGTTGGCGAAGGGAAAGAGGATGCCCACGCCGAGGTCGAACCCGTCCAGCAGGATGTACATGAACACGGCTACGGAGAGCAGGAACGCCCAGATCATCGGCAGGTCGAGAAATTCCATGATGACTCCTCCCTAGCTTCCGGCGGGTTGGGTGGAGGAATCGTCCGCGCCGGTCGCCCAGGTGGCGAGCCTCGGCTTCTCAAGCGGAGGCGGTTCACCCTCGGCGGGTCCGGCCCAGGCCAGTTTGAACAGGTAATACGAGCCGGCCGTGAAGACGATGGCATAGACGAAGACGAATACGATCAGCGAAGTGCCTACGGCGGCGGCCGTCACGGGAGAGACCGAGTCAACGGTACGCAGCAGCCCATATACGGTGTAGGGCTGCCGGCCGATCTCGGCGGTGAACCAGCCGGTGATGACGCCCACGAAGCCCAGCGGTCCGCTGAGGAAACACAGCTTGAGGAACCACCGGTGCCTGGTGGGATCGCTTCGCCATGTCAGCCAGGCGCCCACCACGCCGATGAACAGCATGATCACGCCAATGCCGACCATGATGCGGAAGGTCCAGAAAACGGGTGTTACCGGCGGCCGCTCGTCCGCCGGCCACTCCTTGAGACCGCGGATGGCGCCATCAAAGGAGCCGGTCACGATCCAGCTGCCGATCTTGGGGATCTCGATCACGTAGTGGTTGGTTTCCCGTTCTTCGTCAGGAAGGGCGAACAGGATCAGGGGCGCATTGCTGTCGTAGGTCTCCCAGTGACCCTCCATCGCCGCCAGCTTGGCCGGCTGCTGTTCGTAGACGTTAAAGCCGTGCTCGTGGCCGGCGATGATCTGCATGGGCACGACGATGACCAGGAAACCCATGGCCATCTTGAACATGATCCTCGCGTGCTCGGGTTTCGTTCCCCGCAGCAAATGCAGGGCGGCTACCGAGGCCACCACCAGGGCCGTTGTGACGTAGGCCGCCAGCACCATGTGGACGAAGCGATAGGGGAAGGAGGGATTGAAGATCACCTCCGTCCAGTCGGTGGCGTAGAAGATGCCGTCCCGGATCTCGTAGCCCGCCGGTGTGTGCATCCAGCTGTTCGCTGCGAGGATCCAGAAGGCGGAGATCAGGGTACCCACCGCGACGATGACGGTGGACGCGAAGTGCAGCTTCGGGCCGACTTTCTTGCGGCCGAACAGCATGATGCCGAGAAAGGAAGCCTCCAGGAAGAAGGCGGTGAGCACCTCGTAGCCCAGCAGTGGCCCGAGCACGTTGCCGGTCTTCTCCGAGAAGAGGCTCCAGTTCGTGCCGAACTGGTAGCTCATCACCAGCCCGGACACCACGCCCATGCCGAAGGAGACCGCGAAAATCTTCACCCAGAAGCGGTAGAGATCCATGTAGGCCTCGCGGCCGGTCTTCAGGTAAAGGCCCTCGAGCATGGCCAGATAGCTGGCCAGGCCGATGGTGAAGGCGGGGAAAATGATGTGGAAGGACACGACGAACGCGAACTGCACGCGTGCCAGGAAAACCATGTCCAGGAATTCGGTCATGGCCGGCTATCTCCTTCGGGAAGCGGATTCCCCGTTTGCTCGTTTTGTTCGTGCTTCGGGCAGGGGGCCGCGCACGGATTCATGACTTGGTAGAACACTAAACGGCGCAGGCCCGGCCGGGAAGCGGGGAAATCCCCTAGTCGCAGCGCCTGCGGACGCTTCCGGGGGGCGGTCAGCCGCCGGCCACAGCGGCGATGACATGGACCTCGTCGCCGTCGCTGACCGGCGTGTCCAGGTCCTGCATCTGCCGGACGTTGGTTTCGCCGACGAACACGTTCACGAAGGGCCGCCGTTCTCCTTCCGGCGTGAGGATCCGGGCCAGGAGCCCCGGGTTAGCCTCCCCGGCGGCTGCGAGAACCTCGCGGACGCTGTTTCCGCCCACTGTCAGGGTTTCCCGGCCGCCGGTGAACTCCTGCAAGGGCACCGGGATACGGAGGGTCACGCGGTTCACGGGGCCTTCACCTTCGGACCTCTGCCACCACCGGCTGGCGGGCGTCCCGCATGCAGGTCAGTATCACCCGGTGCAGGTCCGGATCCAGGTCGAGAGCGGCCCTGGCCGCGGCGGTCGCCAGCGCCTCCCGCTGCGGGTCGTCCACGGCGTTCAGCACCGGCACGAAGAGGGTGTCGCCGGTGCCGCTGCCAAGCCCCTCCGGACTGGCAATGAGGCGGCCCATGTGTTCCGGCCCGAATATCTCCCCCGGGGCGCAGCCCGTGACTGCGGACACCAGGTCCACCCGGTGGGCAATGCGGTCCGTGAGGGGTTCGCCGATCGCCCTGGCGGACAGGACGCCGATGACCGTCCGGGTATCCGGCGGCAGGACCGGCTCGTACTGCCGGGGCGCCTTGATCCAGCGCATCCGGGCGCCGTCGGCCTTGACGAACGTGGCCTCGAATCTGCCCAGCGCGTGCAGCCGGGTGATGGTCTCGGGTTCCAGTCCGCCGTGGCGGCCAGGCTTGCCCTCGGTGCCGAACAGTGCTGCCCGTCGGACCGCGGCCAGCTCTGCTGCCCGGCCCAGCAGTTCCGCGTCGCGGGCCACGAACCCGGTGAAACCGAGTTCTTCCGGGGGATGAGTTGTGTGCACCGTCGTCGTAAAGGCGATCCTGCCGGGATGGGCGGCAGCCAGGGCGTACAGCACGGTCTTTTTCCCGCCGGCGCCCACGGCGCAGACGATCCCCGAGCGGGCGGCCATCAGGTCCAGCAGTTCCGGCTGACTCATGGCGGCTCACACAGCCCGGACGCAGAGGATGCGAGGCAGATAGCCCGCCACCTGCTGCCAGCTCCCGGCTTCGTCGCGGCTGGCGAAGAGGTGGCCCCCGGAGGTGCCGAAGTAGACTCCGCAGGGATCCTGGTCGTCGGTGTCCATGGCTTCCCGGAGTACCGTAATCCAGGCGTTCTCCCGGGGCAGGCCGTCGCTGCAGGAGGCCCAGCTCGCTCCCGCGTCCCGGCTGACGAATACCCGCAGACGGCCGTCGACCACGGTGCGCAGATGGGCACCGGACTCGGGGATCTGGAACACCGTGTCGGGCTCCCCGGGGTGGACCGTGATGGCATAGCCGAAGTCCCCGGGCAGGCCTTCCGTGATCTCCGTCCAGCTGCGCGCGCCGTCGTCGCTGCGATACGTGCCGTTGTAACACTGCCGGTACAGGCGCTCGGGCCGCCCGGGGTGCATCACCAGGCGGTGGACGTTGTGACCTGACTCCGGGTAGCGGTTCGGCAGGTTCTCCGCCCGCACGCCCTGGTTTGCCGGCGACCAGCTGGCCCCGCCGTCGGTGCTGCGATAGACGCCGCCGGCGGAGATCCCGCAATAGACGTTGGATGGTTCCCGGGGGTCCACGTAGATGGAGTGCAGGGAGAACCCGCCTTTGGCCGGCTCCCAGGTGTCCCGGGTGGGATGGTCGTTGAGGGATTCCACCGCCGCCCAGGACGCTGCTCCATCCTCGCTGGTGAAAAGACCGGCCGGGTCGATGCCGGCGTACAGACGGGTCCCGTCCGGCGACGCGGCGAGGAACCAGATGGCCTTCAGGCTGGACGGACGGGTGCCGGGCGGGTGATGGGGCGCCGCCTCGAGGGCATCCCAGGAATCGCCGCCGTCAGTGCTCCTGTAAACGTGGGCTCCCCACACGGAATGACGCGCCGCGGCGTAGACGATCGAGGGGTCCGCCGGCGAGACGCACAGGTGAATGATCTCGTAGCCGGGCATGTGGGGCCCGTCCATGCTCCAGTGCGCCCGGTCTGCGTCCGAACGCAGGCGGAACAGGCCCTTCTGGGTGCCGACGAAAAGGGTTTGAGCGGCCATGCCGTCAGTGTTCGAGCAGTCGCGGCATCAGCTCCGCCAGGTTGCACGGACGGGTCCGGTAGTCCAGCTGGGCGGAGATAAGCTGGTCCCAGGCGGTGGCGCAGGCGCCGCTGGAACCCGGCACGCAAAACACGTAGGTGCCATTGGCCACGCCGGCGACGGCGCGGGACTGCATGGTGGAGGTGCGAATCTGGTCGAAGGAGACGGCCCGGAAGGTTTCGCCGAAGCCCTCGATGATCTTGTCCAGGAGGGGCGCCACCGCCTCCGGCGTTCCGTCCCGGCCGGTGACGCCGGTGCCGCCGGTTGTGATCACCACCTGCACGGCGTCATCGGCAATCCACGCCGAGACCGCCGCCCGGATCCGGTAGATGTCGTCCGGAACGATCAGCTTCTCGGCGCAGCGGTGTCCGGCCTCAGTCAGCCGGTCTACGAGCAGGCGGCCCGACTTGTCCGTTTCTTCGGTGCGGGAGTCGGACACCGTCAGCACCGCAATGTCCAGGGGGATGAATTCTCTGTCGCTCATCAGGCCACCGCTCGGATCAGGCCAGGCACTGGAAGGGCTGGATCAGGACTTCCTCGCCGGCCTCGACCCGGCCCCGGTCTTGTTCCAGGACGATGAAGCAGTTGGCCTCGCACACGGACCTGAGAATTCCCGAGCCCTGGTGGCCGGTGCTCTCCACGGCATAACGGCCGTCGGCTTCCCGGCGGAAGACGCCCCGCTGGAATTCCAGCCGGCCGGGCTTCTTCTTCAGCCTGTTGCCCGCCACCGCCGTGAGGGTCAGCGGGGGTTCCGGGGCCTCCACGCCGGCAAGGCGCTGGAGGGCGGGCTGAACCAGCTGGTAGAAGGTGGCCATGACCGAGACCGGGTTGCCCGGCAGCCCGAAGAACCAGGCGCCGTCCAGGCGGCCGAAGGCGATGGGGCGGCCGGGCTTCATGGCCACGGTCCAGAATCCCACCTCGCCCAGCCGGTCCAGGGTGTCGGTGACGAAGTCCGCTTCGCCAACCGACACGCCGCCGGAGGTAATGACCGCGTCGGCCCGCTTGCCTGCCTCGGTGAAGGCCGCTTCGATCGCTGCCGGCTCGTCCCGGGCCACGCCGAGGTCGATGATCTCCACGTCCAGTCGCTTCAGCATGCCGAACAGGCTGTAGCGATTGCTGTCGTAGATCTGCCCGTCGCCCAGGGGACGCCCGATGGATACGAGTTCATCGCCGGTGGAAAAGAAGGCCACCCGCGGCCGGCGGCGAACCGGCAGTTCGCTGATACCGAGGGATGCCACCAGGCCCAGGTGGGCCGGGCGCAGGTAGCTTCCGGCCGGCAGCGCGGCTTCGCCCCGGGCCAGGTCTTCACCGGCGGCGCGCACGTTCTGCCCCGCGCGGTGTCCGGCGCCGATAAAGGCCACGTCGTTTTCCCGGCGGACCTGCTCCTGCATGACCACGGTATCGGCGCCCTCCGGCACCGTGGCGCCCGTCATGATGCGAACGCATTCGCCGGATCCCACCGAACCGTCGAAGGGATGCCCGGCCCAGGAGGTCCCGATGACGCGGAATCCCCGTTCACCGTCGCCGGGCAGGTCGCCGGATGCCACGGCGTAGCCGTCCATGGCGGAGTTCCGGTGCGACGGAACATCCACCTCAGAGATCACGTCGGCGGCGAGGATCCGGCCCAGCGCGTCACGCAGCGCCACGGTTTCCGAGCCTTCGACGGGAGTGATCTGTTCCAGCATCCTGGCGCGGGCTTCCTCCAGGCTCAGCGAGGCCTTGCCGTGCCCGCAGCCGGCGTTGTCCCGAAAGCTCTTGACCGGTTCAGCCATGTCCTGGTCTCTCGTGCTCGTGTTGTTGGCGCCGGAACGGTTCCAGAAGCAGCAACTACGTCGCGCTGCCGCGGTTGCCTTCCTGCAGTCGCGCCTCCAGGGCGTCCCGCTCTTCCGGCTTGTTGACGTTGATGAAGGTGTCCGCCCGATCCGACAGATCCACCCGGGTAGTGTCGTGGCGGGCGAACCAGCGATCGATCTTGCGCTCGCCGGAGGCCAGCCAGTCTTCCAGGTCCCCCCGGAGCGAGGTCCGCGCCAGGGCGAACACCGGCTGCAGCCGCTGGCCGTCATAGGCCACGGCGATGTCTGCCGACTCGGCGACGCACGCGGAATATAAGCGGTCCACGAGGTCCCGGGCTACCAGGGGCGAGTCGCAGGGGGCCGTGATGACGAACTCGGTGTCCGCGTGGCTCATTCCCGTGGCCAGTCCCGCCAGGGGGCCCAGGAAACCCGGTTGCACGTCGCCGACCACGTCGAACCCGAATCCGGCGTACGCATCCAGGTTCCGGTTGGCATTCACCAGCACCCGGGCCACCTGGGGCGCGATGGCGTCCAGCACCCAGGCGATCATGGGCCGGCCCGCCAGGGGGACCAGTCCCTTGTCCGTGCCGCCCATCCGGGTGGCCCGCCCGCCGGCGAGCACCAGGGCGGTCACCTCCTCCCGGGCTGGCCCCGGCGCGCCCTCAACCACCGGGCCTTCCGCCAGGTGGTGCACAGGGGCCGGGAGGCCGGCTGAAGACGTTAATCCGGTGTGTCATGGGGAATCGGGCGGGGGGCGCCCTGGCATCCGTGTGCAGTGAACCGAGCCAGTCATGATGCCCGGAACACCACACTTCGTCATCCCCGGGGAACACGGCCGGGCCTCACAGGTCATAGGGGATTCCAGGTGGTGCAAAATGACGCGATAATGGGA
>JARRON010000047.1:0-17334 GCA_037383845.1 Gammaproteobacteria bacterium
CTATACTCCAAATTTGCCCTGGCCGGGATAGCGTCCGTACAGGGAGCCGGATCCGCGTGACCACCTACAACCCCACCCGCTTCGAGCGCATCCGCTGGACCATCTACGCGATTCTGATCGCGTCCTACATGCTTGCCTTCTTCCACCGCTTCGCGCCGGCGATGGTGGCGGGCGAGCTCACCGAGGCCTTCGGCATCACCGCCGCCGCCCTGGGTTCGCTGGCGGCGATGTACTTCTACATCTACACGGCCATGCAGCTGCCCGCCGGGGTGCTGGCGGACACCCTGGGGGCGCGGCTGTCGGTGACGGTGGGCAACGTGGTCGCCGGCGCGGGCTCGGTGATGTTCGGCCTGGCGGAGACGTTTGCGACGGCCAGCGTCGGCCGGTTCCTGGTGGGGCTGGGGGTCTCGGTGGTGTTCGTGGGCACCATGAAGTCGAACACGGTGTGGTTCAGCGAGCGCCGCTACGGGACCATCAGCGGGCTGACGCTGCTGCTGGGCAACGTCGGCGCCCTGGCGGCCACCGGCCCCATGGCGCTGATCCTGATGAAGGTCGAGTGGCGCACGCTGTTCGTCATCCTGGGCGGGGTGGCCATCGGCCTGGCGGTGCTGTCGTGGCTTTTGGTCCGCAACCGGCCCCAGGACCTGGGCTTCCCGTCGGTGCGGGAGATGGAGGGGTTGCAGCCCCACGCGCCCCGGGAGCTGCACTGGTTCCACGACCTGCGCACGGTGCTGGCCAACCGGCGGTTGTGGCCGGGGTTCTTCTACGACTTCGGCGTCACGGGCAGCCTGTTCGGCATGCTGGGCCTGTGGGCGGTGCCGCTGTTGCGCGACGTCCACGGGCTGACCCGGGGCGAGGCCTCGGTGTACACGACCGTGGCGACGGCGGCGTTCGCGGTGGGGTGTCTCGCCGCCGGGGACATCTCGGACCGGCTGAAGAATCGGGCGGGGGTGCTGCGGGCGGGTGTCCTGATTTATCTCGTCGTGTGCCTGGCACTCAAGTTCCTGCCGTGGGGGCCGGGGGCGATGGCGATCGTGCTGTTCGCGTTGCTGGGGCTGTCGGCGGGGACGTTCATCGTCGCCTATGCCCACGCTCGGGAGGTGGCGAGGCCTGCGGTCTCGGGTATGGCGATCTCGCTGGTGAACACGGGGCTGTTCCTGGGCACGGCGGTGTTCCAGCCGCTGTTCGGCTGGGTGATGGACCTGGGCTGGGACGGGACGATGGCCAACGGCGTGCCGGTGTATTCGGCGTCGGATTATCAGCACGGCCTGTGGGTGCTCGTCGGCTTCGCGGCCCTGGCGGCGGTGTCGTCTAGGTTCCTGGTGGAGACCCACGCGAAGGGGCAGGAAGGCCACTAGCGCCTCGGCCGCGCCGCGTTCGCCCGGTCCATGCGAGGCCACGGGGCCGGCGTCTCCCGAGACCGGGTCGACGTCGGCTGCCGCCAGATCGACAGCCACCAGGACGACGATAACGGGTCCGCGGATTTCATCGCCTGGCGGTAGAGCCGGTAGGCGGCTGTCTCCGAAGCGACGGTGCCGGGCCGGCCCAAAGAGGCATGCCCCGACAACGGCGCCTCAGCGACGTCCGCCCCGCGGGCTCATCTGACGACCCTCCCGGGGCGTACCATGAGATCGTGTGGCTGCTCCGATGGAAACGAAAGGAGGGCGCCATGACTTCGACACTGCGACGCGATTTCCTGAAAAGCCTGGTGGCACTGCCGGCACTGGGCGCTGTCGGCACCGTGCGGGCGGGAGCCGAGTACGAGCTCACCGAGTTCCCGGTGGCCGGCCTGCCTTACCACGTCGATGAGGACGGTCTGTCCGGGATCGAGCCGGGTGACGCACTCATCCTCGTTCGCGAGCCGGACAACCCTCATGACGCCAACGCCATCCGGATCGAGGCAGCGGGGCGGCAGGTCGGCTACGTCCCGCGGAGCGAAAACCTACCGCTCGTTCGGCTCATGGACCAGGGCGTGGAGCTGCGGGCGCGGGTGAAGTCCGTGGCGCCGGCCGAGTGGTCCTGGCACGCCGTGACCGTCGCGGTGCGCATGCGATTGCCGGTGGTGTGATGGCCGACCAGCCCGCTGAAGAGTTCTCCCGCCGGGTGCTCGAAGCCATGGAGGCCGCCGGCGTGTCCGGCCTGTGCCTGGAGGGCCGCATCGAGATAGGGATTCAAGAGGCGAGGCGCCTGCGGCCGGAACTGGACGATGCGACGCTGCAGCCGCTGGTGAAGGGAATCCTGGCAGACGCGGGAGACATGGAGGCCTGACGACGCGCGAATGACGCCGTGGGAGTGATGCGCGTTCCGGCAGGCTCGTCGCTGCGGATTCACGCGAGGGCGCGACGGCGCGGGGTTCCCGGCGAGCCTGGCTGCACAGCGCTCCAGGCTGTGGGCTGCAGTACGCCGTTGTCGAGCGGGGGGCCGCCGGTCAGCCCCTCGTGGCTGGCCGGCAGCCGGTCGAGCCCGCGTTCACGCGAGCATGGTGGCGTGGGCGAAAGCATATGCCATGGAGGCGGTGGCCGTGGTGACCAGCGCCAGCACCACGGCTGCCACTGCCACGGTTACGAACGTCTGCGTCTTCTCTTGGGTAGTCATGATTGTCTCTCCTCTGATCCTGGTGCGTCGGATCCCCCGACGCGTCCAGATTCCGGCGGCCCGCCGTTGGGTTGATGCTCCTCGCTGACCCCGCGGCGACCGACGCATTGCCAGTGCGGCGTTCGCTACCGCCGACGCGGCCAGCGGAACCAATCCGGCGAGGGCTCAGTCGCGATGGGCCTGGCCGGGATGCCGACTGGAGTCGGCGCCGTAGTCCTGGCCGGACATGTCGGGCACGTGCGCCTGCGCATCGTGCAGGTAGGCGTAGACGTCGTTGCTCACCCCGGCAGCAGCTGCGGAAGTTGTCTCCCCCGCGACGCTCGGCGGGTCTCCGCTGGCCAGGTCCGGCTTCTGCGGGCATCCGGCCCAGGCCGCGCCGCCCGCCAGCAGTCCCGTGCTCAGCACGAGGGCGTGGATCGTCTTGTAGGTTGAAGCGTTCATGCGGTTTCTCTCCTTGGGAGGCTGGGGCGGCGTCACGACCGTGCCCGGCTCGGGTACGGACAACCTCTGGTCCGCGGGTGGTTACGCCTGGGCGGATGTTGCTGCGCTTGCGCTGCCCGGCGCTCATCCCGTGTATGAAACCTATGCCGGGGCGAACCTCCCAACATCGGGGAGCGGCCTGAATCGCTCATAGGGGATTCCCCGATGCCAGCGTGCTGACCCGGCGCCTTCGGCAGCGGGCAGCCGGATCATCCGGAGGAACGTGGGGGACGCGGGCTAGCCGGCGCGACCGAGTGACCCGACCCACTGGCTCGCGGAGTGGGCCAACGCGGCCGAGGAGGCGAGACCCAGTTTGCTCTTGATGTGGCTGCGGTGGGTCTCGATGGTCTTGACGCTGAGGTTCAGATGCTGCGCGATCTCGCGGGTCGTCTGGCCGTCGCCGATCATCCGGAATACCTGGAGCTCCCGGTCGCTCAAGCCGTCCACGGGCGAACCGGTGGCGGGATGCCTGGCGCCGATGTACTGGCCGGCCAGCTGCTCCTGGAGGGTGGTGCTCATGTAGGTTCCGCCGTTCAACAACCGGCGCATTGCAGTCACGAACGTATCGTCGAGCTGGGTCTTGTTGATGTAACCGCGGGCGCCGGCCCGCAGGGAACGCTCGGCGAACACGGATTCCTCGTACATCGACAGCACAAGCGCCGGTGTGTCGGGGTGGTGCGAGTGCATCCAGACCACCAGGTTGAAGCCGTCATCGTCGCCGAGGGCGAGATCGACAATCACGAGATCGGGATGGACCCGCCCGAAAGCGTCGATCGCGGCCTTGCAGTCGGCGGCCTCTGCGCCGACCACGAGATCGGGTTCCGACTCGATGAGGGCGGCCAGCCCGCGCCGCAGGATCGGGTGGTCATCGACGATCAGGACCGTTCTTCTCGTCGGATGACGGGAGTCAGAACGCATCGGCGACATCGACGGATCGATCACCCATATCCGTCACTTCGGCGAGAGGAAAGGTGCAAACGACATCCGTGCCCTGGGGGACGCGCGACCTCACATCGAGGTGGCCGCCGATGACCCGTGCCCTGGAAGCCATCGACTGCAGCCCGATTCCGCCGGTGTCGCGCTTTTCCTCGGTGATGCCCACGCCGTTGTCACGCACGCTCAGGGTCCCCGTCCCGTTCCCGCAGACCAGGCTGATCTTGACGAGACTGGCCTGGCCGTGGGTCGCCGCATTGGTGAGTGCTTCCTGGCAGATTCGAAAGAGATGAATCCGCGTCTCGGCGGACATGCCGTCCGGCGGGTCTTCGCCCTCCACGGTGCACCTGACTTGGAACCGGTCCCACGCGCTGCGTGCAAGGGTTTCCAGGGGTTTGAGCAATCCGGCGGTGCCGACAGGGGCCGGGAAAACGCTGTGTGAGAGGTCGTGCGCCTCGCTGATCACCGCGCTCAGCAGACGCGCGATCTCCGCGGCCGCCCCGGACGGACCAGGTTCCGAACGGGAGGCCAGGGTCCTGGCCAGCGACGAACTCAGGGCCGCGATGCCGGCCAGCGACTGGCACAACCCATCGTGCAGCTCGCGTCCGAGTCGTTGCTTCTCGTAGTCGGTGGCCGCGAGCACCTGGAGTTCCAGCTCGTTGTGCCGGGTCACGTCGCGGGCGGTCGCGAAAATCAGGCCACGCTTGCGCTCCGGTCGCGCAGACCACTGAAGCCAGCGGTGCGTTCCGTCCCTGTGTGTATAGCGATTCTCGAACCGGGTGACCGATTCACCTGCACCGAGTGTTTCCAGCTGTTGTGCCGTCGCTTCGCGGTCGTCGGGATGAACGAAGTCGAGAAACGGTCTTGCCGTGAGTTCCGCGGCGGTCCAGCCAAGCCGGGTCGTCCACGCCGAGTTGACGCGCAGGAACCGGCCGTCGAGGCTGGCGATGCACATCGGTTCGAGGGAAAGTTCAAAGAAGCTGACCAGGTCGGCGTCCACCAGGCATATCGGGCCCGGAACCGGTCCAGTCTCTCCGCGGGCTCGCTCGCCGGCCGGCAAGGGCTTTCCGGATGCTTTCCGGGAGTCGGAGGTCTGGGTTGGCTTCAAGGGTTGCTCGATGGTCGTGTCCGATCGGGTTGTGTGAGGGGCCGCGGCCCGTCGGGGTGGTCCGGTTACGGGGCTGGCCGTGGTCGGCCTTAGAGCGCTCCCGGGAGGAACTGGCCCGGGCGAGTGGTCGCGTACAGCGCAGCGCCACACAAGCTGAGTGTAGACGCTCTGGGCGGGGCAGCGTCCTCAGGCAAACCGGACCAGGGACCTGTGAGCCGCTGCATGGCTCACGCTGCCGCACAGCAGATGCCCCTGGTGCGTCCGCCCGGGCCCCGCGACGGACGTTGACACCGCCCCGGCGTCCGGCGGGCTACTGTGGCGCGGGAGAGTCTGCCCGTGGCGCCCCGCGGGTAAGGCCGCTGAACTGTGTTTCGCCGTCGTTCTCGCTGGCGGCCGCCGCCCGCAATGTGAGTCAAGCGCTGCCGGTGCCGTACGCCCGGCCCAGCGGCGCCGGTAGCCGCTCAGGAAGTGAACTGCACCCGGCTTTTGAGTGTTTCGGGGGAGAGGCCGGCGTCGCCGAGCTTGTCTTCTTCCGGCCCGCCGCCGATCACCACGCCTATTCCCGCCACCGGGGGCAGGGTGTCCAGCCGGAAGCGGCCGGGCCTGGGCTGCTGGCGGATGAAGCATTCCTCGTCGAAGAACAGGCGGTCGTTGCTGTCTTGGATCTCGTCGGAGTCCACGGTGTCGTAGCCGATGGCCTGGCGGATGTCGGCCAGGCCGCCCACGTCGATTTCTTCAATGGTCTGTTCGAAGGGATTGATGAGAAGAGCGCGCATGTTGGAGTCCTCGCAAGGAGCAGACATTCTGATGGTCGCGGCTGCCATGGGTATGCATGCGCTTCGCGACGCCCGGGGTGCCGGTTTCAGGCATCGGCTCTTTGGCGCCCGGGCCGGCGGGAGAATCGACAAGCGAAGGGTAGCAGCCAGGGGCGCGACCGGGGGAGCCGGTCTCAGGCAGGCGGCAATCCGGGCGCTTCGGCCAGCGCGTCGGGGCGCCTCGCCGGGCGTCTGCGCGCGCCCTGCGCTCCACGTCCTCCGCCCGGTCGGAAGCCGAATCGACGGCCTCGTGGGCGAAGGACCGGGCCTTGTCGGTGAATGGCGTCTTGCGCTGCCGACGCACGCTGCCGCCCGGCTTCGGGCTTTCGGAAGGTGTCGAGCCGGCCCGGCTGTGCTCCAGAACAGGCTCAGCAGCCCCGCCGGCGCACGGGGGCCGTGCGTCGCCCGGCGGCACGCGCCGGTTGACGACCGGGAATCCCGCGCAGCTGCGTTTGCGTGCTTGCCTTGATGACCCTGATGGCCACGACTTGCCTGAGCACGCGGCGGGGATATCCGTGATCCCGGGCCGCATCGGTATACTCGGTGCCGAATCCGACGAGGAGAGTTCCATGCGCCGCGCGCTAACCTTTCTCATGTCCCTGTTCGTGCTGTCCGCCGCACCGGCCTTCGCCGCCGGTGAGCCGCTGACCGACGAGCTGATCCAGGGCTATGCCGCCTCCATTCCGGAGGTGGACAAGATGATGGAGAAGTACAAGGACAGCGATGTCTTCGACTTCGAGCGCCAGGACTTCGAGCCGCAGGCAGGCCAGGACTGGTCGCCGATCTCCACGGCGGCCAAGGGCATCAAGAATTCTCCGGCCAGCGGCGAATTCCTGTCGGTGATCCGTGAGCACGGCTTTGGCAGCATCGACCAGTGGGGCAGCGTGGGCGACCGCATCACCCGGGCGATGGTGGCCATCGAGGTGGCGAAGGACTCCCCGAACGCGGAGGCGGAGATGAACCGGGCCCTTGCTGAGCTGGAGGCCAACGAGGACCTGAGCCCCGAGCAGAAGCAGATGATGCGCGGCCAGCTGGAGATGGCCATGGGCGTCATGAGGTCCGTGGCCAATGCCCCCGCGGCGGACGTGGAGGCCGTCCGGCCGCACATGCCGAGGCTGAAGAACCTGATGGAAGACTGACGGGCGTAAGCCCGCAGGATGCGTGACTTTTACGGTAATTGACTAACTTTCGGGAGCAAGAGCGTCGTGATCACCTATATCTACTGGGCGCTGGTCATCGCCCTGGCCTTCGGGCTGGTGTTTCTCATTGGCGGCCGCATGGGCAGCTTCAAGGGTGCTGCCATCGCCGCCGCCATCGTATTCATCGTCGGCTGGGCGGCGTATTACTTCCACTTCCAGCAGCTGTTCGTGAAGCGCTACGGCGGTGTGATGAGCATCCGCGTGCCGGACGGCCAGCACCACATCGCCGCGACCTGGAAAGACGACAATCTCTGGGTGCAGAACTACGACCCGGAGAAGAACGAGTGCATCTTCTACGAGTACTCGAAGGGCAACGTCCTGGAAGGCCGGGTCACCATAAAGAACTGCAGTCCGGTAGCGCTCGAGAATACGGTGTCTCCACCGCCGATGGCCCGCGAATAGCCGGATAAGGGGGCCATGCCTCTTAGGGGCGGAAGAGGCACGGCCCTTTTCAGCCCCTAAGAGGCATGGCCCCTTTCCCGCTGGTGTGCATAATGAGCGCCTCGCCACCCGTGATCGAGGAACCAGCCGCCATGTCCAAAGTTCGTGCCTATGCCGCCGAGTCGCCGACGTCCGGCGTCGGCCCGTTTCCCATCGAGCGCCGGGCACCCCGGCCCGATGATGTCGTCATCGAGATCGACTACTGCGGTATCTGCCACACGGACATTCACTTCGTCCACAACGACTGGGGCATGACCGAATACCCGGTGGTACCGGGCCACGAGATCGTCGGGCACGTCACGGCGGTGGGCGACGCAGTCGAGGGATTCAAGCCGGGGGACCGGGTTGGCGTGGGCTGCCTGGTGGATTCCTGCCGCAGCTGCGCCTCCTGCGAGGACGGCCTCGAGCAGTACTGCGAAAACGGCTGGGTGGCCACCTACAACGGCGAGGACCGCCACGACGGCACGCGTACCTACGGCGGCTATTCCGAGCGCATCGTGGTCAGCGACCGGTTCGTGCTCCGCATCCCGGAAGGCCTGGACCCGGCCGCCGCGGCACCGCTCATGTGTGCAGGCATCACGACCTACTCGCCGCTGAAGTTCTTCGGCGTCTCCAAAGGCGACCGGGTGGGCGTCGTCGGCATGGGCGGCCTCGGCCACATGGGCGTGAAGTTCGCCCGGGCCATGGGGGCGGAGGTCACCATCTTCACCCGCTCGGAGTCCAAGGTGGACGAGGCGAAGAAGCAGGGCGCCCACCACGTGGTCATCTCCACCGATCCGGGCCAGATGGAAGCCGTGGCCGGCCGCTTCGACTACATCCTGGACACCGTGCCCGTGGGCCACGACGTCAACCCCTATGTCGCGGCGCTCAAGCGCGACGGCACCCTGATCCTGGTGGGCATGCCCGAGCCCCTGGAGCCGCCGGCAGACGGTGGCCAGCTCATCTTCGGCCGCAAGAAGATTGCCGGCTCCCTGATCGGCGGACTCCCGGAGACCCAGGAGATGCTGGATTTCTGCGCCGAGCACGGCATCGTCTGCGACATCGAGATGCTGGACATCCGGAACATCAATGAGGCTTACGAACGGATGCAGCGAGGCGACGTGAAGTACCGGTTCGTCATCGATATGGAGACGCTCCGGGCCTGACACCAGGCCGGCCACGGCCCGCCCGCCGGCCGGCGTGTAAAAGTTCGTTGGACAGCCCGGGTTCGCCGCAGGGCTTCCGGGCGGGGCCGCGGCCGGTATCATTGCGGACTTTTCGTGTCCGTCCGGGGCCTGCCGATGCCATCCGTTGAGTCCGCGCCGCGCCGCTCGGCCATCGACCGCTTCCTGAACATCGTCGAGCGCGGCGGCAACGCCCTGCCGCACCCGGCCATGCTCTTCGCCCTTCTCGCGGGCCTGGTGATCGTGTTGTCCTGGGTGGCATCGAAGGCCGGGCTGTCCGTGGTGCATCCCACCACCGGCGCGGTGATCGAGCCGGTGAACCTGCTGAGCATCGACGGCCTGCACCGGATCCTGACCAGTCTGGTCACCAACTTCACGGGGTTCGCGCCGCTGGGCACGGTGCTGGTGGCGCTGATCGGCATCGGCGTGGCGGAGCATTCCGGGCTTATCGCGGCGGGGCTGAGGTCCCTGGTGCTGTCGGCGCCGCGGCACCTGCTCACCCCCATCGTGGTCTTCGCCGGGATACTGTCCAACATGGCCAGCGAGGTGGGCTACGTGCTGCTGGTGCCCCTGGCGGGTCTCATCTTCCAGGCGGCGGGCCGCCATCCCATCCTGGGTATGGCCGCGGGGTTCGCGGGCGTGTCCGGCGGCTACTCGGCCAACCTGCTGGTGGGCACCATCGATCCCCTGCTGGCGGGCCTGTCCCAGGAGGCGGCTCGCATCGTGGACCCGGAGTACACGGTGAGCGTGGTGGCCAACTGGTATTTCATGATTGTCTCCACGCCGATGCTGACCCTGCTGGGCTGGTTCGTCACCGAGAAGCTCCTGGCGCCGCGCTTCGCCGACTACGAAGGAGAGGACGACGGCGGTGACGACTCCATGGCCCGTCCCCTGGGGGACGCGGAGCGCCGCGGTCTGCGATTTGCCGGCTGGGCGACGCTGGTGCTTGCGCTTATCGTGATCTGGAGCGCCCTGCCGCCGGGCAGCATACCGGGAGCGGGCTTCCTGCGGGACCCGGTCACCGGCGACCTGCTGCATTCGCCGCTGCTGAAGGGCGTGGTGTCCCTGATCTTCCTGTTCGGCGTGGTGGCGGGCATCGCCTACGGCATTGGCGCCGGCACCATCCGCAACGACGCCGACGTCATCCGGGGCATGGACAAGAGTATGAGCACGCTGGGCGGGTACATGGTGCTGTGTTTCTTCGCCGCCCAGTTCGTGGCCTTCTTCAACTGGACCCAGCTGGGCCTGGTGTTCGCCGTCAACGGCGCCGAGGGGCTGGAGGCCCTGGGCCTGCCGGCGGTGCCGCTGTTCGTGTCCTTCATCCTGCTGACGGCCGTCGTGAATATCTTCATGGGCTCGGCGTCAGCGAAGTGGGCGCTGATGGCACCGGTCTTCATTCCCATGTTCATGCTGCTGGGCTACTCGCCGGAACTCACCCAGGTGGCCTACCGGGTCGGCGACAGCGTGACCAACATCATCTCGCCCATGATGAGCTACTTTGCGCTGATCATTGCGTTTTTCCAGCGCTACGAGCCGAAGGCGGGCATCGGCACCCTGGTGGCCACCATGCTGCCGTACTCGGTGGTCTTCTTCATTGGCTGGTCGGTCATGTTCGCAATCTGGATAGCGCTCGGCCTGCCCATCGGGCCAGGATCGCCGCTGGATTACGTCCCTGCGCCCGGGTAGCTTACCCGCGGTGGCGGCTGACACGGTGAACGTGATATTCCGGTTCGTGTAAAGTGTTCCGGATGGTGGCCGGGAGGCCGCCGGCGGCTGCGGGCCGTATCTGCTGACAGTACAAGAGGATTCAGACATGTCTGGACTGGGTTGTTGTTTCTGGTGGTTCGTGTTCGGCCTGCTGCTTGGCTGGCTGGCAAGCTGGCTGATCGGGCGGATGATCGGCAAGGGCACGACGGAGTCCGAGCCCCTGCCAGTTGCGGCGCCGCCGCCCCCGGAGCCCAAGCCCAGGCAGAAGGTGGATTACGCGGCCGCCGAGGCGGCGGGATTCCGTGTCACCGGGGATGACAACCTCGAGATCATCGAGGGCATCGGGCCGAAGATCGCCCACCTGCTGCGGACCAACGGCGTTGAAAGCTTCGACACGCTGGCGGGGATGCAGGCCTCCGCCGTCCAGGAGATCCTGACCCGCGCGGGCTGGCACTACGACCTGGCCCGGCCGGATACGTGGTCGGAGCAGGCGGCCCTGGCGGCGGCCAACCGCTGGGAGGACCTGCACAAGCTCCAGGAAGAGCTGATCGGCGGCGTCCGCCGCTAGGAGGCAGCTCATGACTACGCTTATCAACGGACGAACGCCGGAGCAGTACGCTGCGTGGAACCGAACGCACCTCATCGGTGCGGTCATCCTGGCCATCGTGCTCCTGCTCCTGTGGCTCATGGGCCGCGGTCCGGGCTACCCGGCCTCTCCCGGAGGCTGCTGCGGGGTCGCCGAACCGGCAGCCGTCACGACTGCACCCGCGGTGCCGGCGACTCCGGCGACACCGGCGCCCCCGGCAGAGCCCGCTGACACGGACGGCGACGGTGTCATCGACGCCGACGACGCCTGTCCGGGGACCACGGCGGGTGCTCCGGTAGACGCGAAAGGCTGCGAGGTCATCCCGGAGGTCACGCTGTATTTCGAGCTCGACAAGGCGGACATGCCCCATGACTCGATGATGGAGCTCCTGCCGGTGGTGCGTTACCTGAAGGGACACCCGACGGCCGTGGCCGAGATCTCGGGCTACCACGACCCCACGGGTCCGGATGAATACAACCAGGAGCTTGCCAAGGAGCGGGCCTTCGCGGTGCGCGACTTCCTGCTGAAGTCGGGCGTCCCGGAGTCCCAGCTGGATACGGTGAAGCCGAGGGAGACGACCGGCGAGGGGCCGTACGAGCAGGCTCGCCACGTGGAGATCATCATCCGGCCCTGATCCGACCGCGGTGCGCTGCCGGCTGTCCCGCTCACCGGGACGGCCGGCAGTCACGCCACCAGGGCAGAGTGGAAGTTAGAGAAACGCGGGTCGAAAGAAGACCCGATCAGTACGAGGAGGGAGATACCATGGCAACGAAGCAGGAAGTCCAGGCTGAGCTGGAGAAGAAACTCGACGCGGGCGAGTCCCAGCTGGACAAGCTGAAGGCGAAGCTGGCGGAGGCCGGCGACGAAGCGTCGGACGAAATGAAGGACGCGGTCGCGGCGGCCGAGCGCGGCATCGAGAAGGGCCGGATCAAGCTCGAGGAACTCGCCGAGATGTCGGACGAGAAGTTCGAGCAGGTCTGGGCCACCGCCAAGGACGACTGGCGCGCGGCGATGGACGACATCGAGGCGGGCTGGAGCAAGCTCTCGGCCAAGGTGAAGAGCTTCTTCGCCTGACGGGCCGCGGGTCCCCGCGGCTGCCCCGGCGCGTAAGCAGTACTGCTGAATCCCGGGTCTTCGACAGGCCGGTGCGCGGTGCCGCGCATCGGCCTTTCTCATGGCCTGCGCGGCGTGTGGTTCCGGCGGGCAGCCTTTCTTGCGGCCCCGGTGGTCCTCGCCAGCGTGATCCTGTTGCCGCCGATCCGGCCAGGCTGAAGCTCCTGATAACCGTCCCGGCGACGGCGGTCCCGGCGCAGGTCGTGTGGCTGCTTCCTGGTGTCGCTTCCTGTCGCTACTGTCCCGGGCGTCCGAGCGAATCCCGCAGCGCATCCAGCAGGCCGCCGTCCGGCGAATCTCCCGACAGCTCCCAGAACATGACGCCGCGCAGTCCGGTGTCGTTCACGTAGCCGGCCTTGACCCCGAGTGAGCGGGCGTCGTCGTAGCTCCAGAACTCGCTGCCGTCGAAGGTCCAGTGGGTGGCGGTGAGGTCGTCCCAGAAGGGCGGGTCGCCGGCGCCTTCCAGCACCTTGTAGTCGTCCACGCCTTTCTCGTAGGTACCCCGGGGGATGCCCCGGGCGGGCTGGCAGAGTCCGTCGTTCACGGCGGACACGCCGCGCCAGCCGCGACCGTAGAAGGGCACGCCGAGCAGGAGCTTGTTCGCCGGCACGCCGGCCGAGAGATACGCGCCGACAGCCTTGTCGCCCCAGTCGCCGTCCTGGCCGTCGCAGGGCGAACTGAAGAGGGCGGCGTGGTGATTGGCCGGGCCGGACGACTCCCAGGCGCCGTGGAAGTCGTAGGCCATGATGTTGATCCAGTCCAGGTACCCGGCGGCAGTACCAAGGTCGATGGGCTCGTACCTGGCTGCGCCGGCGGGACCGGCGATGGTCAGCAGGTACTCGGGACGGCTGCCCGTGGCGGCTTCCACCTGGTCTTCGGCCGCTTCCAGTTGCCCGCGAAACTCGGCCAGTAGCGCCGGGAAGTTCTCCCGGTCCTCCGGACGGTAGTCGCAGGTCTCGCCGCAGCTTCCGGGGTACTCCCAGTCTATGTCCAGCCCGTCGAAGACCCCGGCGACGCTGATGCCCGGCTCCACCTCGCCGCTGATAAACCTGTCAATGCAGCTGGCCACGAACGCCTCCCGGTTCTCCGGGAGGGCCGCGTCCGAGAAGCGATAGGACTCCGTCCAGCCGCCGATGGACAGCAGCACCCGAACGTGGGGATACATCGCCTTGAGCTTTCTGAACTGGTTGAAGTTGCCCTTCAGGGGCTGGGAGACGGTGTCGGCCACGCCGTCCACGCTCTCGTCGGCGTCGTAGCGCTGGCCGTAGTCGGCGAAGGGGTCGAGACTCACGCAGCGGAGGTTCTCGTCGATGCCGGCAAAGGCGTAGTTGACGACGTCGAGGTCTTCGGCGCTGTTGCTGGCGACGATGTCCGCCGGCAGGTAGTCCCTTCGGTAGATCGTCCACTGGGCAAAGTATCCCACCACCATCTGTGAGGCGGGCAGGGGCGGGCGGTCGACGCCCGGCGGCGGCTCGGGCGGCTCCACCGAGCCTTCCAGGAACACCGCGGTCACGGCGTGATCGCTGCTGACCCGCAGCGTCTCCGGGTTGGCGTCGCCGGAAAGGTCCCCCTCCCAGTGGTCGAACCGCCAGTTCCCCGCTGGGACGGCGGTAACCGTCACCATGTTGTTCTTCTTGTAGCTGGCCTGGTCCGGGTCGAGGGTCACGACGCCGTCACCTTCCACGGCGGTCGTGATGGTGTATTGCGGCGGTGCGGCCGCGGCGGACAGGCAGCCGAAAGTGACGGCCAGCCCCAGAAGGGCCGTCCGGACGATATTCCTGGAACCCATGACATGCTCCTCCCGCGCGTGGCGCGCGGAACCCGACCCGGCGCAAGGGCCGACGCCGTCGGATCGCGGCGTTGACTAATAACTAGTCGACGGGAAGGCGGATTTCCACGGCGTAACGACGGGCGAAGCGCGTGACGGGGCTCGCCCCTTCGCAGGCGACGAAACGTCCGGACAGGCCGGACGGTATGGGCCGGGTGGTCCGGCCGGGTTCGCTTACCCGGAATACAAAGGCCCCGGGCCGGAAGAATCCTGCCCGGGGCCCGGTAAAACCAGCGCCAGGGGGGTCGAGCGCCGCTAAATGCTCAGGGGCTCTTCCTTCGCCCGCGCCTTGCCCAGATCCCGGCCAAGCTCGGGTGCCATACCGGCCTTGCCGCTGTAGGGACACACCGGCGGATGCCCTTCGGGCAGGTCCAGCTGGCCGTGGCCGGTGACAGGCGGATGGCCCTCGGGAAGTGACCGGTGGCCATAGCCGGCAACCGGCGGATGGCCCTCGGGCAGGATGGGCGGGTGATTCTCCGGCAGACCGGAATGGGCCCACTTGCCCGCGGGAAGGGGGTGCGCGCGGAGGTCAGCGTGCACCAGGGGCCCGGAGACCTGGGCGTAGGCCGGCTCCGGCGCATGCTGGCCTGCGAGGCCGAAGCCTCCCAGGAGGATCACGGCGCCGATGGCCAGGACAAGGCGGGTTCTGGGCTGCATCACTACCTCCCGTCGGGGTTGCGACTTTACGGTTTCTACTTATATCAATCGCAGACCGCGCTGTCGCGGATTCAGGCGCAGCAGAACGAATTCGGGGCCCGGCGGGGCCGCGCGGGTGGCTGCCGCAGGCTCAGCCGGAGTCGCCGTCGGCTTCCCGGTCCCGGCGCTCCTGCGCTTCCACGACTTCCTCCTGCTCGGCCACGGCCTCTTCGTGGGCCATGTCGCCGGAGGACCCCCGCCGCCGCTCGTCCAGCTGCTGCAGGGCCTCGACCCGGCCGTAGATGACGAGCCGGTCGCCGGGTGCCAGCCGGGTATCGGCCTGGGGAGTGCCGAGGAAGGTCTCGTCGCTGCGGTGGATGGCCAGTACCACCAGCCCTTCCTCGCCGATGCAGCTGTCGCCGAGGGTCTGGCCCGCCAGCCAGTCGTTCTCTTCCACCTGCATGTCCACGAGACGGTAGTCACCGCTCAGGTGCATCAGGCTGGCGTAGTCCCGGACGTTGAGATCGGTGTGACGGGCCAGCCAGTGGCTCACCAGGTTGGACAGGTGCCGGTCCACCCAGGCGCTGGTGGAGACCAGCCACAGCACGGCCATGCCCAGCACCAGGGCGGCGATCTTCACCCAGAAGGCCAGGTCTCCTTCCCGGCCCACGAACGTGAAGATCAGCGAGGTGATGCCCGTGACGATGCCCGCGTTGCCCAGGAACATCAGCCACATGATGATCCGACGGCGCACGGGATGATTGACGATGCGCTCGGATTCCTCGGTGGTGAACCCTGCGCCTGTGAACGCGGAGCGCGCCTGGAAACGGGCCAGCTCCCGGGATACTCCCGTGTGCACCAGGGCGATGGCCGCGACGCGGGTGATGAGAATGGACAGGGTGACGACGAGGATCAGGGAAATCGGTCCGAGCAAGATGCCTCCGTTGGCTGGTGCGGGTCTCAGCGGCCCGCCAGGGCGTCAGTGAGGCGGACCAGGGCCAGCGTATCAAGGGCGCAGTATTCGCGCAGGCGACGGCGTAGGACGGCGCGCCGCTCCGGGTCCAGGTCCGGGTCCATGAGCTCGAGGAAGGCCTCCGAGGCCCCGGTGCCCTCCCGGATCTCTTCCAGCGAGTCGTAGTCCAGGTCCGGCGCTACCGTGGGCAGCACCGCCTTGATGGACCAGGAGCCGAGCATGTCCGGGTGGTAGTAGTTGGCCCGTGTCAGCGGGTGCAGGTCATACAGGCGGTCCGTGACCGCATGCAGTGCCGGCGCCAGGTCTGGGAACATCTTTGCCAGGGCTTCCAGGACGCCGGCCTCATAGTCGGTATAGACGAACACGGGCCCGGAATCCCCCAGGGCTGCCAGCAGGGACTCGGCGCAGCCGCGCATGGGCGGGCTCGTCCCGTCCGCCAGCCATTCCGAGTGGGCCAGGTGCCCGTCGCGGGTCCGGACGTGGCAGGACCACTGGAACGGCAGGGGCTGGTAGGGCCGGGTGCCGGGCCAGACCGGCACCGCGAACGACACGGTTTCGAAGTCGAAGTAGTAGCGCGGCCAGCCGAGGGCATCCAGGGCCTGTGCGGCGGCGGGCTTGAGGTCCGGTCCGCCGGCCACGGTGACCCGGCGCACCCATTCCTGGGTCTCGCTGGTCAGCGTGCCGGCCGGTACGTCGCGGATGTCCTCGATGCCCGCCGCCAGGAGTTCCCGGACAACTTTGCCCCGGCCGGGGAGCCGGCTGACCGGGTAATCGGGTCCGGGTGGCGTGCAGTACGATAGGAACTCGCAGGGGTACGGTTTGCGGCAGTGGGGGCCGACGCCGATGTCCGGCTCCGTGCCGGCGAGCACCTCGCGGTATTCGGCAACCCGGCGCGGCACCTGGTCCACCAGCGGGGCGACCGCCTCCGTGAGGTCTTCGCAGACCAGAAGGCCCTCGTAGTCGTCGTCGCCGGGATAGACGAACGTGTTGTCGATGCGGGCCAGTTCGATGACGTCCGGGGCAAGGCCATTGCCGGCCAGCACCCAGGCCTGCACCGCGCAGTCGATGTGGTTCACGGGCTTCACCGACGTGGAAGATTTGACCTCGATGAGCCGGATGCGGTCTTCGTTGTCGCGCATGAGGATATCTGCGCGGATCAGCACGCCCTCGTGCCGGAAAGTGGCCTCGTACAGAGTGAAAGGGCCCGGGCGGGCGACGCGCTCAGCGGTTTCGGCCAGCGCTTCCGACAGCGCCTGGTCGTGCTCCACCAGCGTCCCGCCGGGAAACAGCCGGCGGGCGATGTCGCCCACCTCGTGACCGACCTTGAACGCCCGCTCCATGGAGGCCGTGGTCTGTCCCTTCTCGCGGGCATGCACGGCAAGCCAGAGCCGCTTCGGGCACTGCCAGCCCGCCAGCATCTTTGTCTTGGAGAGGAAGTAGCCCTTCTGCATGGTTGTATCGCCGACGGGAACGCGTGGCTTTCGGTGCAAGTCTGCCACTATAGACGCCGTCCGGGCTCACGGGGCGAGCCCGGCGCGCACCCTCACCCCAACCCCTCTCCCTCGAGGGAGAGGGACGGATATCCGGCGGTCACGGGGTTCCGTGTGGATGCGACGAAGCGCAAGCGGTATCTCTGAGCGAAGCGGGGTATCCCCGGAGCGAAGCGGGTTATCCCGGAGCGAAGGGGGGGTATCTCGGAGCGAAGGGTTCTGCGTACACCGTGGCGCGTTCAGGACGGTGAGCGATGCGCACCCTCA
>JARRON010000048.1:0-33763 GCA_037383845.1 Gammaproteobacteria bacterium
GTTCTCCAACACCACTCCGCTGCCCGCCAAGGTCTACGCCAACGAGGGCGTGGCCCAGATGCTGTTCTTCGAGTCCGACGAGGAGTGCGAGATTTCCTACGCTGACCGGGGCGGGAAATACATGGGGCAGCGGGGCGTCACTCTGCCCAGGGCCTGACCACCGGGCCGTCCAGCCGCCGGCCGTCCAGCGTTACCCCCTGGTCGCCAAGGGCCAGGCGGCCCTCGGCGATCCATCCGACCACCTCGGGATAGACCTTGTGCTCTACCGCCTGCACCCGGGCGTTGAGGCGCGTCTCGTCGTCCCCCGGGAGAACCGGAACCTGCGCCTGGAGCACCACGGGGCCGCCGTCCAGCTCCTCGGTGACGAAATGGATGCTGGTGCCGTGCGCCGCATCGCCGGCCTCCAGCGCGCGGCGATGGGTGTGCAGCCCGCGATACCGGGGCAGGAGGGAGGGATGGATGTTGATCATCCGTCCGGCCCAGCGTTTGACGAGATCCGCATCCAGCACCTTCATGAATCCCGCCAGCACCACGAGCTCCGGCTGGTGATGTTCCAGCACTTCGCCCAGGGCCCGGCACCAGGCAGCCCGGTCCGGGTAGTCGGCCGGGTCCACGGCGGCGGTGGGCAGGCCGGCCTGGCGCGCCCGTGCCAGGCCCCGGGCGTCCGGGCGGTCTGAGGCCACCAGCACGATCCGGGCGTTCAGGGTCCCGGCGGCCACCGCGTCCATCAGGGCCTGGAGATTGCTCCCGTAACCGGAAACCAGGACGGCCAGACGCAGGGGCGGGCGGGTCATCCGGCGAGCACCACCCGCCGGTCTCCGGCCTCGATGCGGCCGGCAACCCAGGCCGTCTCGCCCGCCGACTGCAGAAAGTCCACCGCGTCCGCAGCCCGCGCCGCGTCCACCACTACGGCCATGCCGAGTCCGCAGTTGAAGGTGCGGAAAAGCTCGGCCCGGCTGATGTTGCCGGCTTCCCGGAGCCAGTCGAAGATCGCGGGCCGGTGCCAGCTGGCCGTATCCACCACGGCCGCACAGCCCTCGGGCAGCACCCGCGGGAGGTTGTCCGGCAGCCCGCCGCCGGTGATGTGGGCCAGGCAATGGACGTCAATGTGATCCAGCAGCCCCAGCAGGGGCTTCACGTAGATCCGGGTGGGCTCCAGGAGCCAGTCCGCCAGGGGCCGGCCCTCCAGCATCTGGTCCGGCGAGGTGTCCGTGGCGTCCAGGACCCGTCGGATCAGCGAGAACCCGTTGGAATGGGGACCGGAAGAGGCGATGCCGACGATGGCGTCGCCGGGCCTGACCGTGGAGCCGTCCAGTATCCGGTCATGCTCGACGATACCCACGCAGAAGCCCGCCAGGTCGTAGTCCCCGCCCTGGTAAAAGCCGGGCAGCTCCGCGGTTTCGCCGCCGATGAGCGCGGCACCTGCGCGTCGGCAGCCTTCGGCGATGCCGCGGATGACAGCCGCCGCGGCCTCCACCTCGAGCCGGCCGGTGGCGTAATAGTCGAGGAAGAACAGGGGCTCGGCGCCGGCCACCACCACGTCGTTGGCGCACATGGCGACAAGGTCGATGCCCACGCCCTCGTGACGTCCTGTCTGGATGGCCAGCTTGAGCTTGGTGCCCACCCCGTCGGTGCCCGAGACCAGCACGGGCCTCCGATAGCCCGGGGGGACCTCGAAAAGGCCGCCGAAGCCGCCGATACCGGACAGGACCCCGGGGCGGTGGGTGGCCTGGACGTCGGCCCTGATGCGCTCGACGAGGGCGTTGCCGGCGTCGATGTCGACACCGGCGTCCTTGTAGGTCATCGAGGGGGATTCGCTCATGGCGGGGCACCTGTCCTGGGCCTGCGGCGGGTGAGAGCATGGTATTTTATCCGAGCCGGGCTGCGGCGCGGCGATCCATCCCGAGACAGAGAATGCCGTTGGCTGTTTTTCGCGTAAGTCTGGTGCTTGTCATCGCCATGGTCGGTCTGTCCTGGCCAGCCGCCGAAGCCGCCGAGGTGTCCGGGCTTTACGCGGTGGAAGTGCCCCTGGAGGACGGCGACCGCGATGCGGCTTTCCGGGACGCCCTGGGTCGGGTCCTGGTGCGGGTCACGGGTCGCCGTGATGCGGCCTCGGCTCCCGGCGTGGCCCCTCTGCTTGACGCCGCTTCCAGCTACGTCCAGCAGTTCCGCAACCCCACGTCGGAGACCCTGTGGGTGTCTTTCGACGGGCGCGCCCTCGAGCAGGCCCTGATCGAGCTCGGTCAGCCGCTGTGGGGCCGCGACAGGCCGGCGGTACTGCTGTGGCTTGCGGCGGACGCGGGCGGAGGCACCCGTTTCGTGGTGCCGGCAGAGCCCGAGACGGGGCCGGAAGAGGCGCTGAAGGCGCAGATGGAAGCGGCCGCCGAGCGCCGCGGCCTGCCGCTGGTGTTCCCGCTGATGGACGCGGAGGACCGCAGCCGGGCCTCCTTCGCCGAGGTGTGGGGCGGATTCGAGGACGCGATCGCCGAAGCGTCAGCCCGCTACGGGCCGGAGGCGGTGCTGGTGGGGCGCGTCTCCGCGGGCGACCCGGCCAGGGGGCGATGGGTGCTGTATACCCCGGACGGAACGGAACGCTGGGTGGCCGGACCGGCCGAGAGCGTTGACCGGGTGGCTGACCAGTTCGCAAACCGTCTGGCCGTGGTCTCCTCCGGCAGCGGCTCCGTGGTCGAGGTCCAGGTCCGGGGCGTGACCTCGGTGGAGGACTACGGCCGTGTCGTGAGCTTCCTCGAAGGGCTCACGGCGGTCCAGGCCATGGACCTGGACAGACTCGAAGGCAGCACCCTGTTTTTCCGCGCCAGCCTGCATGGGGACCGTTCCGCCTTCGACCAGGCCGTGAGACTCGGGGGCGTGCTGAGACCGGCGGACCGGGATCCCGGGCAAGGTGGACTCGTCTATCGCCTGGCGCCATGAGGCTGCGCGACATACCGAACCTGCTGTGCATCCTCCGGATGTTTCTCGCCGCGCCCGTGGCGTGGATGATCCTTGAGGGCAACTACGACGTCGCGCTGGCACTTTTCTTCGTGGCCGGATTCACTGACGGCCTGGATGGCTTCCTGGCCAAGCGGTTCCACTGGCAGACCGAACTCGGCGGCATGCTCGACCCCATCGCCGACAAGCTTCTCATCTTCAGCGCGTTCGTCTGCCTGTGGGTCGTCGGGCTGGTGCCCCTGTGGCTCCTGCTGGTGGTGGTTGGCCGAGACGTGATGATAGTGTCGGGCGCCGTGGCCTACCGGGTCCTGGTCGGTCCCTTCGAAGCCAGCCCCACGCTGATCAGCAAGCTCAACTCGGCGGTGCAGCTGCTGTTCGTGCTGCTGGCACTCACCTACCTGGCCCTGGGCCAGCCGCCCCGGCCGTTGCTCACCGGGCTGGCGCTCATCATCCTTTTGACGACGGTGATCAGCGGCACCGATTACGTCATCAACTGGGCACGGCGCGCCCGGGTGATCGGTCGCTGATGCGCCAGCTGCCCCTGGCCGTGCGGCTCGACGACGCCGCCCTGTTTTCCACGTACCACGCGGGTCCCAACGCGGAGGCCGTGGCGTTCCTGCGGCGGGTGCTCGATGTGCCGGGCCCGGTGGCCTGGCTGCGGGGCCCGGCCGCTTCGGGCAAGACCCACCTGCTGCAGGCGACCTGTGCGGCCACCCCCGGCTCGGCCTACCTGCCGGCGGATGACTTGCTGTGCCTGGAGCCGGCGGTGCTGGACGGGTGGGAGGAGCGGTCCCTGGTCTGTCTGGATGACGTGGACCGGCTGGCCGGGCGGGACGACTGGGAGGTCGCCCTGTTCGGGCTGTTCAATCGCCTGTCGGAGGCGGGCCGTCGCCTGGTGGTCAGCGGTCAGTCCGCCCCGTCCGCCAGCGGCTTCAGGCTGCCGGACCTCGCTTCCCGGCTCGCCTGGGGAGCGGTATTCCGGCTGCAGCCGCTGGGAGACGAGGACAAGCTCAGGGCTTTGCAGCTGCGGGCGGCTCACCGCGGGCTGGACCTGCCCGAGGACACCGGGCGTTACCTGTTGAGAAGGCTTCCCCGGGACATGGCACAGCTTTGCGGCTGGCTGGACCGGCTGGACACCGCGTCCCTCGCGGCCCAGAAGCGGCTCACCATCCCTTTCGTGCGGGAGGTGCTGGCGGCCTATCCGCCGTCGGCCGTCAGGAATTCCGAGCCCGCCTGACCCAGGCGATGACCGTGGCGAAGGCCAGCGCGGTCGCGAAGGCGCCGGCTGCCGCCCAGGTCCTGCCCGCCGGCGCGGCCATGGCCTCGGTGAGAAAACCTGCTGCGTAGAACGGCAGCACAAGGCTGGCGATGCGTCCGGCCCGGACCCGGTCATCGAGCACGCCGGCGGCCAGCAGGATCACTGGCAGCACTACCGCTCCCAGCAGCGCCACGCCCGGGCCGCCGGCCGCCAGCGCGCCCCTGCCTTTCCAGGCCACAAGCACCAGCGCCGTGGCCAGCAGCGCTGCGCCGGCCAAGCGGCGGACCGCCGCCGGACTCATCTGGCAAGGTCTCCCCGGAAAGGCCGCAGCGCGTCCCCCGCGGAGGCCAGTCGCCGGCCCAGGGCCCGGGCCAGCTCCTTCTCGTGGTCGGTGAGTTCCGTACCCCGGCCGGAGACGTGGCTCGGGCCGTACGGCGAGCCGCCGGAGGTCGTGTCCGTCAGGGCCTGGATCGTGTAGGGGAGGCCGGTGACCAGCATGCCGTGGTGAAGCAGCGGCAGGATCATGGACAGCAGCGTGCTTTCCTGGCCGCCGTGCTGGGTCGAGGTTGACGTGAATACGCCAGCGGGTTTGCCCGCCAGGCCGCCATCCAGCCACAGTTCGCTGGTTCCGTCGAGGAAATACTTCAGGGGCGCGGCCATGTTGCCGAACCGGGTCGGGCTGCCCAGGGCAAGGGCGTCGCATTCCCGGAGATCCTGCAGATCCGCGTAGGGAGGCCCTTCCTCCGGCACCGGCGGTCGCTGTCCCCGCAGGTCCGCCGCCACCGGTGGCACGGTGCGGAGGAGACTTTCGGAGCCGGCCACCGCACCCACGCCCCGGGCCACCTGCCGGGCGAGGGCGGCGGTGCTGCCGTGGCGCGAGTAGTAGAGAACCAGGACGCGGGCCATCTACAGGATCTCGAGCACGGCCTCGGGAGGGCGGCCCAGGCGGGCCTTTCCGCCGGCGACCACGATGGGCCGCTGGATGAGGCGGGGATGCTCCACCATCGCCCGCACCAGGTCGTTCTCGTCCACGCCGGCCGCGTCCAGGCCAAGCTCGCGGTATTCCTTTTCGCCTCGGCGGATCAGCTGGGCGGCCGTCAGTCCCAGGCGGGACAGCAGGTCCCTGAGAGTCTCCGCGTCGGGGGGCTCGTCAAGGTAGCGCACGATTTCCGGGTCGATCCCCCGTTCCTGCAAAATGGCGAGCGTCTGCCGTGACTTGGAACAACGAGGGTTATGAAAGATCTTCACTCGCATGATTTATCTCCGGTTTTTGGAGCGCCGAGACGGGACGATCCGTGCTTGACTCCCTTATCGGCGCGCTGCTAGTTTGACCGGGTTGTTTGTCCCCGGATGAAACGCAGGCCGATGCATTTCCCCCGTTTCCGTTCCCGGTGGTGCTCATGGATGGCTGCCGTCGTACTCGCCGGGTTTCTTGCCGGCTGCGCAAGCGCGCCGGTGCAGGAAATGAGCGACGCCCGCCAGGCGATCGATGCCGCGGAGCAGGCGGGAGCCGCCGCGGTGGCGCCGGCGCCCTTGTCCGAAGCCCGCTTCCTGCTGAACAGCGCCGAGGCCAAGCTCGCGCGCAAGGCTTACAACGGAGCCCGGGTGGATGCCCGACAGGCCCGCCAGAAGGCGGCCGAAGCCCTCGCCGCGGCCCGCGCGGAAGCCGACCAGTAGCCCTGATCCCCCATCCCGAATGATGCCCGCGCCATGATCAGCCGTCGCGCCTTCGTGTCCGGTCGCGTGCAGGGAGTCTTCTTCCGGGCCAGCACCGCCGGGATGGCGCGCCAGCTGGGAATCCGCGGTCATGCGCTGAACCTCGACGACGGCCGCGTGGAAGTCCTGGCCGTGGGCCGGGAGGACGCCGTGGAAAAACTTCTCTCCTGGCTTCGCCACGGGCCTCCCCAGGCGCGGGTGGACGATGTGCAGGTGGAGGAAGTACCCCTTCCGGGCGATCCGCCCTCCGGCTTCACCGCCGGCTGAGGCCGGTCTCCCACGCCGCGGTCGGCTCAGTACCGGTACCATTTCGTGCTCAGCCGGGTGAAAACCCGGTCCGGGTACCAGCGCTGCCCGAGGCTGCCGTTGTAGCGCGCCAGCGCCGCGCGACGGTCGCCGTTCTCCTTCTCCAGGTAGTAGGCGAGGATCCGGCAGCCGTAGAGAATGTTGGTACGCACGTCGTGCAGGTTGTCTTCCGGCCGACCGATCTCGTCCCGCCAGAACGGCATCACCTGCATGAGACCCAGCGCGCCGGCGTAGGAAATGGCGAACCGGTCGAAGTTGCTTTCCACGTCGATGACGGCCAGGACCAGCTCCGGCGGCAGCTCGAACCGGCTCGAGAACCGGTGGACGTTCTTGAGGATCTCCAGGCGCTCGTCCGTGTCCGGCACCTGCCGCGCCAGCCGCAGGGACATGTCCGTCAGCCAGACCTCGGCCTCGAACCGGTCCTGGAAGCTGTCGGCGGACTCCACTGCGGTCTTCAGGGCAGCCCGGAGTTCCGGGTCGATATCCTCCGGCGCCTGGGCGGCGGCCCGGGCGAAGGCCAGGCTGCCCAGCAACAGGAGAACTGCCAGCCTGCCCGCCATCAGGCCTGGTGGGCAGCCATCCCTTCGCGGACCCGGGCGGTCAGCGCCTCCACGGCGCCCTCCAGGGGGAGCGGCTCCGACTCGGCGGCCCGGCGGTGTCGATACTCCAGGTTGCCTTCCGCCAGGCCCCGGGCGCCGATCACCACCCGGTGCGGGATGCCGAGAAGCTCGGCGTCGGCGAACTTCACGCCGGGCCGGACGTCCCGGTCATCCAGCAGCACCTCCAGTCCGGTCTCGAGCAGGGCGTCGTAGAGGGGTTCCACCGCTTCCCGCACCGCCTCGCTCTTGTCCAGGTTGAGGGGCACCAGCACCACCTGGAACGGGGCGATGGGCTCCGGCCAGACGATGCCCCGGTCGTCCCAGTTCTGCTCGATGGCTGCGGCGACCAGGCGGGTAACGCCGATCCCGTAGCAGCCCATGATCATGGGGACCTCTTCGCCATCTGCGTCCAGCACCACCGCGCCGAGTTTCTCGCTGTACTTGCGACCCAGCTGGAAGATGTGGCCCACCTCGATGCCCCGGGCGACGGACAGCCGGCCCTTGCCGTCCGGGCTGGGGTCCCCCGGCACGACGTTGCGGATGTCGGCGGCCTCCGGCTCCGGCAGGTCCCGGCCCCAGTTCACGCCCACGCGGTGGGCGTCCGCTGCGTTGGCCCCGCAGACGAAATCCGCGACCGCCAGGGCCGCGTGGTCCGCATACAGGCGGATGTCCAGGCCCACCGGGCCGATGAACCCTGGCTCGCAGCCGGCCGTGGCGGCGACTTCCTCGGCCGACGCCATCCTGAGGGGCGCGGCGACGCCCTCCAGCTTCTCAGCCTTCACGGCGTTCAGCTCGTGGTCGCCCCGGATCACGAGCCCGACCAGGCCGCCGTCGGCGCCGTGCACCAGCAGAGTCTTGAGGCAGGCCTCCGCAGGCACCTGGAGGAATTCCGTCAGCTCGGCGATGGTCCGCACGCGTGGCGTGGAAACGGTCTCCATCTCCCGCCCCGGCGCCGGCCGGGATCCTGCCGGCGGGGCTGCCCTGGCAAGCTCGATGTTGGCCGCGTAGTCGCCCTCGTCCGAGAAGACGATGGCGTCCTCGCCGGAATCGGCCAGCACGTGGAACTCGTGGGAGAGGCTCCCGCCGATGGCGCCCGTATCGGCCTCCACCGCCCGGAACTTCAGCCCGAGGCGCCGGCAGACCCGCGAGTAGGCGTCGTACATGACCTGGTAGGTGCGGTCCAGGGAGTCCGAGTCCAGGTGGAAGGAGTAGGCGTCCTTCATGATGAATTCCCGGGCTCGCATGACGCCGAAGCGGGGCCGGATCTCGTCCCGGAACTTGGTCTGGATCTGGTACCAGGTCACCGGCAGCTGGCGATAGCTCTTCAGCTCCCGGCGGGCGATGTCGGTGATGACTTCCTCGTGGGTGGGGCCGAGGCAGAATTCCCGCTGGTGCCGGTCCTTCAGCCGCAGCAGCTCCGGGCCGAATGCGTCCCAGCGCTCCGATTCCTTCCACAGCTCCGCGGGCTGAACCATGGGCATCAATAGCTCGAGGCCGCCGGCGCGGTCCATCTCCTCCCGGACCACCGCCTCGACCTTTTTCAGCACCCGCAGTCCCAGGGGCATCCAGGGGTATAGCCCGGCGGCAAGCTGGCGGATCATTCCGGCCCTCAGCATGAGCTGGTGGCTGACGATTTCCGCGCCGGCCGGCACTTCCTTTAGAGTGGTGAGCGGATACTCGGAGAGACGCATGGGAAGCGATTTCCTGGCACTGACGAAACGGCACACCGGCGCGGCGGCCGCGGCGGGCTATTGTAGCGGGGGGCCGGCCGGCCGGTACAGGCAGCGGGAGAGACGGTGATGGAGCCTGTCCCCCGGGAACAGCTGGATCCGGCGGCCCTTGAAGGGCGCCACGTGGCCGTGCTGGGCTTCGGCGCCCAGGGCCGGGCCCAGGCGCTGAACCTCCGGGATTCCGGCGTGGATGTCGTTGTCGCCCTCCGGGACGCCTCTCCCCGGCGGGCGGACTGTGAAGCCCTTGGCCTGCGGGTGGTGACGCCTGCCGAGGCGGCCGCCGAGCGGGACGTGTTCGCCATGCTCGTGCCGGACGAGGCCCAGCCGACGGTCTACGAGGACTGCCTGCACGGCGCGGCTGCCGAAGGCTCCGCCCTGGTGTTCGCCCACGGCTATAACATCCACTACGGCCACCTCCGGCCCCGCGATGACCTGGACGTGCTCATGGTCGCCCCCCTGGGCATCGGGGAGCAGGTGCGGCAGCAGTACGAGGCCGGACGGGGCGTCCCCGGGCTGCTGGCCGTCGCCCGGGACGCCACCGGAGCCGCCCGGGACCTGGGGCTGGCCTACGCCACGGCCAACGGGCACGCTCGCGCGGCAGTCTTCGAGACCACCTTCACCGAGGAAACGGAGACGGACCTGTTTGCCGAGCAGGCGGTGCTCTGCGGCGGACTGAACCATCTCATCACGGCGGCGTTCGAGACACTGGTGGAATCCGGCTATCCCGAGGAGCTGGCGTATTTCAGCTGCCTGCACGAGGTGCAGCTGATCGCCGATCTGGTTCAGCGCAGGGGGATTGCCGGGATGCGCGGCTCCATCTCCAGCACGGCGGCGTTCGGCGACTACACGCGGGGGCCCCGGGTCGTCGGCCCGGAATCCCGCCGTGCGATGCGGGCCATGCTGGAGGAGATTCGCGACGGGCGATTCGACCGGGAGCTGAGCGCGGAAATGGCCGCTGGCGGACCGACCCTGGCCGAAGGAAGGCGTCGCGCCGAAGCCCATCCCATCGAGGTCGTGGGCCGGAGGCTGAGAGCCCTGATGCCATGGCTGGAGGGCGACTGACGGTGCCTCGGGTTTTTCCCCCTTCCCGTCGGGAGGGTGGAAATCCGGGCCTCTAAGTGCGTAAATGAGTCTCCGCCTTAACCGGTGCACTCCATGTCCACCGCTTCTTCGCGAAAGGGTATCTACCTGCTGCCGAACCTGATCACCACCGGCGCGCTGTTTGCCGGATTCTCAGCAGTCGTGGCGGCCATGGACGGGAACTTCGTTTCCGCGGCGGTGGCCATTTACATCGCCATGGTGCTGGACGGGCTCGATGGCAGGATCGCCCGCCTGACGCGCACCGAGAGCCAGTTCGGCAAGGAATATGACAGCCTGGCGGACATGGTGTCTTTCGGCATCGCTCCGGCGCTGGTCTTCTATCAGTGGGGTGCGGTCCAGCTGAAGGAGTACGGCGACGTCTGGGGGCGTCTTGGCTGGGTCGTGGCGTTCTTTTATGCCGTGGCGGCTGCCCTGCGACTGGCCCGCTACAACACCAGGCACGCCACCAGCGACAAGCGGTTTTTCGAGGGCCTGCCCAGCCCGTCCGCCGCGGCCGTGGTCTCGGGGGTCGTCTGGCTCGGCACCAAGCTTGGCGCCACCGGGTTCGCCGCCATGGTCTTCGGCCTCCTGGTGACGGCCTCGGCGGGCGCCCTGATGGTCAGCCGCGTGACTTACTACAGCGGCCGGGACCTCAATCTGGGCGGCCGGATCGCGTATCCCTACGCGCTGCTGATCCCGGCGGTATTCATCGTCATCAGCCTGAACCCTCCCACGGTGCTGTTCCTGCTTTTCTTCAGCTACGTGGTGTCCGGACCGGCGATCGCGCTTTACCGGATGATCCGGCGTCGCCGGCGGCGGGCCCGGCGGAGGAGCGAGCCGGAGGAGATCTGACGTGGACGAGCGCCGACTCGCCGGGCTGGCCGCCATGGGGATACCGGTGTGGGTGCGCCGGGCGTCCGTCGATGCGGGAGGCGAAGAGGACTCCGAACCCGTCTCCACCATGGACTGGGAGGCCCTGGAAGGGGCCGTGGCCGGCTGTGTGCGGTGTGGCCTTCATGCCGGCCGGACCCGGACGGTGTTTGGTGTCGGCAGCCGGACCGCGGACCTGATGATCATCGGCGAGGCGCCCGGTGCCGAAGAGGACCGCCGCGGCGAGCCCTTCGTCGGCAGGGCGGGCAAGCTCCTGGACGCCATGCTGGCCGCGCTGGGCCTGGACCGCCGGACGGTGTTCATCGCCAACATCCTGAAATGCCGTCCGCCCCAGAATCGCGACCCCAGGCCCGACGAGGCGGCCACCTGCGCGCCCTACCTTGCCCGGCAGATCGAGCTGATCTCTCCCAGGCTGATCCTTGCCGTTGGCCGGGTCGCAGCCCAGAACCTGCTGCAGACCGAGGCCCCCCTGGGACGACTGCGTGGACGTCTGCACCCGCTGGAGCCGGCCGGGGTGCCCGTGCTCGTGACCTATCATCCCGCCTTCCTGCTGCGCCGCCTGGAGGCCAAGGCCGACGCCTGGCGTGATCTGCTCAGCGCCGCCGCCTTCCTGCGGTCCGGTGACGCGCGGTGAGCGCTGCCGTCGAGTCATGGCCGCCCCGGGTGCGTCTCATGACGGAGGCGGACGTGGACCGCGTCTCGGCCCTGGAACACGCCGCCTATCCGTTCCCCTGGTCCCGGGGGATTTTCCGGGACTGCCTGAGGGTGCCCTACGACTGCCGGGTGCTCGAAGAGTCAGGCACGCTGGTGGGCTACTCGGTGACGTCCCTGGCGCTGGACGAGGCTCACCTGCTCAACCTGTGCATCGAGCCCGGGGCCCAGGGCCGCGGCCTCGGCGGTTTTCTTCTGGATTACGTGCTCCGGGAAACCGCGGCCGCAGGGGGAAGGATCATCTACCTGGAAGTCAGGCCGTCCAACGCCGCGGCGGTGTCGCTCTACGAGCGGGCAGGCTTCATCCGGATCGGTGTCCGCCGCAACTATTATCGTGCGCAGCCGGGCCGGGAAGACGCCCTGGTGCTGGCGAGGACGCTGAAGGGCTGATCCCGCCCCCGCTGCGGGAGCCGGGGGAATTCCGATAGAATGCCGCGCCTTTCGCCCGGTCCCGGGCCCGCACAGGACATCGATGAGCGCCCAGCACGACGAGATCGCGAAGCGACGCACCTTCGCCATCATCTCCCATCCCGACGCCGGCAAGACGACGCTGACCGAGAAGCTGCTGCTTTTCGGGGGCGCCATCCAGATGGCCGGCGCGGTCAAGGGCCGGAAAGCCGCCAGGCACGCCACGTCCGACTGGATGGCCCTGGAGCAGCAGCGTGGTATTTCCGTGACCTCGTCTGTCATGCAGTTCCCCTACGCGGGACGCATCGTCAACCTGCTGGACACGCCCGGTCACGCCGATTTCTCCGAGGACACCTACCGGACCCTGACCGCCGTGGACTCCGCCCTGATGGTGATCGACGCCGCCAAGGGCGTGGAGGAGCGGACCATCAAGCTCATGGACGTGTGCCGGCTGCGGACGACGCCCATCGTGAGCTTCGTGAACAAGCTCGACCGGGACGGGCGGGAGCCGCTGGAGCTGCTGGACGAGATCGAGCGAGTACTGAAGATCCGGTGCGCGCCGGTTACCTGGCCCATCGGGATGGGGCGCGATTTCCGCGGCATTTACCACTTCCTGGACGACCGCATCTACCTCTACCGGGCCGGGGAGAAAGGCCGCGCGGGCACCAGCGACGTCATCGAGGGACTGGACTCCGAGGCGGCCACGGCCCTGCTCGGTGAGCGGGCAGAAAGCTTCAGGGAAGAAGCCGCCCTGGTACGGGAAGCGTGCCCGGATTTCGACCGGGACGAATATCTCGCGGGACGCCTGACGCCGGTTTTCTTTGGCTCGGCCATCAACAATTTCGGCGTCAAGGCGCTGCTGGACGCCTTCGTGGAATGGGCGCCCCCGCCCCAGCCCAGGGCCGCCCTCAGCCGCGAGGTGCACGCCGGGGAGTCGGCCATGACCGGCTTCGTCTTCAAGATACAGGCCAACATGGATCCGGCGCACCGGGACCGCATTGCCTTCCTGAGACTCTGTTCAGGCCACTACACCCGGGGCATGAAGCTGTAGCACGTGCGGACGGGGCGGGATATCCGGGTGCCACAACCACGGCACCATCAACATCGGCGACACGTTTACGGAGGGCGAGGGGCTGACTTTCACGGGCATCCCCAATTTCGCGCCTGAACTGTTCCGCCGGGCGGTGCTGGGGGATCCCCTGAAGGCCAAGGCCCTGAACAAGGGCCTGGACCAGCTTTGTGAAGAGGGCGCAACCCAGCTGTTCCGGCCGCTGATTTCCAATGACGTCATCCTCGGCGCCGTGGGTCCGCTCCAGTTCGACGTGGTGGCCTGGCGGCTCAAGGAAGAGTACGGCGTGGACTGCCGCTTCGAGGCCGTGAACGTGGCCACGGCGCGCTGGGTGCGCAGCGACGACCCCCGGCGCCTGGAAGAGTTTCGCCGGAAGGTGCCCGAACACCTGGCGGTGGATCACGGGGAGGCGCTCGTGTACATCGCGCCTTCCCGTGTCAACCTGGACCTGACCCGCGAGCGCTGGCCGGACATCGAGTTCATGCCCACCCGGGAGCATCTTGCGGCCTGAGCGCACCGCAGGCGCGACCGGCGTTCCGTTATAGTGGCCGGGCCTGACAATACGAGCCTGCGAATGCGCCGACTCTTCTTCCGCCGCCCGGTGTTGTCCTGGGCCCTGTATGACTGGGCGAACTCGGCCTTCGCCACGACGGTGATGGCGGGTTTCTTCCCGGTCTTCTACAGCAGCATCACCAGCGAGCTGTCCACGGAGAACGCCCACTTCTGGTTCAACGTGACCCTGGCCGCGTCGAGCCTGCTGGTGGCGGTGGCCGCACCGGTGCTCGGCGCCGTGGCCGACCGGGGGGGAACGAGGAAACGCTTCCTGGCCACCTTCGCCTTCCTGGGCATCCTCATGACCGCAGGGCTGGCCTGGGTGCATGCCGGCTTCTGGTGGGTGGGCCTGCTGCTGTACGGCCTGGGGACCGTGGGGTTCTCCGGCGCCAACGTTTTCTACGATTCCCTGATCGTGGACGTGGCCGGGCGCGAGGAACTGGACATGGTCTCCGCGTACGGTTTCGCCCTCGGCTACGTGGGCGGCGGGCTGCTGTTCGCGCTCAACATCCTGATGGTCCAGCAGCCGGAGTGGTTCGGGCTCTCGGGCGCGGGGCAGGCCGTGCAGCTGTCGTTCCTGTCGGTAGCGGTGTGGTGGGCGGTTTTCACCGTGCCCCTGTGGCTTTTCGTGGAGGAGACTCCGACGCCCGGGGCCGCCCGCGGCAGGCGCGCCCTCGCCGAAGGCGTTGCCCAGCTCGTGGACACCCTGGGCAAGATCCGGCGCCTCCGGGTGCTGGTGGTCTTCCTGGTCGGATACTGGCTCTACATCGACGGCGTGAATACCGTCATCAAGACCGCCGTGTTCTTCGGCGACAGGATCCTCGGGCTGCCCTCGACGGCCCTGGTTACCGCGCTTCTTGTCACCCAGTTCGTGGCCTTTCCCGCCGCGCTGGCGTTCGGCTGGATCGGTGGGCGCATCGGTCCCCGCCGGGGCATCCTGATCGGGCTGGCCGTGTACCTGGCGGCCATCGTCTACGCCTGGCGTTTCCTGGAGGATGCCGGCGATTTCTACGCCCTCGCGGTGGCCATCGGTCTGGTCCAGGGCGGTGTGCAGAGTCTGAGCCGCTCCCTTTACGCCCGCATGGTGCCGGTCTCCATGGCGGCCGAGCTGTTCGGATTCTTCAACATGGTGGGCAAGTTCGCCGCCATCCTGGGCCCGACCCTGCTGGCGGTCACCCCGTTCCTTTTCCCGGGCGCCGACGCCCGGGACAGCGTCCTTTCCCTGGGCCTGCTGTTCGTCACGGGCGGATTCCTGCTCTGGAAGGTGGACCCGGCGGCAGGCGAGCGGGCCGCCGCCGTGCTGGAATCCGAGGGCGCGGCCGACGGGCCCCGGCCGCGCTAGGGACGGAAACTGCTCACGCTCTGACGCAGGACGCGCAGTCGGGCCGGATCCGGCTCAGGCCCGTAGCGCAAGGCCAGGTATTCATCCGTGATGCCCGCCACCGCGACTGCCAGCTCCGGCCGGGCCGCCGCCACGCGGCCGGCGAAATCCCGCGGGCCCTCGGCGGGACCCCGGGTGAGGCCCGCCGCGGCAAGCTTGGCGCAGAAGCGGCGGTAGGCCCGCAGGGCCGGGTCGGCGCCCGGGCCCCGGCTTTGCCAGGCCAGCCAGGCGGCCAGGCTTGCCATGACGGCGGCAACGAACAGGGTCAGGCCCAGTACCAGGGCCCGCCAGTCAGCCCCCGGAAGGCCCATCCAGTCCAGGAAGGCCCGCTGGCGTTCAGGCCCGTAGCCCAGCACCCAGTCGGTCCAGAGGGTGTTCAGCGCATCCCAGTTCTGCCGCAGCCTTTCCAGCAGGGGCACGCCCCGCAGGACCGCTCCCGGCAGCGCCTCGCCCGCCGGCAGGGCCTCCGCGATCCCGAGCTCGACCCGGTTGGGGGCCACCGCGCCGGTGGCGTCCACCCGGGTCCAGCCCTGGCCGTCGAGCCACACTTCCGACCACGCGTGGGCGTCGGACTGGCGGACCACGACCCGGTTGCTGACGGGGTTGAGTTCCCCGCCCTGGTAGCCGGTGACGACCCGGGCCGGGATGCCCGCCGCCCGGGCCAGCACCGTGAACGCCGAGGCGTAGTGCTCGCAGAAGCCCCGGCGCGTGCGGAACAGGAACTCGTCCACCGGGTGGGCGCCGGCCAGGGGCGGCGGCTGGAGGGTGTAGACGAAGTCCTGGTTGCGGAATCGCGCCAGCACGGTGTTGACGAAGGCTGCGTCGGAGCCGGCGGTGCGCATGAGCTCCCGGGCCAGCTCCACGGTCCTGGGATTTCGGCCGCCAGGCAGCCGGGTGAGCCTGAGGCGTGTGCCTTCCCCCAGTGCCGTCTCGGGCACCGCGAAGGGGAAGGAAACCAGGTCGATGGCCCGCAGGTTCTCCAGGGGCTGGCGGGTGACGAGCTGGAACTCGTGGGTCAGCAGGATATCGCCGTCGCCCCAGCGGGCAGGGTACTCCAGTGCCAGGATCCACGGCCGCCCGTTGGGCTCGATCACCATGCGGTAGCGCACGGGCTCGCCCTGCAGCCGCATGGCGGGCGTTCGCAGTGGCCACCGCTCGCCGTCCCGCCAGGTGATGCCGTCGAATCGCTCCAGCACCGGGCCCCGCCAGTAGAGCAAGGCATTGGTGGGCACCTCGCCTTCGAAGCTTACCCGGAATGCCACCTCGTCGGACTGGATGAGCCGCGTGACCGTTCCCGGTGACATCTCGTCGTCCAGGCCCGTCAGGCCCGACGCGCCGGTGGAAGGCAGGGCCCAGAAAGGCCCCGGCACCCGCGGGAACAATACCCACATCACCAGGGCCACCGGGACGGCGAAGGCCAGCATCCGGCCCACGAGCCCCATGCCTTCGGAGGCAGACAGGGGCGGCCCGTGCCGAACCCCCTGGAGCAGGGCCAGGGTGATGGCGGCGACAGTGAGGACCAGCCAGGGCAGGCTCCATACAGGCTGGTCGTAAAGCAGCTGGGTGAGCACCAGGAAATAGCCGATGAAGGCCAGCACCTGGATGTCCCGCCGGGCGCGGGTCTCGAGAATCTTCATTGCGCCCATGGCCACCAGCAGGGCGCTGCCGGCCTCCAGGCCGTTCAGGGTGCGATAGGAGTAGAGCACTCCGGCCACCAGCCCCAGGGCCAGGGCCAGCCGCAGCCACCGCCCGGGCAGGTCCCAGCCGCGACGGGCGGCCATGTAGCGCCAGGCCGCCGCAGCCAGGAACACGCCGGTGATCCAGGGAGGCAGTCTCATGGCCACGGGAACGACAGCCGCGGCCAGGGCCAGCAGCATCCATCCCAGCCGCAGGACGAGCGGGTCAGCCATCGGCCGGTCCGTCGCCGCCGGGGAAAAGGGCCAGGGCCGCGAGGCACCGGTGCCGGTGTGCCGTGCCCAGTCCCGGCGGAATTTCGGTGCCCGGCAGGCGGAGGCCGAAGCGTTCGCCGCCGGCGTGGGCGTCCAGGACCCAGCGGCAGAGGATGGACAGGCGGCCTTCAGGGGCCACGCCGGGCAGGCTCTCCCAGTCCAGCCAGGCGGCCCCCCGGGGGCTGCCGGCGAACTGTTTCACCAGGAGCTCATCCCCCCTGGCCGCGGCCTTCCAGGCGACCCGCCGGGGCGAGTCCCCGGGCCGGAAACTGCGCAGCCCGGCGAAGTCATCCTCGCCGCGGTTTTCGTCCCAGCGACCGGCTGCCTCCTCGGGGCCGCCGCCAGGCGGCGACGGCGGGTGGGTCGCCGGTGCCGGATAGACAACGCCGGTGCAGTCCGGATGCAGCCAGGCCCAGGCCCTGAACAGGCCGAAGGGAAAGTCCGTGGTGACCTTGACCCGCTCCAGCCGAAGGCGTCCCCGGCGCGGCGCGGGGAGTTCCAGGGCGAGGCGAGCGCTTCGGCCTCCGGGGATGTCGGCCGGGGCGGACCGGGTCCCGTCCACGGCAGCTTCCAGGTCGTAGCGGCGGCCCCTGCCCGGGTTCTCCAGAACCATTTCCAGCCGTGCCGTCCCGCCGGCGAAGGCGGGGCCCAGGTGGAGGCCGCGGACGACACTGTCCGTGAGATTCTGGTGGCTCCAGTGCATGGCCACCAGGCCGAGCCCCGCCAGCAGGAACGTCAGGGCGAAAGCCATGCTGTTGTTGTAATTCATGGCCGCCAGGAGCATGCCGAAAAGGGACAGGCCGAAGCCTGCGCCCAGGGCCGTCGGCAGGATGTAAACCCGTCGCCGGTGGAGAGCGACGGGCTCGGGATCGGGGCCCTGCCGGCGCCTGGCCCACTCCCGGGGCCAGTGCCTGATCCTCGCCGCCAGCCGGGCCGGGAACCCGGCGGCGGCCGCCTCAGGGGATCGGGACGGTGGCAACCAGGCGCTCCCCGGGATCGGAGTCCGCGGCCTGTCCCTCGGCACGGAGCCGGTGTCCGGTGACCGCGGCACAGACGGCCTGGACGTCCTCCGGGACTACCGCCGCCCGACCGTCCAGCAGGGCCCAGGCCTGGGCGGCGCGCAGGAGGGCGATCGCGGCCCTCGGGGACAGGCCCGCCCCGAAGCCCGGCTGCTCCCTGCTGTGAGCCACCAGGGCCTGGACATAGTCCAGCAGGGCCTCGGAGGCGTGGACGCGGGAGACCACGGTACGCAGCCGCAGCAGCGCCGCCGGCGGCATTGCCGGCTCCAGTCGTGCCAGCATCCGGCGGCGGTCTTCGCCCTTCAGCAGCTCCCGCTCCAGCGCCCGTTCCGGGTAGCCCAGGCCGATTCGCATCAGGAACCGGTCCAGCTGGGACTCGGGAAGAGGGAAGGTGCCCGCCTGGTCCTCCGGGTTCTGGGTGGCCACCACGAAGAACGGCCGCGGCAGCGGACGGCTTTCGCCGTCCACGGTCACCTGGCGTTCCTCCATGGCTTCCAGCAGGGCGCTCTGGGCCTTGGGGGTCGCCCGGTTGACCTCGTCGGCCAGGACCAGCTGGGAGAATATCGGCCCCGGATGGAACCGGAAAGCGCCGCTGTCCCGGTCGTAGACCGACACCCCCACGACGTCCGCGGGCAGCAGGTCGCTCGTGAACTGGATGCGCTGGTAGGAGAGACCCAGGACCCGGGCCAGCCCGTGGGCCAGGGTGGTCTTGCCCACGCCGGGGATATCCTCGATGAGGAGATGGCCGCCGGCCAGCAGGCAGGTGACAGCCAGGCGAAGCTCCCGGGATTTGCCGAGGATGATGGCTTCCAGGCTCTCCAGGGCCCGCCCCAGCTCCCGGACGTCCTCGCTGACCCGGGGAGGCCCGCCGGAGGGCTCAGCCGAGGGCACGGACACGTTCCAGCTGCTCCTCGAGGCGCTGCAGCGCGGACTTCATGTCCGCCACCCGGCCCCGCTCCTTCTCCACGACAGACTCCGGCGCGTTTTCCACGAAGGCCGGGTTGGCGAGCTTGCGCTCCGACTTCGCCAGGTCGCCCCGGATCCGGCCCCGCTGTTTCTCCAGGCGGGCGATCTCCGCTTCGGCGTCGATCAGGCCGGCCATGGGCACAAGCAGCTTGACGTGGTCCAGCAGGGCCGTGGCGGACGGCGGGGCGGCGTCATCCTCCGCCAGGACGTCGATGGATTCCAGCCGCGCCAGTCGCTCCAGGAGGTCCCGGTGGGCTTCCAGCCACGCCAGGTCTTTCTCTGCCGCGCCCTGGAGCAGCACCTTCAGCGGCTTGCCCGGCGGGATTTCCATTTCGCCCCGGATCTGGCGTACGCCGAGGATGAACGACTGCACCCAGGTCATCTCGGCTTCCGCCGCCGGGTCCTCGCCCCAGGCGTCGGCCGCGGGGTACGGCTGCACCATGATGGTTCCTCCTTCGACGCCGGCCAGGGGCGCGACCTGGCGCCAGATGGCCTCGGTGATAAAGGGCATCAGGGGATGCATGAGCCGCAGCAGGGCTTCGAGGACCTCCACCAGCGTCCGGCGGGCGGCCCGCTGCTGGGGTGCGGCGCCGGACTGCAGCACCGGCTTGGACAACTCCAGGTACCAGTCGCAGAATTCATGCCAGGTGAACTCGTACAAGGCCTGGGACGCCAGGTCCAGCCGGTAGCCGTCGAACGCCTCCCGGGTGCGCGCCACCGCCGCCGCCAGCCGGGAACGGATCCAGCGGTCGGCCAGCGAAAGCTCCATCTCTCCTTCCGGCCCGCAGTCGAAGCCTTCCGTGTTCATGAGCGCGAACCGGGAAGCGTTCCACAGCTTGTTGCAGAAGTTCCGGTAACCCTCGACCCGGCCCAGGTCCAGCCGGACGTCACGGCCGGTGGTGGCCAGGGACGCGAAAGTGAAGCGAAGCGCATCGGTGCCGAAGGCCGGGATGCCTTTCGGGAATTCCTTGCGGGTGGCCTTCTCGATGCGGTCCTTGAGCTGCGGCTGCATCATGCCCGTGGTCCGCTTGGCCACCAGCGTTTCCAGGTCCACGCCGTCGACGATGTCCAGGGGATCCAGGATGTTGCCTTTCGACTTGGACATCTTCTGCCCGTCGGCGTCGCGGACCAGCCCGTGGATATAGACCTCCCGGAAGGGCACATCGCCCATGAACTTCAGGCCCATCATCACCATGCGGGCCACCCAGAAGAAGATGATGTCAAAGCCGGTCACCAGCACGCTGGTGGGATACCAGGTCTCCAGGGCACGGGTGCGATCCGGCCAGCCCAGCGTGCTGAAGGGCCACAGCGCGGAGGAGAACCATGTGTCCAGCACGTCCTCGTCCTGGACCAGCGGCACTTCCTCCCCGATGCCTGACCTTGCCCGGGCCTCCGCCTCGTCCCGGCCGACGTGTACGCCGCCGTCCGGGTCGTACCAGGCCGGGATCCGGTGTCCCCACCAAAGCTGGCGGCTGATGCACCAGTCCTGGATGTTGCGCATCCACTCGAAGTAGGTCTTCGACCAGTTGTCCGGCACGAAGCGTATGCGACCGGTCTCCACGGCCTCGATGGCCGGTATGGCCAGCGCCTGCGCGTTCACGTACCACTGGTCGGTCAGGTAGGGCTCCAGCACCGCGCCGCTGCGGTCGCCCCGGGGCACCATCAGGCGGTGGTCCTCGATGCGTTCCAGCAGCCCCAGGGATTCCATCTCCTCGACAACGCGGCGCCGGGCGTCGAACCGGTCCATGCCCCGGTAGGCTTCGGGGACCTCCCGGTTCAGGCAGGCGTTGTCGTCGAGCACGTTGACGACGGCGAGCTCGTGGCGCCTGCCGATCTCGTAGTCGTTGAAGTCGTGGGCCGGGGTGATCTTCACGCAGCCGGAGCCGAACTCCGGATCGACGTATTCGTCGGCGATGACCGGGATCGCCCTGTCGGCGATGGGCAGCATGACCTGTCTGCCGACCAGGTCCCGGTAGCGTTCGTCGTCGGGGTGGACCGCCACCGCCGTGTCGCCCAGCATGGTTTCCGGCCGGGTGGTCGCCACCACCACGTGGCCCGTCCCGTCGGCCAGGGGATAGCGGAAATGCCAGAGGTGGCCGGTTTCCTCCTCGGAGACCACCTCCAGGTCGGACAGCGCCGTGTGCAGCACCGGGTCCCAGTTCACCAGCCGCTTGCCGCGGTAGATGAGACCCTCGTCGTGCAGGCGCACGAAGGCCTCGCGGACGGCCACGGACAGCTCCGGGTCCATCGTGAAACGATGCCGGGACCAGTCCACCGAGGCGCCGAGGCGCCGCAGCTGGTTCTCGATGCGGTCGCCGGATTGCTCCTTCCAATCCCAGATCCGGGCGACGAACGCCTCCCGGCCCATTTCCCGGCGGCTGGTGCCCTCGGCGTTCACCTGGCGTTCGACGACCATCTGGGTGGCGATGCCCGCGTGATCAGTGCCCGGCTGCCAGAGTGTATTGTCGCCCGCCATCCGGTGGAGCCGCGTCAGGGCGTCCATGATCGTGTCCTGGAAGGCGTGCCCCATGTGGAGCGTGCCGGTGACGTTGGGCGGCGGCAGCATGATGCAGTAGGGCTTGCCATCCCCCGACGGGGTGAAGCAGCCGCGTCGCTCCCAGTCAGCGTAGATCTCGACCTCGATGGCCTGGGGGTTATAGGTCTTTTCCATGAATTATTGTTCGGATCATTGAGCGGGCGGGATGCAGCCGCGGGGTATGTCCCGCGGCGGCGGGATTATACCGGCCGGCGCAGCAGTCGCCCGCGGGGCTCAGGTCCGGAGATGATTGCGCAGGGCCTTGTCCACAATCTCCGGGAGCTCTTCCCTGAGTCGCGCCGAAACCTGCTCGAACAGCGCGGCCTCCATTTCCCTGACCGCGGAGTGCAGCAGGTCAAGGACGACTTCCCAGGCCACGGCCACCAGCTCCGCCTTCAGCTCTGCCAGCTCCGCGTCCGAAAGATGCCGGGCCGCCGGACCCACCACGTCGCGCAGCACGGGCGGGCCCTGCTCGTCTCCGGACTCGGCCTGCTTCAGGAGGATCGGGACGATGCCAGAGTCGTCGGGATCCCGGCTCACGAGCGTCCTCCCATCTTGTGGGTTTCCATTTCGTAGCCCCGGTCCCGGTAGAACCGGTAGCGCTCGCGCATGGCGCCGCGGGCTTCCGGGTCGGCGGGCACGATCTCCGCCACCCGGTCGAACCGGCTGAAGAACAGCGGCACGTCCTCCGCCAGGTTCACCAGCAGCTGGGCTTCGAAGTCCGGCTCGTCGCCGCCGCCGATGCGCACCGGCGTGGCCTCGGCCAGGGCCGGTTCCAGGTCCGTCGCGTCGATGACGTGGGGCACGAAGCTCGCGTCGCGGAAGGTCCACAGCAGGCTGTCCATGCGCTGTGCCGTTGCGGGAGAGCCGGCGTGGATGAACACCCGGTTTTCCAGCCGGCAGGCTTTCTCGACGAGCCGGCAGGCGAAGCGTTCCCGGGCGGTTTCCCCGGCCTCCGCCAGGACGTAGAAGTCGACCCGGGTCACGCGCAGCCGGCCGCGCCTAGCCCGCGGCCCGCTTCAGAAGGAACTGGGACAGCAGGGGCACGGGACGCCCGGTTCCGCCCTTGGCCTTGCCCGACTTCCAGGCGGTGCCCGCGATATCGATATGCGCCCAGGACAGCCCCTTGGTGAAGCGCGCCAGGAAGCAGCCCGCCGTGATGGCGCCGCCTTCCCGGCCGGCCACATTGGCGAAATCTGCGAAGTTGCTCTTGAGTTCCTCGTCCCATTCCTCGCCAAGGGGCAGGCGCCAGGCCCGGTCCTCCGCCTCGACGCCGCAGCCGAGCAGCTCATGGGCCAGGTCGTCGTCAGTGCTCATCAGCCCGGAAACATGGTGGCCCAGGGCGATCACGCAGGCGCCGGTCAGCGTGGCTACGTCCACGATCGCCGCAGGCTTGTACCGGCGGGCGTAGGTCAGGGCGTCGCAGAGGATGAGACGACCTTCTGCGTCGGTGTTCAGGATCTCGATGGTCTGTCCGGACATGCTGGTGACCACGTCGCCGGGGCGGCTGGCCAGCCCGTCCGGCATGTTTTCCACAGCCGGCACCAGGCCGACAACGTTCATGCCGAGCTCGAGCCTGGCGACGGTCGCCATGGTGCCGATCACGCCGGCGGCCCCGCACATGTCGTACTTCATCTCGTCCAGGGCCTGAGGCGGCTTCAGACAGACGCCACCGGTGTCGAAGGTCACGCCCTTGCCGACGAGCGCAACGGGGGCCTCGCCCTTCGGCCCGCCTTTCCATTCCATGATGATCAGCTTCGGGGGCTGGCGGCTGCCCCTGGAGACGGACAACAGCGAGCCCATGCCCAGCTTCTTCATCTGGGCCTCCTCGATCACCGTCACCTTCATCGCGCCGCCGGCCAGTTTCTTCGCTTCCTCGGCGAGGTAGGTCGGATGGCAGACGTTCGCCGGCAGGTTGCCGAGGGTTCGCGCCAGGGACTGTCCGTGGGCGATGGCTTCGCCGTGCTCGAACCCCAGCACCGCCTCGTTACGGGCCTTCCGGTCGGCGACCCAGAGAGCGAACCGGGAAAACTTCGGTGCCGGCTCGTCCCGCTTCGACTTCATTTCGTCGAAACGGTAGACGGACTCGCTGACCGCTTCCGAGGCGTGACGGGCCAGCGCGTAGACGTCCGCGCCTGCCACGGCCTCCGAGCTCAGGAAGCTGAGGGCCTCCCGGGCGCCGAAGTTCAGCAGCGCGGTGGCGGCCGCGGAGTGGGCCTTGCGCCAGCTCTTGAGAACCAGCTTGCCCTGCTCACCCAGTCCCACCAGCATCAGCCGGCGGCAGCCCAGGTCAGAGGGCTCCGGCAGCAGCAGGGTCTGGCCCAGCTTCCCCGAGAAATCGCCGCGCTTCACCAGGCGCCTGATCATTCCGCCGGCGACGGCGTCCACTTCTTTCGCGGCCTCGCTCAGGGCACCGCCCTTGTAAACGCCCACAAGCGCGCAATCCGTGCGAGCCGTGGCCGCGCTGCCTGTCCTTGCGACGAATTCCATCCGGCTGGTCTCCTCGTGTTGTTCTGGGCGGGGTGTTTCCGGGTCCCGGTCCCGTCCCGGCCGGCCAACGTAAGCGGCGGACGGGTTAAGATGCCGGAGTTTAAGCGATTCCGGGGCAGCGCCAAAACCGAGCGGCAGCCGTGTCCAGCATCATCGACCGATATCTGCTGAGAGAGGTGGTGGGCACCTTCGTGGGGGTGACCGCCGTGCTCCTGCTCATTCTGCTGGGTGACCAGTTCGCCAGGGGCCTGGCCCGCGCGGCGGCGGACCGGATTCCCCGGGACGCCGTGATCAAGCTCATGGGACTGACCAGTATCGAGTACCTGAGCCTGCTAATCCCCGCGGCATTCTTCTTCGCCGTCATGCTGGCCCTCGGTCGCTTTTACCGGGACAGCGAGATGGCGGCGATGGCCGCCTGCGGCATCGGCACCGGCCGGCTGCTCAAGCCCCTGCTGATCTGCGCCGGGCTGGTGGCCTTCGGGCTGGGGGCCCTGTCCTTCCAGACGGTGCCCTGGGCCGAGCGCATGGCGTCGAGGATCAAGGAGGAAGGCCGGCAGCGGCTTCAGCTCACGGCGCTCGAGCCAGGTCGCTTTCGCAGCGCGGCCGGTGGCAGGCTGGTGTTCTTCGCCCAGGACCGCAACAAGGCCGGGGAGCTTACCGGCGTGTTCATCCAGCGCCGCGAGAACAGTAACGTGGAGGTCGTGACCGCCGCCCGCGCATCCCAGCGTCTGGACGTCGAGGCCGGGGAGAACTTCCTTGTCCTGCACGACGGCATCCGCTACACCGGCCGTCCCGGCACCATCGACTTCACGGCGGCACGGTTCCGTGAACACGGCATTCCCCTCCCCGTACCCGGTCAGCCGACACCGGAGGAGGAGAGACGGCAGCTGGACACGCTGACGCTCATGGAGAGCGATCTGCCGGACGACAGGGCCGAGGTGCACTGGCGCCTGGCCGCGCCGATGTCCGTTCTGCTGCTGACCCTGCTGGCGGTCCCGCTGGCCCGGGCGGGGCCACGGTCCGGGCGCTACGCCCGCCTGGGTTTCGGCATCCTCGTGTACGCCATCTACAGCAACCTGCTCGGCGTCGGCCGCACCCTGATCGAGGATGGCCGCGTGCCCGCCTGGCTGGGACTCTGGTGGGTGCACGGGCTGATCCTGGCGGCGGCGATGATCATGCTGTTCCTGCACGCGGGCGGCTTCTATCGGTTGTCACGGCGCTGGAGTCCGGCCTGATGGGGCTCATCGATCGCTACGTCGCGGCGGCGGCCCTGAAGGCCACGGCAGTGGTGCTGCTGATCCTGCTGGCCATCATCGGATTCATCAGCCTGACCACCCAGCTGGAGGACGTGGGCAAGGGCGCTTTCGGCGTAGGCGATGCGCTGCTGGTGGTGCTCATGCAGTTCCCCCGGAACATCTTCGACGTCTTCCCTATTGCGGCTCTCCTGGGCGGCATGATGGGTCTGGGGACGCTGGCCAAGAACAGCGAGCTCGTGGCCGCCCGGGCGGCGGGCGTGAGCCCCCGGCGGCTGGCGGTGGCGGCCGGCATGGCGGGCCTGGTGCTGGCCGGCATTGCCGCAGGCGTCGGCCAGTACGTCATGCCCCCCGCCGAGCGCTTCTCCGAGGAGTATGCGGACGAGCTCAAGCGGGAAAGGTCCGGGCTGTCGGGGCTGTCCGGCAGCTGGCTGCGCGACGGGGCGCGGATCTTCAACATCCTCCAGGTGGAGACGCTGACCAGCCTCGGCGGAATCTACCTGTATCGCTTCGACGAGGCGGGCCAGCTGGAATCCGTGGCCTTCGCCCGACGGGCGGAAATTCTCCCCGACGACCACTGGCGCCTGAACGACGTGAACATCACCAGATTCGGGCCGCGGTTTACGACCGAAGCCTATGCCACGCTGGACGTGGAATCGGAGATCGACACCTCCGTCATGGAGGTGGCCGTGATCGACACCCACAGCATGAACTTCGAAAGCCTCCGCGAGTACACCGCCTACCTGGAGGAGAACCAGCTGGACGCGGGCCGGTACGAGATGGCGTTCTGGCAGCGCATCGCCAACATCGCCGCCGTGCCCGTGATGCTCCTGCTCGCGGTGCCCTTTGTCTTCGGCCCGTTGCGCAGCGGCGGCAACAGCGCCCGCTTCGTGGTGGGCTTTCTCATCGGCGTGATTTACCTGCTGGGGAAGGGCGCCCTGGCCGACGGCGCCCAGGTCTACGGCATCCCGGCCTGGATCACCGCCTGGATCCCCGTCGCGCTGATCCTTCTGGCCGCCGGGGTCGGGCTGGCCCGCGTCCGCTAGCGGCCTGCTGCCGGACGGCTGACAAGCACCAGCCGCGTCCCGGACAGGCGGTCGTGCCAGGCGCGACGTTCCGGGTCCACCAGGACCCACAGGAAGCCAAGGCCCAGGGCCGCCCAGGACAGCACCGCCGCCGCAGCCCGGCCCAGCGCCCGGGGCCAGGCGGGGGGATGCCCGTCGGGGCCGACGACCCGGAGGCGCCAGGCACGCATGCCCAGGGTCTCCCCACGGGTCCAGAAACCGGCGAAGAAAAGCAGGCCCACGACCAGCAGGAAAGACCGGAAGGCGAGGTTGCCGGGCGCGGCAGCGGAGCCGCTGGCCGCGACCCATGCCCCGGCGGCGAGCATCTCCACCGCCACCAGCAGCAGTCCGTCGTACAGGCAGGCGGCGAGGCGTCGCAGCAGTCCGGGCGGCGCTCCGGCGACGGTCGCCGAAGTCATTCCGTGGGCCGGCGCCGGGACAGCCACCAGGCGACGAACGGAAGCAGGAGTCCGGCGCTGCCGCCGCCTCCGTTATCGCCGCTTCCGCCGCCCCCGGAAGGCGGGATCGCGCCGGATTCACGGCAGGGTGCGGGGTCCGGGGCAGCAGCGTCCGCGGCCCCGGCGTAGGGAGTGAAGCTGCAGTCCACGCCGCCGCTGTCTCCGGACGCGCCGCTGGCGTCCTCGTAACCGGTCCAGGCCCCGCCGGCCCAGCCCACCGGTGTGGACGGATCTGCGTCCAGGGCTGCCTGGAGAAAGTCACGGGCCTGGACCGTGATCACCAGCGGCACGGCGGCTCCGGTATCCCACGCGACAGGGGCGGTGAAATTTCCGCTCAGCGCGTCGTCCCGGTAGTCCCGATAGCCGGCGGGTGCGCCGCCAGGCTGATCCAGCCACGCCAGATCACCGGGATCCAGGACCAGGTCGCTGGCGCCCGGCAGGCCCGGCGCCTGGATTTCCACCCGTGGCACCGCTGCCACCGCCTGCCCCGGATAGTCCGCCAGGGCGCCGGCGGAATCCCGCCACCGCATGGGCCGGTCAAAAGCGAGCCACAGCCGGTATTCCCGGCCCGGCAACAGCGCCGTGCTGCGAGTGACGTCCAGGACCCGCCGGTCGCCGGCACGCCGCCAGCGCGCGGCGTAAACCACCTGGCCGTCGGCGTCGCGGATCTCGGCGGCCCGGAGCGACGGCGGCCCCGCCTGGCGCCAGGCGCCGGCGAACAGCATCCGGGAGACTTCTTCCCGCATGGGTTCGGCGCGGAATTCCGGCAGGATGAAGCCGCTGTGGGAGGCCCCCGTGCCACCGTAGTCCTGGCCGCCGTTCCGCGGTTCCAGCTCCAGCGTCCAGGACGGCACCTGGTAGGTCCACGCGGCCCAGTCGGCCGTCGTCCCGATGCCCCGCGAGCCGGGGACGCCTGCCCGGTAGTCGTACCGGAAGCCGGACGCCGCTCGCATCCGGGTGACCAGTGCCTCGGTGACGGCGTCCCGCCGGTGGTTGCCGGTCATGGGCGTGACGTCCATTCCTTCACCCAGGTGTACATCACGCCGCCCGCAGGGCCAGGGTCTCCGGTTCCGAGTCGGGCCGCGTGCCGCGGTATATCAGGCTCACCGGGTCGGGAAGCGACCCGCCGTTGGCGCCGAAACCCACCGGGCCGTTTCTGTTGAGATCCACGCCGAAGAAATTGTCATCACCGGTGTCCAGGCTGTCGTCGACGGGCGTGTCCCCGGCAGACGGGTGGCGCAGGTTTTTCCGCCGCATGCGTCCTTCCCGCGGCTGGATTTCCAGCCCGCCCACGGACGCCGGATAACGCTGGGTGGTCAGGAAACCGTCGATGTTGTGCACCGGCACGACCACCACGTTCAGATGGTCATGAAGCCACTGGCCGGGACCACCGTCATCAGCCGTCTCGACGAGCCGCTCGTAGAAGCCGGTCACGGCCTCCGGGCTTTGCCACTCCCGTGCGTGGATGCCGCCGTTGACCAGGATGGCGGGTTCGGGGAAGCCTTCCGGGGTCAGGGTGTCTTCGTCCCCGACGCTGTAAGCCCAGATGGTGCGGCCGGCGAGGGTGGTGCCCACTTCTGCTGCCGTGGCGCCGGATCCGCTGGCCAGCGCCTGGTGGCGTGCGTGGAGCGCGGCGTAGCTGCGAAAGCCCTCCACCGGCGTGAGGGAATCCACCGGCACGGGAACGTCATAGCCCAGGGCGATCTGCGTGGCGTCGTCCGTGTCCCGGGTGTAGGTGAAACGGGCGTCCCGGCAGGCCGGGTCAGTGGGATTGGTGATGGTACCGCTGCCGTCCAGGATGCACTGGGCGCCCGCGCCGGCGGGCACGGCGGCCAGCACCAGGACAACGGCGAGGCGGCCCGGGCCGGTCACCGCCCCGGCTCCCGGGCGGCCTGGTGGCGCAGGGTGAGGGCCAGGCCGGCCCAGTGTCGCTCCGGCGTCTCCCCCGGCCGGGAGGCCAGGGACGTCAGGCGTTCGTCCACCGCACTCCCGGGAAGCCGGGCCAGAGCGGCCGCAGCGCTGGCGCCGTGCCGGGGATGGGCCAGCAGGGTCCAGAGGAGGTTCTCGGCTGCCGGCTCGGTGGGCGCTTCCGCGCCAAGCCCGAGCAGCGCCGCCGAGGCGAGTTCATCCCGGTCCAGGGCGGCGGAGAGCACCTGGACCCGATCCGGCGAGGAAAAACCGACGAGTCCGTCCCGCAGGGCTGCCACGGCCTCCCGGCGGGGCGCGGCTGCCAGCGCTCGGGAGAAGAGGTCCGCGTCCCGGGTGCGGGCGGCTACCGCCAGGGCGGGCACTGCCAGGGCGGGCGTGTCGGTCAGGCGGGGGCCGAGGCCGGCGGCTGGCGCCTGAAGCTGCGCGACCGGCGCTTCCCCGATGGCCTCGAGTGCGCCCCGGCGGCCCGTCGCGTCCATTTCCAGCCACGCTCCCGCGAGGTCGCCGCCGGCGGCCAGGAGATCGCGGACGCGGTCGGCGGCGGGCCTTGTCTCCCAGCGGCGCAGGGCATAGCGGGCCGCGGCCGGGGCGTCCCAGGCCGGCACGACGATCTCGTGGCCTGCGTCTTCGTCCAGCCTGACGTAAACCGTGGGGCTGGCGTCGAGGCTCTCCTCCGCGAACCGGCGGCCGGAGGGGTCCGGCCCATGCTGGGACAGGACCATGAGGGTTTCGTAGCGCAGGCGCTCCCGCGCCGGTGCGTCCAGGGTTGCAGCGCCAAGCAGTGTTCGGGCGCGGGCCACGGCCGTGCCGACCTGCCCCGTGGCGGCCAGCCGCCGGACGTCGGCGACCGCGGCAGTGGCGGGTCCGGCGCGAGCCTCCAGGGCGGCCGGGGCCAGCACGAGGCGCCCCGGCGGCGCCGCGGCGTCCAGCGCAGGCGCCATGAGCAGAATAGTGGCGATCATCGTTACGGGCGAACGCTTCATGCCGCACTGTCTCCTGCGTGTGGTGCCCCGCGGGCCGGGCCACAGGGTTTCGGCAGCTCTGCGGCCAGCCGCTTCATGGCTGCCGGATCCAGCCGGCACGTGCCGGGCCGGGCCTGCCGTGCCGCGACCAGCAGGGCCGCGGCCACGGTGGCGGCAGGGACGCTTCGGTAGGCGGCCAGCGGTCCCAGGAAGAGGCGGTCGGTCAAAGGGGCAGCCATGGTGGCGAAGCGCTCCGCAGGGCGGAACTCCTGCCGCTGGCCCGTCAGCACGCCGGGTCGCATCAAGGCGAGGCTGGGGAATCCGAGAGCCTCCACGGCATCCTCGGCCTGTCCCTTGGTGCTGAGATAGAAGCTCGGACTTCGGCGGGAGGCGCCGGCGGCGGACACGAGGCCGAAAAAGCCCGAGTTGCCAGCTTTGGCCGCCCGGGCGAAGGCCGTGACACCCTCCAGGTCTACCGCCCGGAATGCCGCCCGCGTGCCGGCGGTTTTCATGGTCGTTCCGAGGCAGCAGAATGCTGCGTCCCATTCGCCCCCGGCCAGGGCGGGTTCCATCTCCGAAAGCGCTGCCGGGACGAAATTCAGCTTTGCATGCGGTATCCCCGGGGGCCTGCGCCCGACGGCGGTGACCGCGCCGTACGCCGGGTCATCCAGCAAAAGCTGCAGCAGGCGGCGGCCCACCAGGCCGGTGGCACCAGCGATCAGGGCGTGGCGGGCGGCAACGGACATGGCCCGACTCTCCCGCCCCGCCCGGGCGCTGTCAAATGTGCCGGCACGGCCAGCCCGGCAAACCCCGTGTTTGCCGGAGCCCGATGAGGCGGTTCATCAGGGGTGGCCCGGAGGCGTGGGCCCCGCTTCTGCAGAGCCCCTCCTGACATGGTCTATGCTTGATGCCGGAACCACCCCGGCAGTCGTCAATGCCGGTCAACCGGGAGACGTGAGAATGAAGACGCAACTGGCAGTTACCTTCCGTTCGGTCGCGATGGCGTTGCTGGTCCTTTCCGTGGCCTGGGCGGGTCCGGCGGCGGCCAAGTCCGCAGCGGAAATCGATGCCGGCGTGGACCAGGCGCTGGTCGAGTTCAAGGAGAAAGTGAAGACCGCGCCGGCGCTGCTGGACAGGGCCGCTGGCGTGCTGGTCTTCCCCAGCGTCATCAAGGCCGGGATCGGCGTCGGCGGTGAATACGGCGAGGGCGCGCTTCGGATCGGTGGGAAGACCGTCGACTACTACAGCACCGCAGGAGCGTCTTTTGGTTTCCAGTTCGGCGCGCAGGCCAAGACCGTGATCCTGGTGTTCCTGGAACAGGACGCGCTCGACAAGTTCAGGAACTCTGCGGGCTGGGAGGTCGGCGTTGACGGCTCCGTTGCGCTCGTGGAGGTTGGCGCCGGCGGATCGCTGGATACGACCAAGCTGCAGCAGCCCATCGTCGGATTCGTCATCGGCCAGAAGGGACTGATGTACAACCTCACCCTGGAAGGCACGAAGATGACGAAGCTCGTCCGCGACTGAGCAGGTCGCGGGGCGCAATTTCCGGGGCGGGCACCGATCCTGTCCCATGGCGCGAGCAGGTTCTCGGCTGTCGCCGTCCCGGCCTTCCGGCTTCCCGCGTCAGGCATCTGGGTGGCTGCGGGCGTGGAGGCCGGGCTTAAGACGTTGGTGCAGCGCGCCTGAGACAGGCCTCCCGTGAACGCCGTTTGAGCCGGACGGGCTGTCGGACTCAGGATTTGCGCCGCCCCGGGGCGGGGATGCAGCGCCCCGTCCGGGGGCGGGGCTGTTGCCCGGAATGGCCGGATCCCGTTCCGCCGCAACTCGGCCGGACGCTTCGCCCGGCGCCGGTGTGCCCGCCACGCCACTGGCCAGCGGCTGTGTCTCGGCAATCGTTCGACAATCCTCCGGCGTTTGGTGATTATCGGGGCCCCCAGCGGTTGTCCGCCCTTTAGAAAATGCGCCTGATCCACGAACTGAAGCGGCGCCATGTCTTTCGCGTGGCTGCCGGCTACGTCGCCCTGAGCTGGCTGGCCATCCAGATTGCCGAAACCGTGCTACCGGCCTTCGGGCTTGCGGACTATGTTCGCGTGGTGGTGCTGGTGGCCGCCGTCGGCTTCATCCCGGTGCTGGCGCTGGCATGGGTCTTCGAACTGACGCCGGAGGGCTTCAAGCTCGATCGGGAGGTGGACCGGGACTCCGAGGCGGTGCGCCGGCTCGACAAGCGCCTGGACAGGGTGGCGATCGTGTTCCTGGCCCTGGCGGTGGGCTACTTCGCCTTCGACAAGTTCGTGCTCGATCCCGCCCGGGACAAGGCGTTCCGGGAGGCCCTGCTCGGCGAGACCGCCAGGCGGAATGCCGCCGCGTCTCACCTGGGGGATGCGGTGCTCGTGACCGATTTCCCGGGTTCCCATACCGAGCCGACCCTGTCGCCGGACGGCGGCCGGATGGCGTTCGTCAGTCCCGACGGAAATGACGTCAGGCAGATCTGGGTCATGAGCCTGCCGGACGGGGAGCCCGTTCAGATCACCCGGGGAGAGCAGCCTGCCAGCTCGCCCAGCTGGTCGCCCGTCGACGACAACATTCTTTTCCAGCGGGCAGCGGACGGCGCAGGGCAGGGCATATGGGTCGTGGACGCCCTGGGCACCAGGACACCGCGGCTGCTCGTGGCCCGCGGTGAGTCGCCGCGTTTCGCGCCGGACGGCCGCGCCTTCGTTTACGTCCCGGCCCCGAGGCAAATCGCCATCGGTTACCTGGACGGCACCGAGCCCCGGCCCCTGGAAGGCATCCCTCAGACGCCCGGATTCGCGGCGCCCATGCCGGCGATGAACGCCAGCGGCGATATCGTTTTCGTCCTGGCCGACGAGAGTCCCATCGGCGACCTCTGGGTGTACCAGGCCGCGTCGGGCGAGTTCCGCCAGCTCACCCGCTCCGGGAACGAATGGCCCGGCGTGGGGGCGGAGTCTCCGATCTGGCTGCCGGACGGCCGCACCGTGATCTACGCGGCGCCGGACGGCGAGTTCACCAACTATCACCTGTGGCAGATCGACACGGCGGCAGGCGATCCCGTGACCCTCACGGCCGGCTCCGGGGGCTACAGTGATCCGGCGGTTTCCGGTGACGGCTCGCGCCTCGCCTACGCCTATGCGCGCGCGCTCTGGCGCCTCGTCGCCACCGACCCGGCCGGGGGCGAGGACCGGACTATTTTCCAGTCCCGTAGCCCCTTTGCGCTGCCGATGGTCTCACCGGACGGCACAACCGTGGCCTATTTCGGCGAGGACGGCGTGTTCACGGTGCCCGTGGCCGGCGGCAAGGCCGAGCAGCGGACCTTCGGGCCCACCGCGGAAGCGACGCTTCCCACCTGGTCCCGCAGCGACGGAAGCCTCTGGTACTACAAGGGCCGCACCCTCCATCGGCTGGACCCGAAAACGGGTTTGAGCGAGGAGGTCCTGGACGATTTTCACTGGTCGAAACAGAACTGGCTGGCCGTCCACGGCGACCGGCTCGCCTACAACGTGAAGGGTGCGCGCCGCACCGAGATTCGGGACCTGGCTTCGGGCGCGAAGCGGTCCCTGCAGGAACACATCCTGCCCGCTGACTGGTCCCGCGACGGCGGCCGCCTGCTCGGCCGCGGGACCGGGGGCACGGGCATCATGGTCTGCGCCGGCCCGGAGTTGCGGTGCCAGCCCATCAGGGACGACAGCGGCGCGCCGGTGCAGGGCGCCATCCCGCGATGGTCCATGGACGAGTCCCGGGTGTTCTTCCGGGATGCCAGCCGTTCCAAGCCCGGCTACGCCGAGATCTGGAGCGTTCCGGCGCAGGGGGGCGAGCCCCGGCTCGAAGCCGAGATAGGCCCCTTCGAGCCCTCGGGCATGCTGTTCGGCGTCGCGGAAGGGGACGTTATCGTCTGGAACGAATTCGACGTCGGCGGAATCTCGGAGATCTGGATGACGGAGGCGCCGGGCGGGCCGTAAGCGAATCCGGGAGCAGATTTGACATAAGGTGCGCCCTGCACTGGAATAGGGGCTTGCTGAGCCACCGCGGCGGACGAAAGATTCTGACCGCCGGAGACGGGAGCAGCTGGGGGTCTGACTCGGGCGCTTTCCGCGCCGTTTCACAAGCAAGGTCGCCACAGCCCCACAGGGGATCCACCCTGCATCATTCGCGACGGTTCGGCAGCGGACTGATCTGAGGCGCGCTTCAAATCTCATTTTCCCCGGACTCGAGTCCGGCGCGTCCAGCGGCGCAGGGGGAGCAGTGAAGATGCTGAAATTTGCCGGTTCGGTGCTTCTGGCCGTTAGCGCGGTCTCCATCTCCGGAGGCGTGCAGGACGCGGAAGCCTCCGGGGTGGCGGCAACGGCGAACACGCCGCCGAGTATCGCCGGCGCGCCGCCGCGGCGGGTCACGGCGGGCTCGAGGTATTCGTTCCTCCCGAGGGCCTCGGACGCCGACGGCGACCGGCTGCGGTTCGCCATCGTGAACAAGCC
>JARRON010000049.1:0-13972 GCA_037383845.1 Gammaproteobacteria bacterium
CTACGACGTGGATGCCAGCGCCGAAGACAGCCAAAACGACCCCACCGCCTCCGAAGGCGAAGACTGCTACCAGACCATGCGCTGGTCCTTACACGATGTCTCCGTGGTCGCCGGGGACACTTCGACCGCCGACTTCCCCGTGGCGCCGGAGACCTGATACGCCAACCGGTTCCACAGGGAGAACGTCATCGCAATAGAAAGGGCCCCGCCGCGCGGCGGGGCCCTTCACGTTGGACCGGCTCAACGTAGCCGTCTACCAACACACGTTCACCGTATTGGAGCAGGTGCTCGTGTCCGCTTCACAGACCTGGTAGGTGGCGGAGCCGCCGCCCTTCTGGCCGGTAGAGTCGGTGTCGGCGCCGTCGTTCGCCGTCGTGGTGACCCGCTCGCCATCCCGGTAGACGTCCACGCTGGTCGAAGTCGCGCCGCTCCACGACAGGTCCGCCTGCTGGACGCCCCGCGACTTGTAGGTGGAGACGGACAGGGTGATACCGTCACCGCCGCCGGTATCGCCGCCGCCTACCGTAATCGTGACGCTGGCGCTGTCCGCGTTGCCGGCGGAGTCGGTCACCGAGGCGGTAATGCTGTGGGGACCGTCACTGAGCACGGCGCTGACCGAGCCGCCGGTGCCGATCTCGCCGTCCAGGTCGGACGTCCAGACCAGATCAGCGGTGAGATCCCCATCCTCGTCATCGGAAGCGGAACCGGCGAAAGAGATGGACACGCCGGAGGCGAACGTCGCACCGTCGGACGGGTTGGAGATAGTAGCCGTCGGCGGGTTGTCCGTGGGATCACCACCGCCGCCGCCCAGGTAGTCCAGGGCAGCCTTCGCCTGCACCAGGCCAAAGCCGTAGGCGTTGTCCCGACCGGCGGGACCCAGGTCCACTGCAGTGGCCGCCAGGGCCTGGCGGATTTCACCGTTGGTGGCGCCGGCCGCCTGGCTCCAGACCAGGGCCGCAACACCGGCCACGTGCGGCGTGGCCATGGACGTCCCGTCAAAATAGGCGTAGTCGCTGACCGCGATGGTCACCGTCGCCGACGCCCCTAGGCTGTCGAGCGCCGACTCCCCGTCCGCCTGGCTGATGCCGAGGGACGGGATGTTCGTCGCCACGCCGCCCAGGGTCCCCAGCAGCGGGCCGGGCTCGTTGTTGTAGATCACCGCCGCGACACCGCCGCCGGCTTCGCAGGCCAGGACCTTGTCGGAGAAGCTGATATCGCCCCGGGAGATCAGGCACACCTGCCCGCTTGCGCCCTGGCAAGTCGAGCTGCCGAGCCCGCAGTCCACCAGCGCGCCGGTAGCGCTGTCGAAGGGTGAACCGTCCATGGCGATCGCCGAATAGGAGGTCCCGGCCACGGTGAAGCTCTGCTCCGTGCCCGTGCCCACCGGAACCGTGGACAGCACCAGCACACCCGGGCCGGACAACTCCACCTGGTCGTTCTGCTGGGAGAAGCTGGCCACGATGCCCTGTTCGTCGACGGCCGCCACGGAAACCACGGAATCGTAAGAGGCCGGGTAGCTCTTGCGCGTATTGCCGTCATTGCCAGCCGCCGCCACCGACAGCACGCCCCTGTTGTAGGCCTGGGAGAAGGCGCGGTCCTCGGTGCGACTCTTGAAGCTGCCGCCCAGACTCATGTTGACCACCAGGTTGGCCCCGCCGGCGGCCTGCTCGCACTCCCCAAGGGCGGCGACCAGGCTGGACGAATAGGCCCAGGTGCCGTCATCGCCGAACACCTTGACGATGTGCAGCGGGACGTTGCCGGACCCTTCGCTGGTGACGCCCACCACACCGGTGCTGTTATTGACGGCGGCAATGGTGCCCGCCACGTGGGTGCCGTGGCCGCTGCCGTCAGTGTCCCAGGCTCCGGCCCCGCCCGGATCATTAGAGCCCGTGGCGCCGGGCAGGTCAGGATGGCCGCCGTCATAGCCGGAATCGATGATGCAGACCATGGCCCCGCCCCCGCCGGACGGCGCATCGACCTGGTCCGCCTGCACCATAGGGATGCCGTAGGGCACCGTCTGCGCCATGGGATAGCGCTTCGGGTCTTCCTCCACGTAGGCCACGGCGGGATTTCTCGCCAGGGCTTCCCGGGCGACCGCCGGGATGCTGGCGGCATAAGCCCCCAGGCCGGGAAAATCGTGGTGCACTTCGGCGCCCACGGCGGCCAGGGCACGCTGCGCCGGACCACGCTGGCCGTCCTTGTAGGCCACGTACACCCGGGCACGATCCGCACCCTTGTCATCCGGAGGCGCCGCATACGCGGGCTGTCCCGCTACGGCGATCACGGCCGCGAGCGCGGCAACTACATGCTTCATATCTCGTCTCTCCTGTCGGGGATTCCGCGCGGCCTGTTTCCGCGCCGACCTGCCGGAGTCTGCCCTCATCGGCTGCATAAGCGAAATCCTCTTAGAGCTGCCTGTGACATCCGTCACACGCATCTCGGCCCGGCGCGTATCTTTGCTTACCATATTTCCGGGGGCCGCTGGAGCCACAGAGAGGTGGACTCGCGGCGCGGAAAGGAACGCGTGATGCGGCGCTCGCTCTCGTGACAACCAGGTACCAGCCTCCCGTCCAGGGTCCCAGTGGACGGCCCTCCCGGAATCGGGTAAAAACCAACAGGCAAGTTTTCGGCCTCAATAAAAACGGTCGCATAGCTGATTGTTAGAAGCGGCTCGCCGAAAGCAGGACCTTCCAACTCCTCAGGGGGAAAAACTGATGAAGTCTCGAATTGCGGGCCTCGTAGGCCCTCTCGTTGGTGCCGTATGTCTTGCGGCTGCTCCGGCCGCCAGTGCCGCAACCTACGTGGTGCTCGGCAAGGGCGCCGGCTCCCTGGATCGCGAGATCCGTGCAGCCGGTGGCCAGGTGCGTACCGCCATGCCCGAGATCGGCGTGTTCATCGTCGAGTCAGATGCGACGAATTTCATGAATCGCGCGAAGCGTATCGCCGCCGTGTCGGGCATTGCGGAGGACGTAATGCTGGAGTACGACCTGCCCGTCTCCGCGGGCGAGGCCGTTAGCATCGAAGACTACGGCAACCCGCCGTTCTCCGGTGACGACGACGTCTTCTTCGATCTGCAGTGGGGCCACGACGCCGTGGACGCGCCGGAGGCCTGGAACGCCGGTTACCGGGGCGCGGGCGCGACGGTCGCCATCCTCGACGGCGGCTACGACCTCGACCACCCGGACCTGGCCCCGAATCTCGGGCCGGGCGGCACGGCCTGGGGCTGCCACGCCAATTTCTCCGATGATCCCAGCCTGGCGTACAGCTTCCCGGACCCCTTCAGCCACGGCACCCACGTGGCCGGCACGGTAGCAGCGGCGGACAATGCCTTCGGCACGATCGGCGTCGCGCCGGAGGCCACCCTGTGCCTGGTCAAGGTGCTGGGTGACGTCGGCTCCGGCGCCTTCTCCTGGCTGATCGAGGGCATCTACCACATTGCCAACCCTGAATTCGGGGTGGACGTGGCGAACATGAGCCTCGGCGCTCGCTTTCCGCGCAACTCCGCGGGTGCGGCCCAGCTGATTTCGGCCCTGGGCCGCGCAGCGGCCTATGCCACCCAGAACGGCGTGCTGATGATTACCTCGGGCGGCAACGAAGGCGCGAACCTGGACAAGGACCAGATGATCGTCAATGTTCCCTCCCAGGCGGCCAATTTCGTGTCCATCTCGGCGACCGGCCCCATCGGCTGGGCCGTGGATCCCGAGAACGCCTTCCTCGACTACCTCGCCAACTACTCCAACTACGGAGTCACGGGCATCGAGTTCGCTGCGCCGGGAGGCGATTACATTTACCCCGGTAGCGAATCCTGCCTGATCGCCGGACTCGTACGCCCCTGCTTCGTGTTCGACTACGTTTTCAGCACCGGTAACGGCGGCTGGTACTGGAGCGTCGGCACAAGCATGGCGGCACCTCATGCCGCCGGTGTCGCTGCCCTGATCGTGGGCAAGAACGGCGGCTCGATGAAGCCGGCGCAGGTGCTGAAGGCCATGCGGGCCGGCGCAGATGACCTGGGCAAGCCTGGGCGTGATCCTGCCTACAGCAAGGGCCGGGTCAACGCGTATGGCTCCGTAAGCAACTAGTTCTCGACAACGCCAACCACCGAGGGCGGCCCGTGGCCGCCCTCTTTTTTTGGTTCACCCGGGACTCAACGCCGGGGAGGTGACGCCTCGCCGACCGGAGGCCGAATACGCTCAGGAGGACACAGCAGCGGTACCACGCCCCTTCTCCCTCCGTATGCATATCTTCGGTTCTCGAACTGCAATACGACCAGCACCCCCGGCGTCACTACCTGGGCGTACATCCTCCCCGGCTCGGGACAGCCGAGAGAAGTGTCAGGCCAGGCGACTTCCCTGGCTTCGAGGACTTCGATGTTTTCCGGTTGGACATCGAGGCGTCGGGCCAGGTCTGCCCTGGCCGCCAGCACCTGTCTTTCCAGGCTCATCTTCTCCCCGGCGGCGCCGGCAGTCGGAACGCTGTCCCCCGACTTCAGCGCCGGGTCAGAGCCTGCTGGCTCGTCAGCGGCGCAGGCGGCCAGCAGAGCCGACAGGCACGCGGCGACGAAAACGAAACGAATCGTAAGGAAGGTCCTTGCCACTAGACTGTTCCCTGAGCTCCCAGCCGGCCAGCAAATCGGCGCCGCAGTGACTTTGCCTCGCCCGGGGCAAGATTCACCCGGCGCAGATCCCAGCCTGCGTGCCGCAGTGTCCGCTCGTCCATGAGCTGCCGCCACAGGGGCGGGACAAGGGCGACGAGAAACATACCGAAATACCCGGTGGGCAGCTGCGGCGCTTCGGGGAAGTGCCGCAGGGACTGGTAGCGCCGGGCCGGCCAGGCGTGGTGATCGGAATGCCGCTCCAGCTGGTAGAGCATGAGGTTGGACACGACCCGGTTGGAGTTCCAGCTGTGCTCCGGGCGGACCCGCTCGTAGCGGCCGTCGTCCGACTTCTGCCGCAGGAGTCCGTAGTGCTCCACGTAGTTGGCCGCCGACAGCAGGGAATACGCAAAGACCGCCTGTATCAGCAGAAACGGCAACACCGCCAAGCCCAGCCACACAGCCAGGACACCCCAGAACAGCACAGTGACCCCCCAGGCCTGCAGATTCTCGTTGGACGGATGCCAGGCGCCGTGGCCCTCCCGGGCCAGGCGCCCCTCCTCCAGCCGCCAGGCCCGGCGGAAGGCCCCCGGGATCTCTCGCGTCATGAACCGGTAATAGCTCTCGCCCAGCCGGGCCGAGGCCGGATCCTCCGGCGTGGCCACGTCCCGATGATGGCCGTAGGTGTGCTCCACCCGGAAGTGCCCGTAGCCGGACGGCGCCAGCGCCAGGTGAGCCAGCCAGAGCTCCAGGCGGGACTTCTTGTGCCCCAGCTCGTGGCCGGCATTGATGCCCGCGGCACTGATCCAGCCTACCGAGAGGGCCAGACCCAGGTACTCGATGAATGACAGCTCTGCCGTGACCGCCAGCCACGCGCCGGCGACGAACGTCAGGTACAGCCCCGGCAGGGCCAGGTACACCAGCCAGCGATACCAGGCATCCGCCTCGATGCGCGGCACCTCGCCCTCGGGGGGGTTGTTCTTGTCCTCGCCCAGCACCTGGTCCAGAAGCGGGAACAGGCCGTAGACACAGATCAGCGTGATCCACAGCGTCCATGCGTGGCCGGAGGCCAGCCACGCGGCCATGCTGACCAGGGGCAGCAGGGGCAGAACCGCTGAAAGCAGCCACCATCGGCGGCGGCGGTCGTGCCAGCCGGCGGTTGGCGCGGCCGGGGTCGAGATTGCGCTCATGCTCTCCTCCGTGGGCCCTCTCCGGGGCCCTCCATGCCTTTTACTCTAGCCGCTCAGGCCGGCGAACAGGGCGAGCGACGCAAAGAAGACCCCCCAGTTCGCCACAAAAGACCTCGCCGGAGCCTGGCCGCCGGCGGAGACGCGCACCGCAGCCCACAGGGCGTGGCCCATGAACACCGCGGCCGGTCCCAGGCCCGCAGCGGCCAGGCCCACAATCAAACCGGCGGCGCAGATATCAGCCAGGGCGAGCCCCGCCCGGCCTGAAATCATGCCTGCGACCGGGAGCACCAGTGCCGCGGTACCGCCCATGGCAAGGAACACGCCGTCGGCACCACCGGCCAGCCGAAACGCGGCGGTCACGAGCACGGCCGAAACGATCCACACCGCCGGAGCCGCAAGGGGCACGATGCGGTCGCCGAGCCGAAGTAACGTCCACCAGAGGTCCGATGCACGCCCTTCGGCAATACGCCCCTGTGCCGGGGCCAGTGTGTCGAGGACTGTCATGGCCTGGTCTGCCTGGGTCGTCGCGGGCACATACCCGCAGTGCCACTCTAGCCAGCAGGGAGATGGCTGCATTGTTCCTGCCCGGCCTAAGTTTTGTTATTTTCGGCCACATGAGCCCGGAACCGGCATTTTCGCGGGGTGAGGACCTCCGTCCTGCCACTGGCGTGCGCGTTCTCGCCGAGGTCCTCCGGGACGTCGGCCAGGACCCGCGCCCCCTGCTTGCGCGATGCGGCCTGCCCGCGGACCTCCGGCAGCTGGGCGCCGGCGTCTCTCCGTCGCAACACATGACGTTCATCCGCGCTTCCCTGGCGGCCACCGGCCGCCCCGACCTCGGCCTGGTCGTCGGCCAGCGACACCGGCTTCCCATGTTCGGATTCTGGGGACTTGCCCTGGCCACCAGCCCGAATCTGGGCAGCGCTGCACGCATCGGGATCCAGTATGCGGACCTCACCCACACGCTGTTGCGCTGGAGCTTCCGCCGGGGCGGACGCCTGGCTTCCCTGGCCATGCGGCCGGCGCGTCCCCTGGATGACCTGGAGACGTACCTGGTCGAAGCGGACGCCACCGCGGTGGCCACCCTGCTCAGAGACCTCCTGGGCCGCTCGACGGTCCTGAGCGAGGCCCGCTTCGCCTATCCTGCGCCGGGCTGGCGGGACGCCTACGGCGAAGCCTTTGCGTGTCCGGTGGTGTTCGGTGCGCCGCGTCACGAGCTGATGGTCGCGACTTCCATGCTGGAAGCGCCGCTTCCGGGCAGCGATCCGCTGACCGCGGCCACCGCGGAGGCGGAGTGCCGCAGGCTTCTCCACCGGCTTGGCCCGGGCGGGGGGCTGACCACGCGCCTGCGGCGACTCCTGCTGGCCAGCGGGGGCGGCCTGCCGAGCCAGGCGCGGGCTGCCGACGCCCTGTGCGTGTCGGAACGCACGCTTCGCCGCCGCCTGGGCGAGGAGGGTACGAGCTTTCGCAAAGTGGCCGACGGCGTGCGCTTCGAACTGGTCAGCGGCTACCTTCGCGATACGTCCCTGCCCCTGGAGGAGATTGCCGCACGGACCGGATTCAGCGACGCTGCCAATCTCTCCCATGCCTTCCGCCGCTGGACCGGCCAGACGCCGGGAGGATGGCGCCAGGCCGCACACGAAGCCGGTGAGGGCGATTGACCATGTACACCCTCGAAAACCTGCTGGCCTCCTTCGCCCTCGCCGGGCTGCTGCTTTCGGCAGTCATCACCTATCTGAAGATCAACAAGATCTGGAGCCGCAAGCACCACAGGGAAGTGGCTGAAAGCATCTCCATCACCGCGGCCCTGCTAAGCCTGTTCACGACGCTGCCGTTTCTCGTCAAGTTCCTCGTCGTGGACAAGGACTTCGTGGCTGCCGGCCGGTTCATGCTCAGCCTGGCCGGTTTTTTCGTCTTCTTCCTGGTCGGTATCGGGCTATGGGTGGCCCGGGACGAGCGGCGCAACCTGTGGTCGCTGCTGATGCGGTCGCTCAACATGGAACGGACCGAGATGGGCTACCTGGTGCGCTCCCTGACCTCGCCCCGGGAAGCCCGCCCCGTGCTCCGCCTGCTGCAGGCGCTGGCCTGCGCCGACGACGAACTGGATCCGCGGGAGCGGGACATCGTCGAGCAGGTGGCGCGCTCCCTGGGCGTCGAGCCGGACTCCATCCTCAATACAGAAGCGCCGGACCTGGAAGCCGGCCGGGCGGCTTTCGGCGACTTCCTGGACCTCAATCCTGCCCAGGAGCGCGTGGCCAAGGTGCTGGACCTGGCCAGGATGCTGGTTCGGGTCGACAAGGTGATCTCTTCCGAGGAAAAGACCCTGCTGGCGGAAATCGAGATGATGGCCCGGGCCCGGAAGCAGGGCCTGGAGCCCCGCTGGGAGGTGCTGCTGGTGCCCCAGGACCCTGAGGAGCAGGCCCTCATCAAGTCCCGGCTGCCGGATGCCGAGCCGGTGCGGCGGGGCGGGGGGACGGTCTACGTGGCGTCTGCCTTCCACTCCGACGGCTTCGCGAGGGCGGCCTGCGAACCCTGGCGGAAGCTCGACATCTTCGCCACCGTCGAGCCGACCGGCGCACCGCCCAGCCAGCTGCCCTAGCCGGCGATTGCCCAGCGCCCCGGTCGGCTCGAAGGCGCACTCGTAGCCGAACACCGCCGGCGATGAGCCTTGCAGCCTTGGCCCGGGTCACCGGGCTGCGGCGCCTGGCCATCCGGTGGTTTCGACAGTCCGGCGAAAAAGCCACTAGGGGAGCGGTGGCTCGAAGACTTCCCATCCGCCGCCGAGGGCCTTGTACAGCGCGGCCAGCCGCACCAGCACGCGGGTTTCGCTGCGGGCAAGCTGATCATCGATCTCGGTCTGCCGACGCTCGGCGTCGATCACTGTGAGCAGGTCCGACAGTCCCTGCTCGTGGAGCCCCGACGCGATGGTGGCCGCTTTCGCGCCGGCCTCCGCAGCCACGCTGAGGCGATCCGCGGTTTGCCGCTCTTCGCCGTAGAGAATGAGCGCGGTTTCGGCGTCTTCCAGCGCCGCCAGCACGGCCTGCTCGTAGGCAGCCACGGCCGCCTCCTGCCGGGCTCCGGCAGCCTCGATGCCCGCGCTGATGGCACCGCCGCTGAACACCGGCCAGCGGATGGAGGGCCCCAGGCTCCACAGCCCTGCGCCGCCGTCAAACAGGTCGGAGAAACGGCCTGCCTCCCGGCCGGCAGAACCGGTCAGGAAGAATCGCGGGAAGCGGTCCGCCTCCGCCACGCCAACGCCGGCGGTCGCCGCAGCCAGCGCACGCTCCGCAGCGCGCACGTCGGGCCGGCGCCGCAGGAGGTCCGAGCGCAGCCCCGTGGGCACGACTTCAGGCACGTGCGGCAGCGGCACCTCTGCCAGCAGTTCGTCCAGGAAGGTTCCCGGCGGCTGCCCCGCCAGCACGGCCAGCCGGTAGGCCGACGCACGGACCTGGCCTCGCAGCGCCGGCACCAGGGCCCGGGTCGCTTCCAGCTGGGCCCGGGCGCTTGCGACGTCCAGTTCCCGGCCGAGCCCGGCACGCCGGCGGCCCTCCACGATAGCGAGCGTCCGCTCCTGGAGCCGGGTGTTCTTGCCGGCCAGCGCCAGCCTGCGCTGGCTGCCCCGGAGCTCGGCGTAGTTGCGCACCACCTCGGCGATCACCGCCAGGCGCAGGGCGCGGGCTTCCTCCGCCGCCTGCATTTCGGCGGCCTCCGCGGCTTCCACCCGCCGCCGGGTCCCGCCGAAGATGTCGATCTCCCAGGCGGCGTCGAAGCCGGCCTGCCACAGCTCGCCGTAGGGTTCCACCACACCGGCTTCGACCAGCGGCCCGCCGCCGGTGGGCGACTCCTCCGAGATCCGGTAGCGGGCGCCGCCGGCGCTCACGTCCACCTGGGGAAACAGGCCAGCGGCGGCGGCGCTGCGCAGCGCCCGGGCCTCCCGGACTCTCGCCTGTGCCACGGCCAGGTCCCGGTTCGAGGCAACGGCCTGGTGCACAAGGCGCGACAATGTCGGGTCTTCCAGGGCTTCCCACCAGGCCACCTCCGGGACGCCACCCGGTTCGGTGCCGGCGGGCGCCGACAGCCAGGTCTCCTCCACCGGCACCTCCGGGGCCACGTAGTCCGGCCCGACAGCGCAGCCGGCCACGGCCACGCAGGCGGCGAGGCAGGCGAGGGATCTCATGCCGCCCGCCCCCGGCCGAAAAGCAGCGTGTATACCGCCGGTGTGAACCACAGGGACAGCAGCATGGAGAACCCGACGCCGCCGGCGATGACAACCGCCAGCGGGGGCCAGAACTCGCCGCCGGTGAAAAACAGCAGGGGCAGGAATCCGCCGATCGTGGTCAGGGTCGTGGAGACGATGTGCCGGGTCGCCCCGGTGGTCTCCTCCACCACCGCCTCGGGGTCGCCGCGCCGGGCGGCCGGGTTCGCCCGGATCGCCGCCAGCACGACGATGCTGCCGTTGATGGCCACGCCGATGAGTCCGGCCGAGCCCAGGATGGGATTGAAGCCGATGTCGTAGCCGGACAGCCACAGCGACAACATGCCAAGGCCGACCGACATGACAGCCACGGCGCCGATGATCCCCGCCAAGGTGAAGCTGCGGAACGACAGCACGACCGTGGCGATCATGAGCACCAGGAGCACCGGGAGATACGTGACCAGGAGGGCAATGGCTTCGGCGCTTTCCTCGCTGTCCCCGGCCACCTCCAGCCGGTAACCTGGCGGAAGCTGAAATCCCGAGGCCTCCAGGGCGTCCAGCACCTGCCTGGTCTTCTCGATGGGCAGGGTATCGGGCCCCACGTAGCCGAACACGTTGTTCACCCGCTGGCCGTTGAAGCGGGTGATGCTGGAAAGCTCCGGCTCCAGGGACATCTCGCCCAGGGCTGCGCCAGGCACCCACTCCCGCCCGGAAGGCGTGACGAAGGGCATGGCCGCCACCGCGTCGAGAGAGCCCCGCTCCGCACCCGCCCAGCGCACGCGTACGGGCAGCTCTTCCAGGTCCTCCAGCACCGACCCGCCGACCCGGCCTTCCAGGCTTCCCTGCATCTGCGCGGCCAGGTCGGCCAGCTGCAGGCCGGCCCGGCGGGCGGCCATCTCGTCGGCGCGAAACCAGAGCTTCGGCTCGCCGCCGGTGACGGTGGCGCGCGTGTGCAGGATTCCCGGCACCTGGTGCATGACCCCGCGCAACTCTTCACCGAGGCGGTCCAGCTCGCCAAGACCCGGTCCCAGCAGGCGGAAAGCCACCGGCGCCTCCACGGGCGGACCCTGGCCGAACGGCATGACGATGGCCTGGGCTTCCGGAAAGGCCTCGTCCAGGACCGCCTGCAGTTCCGGCACCAGCCTTCGGGCGGCCCCGGCACTCTCGGCGAGCACGATCCCGTTGGCGTAGGCAGGGTTGTTGTCCTGGATGCGAACCGCGTTGTAGTAGACCGTCGGGAAGCTGCCCCCGATCAGCCAGTCCACCTTGCGAACGCCTTCCCGGGCAAGGATCAGGTCTTCGGCCCGTCGAGCCACGTCTGCGGTCCGCCCGATGGAGGCGTCCCGGGGCATCCAGATTTCCACCTCGAACTGGTCCCGGTCGGCCGGCGGGAAGAACTGGTTGTCCAGGGTCGAGGCGAGGACGAATCCGGCAGCCGGCAGCACCAGGGCGGCCATCACGGTCATGCCGGGGCGCCGGAGGGAGGCCTGCAGCCAGCGCCGGTAGGAGCGGCCCAGGTGCGGCAGGTGCAGGCCTTCCCACCACCAGGCAGCGTCAGGGCCGTGCTCCCCCACCCTGAGGAACCGGCCGGCCAGGGCGGCAATCACGGTGAGGGAGACGGCAAAGGAGGCAGCCAGGGCCAGCACGACCGCGATGGCCACGGGGCCGATGAAGTCGCCGATGTTCCCGGGAAGCAGGAAGATGGGCATGAAGCCCAGGATGGTCGTCAGCGTAGAAGCCAGAAGGGGGACGAACAGGTGACGCACGGACTCGGACACTGCCGTTGGGCGGTCCTTGCCGGCGGCACGCCGGCGGTGCACCTCGTCGGTGATGACGATGGCGTTGTCGATCAACAGCCCGATGGCGATGATCAGCCCGAAGATCGTCATCTGGTGGATCTGCTGGCCGAAGAACGCCAGCCCGAACAGCGCGGCGCCTGCGGACAGTGGAAGGGCACTGCCGACGATCAGGGCGGCCCGCCAGCCCATCCCCACCAGCACGACCAGCATGACGACCAGGGAGCCCGCGAGGAGGTTGCCGCCGAGCTGGCCCAGCCGGGCTTCCGTGTAGCCGCTCTGGTCGAAGACGGTAGCCACGATCACCCCGCTTCCGTCGAACTCGCGGGCGTAATCAGCGACGATGGCCCGGGCCTGCCGGGCCCAGACGTCCACCCGGACGTCCTTGTTCACCCGGGCTGCCACGAACACGGTCCGCCGCCCGTCGCTGTAAGCGATCTCGCCGGGCGGCTCCCGCCAGCCCCGCTCCACGTCAGCGACGTCGCCCACGGTGACCGGGCTGCCCGCAGCGTCTTCTCCGATCGGCACGGAGGCAACGCGGCCTACGGAATCGAGCTCGCCACCGACCTCAAGCAGAAGATCCCGCTCCCCGGTGCGGAGCACGCCTGCCGGGTTCTTGACGTCCGCAGCGGACAACCGGGATGCAACCACCTCCGGCGACATGCCAAGGGCCGCCAGGCGCGCCGGGTACACGGTCACCCCGACCTCCTCCTCCGGCTCGCCGAACAGGTGCACGAATTCCGTCCCGTTCACCGTCCGCAGCCGGTCGGCCAGGTCCTCGGACAGCCGGTTGAGTACGCCGAGGGCCGCCGGCCCGTCGGGTTCCCACTCCAGCCCGGCAATGAGCGAGTAGGCGACCGCCCCCCGCTGGTCGTCGAACACCGGCTGCAGGGCGCTGGCGGGCAGGTCCCGGCGGGCGTCGCTGAGCTTGTCCCGGATCTTGGAGAAAACCTCCTCGTTGTTGGTGTCGTCGATGGTCTCCCGAAGCTCCACGATGATGAAGGAGATGCCGGACCGGGACGTAGAGCGAATCTCCTTGATCTCCGGGATCTCCTCCAGGCGGTCCTCGAGCTTCTCCGTGACGAGTGCCTCCACCCGGGCGGCGGATGCGCCGGGCAGAAGGGTCACGATGATGGGGTTCCGCAGCGCGATCCGGGGGTCCTCGATGCGGGGCAGGTTCATCAGCGCCGAGGTGCCCGCGACCAGCAGGATCGCGATCGTCAGCAGCAGCAGGTGCCCGTTACGATAAAACAGCGTTGTCAGCCGATGGGAGTCGTCGTTCACGGCGAATCACTCCGCCACTGTCACGCGGACGAGCTGCCCCTGGGTGACACGCTGCAGGCCGTCGGCGGCGACGAGGTCGCCGTTGGCGATCGCGCCCTGCACGTAGGCCCGGTCTCCTTCCTGGTGGACGATCTGCACCAGGCGGCGCTCCAGGCGATGAGTGGCGCCGTCCGGCACCTCGCCTTCCGGCACCGCTTCCGCGACGAACACTGACCACAGGCCCCGGCTGGACTCCGCCAGCGCGCCGACGGGCACCCACAGGCCCTGCGCCTCGATGCGACGCGTCAGGAGCAACCGGGCCAGGTCTCCCGGCACCACCGGCGCGTCCGCGGGCATCTGGAGGATAACGTCCACGGTTCTGGCTCTGGGATCGCGCACCGGCAGAACCGCCCGGACCGTGGCCTGCAGGGTGACGCCACCGGCTTCCACCGGGACCAGCTGCCCGGGCGAGAGAGACGGGACGGTATCCCCTGCCACGCCGACCCGCACTTCGGGCGCGGCTCGCTCCACCAGGGAGAGCACCGGCTGGCCGGGCGCGACCACCTGGCCTTCGTCCGCCCGGCGGGCCACGACGACAGCGTCCCACGGGGCGGCGAGGCGGGATTTCGCCAGGTCCACGCGAACGGAGGCCAGCCGGCTGTCCGCCAGGGCCAGGGCGGCCTCCAGCGACGCCACCCGCTGGCGGGCCTGGTCGACCTCCTGCTCGGAAACCCCCTCGAAGCCCGCCGCCGCCTCCACCCGCACCAGGGTGGCCCGCGCCAGTTCGAGGTCCGCCCTGGCCTGGGCGAGACCGGCTTCCAGCTCGCCGAGCCGGGCCTGCAGGCGGGCATCGTCCAGCCGGGCCAGCCGGTCTCCGCCGTCGACCCTGTCGCCCTCTTCCACGAACACTTCAGCCACCGTGCCGGCCAGCTCGAAGCCC
>JARRON010000050.1:0-22901 GCA_037383845.1 Gammaproteobacteria bacterium
TTGTCGGCCGACCCTGTGAATCTCCGAAAAGCCTTCCCTGGTCTTCCGGGCTTCCGACGTTAAAGGCCCCGCATCCGTCGGGGCCGGTGTATAAATCCTCAGTCCGCGCTGCTGCCTGGGCCAGTGCGGCGGTCGACTTCCGACAGCACCCTGTCCACTACCTGCTCTGCGGACAGATCGGTGCTATCGATCACCACCGCGTCGTCTGCTGGACGCAGGGGAGACACTGTCCGGTCCGCGTCTCGGCGGTCCCGGGCCGTGACCTCCCGGAAAAGGTCGGCGAGGTTAACATCAAAACCCTTTTCCTTCAACTGCTTATAGCGGCGACGCGCCCGTTCCTCCGCGCTCGCGGTCAGGAACACCTTCACCTGGGCTTCGGGAAAGATCACGGTCCCCATGTCCCTGCCGTCTGCCACCAGTCCCGGTGGGCGCGCGAAACCCCGCTGCAGTCCCACCAGTGCGTGGCGGACAGCGGGCAACGCCGCAACCCTCGAGGCCCGGTCCCCGCAGGACTCCGTGCGAATTTCGCCGGACACCTCCTCGTCTCCCAGCCAAACCTCCTCTTCCCCCGGCCCGAAGCGCACCGGCAGGCCGGACGCGAGCCGGGCCAGGCCGGCCTCGTCGTCCAGGGGGACACCCGCCCTGCCGGCCGCCAGGGCCACGAGGCGGTACAGGGCGCCGCTGTCCAGAAGGTGCCAGCCCAGCCGCCGGGCCGCCTGCCGCGCCACCGTGCCCTTGCCCGAACCGCTGGGCCCGTCGATGGCCAGGACCGGCACCTGGCTCATTCCCCGGCCCCCGGGAGTGTCTCCACCCCGAGCCCGAGGCCTGCGGCGGCGGCCTCGAATCCCGGGAACGAGGTAGCCACGTTCGCCACGTCCGAGACCACCAGGTCGTCCCCGGCGGCGGCCGCCGCCGCAGCGAAGGCCATGGCGACCCGGTGGTCGCCCGCGGCGTCTACTTGTCCGCCGGAGATCCGGCCGCCCTGGATCTCGATGCCGTCGTCCTGCTCCCGGACCCGGACGCCGACCGCGGCAAGGTTGCGGGCCATGACCGCCAGCCGGTCAGATTCCTTGACCCGGAGCTCCGCGGCCCCGCGGACCCGGGTCGTGCCCCGGGCCGCCGCCGCGGCCACGAACAGGGCGGGGAACTCGTCGATCGCCAGGGGTACCAGCTCAGGTGGCACGTCAATGCCCTTCAGCTCGCTGCGCCACACCAGCAGGTCGGCCACCGGCTCTCCCCCCTCTTCCCTCAGGCCTTCCTGCTCGATCCTGCCCCCCATGGCCGCGAGGATCTCCAGCAACCCCGTTCGGGTGGGATTCACCCCCACGCCGTCCAGACGGAGTGGTTCATCGCCGGCCCCGAGGAGCCCCGCCACGAGGAAGAAAGCCGCCGACGAGAAATCCCCGGGCACGCGGACTTTCCCGCCCTCGGGCCGGCCGCCGCCGTCGATCCGGGCCCCCCAGCCGCCCCAGCTCACCGGGAGGCCCAGCGCGGCCATCAGCCGTTCGGTGTGATCCCGGGTGGGAGCAGGCTGGAATACCGCGGTCTCCCCTTCCGCGGCCATGCCGGCCAGCAGGATCGCGGACTTCACCTGGGCACTGGCCACGGGCAGCTCGTAGCGAATGCCGGCCAGGGCGGAAGACGGTTCCAGGGTCATCGGGGGACAGCCGTCCTGGGTCCGGATGCGCGCGCCCATGAGGCGCAACGGCTCCGCAACGCGCTCCATTGGCCGTCGGCGCAGGGACGCATCGCCGGTGAGCACCGCGCCGATGCCCTGCCCCGCCAGGAGCCCGCACAGCAGGCGTATACCGGTGCCCGCGTTACCCAGGTCCAGGGGCATGGACGGCGCCCGGAGGGACTCCGGCGGCGTGATCCGCAGCCCGCCGCCGGGCAGGTCGGCCACCTCGGCTCCGAGCATTTCCACCGCCCGGCGGGTGGCGATGCAGTCATCGCCGGCCAGAAACCCTTCGACTTCCAGCGGGGCCGTGGCCACTGCGCCCAGCAGCAGCGCACGGTGGGACACGGACTTGTCGCCGGGCACCCGCAGGGTCCCGGCGAGCCGGGGAGAGGGCCGGATGCGCCAGGCCTGGGCCGTCATTCCCCGGCCGCCACCGTCTCCAGGGCGACGATGAAGCGATCGTTTTCCCTCGGGGTCCCGATGCTGATGCGAAGATGCCGGGGCAGCCCGTAATTTCCCACCGGCCGGACGATGACGCCCTCTTGCAGCAGGGCTTCGTAAAGACCGGCAGCGTCCCGCCCGGTATCCACGAGTACGAAGTTGCAGGCAGAGGGCACGACGCTCATCCCCTGCCGGGCGCAGGCGGCCGCGACCCTGGCCCGCTCTGCATTGTTGACCTGCACACAGTGCTCGACGTGGCCGGGGTCCCCCAGCGCGGCCTCCGCCGCTTCCAGGGCCAGGCTGTTCACGTTGAAGGGCTGACGCAGCCGGTTCAGCACCTCCGCCACCTCGGGATGGGACAGGCTGTAGCCCACGCGAAGCCCGGCCAGGCCATAGGCCTTCGAGAAGGTCTGCGTCACCACAAGGTTCGGATACCGCTCCAGCCATTCCGCCGCGTTGGCGTAGGCCGGATCCCGCACATAGTCCAGGTAGGCCTGGTCCAGCACCACCAGCGTGTCCCGGGGCACGGCCTCGATGAATTCCCGGACCGCCTCGCCCGGGAGCCAGGTTCCCGTGGGATTGTTCGGGTTGGCAATGAACACCAGGCGGGTCTTCTCTCCCACCAGTGCGCCCATGGCGTCCAGGTCGTGGCCGTAGGGCGCCACTTCATCGTCCGCCGGGCGGGCTTCGGCCACCCGGTGAACCGCGCCTGCCGCCTGGACGGCGATCGGATATACGGCGAAGGCATAGCGGGAGTAGACCGCTTCGATGCCGGGGCCGAGAAAGGCCTGGGCCAGTAACACCAGGACGTCGTTCGAGCCGTTGCCCAGGGTGATGCATTCCGGCGCCACGCCATGGCGATCCGCCAGCGCTCGCTTGAGCTCAAAGCCGTTGGCATCCGGATAGCGAGCCAGGTCCGCGACCCCGGCGACGATCCGCTGCTGGGCGCAGGGGCTGGGGCCGAAGGGATTCTCGTTGGAGGCGAGCTTGACGATGTCCCTGACGCCGTACTCACGCTCGAGCTCGGCAATGGGCTTGCCCGGCTGGTACGGCTTGAGCCCCTGCACCCCGGGTGCGGTGAGCTGGCTGAATCTCCCGCCCATTGCGTCTTCCTGGCCGATCCTCGGTGAGCCCGGGATTCTACAGGATCGCCGTGGGATAGGACCCCAGCACGCGGTAGAACGGAACCCGGACTTCCAGGTCCTTCAGCGCCGCCGCCACGTTGGCGTCCTCCACGTGGCCTTCCACGTCCACGAAGAACACGTAGTCCCACTTGCCGCGGCGCGACGGCCGGGACTCGATCCGGGTCATGCTGACCTTGTGCTTGGCCAGGGGATACAGCAGTTCCTGCAGCGCGCCGGCGTGGCTGCCGGAGGACAGCAGGAGGGACGTCTTGTCGCGGCCGCTTCGCGTCAGGATTTCCCGGCCGATGACCAGGAACCGGGTGGTGTTGTCCGGCCGGTCCTCGATGTTGGACATCAGCACTTTCAGGCCATACACCTCCGCGGCCGCCTCCCCGGCGATGGCGGCTGCGCCCTCCTCGTCCCGCGCGTACCGGGCTGCCTCGGCGTTACTGGAGACGGCCACCAGCTCCACGCCCGCCAGTTTCTGCTCGAGCCAGGCCCGGCACTGGGCCAGGGACTGCTGGTGCGAGTAGACCCGGTGGATCTGGTCCAGGCTGTCCATCCGGCCCAGGAGGTGCTGCCGGATTCGCAGTTCCACCTCACCGCAGATCTTCAGCGGGGAGGAAATGAGCTTGTCCAGCGTGTAGCTGACCGAGCCCTCCGTGGAATTCTCCACGGGCACGACGCCGAAATCCGCCACGCCCGATTCCACCTCATGGAAGACCTCGTCGATGGTGGCCAGGGACAGGGCCCGGACGGAGTGCCCGAAGTGCTTGAGCACGGCCGCCTGGGTGAAGGTTCCCTCCGGTCCCAGGAATGCCACTTTCAGGGGCTCCTGCTGAGCCAGGCACGCAGACATGATCTCCCGGAACAGGCGCAGCATCTCTTCGTCCCTCAGGGGACCGGTATTGCGCGTGAGCACGTTCCGGAGCACCTGGGCTTCCCGCTCCGGCCTGTAGAAATCCCGGGCACCGGAGGACGCGCCCGTCTTGGACGCGGCAACGTCGTGCGCCAGCCGGGCCCGTTCGCTGATGAGCTGCTGAATCTGCTCGTCGAGCTCGTCGATCCGCCGACGGACGGTGTCCAGGTCGCCGCGGGCGGCCGGTCCGCTCATGCCGCGGCCGGCGGGGGAATTACCCGGAACGAGAGCACTCCCTCGATGGAACCGATGCGCTGGAGGACGTCCTCCGGCACCTGGCCGTCCACGTCCACCAGGGTGTAGGCCAGCTCGCCCCGGGACTTGTTGAACAGGTCCGCGATGTTGAGCCCGGCTTCGGCCAGTGCAGTCGAGATCTGGCCCACCATGTTGGGCACGTTGGCGTTCGCGATGGCCAGCCGGGTCCCCTCGATCCGCGGCATGTACGTCTCGGGGAAATTCACCGAGCGACGGATGTTGCCGTTCTCAAGGAACTCGCGGAGATTCTCGGCCACCATGATCGCGCAGTTCTCCTCGGCCTCCCGGGTCGAAGCGCCCAGGTGCGGCAGGGCGATCACCCTGGCGTGGTCCTTGAGTCCCGGGCTGGGGAAGTCACAGACGTACCGCGCCAGGCTGCCGCCATCCAGCGCCGCGCCGACCGCCGCCTCGTCAACGATGCCCCCGCGGGCGAAATTGAGAAGAATGCCCCCCGCGGGCATCAGCTGGAGCCGGTCGGCGTTGACCAGGCCGCGGGTCCCGTCGGCCAGGGGCACGTGGACGGTGACCATCTGGGCCCGGCTGAACAGGTCGTCCAGGCTGGCGGCCTGGCGCACGCCGGAATCCAGCTGCCAGGCCCGTTCCACGGTGATCTTGGGGTCGTACCCGACCACCTGCATGCCAAGCGCAAGTGCCGCGTTGGCCACTTCCACGCCAATGGCCCCAAGGCCCACGACGCCGAGGACCTTCCCGGGAAGCTCGGTGCCGACAAAGCGTTTCTTCCCGCTTTCCACGGCCCGGTGCAGCTCCTCGTCTCCGCCGTCGAGGCCGCGCACGTAGTCCCAGGCCTCGCAGATGTTACGGGAGGCCAGCAGCATGCCGGCCAGGACCAGCTCCTTGACGGCGTTGGCGTTGGCCCCGGGGGCGTTGAATACCGGCACACCGCGGCCGCTCATGGCCTCGACCGGGATGTTGTTCACGCCGGCGCCGGCCCGGGCGATGGCCTTCACGCTCCCGGGGATGTCCATTTTGTGCATATCCGCGGAGCGGACCATCACGGCATCCGGGTGGCCGATTTCGGAGGCCACCTCGTAGCGTTCGCGGGGCAGGCGTTCGAGTCCGGCTAGGGCGATATTGTTTAGTGTGAGGACCTTGAAGGTCATGGCGCGTGGCTCCCTGGAACAGCTGTGGACGGACGGCGATTGCGACGATTATGCCGCAATGCAGCAGTCCGGTCAGCCGTGCTTGCGCTCGAAGTCCTTCATGAAGGCCACCAGCGCGTCCACACCCTCCTGGGGCATGGCGTTGTAAATGCTGGCCCGCATGCCGCCGACCGAGCGATGCCCTTTCAGGGTTACCAGGCCGGCCTGCCGGGCCTCCTCGAGGAACGTGCCGTCCAGGGCGGGATCCATCAAGGTGAAAGGCACGTTCATCCAGGAGCGGCAGTCCGGATCCACCGGGTTCGCGTAGAAATCGGAGGCGTCGATGGCCCCGTACAGAGTCTCGGCCTTGCGCCGGTTCCGCTCCCCCATGGCCTCGAGGCCGCCCTGGTCCAGGATCCACTGGAAGACGAGCCCCGCGATGTACCAGGCGAAGGTTGGCGGCGTATTGAGCATGGAGCCGGCATCCGCCTGGGCCCGGTAGTCCAGGAATCCCGGCGTCGTCTCCCGCGCCCTGCCCACCAGGTCGTCCCGCACGATCACGATGGTCAGGCCCGCCGGGCCGATGTTCTTCTGGGCGCCGGCGTAGATGAGCCCGAACCGGGTCACGTCCAGGGGCCGCGACAGGATGGTCGAGGACATATCCGCCACCAGGGGCACGCCCCCGGTATCCGGCACAAAATGGAACTCCACGCCGCCGATGGTCTCGTTGGGCGTGTAATGCAGGAAGGCCGCGTCGTCGTGCCGCTGCCAGGTGGACGGGTCAGGGATGCGCGTGTAGCCCGATTCCGCCGAGTCTGCGGCAACCTGGGCGTCCAGCAGCCGTCGGCCCTCGGCCAGGGCTTTCTTACCCCAGGACCCCGTGACCACGTAGTCGGCCCGGTCTTCCGCGCCCGCCAGGTTCATCGGCACGGCGCTGAACTGGCCTGTCGCGCCTCCCTGGAGGAACAGCACACGGTAGTTGTCGGGAATATTCAGCAGCGCCCGCAGATCCGTCTCGGCCTGCTCGGCGATGGACACGAATTCCTTGCCCCGGTGGGACAGTTCCATCACGGACATTCCCGAGCCGGCGAAGCTGGTCAACTCCGCCCTTGCCTTTTCCAGGACATCCAGCGGCAGGGCCGCCGGCCCGGCGCTGAAGTTGTAGACGCGTTCCATCGATTTCACCCCGCAGTGCGTGTGCCGCCCGGAACCGGCGCGCTCGGCGGACCCGGGCCTCGTCTGTTCTCGTCTAGGTGCCGTCCGGCTCCTCCGCGACGTCGTCGTCCTCGGAAGCCTCGATGCGTTCCATCCCGACGAGACGGTCTCCGTCGTCCAGCCGGATGAGCTTCACCCCCTGGGTATTCCGGGAGAGCACGGAAATTCCTTCCACCGGCGTGCGCACGAGCACGCCGTTGCCCGTGATGAGCATCACTTCGTCGTGGGGCAGCACCTGCTGCGCGCCCACCAGGGGCCCATTCCGCTCGCTGGTCTGGATGGCGATCACGCCCTGACCGCCCCGGCCGCGCAGGGGATACTCTTCCAGTGCCGTCCGCTTGCCGTAGCCCCGCTCCGTCGCGGTGAGGATATCGCCCTCGCTGGCGATGATCAGGGCGATCACGCGGTCGTCCCCGAACAGCTTCAGGCCGCGGACGCCACCGGCGGTCCGTCCCATGGGCCGCACGTCGGTTTCGCGGAAGCGGATGGCCTTGCCGTTGCTGCCGAACAGCAGGATCTCCTGGCGGCCGTCAGTGATGGCCACGTCCACCAGGTAATCGTCGTCCCGGAGGCCGACGGCGATGATGCCGTCCCGCCGCGGCCTCGAGAATGCCACCAGCGGGGTCTTCTTGACGGTGCCGTGGCTGGTGGCCATGAACACGTGGTAGCCCTCGGAGAATTCCCGGATGGGCAGCACGGCGTTGATCCGCTCGCCGGACTCCAGGGGAAGCAGATTGACGATGGGCTTGCCCCGGGATCCCCGCCCCGCCGCGGGCAGCTCGTACACTTTCAGCCAGTAGACCTTGCCCCGGCTGGAGAAACACAGCAGCCAGTCGTGGGTGTTCGCGATGAACAGCTTGTCGACGAAGTCCTCTTCCTTGTTCCGGGTCGCCGTGCGTCCCCGGCCGCCGCGGCGCTGGGCCTGGTAGGCGGTCACCGGCTGGGCCTTCGCATAGCCGCCATGGGACAGGGTGACCACCACGTCTTCCTCGCTGATCAGGTCTTCCAGCGACAGGTCCAGGTGTTCCTCGAGGATTTCCGTGCGCCGGTCGTCCCCGAACTCCTCGCCGATGGCCACCAGCTCTTCCCGGATGACCCGGGACAACCGGTCAGGGTCGGAGATAATCTCAATTAAATCCTTAATTTTATCAATTATCTCCTCGTATTCCTTGAGAATCTTCTCCTGTTCCAGTCCGGTAAGGCGGTGCAGGCGGAGGTCCAGAATGGCCTGCGCCTGGGTTTCGGTGAGCTGGTAGCCGCCCTCCCCGAGACCGGCGCCCTCGGGCAGGTCCTCCGGCCGGGTGGCCTCGGCGCCGGCCCTCTCGAGCATCTGGGTCACGACGCCCGGTGCCCAGGTCCGCCCGACCAGGCCCGCCCGGGCCTCCGCGGGCGAGGGCGAGGCCTTGATGAGCTCGATGACGGGATCGATGTTCGCCAGCGCGACCGCCAGCCCTTCCAGGACGTGGGCCCGATCCCTGGCCTTGCGCAGCTCGTAGATCGTCCGCCGCGTGACCACCTCCCGCCGGTGTCGCAGGAAGGCTTCCAGGACGTCCTTGAGGTTCAAGAGTCGGGGCTGGCCCTCGACCAGGGCGACCATGTTGACCCCGAACACCGTTTGCAGAGGCGTGTGCTTGTAAAGATTGTTCAGCACCACGTCCGGGTTCTCGCCCCGGCGCAGCTCGATCACCACCCGCAGGCCGTCCTTGTCGGACTCGTCCCTGAGCTCGCTGATGCCCTCGAGCTTCTTGTCCCGCACGAGCTCGGCGATCTTCTCGATCAGCCGCGCCTTGTTGACCTGGTAAGGGATCTCGGTGACGACCAGGGATTCCCGGCCGCTGGCCGCCTCTTCCGTGTGGGCCCTGGCCCGGATGTAGACCCGACCCCGTCCCGTGCGGTAGGCGTCGCGGATGCCGGCCGCGCCGTTGATGATGCCCGCCGTGGGAAAATCCGGGCCCGGCAGGTGGCGGATCAGGCCTTCCACGTCCAGGCCGGGATCGTCGATGAGCGCCACGCAGGCGTTGACCACCTCCCGGAGGTTGTGGGGCGGGATATTGGTGGCCATGCCCACCGCGATGCCGGCGGAGCCGTTGACGAGCAGGTTCGGCACCCGGGTCGGCAGGACCGACGGCTCGTGCTCCGTCTCGTCGTAGTTGGGAACGAGATCGACGGTTTCCTTGTCGATGTCCGCGAGGAGCTCATGGGCGATCTTCGCCATGCGCACCTCGGTGTAACGCATGGCCGCCGGCGCATCGCCGTCCACGGAGCCGAAGTTGCCCTGCCCGTCCACCAGCACGTAGCGCATGGAAAAGGGCTGGGCCATCCTGACGATGGTGTCGTAAACCGCGGTGTCGCCGTGGGGGTGGTACTTACCGATGACGTCGCCCACCACCCGGGCAGACTTCTTGTAGGGCTTGTTCCAGTCGTTGCCCAGTTCCCTCATGGCGTAGAGCACGCGCCGGTGAACGGGCTTGAGTCCGTCTCGGACGTCCGGCAGCGCGCGGCCCACGATCACGCTCATGGCGTAGTCGAGGTAGGACTGCCTCATCTCGTCTTCGAGATTGACGTGGAGGATCTCGCGGGCGACGTCTGCCATGCCGTATCCAGTCTTGCGGAATCAGTAAGTTACGTCCGAAGCGGCGAGGGTGCTGCGCTGCGGCGGGAGGGCTCGTTCAAAGCGGAACATGGTACCACACGCCGCCCGCTCAGCGGCGCCGGGAGACGGGCGATTCAGGCCGTGATCAGGGCGGCCAGGGATTCGCGGGACGGCGGCCGGGCCACGCCCTTTTCCGTGACGATCGCGTCGATCAGTTCAGCGGGGGTGACGTCGAAGGCGGGATTGGCCGCCTCGGCGCCCTCCACCGCCCCGCCCGCGGCCGCCCAGATCTCTTCGCCGGCCCGTTCCTCGATGGGGATCTCGGCACCCGTCGGCGTATCCATGTCCACGGTGGAACTCGGGGCCACGACCATGAAGCGCACGCCGTGCTGGCGCGCGAGCACCGCCAGCGCGTAAGTGCCGATCTTGTTGGCGACGTCGCCGTTTGCCGCAATCCTGTCGGCGCCCACGATGACCCAAGCCGGCGGGTCACTGCGGAACAGCTGGGCCGCCGCCGAGTCGGCGATCACCGTCACCGGCACCCCTTCCCGCGCCAGCTCCCAGGCGGTCAGTCTCGCTCCCTGCAGCCAGGGCCGGGTCTCATCAGCCCAGACCCGCTTGATCCGGCCTTCCCGCCAGGCCTGCCGGATGACTCCCAGCGCCGTGCCAAGGCCGCCGGTGGCCAGGGCGCCCGCATTGCAGTGGGTCAGGACGGTGCATGACTCCTCGATGAGCTCGCTGCCCTTCTCCGCCATGGCCAGGTTCATGGCGATGTCCTCGGCATGGATGCGGCGGGCCTCCGCCAGCATGGCAGGCTCCGGGTCCGAACCGGGCTGGACATCGACCCGGGACATCCGGTCCACCGCCCAGGACAGGTTCACCGCCGTCGGGCGGGCCGCCTTGAGCTGCTCAAGGTCCGCCAGGAACCCTTCGCGCCAGCCGTCCCCCGACGCCTTCCAGTGTTGCCTTGCGCTGAGGACTGCACCGTAGGCCGCCGCCACCCCGATCGCCGGGGCGCCCCGCACGACCATTTCCCGGATGGAACGGGCCGTGGCCGTGGCGTCCTCGTGCAGCAGGCGCCGGACTTCACCTGGCAGCCGCCGCTGGTCCAGGAGTTCCAGCTTGCCCTCGGTCCAGCGCACCGCGTCGATGCCGCTGGGGTCACGGGGTTCTTCGGTGGAGCGTTCGGAGTCAGACACAGGCAGGCCCTTGGTCGGTACGGGAGCGAGCGCGATAGAATGCCGGGCTTTGGCTGCCCGGACCACGAGGCGTCCCCGGAGCATGGAGAAAGTCGACACCCTGATCAAGGCCCGCTGGGTCGCGCCCGTCGCCGGCGACGCCGGGGTACTCGAGGACCATGCCGTGGCCGTCCGGCAGGGCCGCATCGTTGCCGTGCTTCCTGCGGCCGAGGCCCGGGTGAATTTCGACGCCGCGGAAATGGTGGAGCGGCCCGATCACGTGTTGATCCCGGGGCTCGTAAACGGGCACACCCACGCGGCCATGACGCTGCTTCGGGGCCTCGCCGACGATCTGCCGCTGATGGAATGGCTGGAAGGCCATATCTGGCCGGCGGAGCAGCGCTGGGTAAGCGCCGAGTTCGTAGAGCACGGCACTGAACTGGCCATTGCCGAGATGCTGCTGGGCGGCACCACTACGTTCAACGACATGTATTTCTTCCCGGACGTGGCCGCCCGGGTGGCGGCCCGCTGCGGCATGCGCGCTGTCATCGGCATGATCGTCGTTCGTTTCCCGACCGCCTGGGCGGCCGAGGGCGGCGAATACCTGCGCAAGGGCCTCGCGCTGCGGGACGAGTACAAGGGTCATCCGCTGGTGACCACGGCGTTTGCCCCCCATGCGCCCTACACGGTGGCGGACGAGGACCTGGCGCGGATCCGCAGGCTCGCGGACGAACTGGAAATCCCGGTTCACATGCACGTGCACGAGACCGCAGACGAGGTCGCTCGCCAGGTGGACGCGGACGGCCGGCGCCCGCTGCAGCGCCTGGACGATATCGGCCTGGTATCGCCCATGCTCGCCGGCGTGCACATGACCCAGCTTCTCGACGAAGAGATCGCCCGGCTCGCCGATGCGGGCGCCAGCGTGATCCACTGTCCTGAATCCAACCTCAAGCTCGCCAGCGGATTCTGTCCTGTGAAACGCCTCGCCGATGCCGGCGTGAACCTGGCTCTCGGCACCGATGGGGCGGCAAGTAACAACGACCTCGACATGTTCGGCGAAATGCGCACTGCTGCACTCCTGGCCAAGGGCGTCGCCGGCTCCGCCAGCGCGATCAGCGCCGGGACCGTGCTTTCCATGGCTACCCGGCAGGGGGCCTGCGCCCTGGGCCTGGGCGAGGAAACCGGGTCGCTGGAGCCGGGCAAATGGGCCGACCTGTGCTGCGTGGACCTGCGCCGGCCGGCAACCTGGCCGGTGTACGACCCGGTCGCCCAGCTCGTCTACGCCGCCTGCCGTGAGCAGGTCAGCGATACCTGGGTAGCGGGCCGGCACCTGGTCAAGGAGGGCCGGCTGACGCGCCTGGAGACGCACCAGCTGCTCGAGCAGGCTGCGGCATGGCGGGGTCGCATCGCCCGATTCGATGCGGCGGAAGAGAGGACTTCATGAGCGAACAACCCCACAACGTGGACCACGACGAGATCGCCCGCTTCGAGGCCCTTGCCGAACGCTGGTGGGACCCGGAGGGCGACTTCAAGCCGCTCCACGACATCAATCCGGTGCGGCTGGACTTCATCGACGAGCGGGCGAAGCTGTCGGGCAAGCGCGTGCTGGACATCGGCTGCGGCGGAGGCATCCTGGCTGAGTCCATGGCAGGACGCGGCGCAACCGTCACCGCCATCGACATGGCCGAGGCGCCGCTGTCCGTCGCCCGCATCCACATGGCCGAGTCCGGCGTGGAGGTGGAGTACCGCCGGGAGACCGCGGAGGCCCATGCGGAGAACCACGAAGGCGGCTACGACGTGGTCACCTGCCTGGAAATGCTGGAGCATGTCCCCGATCCCAGCCAGGTGGTGGCCGCCTGCCGGCGCCTGGTAAAGCCGGGGGGCCACGTGTTCTTTTCCACCATCAATCGCAATCCCAAGTCCTTCCTCATGGCCATTATCGGCGCCGAGTATGTGCTTCGGCTCCTGCCCCGGGGCACCCACGAGTACGCGAAGCTCATCCGGCCCTCGGAGCTCGCCGGCTGGGCGCGCAGTGCCGGGCTCGACCTGCACGCCTTCACGGGCATGCACTACAACCCGCTGACCCGCCAGACCACCCTTGGGGGCAACGTCCACGTGAACTACCTGGCCTGGTGCACCCGGCCGGAGACGGGATGAGCGCAACCGCGGGCGTCCTCTTCGACCTCGACGGCACCCTCGCCGACACGGCGCCGGACCTGGCTGCCGCCGTCAACGCCCTGCTGAAGGAAGAAGGCAGGGCGCCACTGCCTTATGAGCAGATCCGGCCCTGGGTCTCCTGGGGAGCGCCGCGGCTGGTGCGGCTCGCGTTCGGGGAGGAGCTTGCGGCCGACGAACTGCATTCCCTGCGGAGCCGGCTGCTGGTGTTCTACGAGGCCGGCCTGTGCCGGCACAGCCGCGTCTTCCCCGACATGCTGCCGGTGCTGGACGGGCTGGAGCGCGCCGGACTGCCCTGGGGCATCGTCACCAACAAGCCCGGCTGGCTCACCGAGCCTCTGGTCGCAGCCCTCGGGCTTTCCGAAAGGGCGGGAACCGTCATCAGCGGCGACACCCTCCCCTACGCCAAGCCCCATCCCATGCCGCTGCTGCACGCTGCCCGCGAGCTTGGCGTCGCCAGGAAGCACTGTCTTTACGTCGGAGATGCCGCCCGCGACATCGAGGCCGGCCGCGCGGCGGGAATGGTGACCGTTGCCGCGGCCTGGGGCTACATCCCCACCAGCGACGATCCGTCCACGTGGGCGGCTGACCGGGTATTCGGAGACCCGGGCGGCCTTCTGAACCTCGCCATGGACATCGCCAGGGCAGGAGAAGGGGCGGCCTGATGCCCTTCGACACGACGTGGCTCGAAGCCCCCTGGGTCATACCGGCTCTCTGGGCCGCCGGCGGACTCCTGCTGGGCGTGCTCAACACCAGCCTGTTCGCCCTGCGAAGCAGCAGCGCGCCGCCGAGGAACGTCTCACGGCGACGGTGGACTCCCTCGCCCGCCGGTCGCTCAGGGACAACAGCGAAAACTTCCTCGCGCTGGCCCGGGAGAACCTGGGCCGCCAGCAGGAGCGGGCCCGGGGGGAGCTGAAAGAACGGGAAAAGGCCATCGAATCCCTGGTGGGGCCTATCCGCGAGGCCCTCGATGCCGCACGAACACGCATCGAGGCCATCGAGAAGGACCGGCATACCGCCTTCGGCAACATCAGGGCCCTGCTGGAGACGATGAACCGGGACCAGCAGGCGCTCAGCTCGGAGACGAGGAACCTGGTCACCGCCCTGCGGCGCCCCGAAGTCCGCGGCCAGTGGGGCGAGATGACCCTGCGGCGACTGGTGGAACTGGCGGGCATGGTGGAACACTGCGATTTCACTGAGCAGGAGCACATCCGGGGCCCCGAGGGTGCCCTCCGCCCGGACCTGATCATCCACCTCCCGGAATCTCGCCAGCTGGTGGTAGACGTCAAGACGCCGCTGGACGCCTACCTGGCTGCGGTGGAGGCGCCGGACGATGCAACCAAGGAGGCTGCCCTGCAGCGGCATGCGCGGAAGGTCCGGGAGCGCATACGGGAACTGGCGGGGAAAGCCTACTGGTCCCAGTTCGAGCGCAGCCCCGAGTTCGTCATCCTGTTCATTCCGGGGGACCAGTTCCTGAGCGCCGCCTTGTCCAGGGACGCGGGACTTCTGGACGAAGCCCTCAGCCAGCACGTCATTCTTGCGACCCCCACCAGCCTGGTGGCCCTGCTGAAGGCGGTGGCCTACGGCTGGCGGCAGGTGGTGCTGGCGGAAAACGCCCGCCAGGTGAGGGACCTGGCCACCGAGCTGCACCGGCGCCTCGCTACTTTCACCGAGCATCTCGCCCGAGTGGGCAAGAATCTCTCCGGGAGCGTTGACGCCTACAACGCCGCCGTCGGCTCGCTGGAGCGCAGCGTCCTGCCCGGAGCCCGACGTATCGTCGAGCTGGGCGTGCAGGAGAATAAGGAGCTCGCCGACCTGCCGGACATTGAGACCCGGACGCGCCGGCCGGACCACAACGAGTCCCTGCCGCCCACGGAAGACGACGAGACGTGATGAGCGAAGCGATGGCCCCGAAGGCCCTCGCGCCGGGTTCCCCGCTGTGGTGGGCCCGGCTTTTCGCCCTGCCCGAGCGACGCTCGGCCTTCGACGCGCTGCTGGCGATCCGGGGAGAGCTGGTCACGACGGCGTTGGGAACCACGGATCCCAATGTCGCCGGCGCCAAGCTCAGCTGGTGGCGGGAAGAATTGAGGCGTTTCGGATCCGGGGGCGAGCAGCACCCCGCCACCCGCGCCCTGGCCTCTGCGGAAGGCGGCCGCGACGTGGAGCCGGAGTACCTGGAAGAGATGCTCGACGGGGCGGAGATGGACGTGGCTCACCGACCCTGCGCCGCGTTCTCGGAGCTCCGTCTGTACTGTCATCGTACTTCCGGCGTCCTCCAGGAACTGCTGGTCGTCGTTACCGGGACCGACTCTCCGCGCGGAGAGCGGGCAGTTCGCAATGCGGCGCACCGGCTTGGCATCGGCCTTCGGCTGGCCGAACTCGCCTGCGACTTTCCGGCGGACCTGAAGTCCGGCCGGCTCTATCTCCCCGGCGACTGGCTGGACGACGCCGGTGTCTCCGACGACGCGCTGGTAGCGGAGCGGCCGGATCCGGCCCTGGCCGCCTGCCTGTCGAGGCTGGCCGGTGAAGCCCGGCAGGCCCTCGATGACGCCATGGCGGACTGGCCGAAGGGACAAAAGAAGCGCCATCGACATGCCATGGTGCTGGCCGACCTGGCGAAGCGGCGCCTCGACCAGGCCGAGGCCCTTTCATGGATCCCGGCGACGACGGCGGCGGGTGCAACCCGGGCCCGCAGGACGCTGGGAGACCTGGTGACCGCGTGGCGCGCTGCGCGCCGGGCCGTCCGGGAAGGCTGAAGGAGATGAAGATGAAGCTGGAAGTGGAGCGCATGACCGGATACGAAGCCAGGCCCGGCCTGCTGGAGGGCCGCGTGATCCTGGTGACCGGCGCCGGAGCAGGGATCGGCCGGGCGTTGTCACTGGCCGCTGCAGATCTCGGGGCGACGGTGATCCTGCTGGGCCGCACCCAGAAGAAGCTCGAGGCGGTCTACGACCAGATCGTCGAGGGAGGTGGCCCGCGCCCGTCGATTTTCCCCATGGACCTGGCCCGGGCGCGCGGGGAGGACTATGACCGGCTGAGTGGCGCCATCGAGGAAGAATGGGGCCGCCTGGACGCGCTGGTGCAGAATGCCGGCATCCTCGGCGACCGCACGCCCATCGAGTTCTACGACGTGGGCACCTGGCAACGGGTGCTGCACATCAATCTCACCGCGCCGTTCATCTTCTGCCGCTGCCTTCTGCCGCTGCTGAAACGCTCGGACGACGCCTCGGTGATCTTTGCCTCCAGCGGCGTCGGCCGCAGAGGCAAGGCCTACTGGGGCGCGTACTCGGTGTCGAAATTCGGCATCGAGGCCCTGAACCAGATCCTCGCCGACGAGGTCGACCAGGCAGAAAATCTCCGGGTCAACGCAGTCAACCCGGGACCCACGCGCACCGCCATGCGGGCCAGCGCCTATCCCGCCGAGGACCCGGATACCCTGAAAACGCCGGAGGAAATCCTGGGCGTCTACCTGTACCTGCTTGGACCGGACAGCCGCGGCGTCAGCGGCAAGAGTTTCGACGCCCAGTAAGGCGACGCCCCGTCGCACAACCTGCTGCGAGAACGCACCCTGCGCACCGGGGCTCGCGGCCGCAGGGGTGCTTGGAGTGAGCGACGATGAGGGCGTGGAACTCGTTCATGAGCGACGCGCTGCCTGGCAAGCGTGACTCGCAGAAGCTGCGTACCGCCTCGTAGCCCGCCCTGCCCGTCCGGTCCCCGAGCACGCCGGTCCGGTTCAGCAATCTCCGCGCATAGCTGTCGGCAATGAAGACCGGCCGGCCGAATGCGTACACGAGGATGCAGTCCGCCGTCTCCGGGCCGATGCCTTCCCGATCAAGCAGCAGGCGCCGCAGGGGCGCGGTATCCAGGGCCGAAAGGTTCTCGAATCCGCCGGCATCCACCAGCCAGCGGGCAAAGGCCTTCAGGGCCGGCGCCTTGCGGCGATAGAACCCGGCCGGCCGGACGGCGGCCGCGAGCTCCGACAGGGGCGCGGCGGCAAGCGTGCCCGGCTCCAGCCAACCCCGCTGCTCCAGGACATCCACGGCCCGGGCGGCCTGGGACCATCGGGTGTTCTGAACGAGGATGGCCCCGGCTACCATCTCGAACCGGGTCCGGGCCGGCCACCATTCCTGCGGACCGTGATGGTCCATCAGGGTACGGAAAAGCTGCTGCAGTTCCACGGCAGTCGATGCCGGCGTCAGCGACGACGGCGTCTGCGGGGCTTCAGCGCCCGGTCCTCCTGGATACCCATGGGAGGCGCTTCCAGCCCCACGTCCTCGTAGAGCGCCCGGACCTCGTCCACGGACAGGTCCCTGAACCGTCCCCGGCGCAGCTGTCGGTCGAGAGCCACCGGCCCGTATCGGACGCGGGAAAGCCGGGAGACGGTGAGCCCGACAGCCTCCCAGAGGCGGCGGACCTCGCGGTTGCGCCCTTCGCGGAGCGTGACGTGGAACCAGCGGTTCTTCCCCTCACCCCCGGCGGGCTCGATGGTCTCGAAAGCCGCCGGGCCGTCCTCCAGCTCCACCCCGGTCTTGAGGCGAGCCAGCATTGCCTCGTCGGGTGCCCCCAGCACTCTTACAGCGTATTCCCGGAGGATCTCGCCGGAGGGATGCATCAGCGCGTGCGCCAGGGCCCCGTCGGTAGTGAACAGCAACAGCCCCGTAGTACTGACGTCCAGGCGGCCGACCACGATCCAGCGCCGGCCCCGCAGCCTTGGCAGGGAATCGAACACCGTCGGCCGCCCCTCCGGATCGGACCGGGTACAGACCTCATCACCGGGCTTGTGATAGGCAAGGTGCCGATGGCGAACCGGTGCCGGCAATCGCACCGGCCGTCCGTCGAGCGTGATCTGCTCTTCGCCGGTGACACGCTGGCCGAGTTCCGCCGGGGCCCCGTCCACGGTGACCCGTCCCTCTGTGACCCAGCGCTCCACCTCGCGCCGGGAACCCATGCCGGCATCCGCGAGGAGCTTGTGGATCCGGACCGGCTCCGCCTCAGGCGTTGCGGGTGATCGCCGGTTTCCCGGCCTCCGCCTCGGCATCTTCCTGCTCCACGGCATGGTCTGTCGGCTCGGCTTCATCGGTGGCTGGTCGCGCCGTTCCCGTCTCGGACGCGGCGCTTTCGGCCCCGGCGTGTTCCCCGGACTCCTGCCCGACCGAGGCGCCCGCCGTGGACTGCCCCTCCGGCGCCGACTCTGTGCCGGCGCTGGCCGACAAGGCCGCGTATTCCCCGGACTCCGATTCCAGGGCGCCGCTGGCGCCCGCGGCGTCCGGCCGGGGCCCGAAGTCCAGTTCCACGTTGATGCTGTCCAGGTCGCGGATCTCGGCCAGGGTCGGCAGGTCATCCAGGCGCTTCAGTCCGAAATAGTCCAGGAACTCCCTGGTGGTGCCGAACATCTCGGGCTTGCCTGGGACGTCGCGATGTCCGACGACCCGGATCCAGCCCCGTTCCTGGAGGGTCCTGACGATGTTCGAGCTGACGCTCACGCCACGGATGTCTTCGATTTCACCGCGCGTGATGGGCTGACGGTAGGCCACCAGCGCCAGGGTTTCCAGCAGGGCCCGCGAATACTTGGGAGGGCGCTCCTGCCAGAGACGGGACAGCCACTCGGAGTATTCCGGCCGGACCTGGACGCGCCAGCCACTGGCGACTTCCGCGAGGTCAATACCGCGTTCCGCGTATTCAGCGGCGATGGTGGCCAGGGCCTCCTGCAACGCCCGCTTGTCGGGACGGCCCGGGTCGTCGAAGAGCTTCTGAAGGTCGTCCAGGCTCAGTGGGCGTCGGCCTGAACCAAGCGAACAACTCTATGGACGAAACCAAGCTGAAAAACATCGTAGAGGCTGCCCTCATGGCGGCCGGCCGCCCACCGCCTGCCGCATCGTCCGGTCGGCCGGCTCTTGTCTTCACGTGGATGGGCGCAAAGGGCTCGGACTGGACCAGGTCCACCACCGACTCGCGGATCAACTCCAGCAGCGCCAGGAAGGTTACCACCACGCCCAGGCGGCCCTCGTCGGGCTTGAACAGGCTGGAGAACTCGGTGAACGCGCCGGGAGTGAGGCCGGAGAGGATTTCCGACATGCGCTGGCGGACGGACAGCGGCTCCCGCTGCACGTGATGATGCGCGAACATCTCGGCCCGCGACAGCACGTCGCGCAGGCTCTCCAGCAGGTCATCGAGGCTGACGTCCGGCTGGATACGGACGACTTTCCGCTCGCACATCTCGGCAGTCGCCTGGAAGATGTCCCGCTCCAGCCGCGGCAGCTCCTCGATGTCTTCGGCAGCCTTCTTGTAGCGCTCGTATTCCTGGAGCCGACGAACCAGTTCCGCCCTGGGATCCTCTTCCTCCTCGTCTTCCTTAGCCGGGCGCGGCAGCAGCATCCGGGACTTGATCTCCGCCAGCACGGCGGCCATGACCAGGTATTCCGCGGCGAGTTCCAGCTGCAGTTCCCGCATCACCTCGATGTACTGCATGTACTGCTGGGTGATCTTGGCGATGGGGATGTTGAGGATGTCGAGGTTCTGGCGCTTGATGAGATACAGCAGCAGGTCCAGCGGCCCTTCGAAGGCCTCCAGGAATACCTCCAGGGCATCGGGAGGTATGTAAAGGTCATGGGGAATCTGCGTGATGGGCTCCCCTTCTATGACGGCGAAGGGCATCTCCTCCTGGGCCGGACCCTGGGGAAATGCAGACGCGACGCCATCTGCCGGACCGCCGGACGATGCCTGCTCTGCGCTCATCGATACTCCAGGCCCATGGCCTCGCGAACGTCCTCCATGGTCTCCCTCGCCGCGTCCCGGGCGCGCTCTCTGCCCTCGGCCAGGATCACGTCCACGGCCTCCGGATTGGACTCGTATTCAGTAATCTTCTCCCGAATCGGCTCAAGCTCCTCCAGTACCGACTCGATCACCGGGCGCTTGCATTCGATGCAGCCGATTCCGGCGCTCCGGCAGCCCTCCTGTACCCACGCCTGGGTTGAGTCATCAGAGTACATGCGGTGTAACTGCCAGACAGGACATTTATCCGGATCACCCGGGTCTGTGCGCCTTACCCGCGCCGGATCCGTGGGCATGGTCCGAAGCTTCTTCTCGACTTCTTCCGGCGATTCCCTAAGGCCGATGGTGTTGCCATAGGACTTGGACATCTTCTGTCCGTCCAGCCCTGGCACCCTGGGGATGGGCGTCAGCAGCGCTTCCGGCTCGACCAGGATCGTGCGGCCGACTCCCTCCAGGTAGCCCAGCAGACGCTCCCTGTCTGCCACGGTCAGCCGCGGGTGCGTCTCTACCAGGGTGCGCCCGGCCCCCAGCGCTTCGACGTCGCCCTTTTCCTGGTACCGCCGCCGCAGTTTCGCATAAGTGCGACCCTGGGCACCGCCCAGCTGGCGCACCGCGCGCTCCGCTTTCTCCTCGAAACCGCCTTCCCTGCCGTAAAGATGGTTGAAGCGCCGGGCGATCTCCCGGGTGATCTCCACGTGGGCCACCTGGTCCTCGCCGACGGGGACCTGCCCGGCCCGGTAGATGAGGATGTCCGCGCTTTGCAGCAGCGGATAACCCAGGAACCCGTAAGTGCCGAGGTCCTTTTCCTTGAGTTTCTCCTGCTGGTCCTTGTAGGTCGGCACGCGCTCGAGCCAGCCCAGGGGCGTAATCATGGATAGCAGAAGGAACAGCTCCGCGTGCTCGGGGACGTCAGACTGGACGAAGATCGTGGCCGCGGCGGGGTTGACGCCCGTGGCCAGCCACTCCACCACCATTCCCCGGACGCTCGGCCCTATGTCCACCGGGTCCTCGTAGTGAGTCGTCAGCGCATGCCAGTCGGCGACGAAGAAGAAGCAGTCATATTCGTACTGGAGCCGGATCCAGTTCTTCAACGCGCCGTGCAGATGGCCGAGATGCAGTGGCCCAGTGGGCCGCATACCCGACAGCACGCGCCGGTTGGCGCCCATGGTGCTGCTCAAAAGACCCTCCCGAATGTCATCCTCACTACCTCAAACCCGCTACGGAAAAAATCAGGCCGGCTACAGCTGCGATCACAGGCTGGATGGCGCCCCAGGCGAAAAATATGAACCCGAGCACGATGAACAGCCCGTAGGGCTCAAGGGCGTCCAGCCGCGAGGACAGACGCGGCGGAAGCAGGCCGCTGAGCACCCGGCCCCCGTCCAGGGGCGGAATGGGCAGCATGTTGAACACGGCCAGGACGACATTGATGAGAACGCCGATCTGGCCCATGGCCATGAAGAACGCCTGGGCCGTACCGCCCAGGCCCAGAACACTGACCAGCTTCAGGAAGAAAGCCCAGAACAGGGCCATGACGATATTGGCGACCGGACCGGCAGCCGCGACCAGCATCATGTCACGCCGCGGGTTTTTCAGGTTCCGGGTGGACACGGGTACAGGCTTGGCCCAGCCGAACAGGAAGCCTGCCGTCAGCAGAGCGATGGCGGGCACGACGACGGTACCCACCGGATCGATGTGCTTGAGGGGATTCGGAGTGAGGCGGCCCAGCATCTCTGCCGTCCGATCCCCGAAATAACGGGCAACCCAGCCGTGGGCCACCTCGTGTAGCGTGATCGCGAAGAGCACGGGGATGACGGCAACCGCCAGGGTCTGGACCAGGGTCAGCTGCTGCATCGGCCTATTATAGAGAAGGTGCGGAGCGCGTCAGGCAATTTCGAGGTGCTCGACGTCTCCGAGAGCTTTCCGCACCACTTCGGGCACGTCGCCCGTGAGATCGACCACGCTGGTCGGGTCCAGGCTGCAGGGCCCACCGTCCACCACGGCGGCCAGCTCATGTCCGAGCTTCTCGTCTATCTCCCAGGGCTCATTCATCGGGTGCGCCTGGCCCGGGAGCTGGAGAGTCGTACTCATAAGGGGCTCCGGAAGCGCTTCCAGCAGGGCAAGGGCGATGGCGTGATCCGGGATGCGCAGGCCGATGCTCTTTCGCCTGGGATGCTGGAGCCGGTTGGGGACCTGGCGCGTCGCCGGCAGGATGAACGTCACGGGGCCAGGGGTCATCCCCTTCAGGAGGCGATATGCCTGGTTGTCTACCCTTGCGTAGGTCGAAATCTCCGAAAGGTCGCGGCACATGATGGTGAAGTGGTGATGCTTGTCCAGGTGCTTCAACTGCCGGATCCGGTCCTGGGCCGCCTTGTTGCCCATGGCCCAGCCGAAGGCGTAAGAGGAGTCCGTCGGATAGGCGATGATCCCGCCGGACTCGACCAGATCGGCCACTTCCCCAATGAGCCGTGGTTGCGGATTCGCGGGATGGATTTCCACCAGCTGGGCCATGGGCGCGCATTCTAGCGCCGACCATGATGCGCCGCAGTACATTTCCTGGCGCCTGCCACCGCACCACCAGCCTGCGGGACCCCTACCTGAGCTGGACGGTAAAATCTGTGCCGAAGTCATGCACGCCAGAGCGGAAGCGCGCTCGACAGACTCGAACCACTTGCCCCGGGATCGCCCATGAACGAAACCCGCATTCAGCTTATCCGCAGCCGGCTGGACGAGGCTTTCTCCCCTGAATACATGGACGTCGAAGACGAAAGCCACCTTCATGAGGGTCATGCCGGCGCTCGCGACGGCCGGGGCCACTTCCGCGTCACCCTGGTTTCACCTGCGTTTGCCGGCCAATCGCGGATTCAGCGCCATCGGATGGTGTTCGATGCACTCGGCAGCCTGATGCAGTCTGACATCCACGCCCTGGCGGTGAAGGCGCTCGCTCCCGACGAAGTCTAGCCATGTGCCCCGCGCCGCGCGCGGACCCGGATGCTGCGCCGCAGCATAGCTCCCCGCAGGGTCATGTCGTGGTGAGCCTGGCTACAGCCGGGGTGATTTTGCCGTGAACCAGGCCACAGGAAAGCAAACCCGGTTAAGAACTGCGTCCCGGAAGTTGCTGATCTGCGTGGTTGTATAGGATACCTCCGCGGCCTGTGCGGACTCACTGGCACCTCGACCACACGGCCCATCCCGGTCGGACATGCGGCAAACCACGACGCGGTCAGAAACCGAATGCCCCACGCAGTCAACCATCAGATTTTACTGTCATTCACGATACTAGCGCATTGGTTTTCTTGATTTTTCTACCGGCAGACTGACTAGGGTGGATCGCGGCGCGTGGCTGTCCATGTCGGGTTGCCCACCTGGCCCTGCCGATCACGCCCCAGCCGTCACTGACCCCTAGACATTATTTGACATATTCCCAAGTCCTACTGCCTCGCTCGCGGAGCCAG
>JARRON010000051.1:0-13786 GCA_037383845.1 Gammaproteobacteria bacterium
GCGTCGCTCCCGCTCCACCGTCTTTCCGCTAATGCGGAAATTGGACTCGCCGCCCCGGATGGCGGCTCGCCCTGCGGGCGGCGTCCGTTTCCCGAGCAGCGGCGAGGGCCGTGTCGTTTCGGTGCCCGGACGCTCATGCGGCCAGGGCGGGCGCCTCCCGGTCCATGACCCTCCCAGGCAGCGCCCCAGACGTGGTTAACCCTGGGAAAATCAGTCGCTTGAGAGGGACCTGGGCCGCCGCGGACCGAACTGTGAAACACAGGTGCCTTTCCTCGGGTCCAAGGGCACTAGACTTGAAGCCGAAAAGCCGACGGGGTAACAACAAGCCGTGAGACTGGTTTCCATCATCGTGCTGTGCCTGTTCCTGGGCACCTGCAGCCCGCACCTCACCCTGCTGGAGCAGGTGGAGAAGGCGGGTGTGCTGCGCGTGGTGAGCCGGAACGCGCCGACCTCTTTTTACCTCGGGCCCCACGGCCCCGTCGGTCCGGAGTACGAGCTTGCCCGGGGCTTCGCGGACTATCTCGGCGTGGAACTGGAGATGTACACGCTGGATTCCTCCGCCGGCATCCTGCCAGAGGTCATGGCGGGCCGGGCTGACCTGGCCGCAGCGGCGCTGTCGGTCTCGCCGGCGCGGCAGGCGCTGGTGGAGTTCGGGCCGGAGTACCGGCGGGTCACGCACCAGCTGATACATCACCAGGGCCTGCGCGTACCGGAAGACATCGGCGAACTGGAGGGCCGGCGCATCGAGGTCGTGGCGGGCAGCGCCTACGTGGACGATCTGCGCAGGCTCCGGGCCTTCAACCCGGAGCTGACGTGGCTGGAAAATCCTGCCGCAGACGTACAGGACCTGCTGGCTGCGGTGGCCGAGGGCAGGATCGACTACACCGTGGCCGACTCCACCGCTTTCCTCGTCAACCGCTTCTTCCACCCGGACATCGAGGTCGCCTTCGACGTCAGCGAGCCCCAGCCCGTGGCCTGGGCGTTCCGGCGGGGCATGGATGCCTCCCTGGTGGATGCCTCACGGGAATACTTCGCCCGGGTCACAGCGGACGGTCGCCTGGCGGAGATCATGGAGCGCTACTACGGGCACACGGACCGCTTCGACTACGTGGGCACCCGGACGTTCCTCAGCCACGTGGAGGTGCGCCTGCCTCAGTACCGTGCCGCTTTCGAGACCGCCGCAGAGGAGTTCGGGATGGACTGGCGGCTGCTGGCGGCCATGGGCTACCAGGAGTCCCACTGGGATCCCCACGCGGTATCCCCGACCGGCGTGCGCGGGATCATGATGCTCACCAACAGCACCGCCGAAGCCATGGGCGTGGCCGACCGGGAGGACCCTGTGGCGAGCATCCGCGGCGGGGCGCGCTACTACCGCGGCATCAAGGACCGGCTCCCCGGAGACATCGCAGAACCCGACCGGACCTGGATGGCGCTGGCCGCCTATAACGTGGGCCTGGGACACCTGGAAGCCGCCCGGCGGATCGCGGAAACCCGGGACCTGGATCCTCACCTGTGGCCGGACGTGCGGGACAGCCTGCCCCTCCTGACCCAGGAGAAGTGGTACCGCCGGGTCCGGAGCGGTTATGCCCGCGGCTGGGAGCCGGTCCGCTACGTGGACAACATCCGCCGCTACCTCGAGGTGCTGGCGTGGATTACGGCGGAGAGTGCGGATATACCCATCATCGCCCGTTCCGGCGACGACGACGCCCCCGCGGAAGACGATCCCCCGGCGATGGGAGAAGACGTCTAGGGGGGACTGCCGCCGCGCCGGGCTCGGAAAAAAGCCTTCAACAGCTCCCCGCACTCGTCGGCCAGGATGCCGCCGGTGACGTCTACCTGGTGGTTCAGTGCCGGGGACCGGACCAGGTCGAAAACGCTTCCCGCTGCCCCGGTGCGGCGGTCAGCCGCGCCGTAAACCAGCCGGGAGACACGAGCGTGGACCATTGCGCCGGCGCACATGGGGCAGGGCTCCAGGGTGACGTAGAGCGTAGTGCCGGGCAGCCGGTAGTTGCCGAGCGTCTCCCCGGCGGCCCGCAGGGCCAGGATCTCCGCGTGCGCCGTCGGATCCTGGCCTGCGATGGGGGCGTTCGCCGCTTCCGCGATGACCTGACCCTCCCGGACGATCACCGCCCCGACGGGGACCTCCCCTGCCCGCCTGGCCTGCCGGGCCAGCACCACGGCCCGGCTCATGAAAAAAGTGTCATCCGACATGAGATTCGGTCCGGGACGCTGGTGCCGTGGACGGAGCCGGCCGGCGCCTACCGGATCACGTGCCACCGGGTCTGCCGCCCGGCCAGGTAGATGACCCGCTGGCCGTCGAAGACCGCGCTCTGCTCCAGCTTGATCTGGATCCAGCGATCTCCCCAGGCCGGCGCAGGCTGGCGGATGTTGCCCTCGATGGCGTAGGCCGTGCTCGGATATAGCGGCCAGTCGCCCTCCTCCGGCGTCGGACCCTGGTTATCCCACATACCGATGGTGGGCCCGGGGGCATGGCCAAAGAACCCGATAGGGTGACTGTAGGTTCGGCTGTCGATGCCCGCAGCCTCGGCGGCCTTCCGCGTGGCGGCCAGGATTTCGTTGCCGGTCCGGCCCGGCCGGAACTCGGCGGTGAGCAGGTCCTGCCAGCGGTTGCCCTCGGCCAGCGCCTCCTGCAGCCATCCAGGCGCGGCGTCTTCGCCAGGGCGCAGCACGTAGGCCATCTCCTGGGTGTCAGTACAAAGCTTCAGGTAACAGATTCCCACGTCGGTATGCAGCACGTCGCCCGGCCGTATGACCCCGGTATCGCCGCAGAAATGATCGTCCCGGCCGCACTCCACGTCCTCGGCCTGCCGGCTCACATAGGGCATGAACCAGGGCTGAAGCCCCAGCGCGGCGAATCGCTCGCGGATGTACCAGGCCACGTGGTCGGTCGTAGTCACACCGGGCGTGATCACCCGGTTACTGAAAGCTTCCGCAATCACGCCCCGGGCGATGGCGACGATCTGGGGATAGACCGAAAGCTCCGATGGCGACCGGGTTTCCAGCCAACGGATCACCAGGTTCTCCGCCGACACCAGGCGGGCGGGATAGGGTTCAGGCAGCGCCTCGTGCAGCCGCTGGTACAGGCTCTGTGTCAGGCCGTCCGCAACGGCCCAGGTGCGGGAGACGTTGATGCCGATGCGCCCCGGATCCCGGTCGCGCACCAGCTCGCCCAGGGCGGTCCACTGGGCCTCCAGCTCACCGCCCTCCCAGGCAGTTTCATAGGGCTCGCCGAGGGGATAACGGTTCACCGACAGCCGCTCCACGGACCCGTCTTCCAGCCGATGGAAAACCAGCATGGTCGTGCGGCGGGCGGCGAAGCTCGGCTGGGGCACGAGGGTGTGATAGACCGGATCTTCGCCGTACTCCCGGTTGATCACCAGCCACATGTCGATGCCGGCCTCCGCCATGAGCCGGGGCAGCAGGCGCTCGAGGCGCTCGTCCAGTATCCGGTTTTCCGGCTCGACGCGGGCCTGGTGCGGAAGCACGGCAAAGCCGTCGGCGGAGGGGATGACGCGGCCCTGGGCCATCTCGGCTGCGGCACCGCCGGCCAGCAGCAATGCCACCACAGCCGCACCCCAGCGGCCGAAGGAGTCGGTCTTCACCATCGGAGCATGTCCCGTATCTCGGCGGAAGCGCCGGCGATGCTAGCACGAGCCGCAATCCTGGCGGTCCGCGGCGTGGCACACGGCCGCGCCAGCAAGTAGGATTCCGCCATGGCCCCTGCCCGGCTGACAGCACTGGCTCTCCTGTTCCTGTCGACGGTCCCTCCCGCCGCGGGGCAGACCCCGGACCCGGCCGCCGAGCGGGCTCGTCTCGCCAGGGAACGGATCGAGGCCGAGGCGACGCGGATCGAACAGGAAGCCGAGCGTGCGGCTGCCGAGCCCGTGCAGTCGTCGCCGGTCCCGAAAGAGCCGGCTCCGACCCCGACGCCCGCCGAGACGGCCCCGTCGCCGGCGGCGTTTCCCGCGACGCAAGCCGCAGCGCCCGCCGAAACCGCGCCGGCCCGGGACGCGCTGGCCTCCCGCGCCCTGGAACAGCTCCGTGAGCTGGGGGAATTGAGAGACGCGGGCTACGTCACGGACGAGGAGTTCCAGAGGATCAAGAACCGGATCCTCGACGACCGGTTCTAGCTGCTGCCCCTCTTTCGCGGCCTGATTCCGAACGACCATTGAGACTCGCCCGGGCGGTGAAATGACAGCGCTGTCAGATGTCGCTACAATCGGGGCTTTGAGGCTTCCCGGCGAGGACGGACGCGGGCCCTCCGGCCCGGCGGTCCATTGGAAGCGCCCCTGGCTTCCGGCGGGCGGCGAGGGGGGAGTTCCCCGCCGGTTCGAAGCCTCGTGCGACTGAATCCCGGAAGATGGCCATGGATCCGCTGATTCTTCTCGCATCTACCCTGCTCGCCCAGGCCGACGGCACGGGCGCCGGCTCCCATTACGCGGGCAGGACCGAGTACCACGCGCCGCGGGCGGTCGAAGCCCCGCAGGTGGACGGTGTGCCTGCCGAGGACGTCTGGGAGCGGGCGCCGTGGCAGCCACTCGATCAGCGGTGGCTCGGTCCGGCCTACTCGGCGCAGGATTTCGCGGGCCGTTACAAGGTCGTCTGGACCGAAGAACGGCTCTACCTGCTGGCCGAAATCGTTGACGACGTGCTGATCGATGCCTACCGGGATCCCCTGGTCCAGTACTGGGACGATGACTGCCTGGAGATCTTCGTCGACGAGGATTTCTCCGGCGGCGACCACCAGTACAGCCACAACGCCTTCGCCTACCACCTCTCCCTGGACAACCGCGCCATCGACATCGGTCCGGACAGGCGTCCCCGGGAGTATTCCCACCACGTCGAGAGTCGTTGGCGGGCATCCGGCCAACGCCTGGTCTGGGAGGTGGCCATCGACGTCTACCCCGATACTTACGCAGACGACTCGGACGCCAACGAGCCGGTCCGGCTCCACGCCGGCAAGGTGCTCGGGCTGATGGTGGCTTACTGCGACAACGACGGCAGCCCGCTGCGGGAGAACTTCATCGGCTCCGAATCCGTGCCCTCGGGACCTACCGACCGCGGCTGGATCGATGCCGGGCTTTTCGGGGCCCTGGTGCTGGCCGACTGACCACGGGAGGCTCTGAATGGATCCAGCGACACAGCACGGCGAGAGCGCAGCCCAGGGGGTCCACGGCGAATTCGTCGATCTCGACGGGGAACGCTACTACGCCATAAGAAACGTGGACCGGATGCCGCCGTTTTTCGTCAGCATCGTCTCTGCGGCAGACCACTGGCTCTTCGTGTCTTCCACCGGCGGTCTGACCGCCGGGCGCGTCTCCCCGGACACGGCGCTCGTCCCATACGTGACGGTGGACAAGATTCACGACTCGGCACTGCCCACCGGACCGAGAACCCTGATCCGCGTGGCCGCGGACGACCGGGTCCTGCTCTGGGAACCCTTCAACCGGGAGCAGGACCACCTCTTCGCCGTGACCCGGAACCTTTACAAGAACCTCATCGGCAACAAGCTTTGCTTCGAAGAGATCAACCACGATCTCGACCTCACATTCCGCTACATCTGGGCCACCAGCGAGGCATTCGGCTTCGTGCGCGAATGCCGGCTCGGCAATGCCGGGAGCCGGGCCCTGACGGTGGACGTCCTGGACGGCCTGCAGAACATACTGCCCGCAGGAACGCCCAGGTTCACCCAGACCAACTCGAGCAACCTGGTCGATGCTTACAAGTGGACGGAGCTCGACGCAGGCTCCGGCCTTGCCATGTTCACGCTGTACTCCCGCATAACTGATCGCGCCGAGCCCGCCGAATCGCTCAAGGCCAACGTGGTCTTCAGCCTCGGCGCCGGCACAGCGGAAACCCTGCTTTCCTCCGACCAGATCGAACTTTTCCGGCAGGGCCGCCGACCGGAACACGAGCAGAATAAACGCGGCATCCGCGGCGCCTATTTCGTCAGCCGCCGGCTGGAACTGGCTCCCCAGGCGGAGGATTCCTGGGCGCTCGTCGCGGACGTGGAGCAGACCCAGGCCCAGGTGGTCCGCCTGCGTCGCCGGCTGGAAAGCGGCGAGGCGGTCCTGGACGCCGTGCGTGCCTCCGTGGCGGAAGGATCCGACAGGCTGGCCCGGATCATGGCCAGCTGCGATGGCTTCGAGACCTCTGCCGAGGAAACGGTCTCGGCCCACCACTACGCGAACGTACTTTTCAACGTGCTCCGGGGCGGATACTTCCCCGCCCAGTACGAAATCTCCGCAAGGGATTTCCGCCGCACCGTGCGCGACTTCAACCTGCCGGTCTATCGGCGTCACCAGGGCTTCCTGGACGGGCTTCCGGATTCCCTGGAACTGGCGGCGCTTCGGGAAAGCATCGCCGACGAGGGAGATCCCCAGCTCGCGCGCCTCGGCCAGGAGTACCTGCCCATCGCCTTCGGGCGCCGGCACGGGGATCCCAGCCGGCCGTGGAACCAGTTCGAAATCCGCGTCCGGGACAAGCGCGGCGAGCCGCTGCTGCACTACGAAGGCAACTGGCGGGACATCTTCCAGAACTGGGAGGCCCTGGCGCTCAGCTACCCGGAATTCGTCGAGAGCATGATCGCGAAGTTCGTCAACGCCTCGACCCTGGACGGACACAATCCCTACCGGATTACCAAGGAAGGCATCGACTGGGAGGTGGAGGACCCGGACGACCCGTGGAGCTACATCGGCTACTGGGGCGACCACCAGATCATCTACCTGCTGAAGCTGCTCGAGATTTCACGCAGCTTCCATCCGGCCCGGCTGGCCGGGATGCTGCGCAGGCCCATCTTCGCCTACGCCAACGTGCCCTATCGGATACGGGATTTCGACGCGCTGCTGGCCAACCCCAAGAGCACGGTGGACTACGACGAGGCCCTGGCGGCGCGGATCGAGGCGCGCGTGGGCGAGATCGGGGCCGACGGCAGGCTCGTCGCCCGCGAAGACGGCGACGTGCTGCTGGTCACCCTGATGGAGAAGCTGCTCGTCCCGCTGCTGGCGAAGGTCGGCAACCTGGTCATCGACGGCGGCATCTGGATGAACACCCAGCGGCCGGAGTGGAATGACGCCAACAATGCCCTCGTCGGCCAGGGCCTTTCCATGGTGACGCTCTGCTACCTCCGCAGGTACGTGCTCTTTCTGAAGGAGCTGGTCGAGGCGGAGACTGAAGGCTTCGAAATCTCCGAAGACGTTGCCCGCTGGCTCGACGAGAGCGCCGCATCGATCGAGCACGCCCGGCCGCTGATGGGAACGGAGGTCGACGATCGCCAGCGCTTTACGTGCCTCCGGGAACTGGGCGAGGCCGCGGCCCGCTTCCGCCAGCGTGTCTACGGCCAACAGCTGTCGACATCGAGCGTGGCGGTGTCCGGGCAAGCCATCATGCGGCTGCTGGACGGCGTCCTCGTCGCCGTGGACCACAGCATCCGCCGGAATCGCCGGCCCGATGGTCTCTACCACGCCTACAACCTGCTGGAGAAGTCCCAGGACGGCATAGGCGTCGATCACCTATACCCCATGCTCGAAGGCCAGGTGGCCGTTCTCAGCTCCGGCGCGATGGGTCCCCGGGACGCCGTTTCCCTGCTGGAAGCCCTGTTCGCCAGCGACATTTACCGCCCGGACCAGCACAGCTTCATGCTCTATCCGGACCGGGACCTGCCCGGTTTCCTGGAGAAGAACGTCATCCCGCCGGACGACGTGGCAGCCATCCCCCTGCTGCAAACCATGCTTGCCGAAGGGGACGAGCGCATCGTGCTCCGGGATGAAGACGGCCGGTATCGGTTCAGCGCGGACTTCACCAATGCGGGAGACCTGGATGCCCAGCTGAACGCGCTGGAGGACGTCAGCGCCGGCGACATCGAGGCCGCCCGCAAGCCCCTGCGAAACCTGTTCGAAAAAGTGTTCGACCACCAGGCGTTCACGGGCCGGTCCGGTACGATGTTCGGCTTCGAGGGCCTGGGCTGCATCTACTGGCACATGGTCTCGAAGCTGCTGCTGGCAGTGCAGGAATGCTTTTTCGCCGGGCTGGACGACGGAGCCGACCCCGAGACGCTGGCTCGCCTCGCCGGGCTTTACTACCGGGTCAGGGAAGGCCTGGGCTTCAACAAGACACCGTCGGAGTACGGCGCATTTCCCACCGATCCCTATTCACACACGCCGGGACACAACGGCGCCCGTCAGCCCGGCATGACGGGCCAGGTCAAGGAGGAGATCCTCACGCGCGCCGGCGAGCTGGGCCTGCGGGTGCGCGGCGGCGTTGTGCGCTTCGAGCCCGCGCTGCTGCGGAGCCGGGAATTCCGCAACGCCCCCGGCCACCTGCGCTACCTGGACGTCGATGGAGCCTGGCAGGAACTGGCTGTCCCCGCCGGCGGACTGGCGTTCACCTGGTGCCAGGTACCGGTCGTCTACCGGCTCCACGACAGGGACGCGCCTGGCGTGACGATTGCGTATCGGGGCGGCGAACAGCGCCACGGCGAGGCGCTTGCCCTGTCTGCCGAGGACAGTGCCTCCCTCTTCCGCCGCGACGGACGTATTCGCGGAATCACGGTCAACCTGTCGGGCTCCAGTCTCCTGCAGTCCTAGCGACGCGAAGGATTACCGATGTCAAACCTCTACCAGAGAAAACTCTCCCTCGCCGGGCTCGATGTGGGCGCGTGGTCCGAGGACGATCTGCGCTCCCTCGTCCGCGGCATCCTCGAATCCGGCATCCATGGCATTTCCTTCAGCCCCTACACCGAAGGCCAGGGCCCGGGCGACCGGGTCGAGGAGACGCAGATCCGTTCGCGGCTGGAAATTATCCGCCCCTACGTGCGGTGGATCCGGACCTTCTCCTGCACCGACGGGAACGAACGGATTCCCGCCATCGCCAAGGAACACGGTCTCGGCACGATCGTGGGAGCCTGGCTGGGCCCGGACGCCGACAAGAATCGAAGGGAAATCGACAACGCCGTGGCCGTGGCGAGGGCCGGCCACGCGGACATTCTCGGCGTCGGCAACGAGGTGCTGCTGCGGGGAGACCTCGACGAGGCGCAGCTGCTGGAGCACATCGCCGAAGTGAAGTCCGCGGTACCGGATATCGACGTCGGCTACGTGGACGCTTATTTCGAGTTCGAGGACCATCCCCGGATCACGGAGGCCTGCGACGTGATCCTGGCCAACTGCTACCCGTTCTGGGAAGGATGCCCCGTGGAGTACGCGGCCCTCTACATGAAGGAGATGTACCGTCGCGCCTGCCGCGTGGCGAAGGACAGGCGGGTCATCGTAAGCGAGACCGGCTGGCCGAACATCGGCACCTCCGTGGGAGGCGCACGTCCCTCCTTCACCAACGCGGTGAAGTACTTCGTCGATACCTTCCGCTGGGCCGAGGAGGAGGGCGTCGAGGTCTTCTGGTTCTCGTCCTTCGACGAAGCATGGAAGATCGAGGCCGAGGGCGACGTCGGCGCCTTCTGGGGCCTCTGGGATGCCGACGGGCGGCCCAAGTATGTCTGACAGGGCGGAGAAGAATCGTGGCGCCGGGAGCCCGTCCGGCCCCTTCCGCCACGCGCCGGCCATTTGTTACTCCGGCTACCGGGAGGGCCAGAGTCCGATAGAAGGCATCTATCCCTCCTACGAGCAGATCCGTGAGGACCTGGAGATCCTTCGCAAGAACTGGACCTATCTCAGGCTGTACGACTGCAGCCCTCACGCCCGTACGGTGCTGGACGTGATCCGGCGGGAGAAGATGCCTTTCCAGGTGATGCTCGGACTGGACCTTGCTGCGGAGATGAGCAATCCCCACTGCCCATGGGGTGCCGAGTTCAGCGAACAGACGCTGAAGCAGAACCGGCAGGAAAACGAAACGGAAGTCGGGCGTCTCATCGGCCTCGCCAACGATCACCGGGAAACCGTCTTCGCGGTATCCGTCGGAAACGAAGCCAGCGTGGAATGGACAGACCACATGGTGCCGGTTGACCAGCTGGTGGCCTACGTCGAAACGGTCAGAGCCGGCATTCGCCAGCCCATCACGTTCTGCGAAAACTACGTTCCCTGGACGTACAAGCTGGAGCCCCTGGCCGAGGTGCTCGACTTCATCGCCGTGCATACCTATCCGGCCTGGGAATATCGTTCCCTGGACGACGCCCTGGAATACACGAAGCAAAACTACCACTCGGTGGCGGCTCACTATCCCGGCAAGCCGGTCATCATCACCGAGGCCGGGTGGACCACGGCCGCCAACGGCCGGGGCATCGATCCCCACAACGCCTCGGAGGAGCTACAGGCGGTCTACTACCGGCAGCTCATGGAATGGACCCGCGCGGAGAAGATCCTGACCTTCGTATTCGAGGCCTTCGATGAGCCCTGGAAAGGATCCCCGGACCCACTGGAGCCCGAGAAGCACTGGGGCCTTTTCACGGTCGACCGAACGCCGAAACTGGTCATGAGAGACATCTATCCCGAGCTCTGCGCGGCCGATTGACAGCGGTGTCATCCCGCCGCTAATCTTGCCTGGCGTTGCGTTCGATCCCGACGCAAGGGGGCGTAACGACATGCCCAGGTCCACCATAGACGACGTTGCCGCGCTTGCGGGCGTCTCGATCAAGACCGTATCCCGCGTCGTCAATCGCGAGCCCAACGTGCGCCACAGCACCCGGGAACGTGTCGAGGCGGCGATTGCCGAACTGAACTACCGGCCGAATCGCTCCGCGCGAAGCCTGGCCCGGCGGCGGTCCCAGCTCATCGTCCTGGTCTACGACGACCCGAGCCTCTACGACGCGCCCAGCGCCGGCTACATCGTGCGACTGCAGGAAGGCGCGCTGCGCGCCTGCCGGGACAGCGGTTACGAGCTGCTCATTCATCCCTGCAACTACCGGGACAAGGAGATTCGGACGGAGCTGCGATCTCTCATCGAGCAGGCCCGTCCCGACGGCCTGGTACTCGCCGCACCGATCTCCAACATCGATAGAATCGTGGACGGCATCGCGGAGACCGGCGTGCCCTTCGTCAGGCTGTCGCCGGGCGACGCAGGACAGGACGGGCTTGCCATAGGCACGGACGACCAGGAGGTCAGTGCCGCGATGACCTGCCATCTTGCCGCCCTCGGGCACAGGAGAATCGGCTTCATCGCCGGAAACCCTGCCCACAGGGCGGTGGGCAACCGCCTGCCGGGCTACCGCGACGGCCTGCGCCGAAGCGGCCTGGAGTTCGCGAAGGAGCTGGTCGCCAGGGGCGACAATTCCATCGCCTCGGGAGAAGCGGCCGCCGAGACCCTGCTCGCCCTGGCGGATCCACCCACCGCAATCTTCGCCGCCAACGACGACATGGCCGCGGGCGTGCTCCGGGTGGCCTATCGGCATGGGTTGCGCGTGCCCGGCCAGCTGTCGGTGGCGGGCTTCGACGACAGCGCCCTCGCCCGCCAGGTGTACCCCGCCCTGACGACCATCCGTCAGCCGCTGGCGTCCATGGCGGAACAGGCGGCCCGGGCGTTGACCGGCCTCAAGAATGGTGCAGCACCCCCCGGCGGCAGCCGGGTCGTGCCGTCCAGCCTCGAAATCCGGGACTCCACCGGTCCCGCACCCGCCTGACCGGCGTCAGCGCACGTACCGGATGCTGTCCAGGTAGACCGTTACGGGGGTCTGCCGTCCCTGCACGGTGACGACGAAGCCTGTCTTGATGCTGGAAAGGTCCAGACCCGCCAGGGGGACCTCGTACCGCTGCCACTGCCGGGTCAGGAAGATGCCGTCGACTCGGGCGATCGCGGAGTCGGGATGAGCGCGGCTTTCGTCCAGCAGGCCGACGCCGAAGCTCACCTGCTCCCCTCCGTACTCGCCTCTTGCCCAGACCTCCAGCGCAGCAGCGCTCCGGAGGTCGTGGCCGCCGTCCTGCTCACCCCAGTTGTTCGGCGGGTCCTGCCAGGCCACGCCGGCCCACCCGAAGCGCCCCTCGTAGCGGAGCCGGATGGCAGCCTCGCCCTCGAAAGTGACCTCTGATGCGTCGCCGTCCAGCGAAAGCTGGTCGGTGCCGCCCATCCAGCCCGACGGCACCCAGGGCATCCCCTCGAAGCCGTCCCGGTAAACCCAGAAAGGCATCGGCAACCGCCGCTCCCCCTCGACCAGCAGCGGCACATTGGCCGTGGCGGCCTTGCCGGCCTGGTCGTAAGCGTAGAAAAACAGTCGATAGGGCCCGGGAGATCCCGGCAACCTGACCACGGCCTCTTCGGCCGTCGACTCAAGTATGGCCGCGCCTATCTCCGAGGGACTGCGCCGGTAGTCGCCGCCGGTCTGGTACTCCCGGGACTCCGGCCGGAGTGCCCACCGAACCGTCAGCGGGCCTCCCTCCGGGTCCTTCGCACTGGCCCGGACCGTGACGCGCTGCCCCGGGTCGCCCACGCTTGATCCTGCGACTTCAAGGGGTTCCACCACCGGCGCCAGGTTGGATGGCGGAGCGCCGGACCAGAGTTCGGTCATCGCGTCGACAGCCGCCGTGGGGGCCCCGTCCGCGAGCAGCATCCCGAACCAAGTGTCCGTGCCCTCCATCTTGCTGCCCCAGAGGAATGCATAGGACCCAAGTGCCAGCCCGGGGGCGTCCAGCACCGCGCGTCGGTAGGTCGAACGGTACAGCTCGGCCTTTTGCGTGCTCGTGGGCTCGTAGGGTGCATCCCAGGGCGTCGTCGGGGCCTCCCAGGGTCCCGGCGGGCCGAACTCCGTGAGCACGTAGGGCTTGGTGGCACCGCCGGCCCGCAGGAGTTCCGGCACCCGGTCCGCGCCGCCGTAGGCATTCACGCCGTGGATATCCACGGCGGGAGACCTGCGGTGGACGTACTCGATCCGCTCACCGTGCACGTAGGCGGTCACGGTCATGGTCGGATGATGAGGATCCAGGGACTTCACCAGGGCAGCGACCTCGTTGACGGCGGCCCAGATCTTTGGATCAGCCCCGGCCTCGAACCCCTCCATCTCGTTGCCGATGCCCCACAGCAGCAGCGCCGGATGGTCCCGGTAGCGCAGGACCATTTCCCGGGCCCGTTCCAGCTGGTCTTCGAGCTGCTGCCGGTCGCCGTAGTCGAAGCCGTGGCGCTCGTGGCCGAGCCAGATGCCGACAGTCACGGTCAGCCCGAGGGAATGTGCCTCGTCGAGGAGCTCAGCGACGTCGCCGCCCCAGGTCCTGACGGAATTCGCGCCGGCGGCCGCCAGCGCTGCCAGCCGCGTGGGCCTCGTCCAGCAGATCTCCGACGTCACCGCCCCAGGTCCTGACGGAATTCGCGCCGGCCGCCGCCAGCGCGCCCAGCGGCCCGTCGCCCCCGGCGCCCCGGATGAAGTAGGGTTCGCCACCGCGAAGAAGCTGCCAGCCGGACTCCGTTTCACGAAGTTCGACCGGGACGGCATCGGCGCATGCCGGCACAGAACACAGCCCCATGAGGCTCACGGACACCGTGGCCGCGAGAGCAGCAGGAATCGGCGCCAGAGACGGGCGCGTCATCAGCCCCCGTTGATCAATACCAGCGGGACGTCCGGTCGATAGGTATAGCCCCAGTCCAGGAACAGGGACAGCACCAGTATCGGGTCACCGGGGACCAGCCTGGCATAGCCAGTGGCGTCCGTGCGGAAGAGGTTGTCCGCCACCAGTTCGTTTAATCCCACGGGGAAAGGCACGGGCGTCTCACCGTCGGGACTGGCGGCCGGGCAACAAGTGAACACGTTCACAGACCCGAAGAAGTTATTCAACACCTACCGGTACGCCTTAAGCGCCTGCTCCTGGATGATGGGATCGCGATTGAGGTCCCACAG
>JARRON010000052.1:0-15625 GCA_037383845.1 Gammaproteobacteria bacterium
CGGGTCGCGTCGTCGTTCGTGCTGCCGGCTCTGTCCGTGGCTGCGGTCCTGCTCGCCGGCGGCTGCGGCGGCGGGACGTCCGGCTCGTCGTCGGAGCCATCGACGCCCCCGGCAGCGGATACAGCGCCGCCCCTGGAGGTGATTCGCCTGTTCCCCGGCCTGACGTTCGCAAACCCGGTGTCTCTCGCGCAGGCGCCGGGGGACGGGAGCCGCTGGTTCGTGGTGGAGAAACGGGGCGTGGTCCGGGTATTTGCCAACGATCCTGGCGTGGCATCGTCTGAGGTGTTCATCGACATCTCCGACCAGGTGGATCAGTCGTTCGGCGAATCGGGCCTGCTGGGGATGGCATTCCATCCGGCGTTTCCTTCGACTCCGGAAGTCTATGTGTCCTATACGGCTCCCGGTGCGCCCCTTGTTTCGCGAGTCGCGCGGTTTCGACTCGACAGCACCGGAACGGCCCTGGACCCGTCGACCGAGGAAGTCCTGCTCGAGATCGATCAACCGCGGACCAATCACAACGGCGGCGACCTGGCCTTTGGCCCGAGCGGATTCCTGTACGCCAGCTTCGGCGACGGGGGCGGCAGCGGGGACCCGGACGAGAATGCGCAGGACACGGGGAACTTGCTGGGGAGCATTATCCGGATCGATGTCGATACCCGGTCTGGTTATGAAATACCCGCCGGTAACCCGTTCGCCTCCGGCAGCCTATGCGGCAACCGACTGTTCACCGGCTCCTGTGCGGAGATCTTCGCGTGGGGGTTCAGAAATCCGTGGCGCATGAGTTTCGACCCCGCGACGGGACGTCTCTGGTTAGGGGACGTCGGCCAGAACGCCTGGGAAGAAATCGACCGCGTGGAGCTCGGGGGCAACTACGGATGGAATGTTCGTGAGGGCGCCCACTGCTTCGACCCGCCCACTGACTGCGGAACGTCCTTTCTCGAGCCGGTGACGGAGTATGACCGTGCGGCAGGGCAGTCGGTCACGGGAGGACACGTGTATCGCGGCGGTGCAGTCCCCGGCCTGGTGGGCTGGTACGTGTTCGGCGACTTCGTCTCGGGCGCCCTCTTCGCCGTTCGAGAAGACAGCCAGCCGACGGCACCCGCTCAGCCGGTCGGGAATACCGGACTCAACATCTCCACCTTCGCGGTGGACACGAACGGTGAGCTTCTCGTCGTTGACTACGCCTCGGGGTCGATCCACCAGGTCGTTGCCGCCCCGGACCCGTAGCCTCTGCCTCGATCGTCGCAGTGCGCTGGCGGACGCCGTTCACCCGCAAGAAGACGAGACGAAGAGCGAGCTTTCTCCGCCCGGTCGATCAGCCGTCGCGATCCGACCCTTACGCTCGGTGTGCTTCTGCGGGTGCAACATCCCTACCCATGGCGCACGGCCGCGATCCCGCCGATGTGGACCGCAGTTGGCGGGAGCGCTGCAGTCATGCACGCCGTTCCGCAGGAACGGGGACTTCCCGTCGCTGGCGTGCTGTTCTTGGGCCGTTCGCGTAGCGCAGACGCGCCCGTCGAAACTCGGCTTGTAGTGTCCCCGCCCGGCCCGCAGCAGGCTTTCCAGGCTTGAAGGTGCCCCGGCGCGAGGCCGGGGCATGGATCGAGGGAGAGTGTTATTCAGTCGCAGCCAAGAGCCTCTGTGATGGCACTGGCGTCTGACGTGAAAGCGGCAGCCTGCGCGGCCGTCAGTTTCTTTCCGGTCTGTGCCTCCACCTCGTTGACAAAGGCGCCGAGCACTGAACAGGTGGCCCCGATGTTGGACGCCGCGTAGTAGGACTGGGCGCGGCCCATCTTGGCCGCCAGGCTCCTGCCGGGGCCGACACCCGTGACGTCCGCCAGTAGTTGCTGCAAGCGGACGGGGACCAGCGCCCTGTACAGGCCGTCGGCCAGTAACGCGTGACTTGTGGACGACGGATGGAACGGATCCCAGTAGAAGTACGAGGCGGGATCGCTGCAAATCGACGTGTCGGTGAGGCAGGCGTCGGTCGTGTTGGCGAAGCCCGCCAGCAAGTCCGGGTCCCTGGAGAACGAGTAGAAGTCAAAGAAATTGATTACCGCTCCCGGCAGTTCCAGCTGATCCAGGGCCGCCTCCAGGGCCGCATTCCACTGCATGGTCCACATCGTGGCGAAGGCCGCCGTCCCGGGCGCAACGGCATCGATATCCTGGAAGCGGGGCGTTGCGCCGATATCCGGCACGTTCGCGACCAGGAACTGGCGGACACCCCGGCCATACAGGTTCGTCATCTGGGTGACGATGCTTGCGATGCCGGCTTCAAGCGCTGCCGCGTTGCCGAGATTATTGGCGACATCGTTGCCGCCGATCATGATCGACACGAGCGTGTCGGCGTCCGGCGCAGCGCCGGTCAACCCATAGACTCCGACCTGCTGGTCGAGCCATGGTACGCCCCCTGCGTCGGTGTTGACGCCCGTCCTGGCACCACCCCAGGCGTAGTTGTTGCCGCCCGGCACGAGCGAGGGCGTCGCCGTGAGGCCAAACATGGACGCGAAGACCGTCGGCCAGGACGGTCCCTCCGGACTCGACCACTGGCCACCGGTGAAATCGGGCGGCCCTCCACTGCTGCCCTGATAGTACGGAGGTGGAGGAAACCCACTGGTGGCGAACCAGACGTTCCCGGTGTCGGAGAGGCTGTCCCCGAAGAAGACGATATTTTCGATGTCGGCTGCCCCTGCGGGCACCGAGGCGACGCTGACAGCCAGTGCGGCCATCAGGCCCGCGAGGCGATGGATACGATTCATGATGTCTGTTCTCCCCCTGGTCAGTATTCTTTGCTCTTTATTCCTCGTTTTCTGCCCGGCGCCGTCGTTCGGAAGAGACGCTTCACCTCATAAACGACGAGCCACATCGCGTGCGAACAACCTGTGCGAACCCAAGCTGGCCCTGGGGACAGCGGTTGCGACAGGCCGTTGAGGCTCGTGAAAAGCCACCATCGGCGGCGCGGCGAGGCGACGTTTTACGGGCATGGTGTCGTCCCTTTGCCGGTGCCGGCGGATTCCTCGCACGGCCGGATTTCACAGCTTGTCATCCGGTCCAGCGAAGGGCAGCCCCACGGCGTAGATACCTGTTTGATCACCGCCAGGCAATCCTGCAGTGCAGCAGCATCCGGACCGGCCGTCCGGGACCGGCACGGGTGCCCCGGGACACGATTTCCCCGCGGCCCCCGGCATCACCGCCGGGACGAGTGTCAGTCTGCCCGCGGTATCACGCTGCGTTCGGTGATCCGGTGCAGCGCGAATTCGACCAGGAAGGCGACGGCGAGAAAAACAGCGATCCAGGCCAGGAGTACCGGAGTCGTCCTGGCAATGTGGTAGCTGCCGAGCAGGAACGCGGCGGCGTTCCCGATGATCGCGCTGTAGACAAGCGCGGGGACTGCCCCGGTTTCCCTGAGCAGACGCAGGTGGCCGATGTGCACGGTCATGTGAAGCAGCAGCATCGACAGGGCGCCGATGGCTGCAATGGACGACAGGTCCAGGAATACGGCCAGCGTGATAATGATGGCGGAACTGACCACCAGGCCTTCGCGACTGTGGCGAATGGGCCTGAGAAAAGGCTGCGGCAGTTCGCCCAGTTTCGCCAGCTGGTAGGTGACGTTGGTCACCGCGTAGAGGCTGGCGTTGATGGCGGAAGCTGTGGCGAACAGGGCAGCGACGGCCACCGTTGCGAACCCGGCCTGCCCGAGTACCGGCCGGGCGGCCTCGGCGAGGGCGAAATGCCTGGCCGCCACAACCTGGGACGGCGACAGATTGCCAAGCACGCTGATGGATACGCCCAGGTAGACCACCATGACGAGCAGGATCGCAGTCATGATAGCCCGGGGCAGCGTGCGGGCCGGGTCCGGCATGTCCTCCGCCGCATTCGTAATGATTCGGAATCCCTCGTACGCAAAGAACGTCACGGCGACGCTGTACATGATTGCCGAGGCGGGCGGGTAGTGCTTCGGTGACAGGCGCTCCGGGGAGATGAATATCAGGCCGATGACAATGAAGGCGACCAGCACGGACATCTTCACCAGCACGACGATGTTCTCCAGCCGCGCCATCGAACGGGCACCGTCGAGATTGACGAGCATGAACACCAGGACGACCGACGCCGCAAGCGCCTCGACCAGCCACCCGGGCGACGCGTCCGGCAGTAGCGCATAGGCATAGGACCCGAACGTGCGGGCGACCAGCGAAATCGCGACAAGCGAGGCGATGTACATCATTACGCTCATCGCACCCGAGAACCGGCCGACGCCGAATCCCTGGACCAGGTACTCCACGACGCCGCCGGCAGCGGCGTAGCGGGCGCCGAGCTTGCCGAAGGAGTAGCCGCTGAGGAGAGCGATGACGCCGCCGATCAGGAATGATATCCACACCGCGCTGCCGGCGATGGCGGCCGCCTCGCCGAGCAGGGCGAAAATGCCGGCTCCGATCATCGCGCCGATGCCCATGGCCACTGCCGACCAGAACGGAACCTCGTTGCCGGAGCGATGCATCTTCCTGGGTGGCCTGCCTGCGGGCGGTTACGGGTGATTTGCCCGGGTTACTTTCTGCAGGATCCCGGACACCCGACGCCTCCGGGGCTCCCGTGACTGCTCAAGACACTCTCTGCGGCTCGTCGCTTTCGCCTGCCAGCTCGCTGAGCTCGGTGACCACCACGTCGGCTCCTGCGGCCCGGAGTTCGTCGGCATTGTCCTGCCTGGCGACGCCGACCACCAGGCCGAACTCGCCGTTGCGGCCGGCCTTTACGCCGGATATCGCATCTTCGACCACCACTGCCTCCCTGTGGTCGACGCCGAGCCGCCGGGCAGCGTCAAGGAAGGTATCGGGCGCCGGTTTGCCGGGAAGGCCCGAATCGGCGGCGACCTTTCCGTCCACGACGGTATCGAACCGGTCGGCAATTCCGGCGGCGTCCAGCACCGCCGGCGCGTTCTTGCTGGACGAGACCACCGCCATGCTCACTCCGGCGGCGCTCAGGTCCTCCAGGAGCTGCACGGCGTCCGGGTAGGGCTCCACGCCTTCCTGCCTGAGGAATTCCCTGATCAGCAGGTTCTTGCGATTGCCGAGCGCACAGACCGTATCCGAGCCGGGGGGATCCGACGGCTCTCCCTCCGGTAGCCGGATGCGCCGGGAGGCGAGAAAGCTGCGGACGCCGTCGTAGCGGGGCTTGCCGTCTACGTATTGCTGGTAGTCGCTGACGATATCGAACGCCTCGAAGGGCTCGCCCGTCCGGGCGGCACGCTCGCGCAGGAACTCGTCGAACATTCTTTTCCAGCAGGCGGCGTGGACGCTCGCCGTATCCGTCAGGACGCCGTCGAGGTCGAACAGCACGGCGCGGTACCTGGCGAGTTTCGGGTCCATGGTGCAGTTTCCCGGCGCTGGCAAGAAATGGGCAGGAACAGGCGGGACACGGGCATTTTGCCCCGAACGGATCGCCGCTTGCCAATGTGCCGCCCCACGGTCCCGGACGGCGTATTTGGCCTCAGCGCAGAATATCGGGAAAATCACGACTGGCTGATGACGAATCACGACATGCACAGGAACATGCCGGGACCTGGCCGGGTGAGGCGGCCTTGACTGCTGCCGGTCCCCGTGACGTGGTCAGCGGACCTCCGGAGTCCCAGGCCGAAGAGATCCTGCGCCGGCTGGGCGGCCGGCAGCTCGTGGTCTTGCTGGACTACGACGGTACGCTGTCGCCCATCGCGCCCCGCCCGGAGGACGCAGCGCTGCCGGCCGAGACCCGGCGCGTGCTTGGCGACCTAGGGGAACGCTACCGGACGGCGATCATCAGTGGCCGCTCCCTCGCGGACCTCCGCGACCTGATCGGGATCGAGCCTCTTATCTATGTGGGCAATCACGGTCTCGAGATACAGGGTCCGCCGGGTTCGGGCATCCACCGCAACCTGGCAGAAGACTTCGTGGCAGACGTCGCCGCTGCCGCCGGCGAGCTGAAGACGTCCCTGGCCGACATCGACGGTTCCCTGGTGGAGGACAAGCGCTATTCCCTGTCGGTCCATTACCGCCTGGTCGCGCCGGAGGACGTTGCCGCCGTGGAATCGGCCGTAGATGCGGCGGTCGCCCGCCATCCCCGCCTGGAAAAGCGGCACGGCAAGAAGGTGTTCGAGCTGCGCCCGGCGCTTGAATGGGACAAGGGCAAGGCCGTGCGCTGGCTGCTGGAGCTCGTCGATGGTGCCGATGCGGGGATGCTGCCGGTTTACCTCGGCGACGACGTGACCGACGAGGATGCTTTCCGGGAGCTGACCGACGACGGTGTGGGCGTGCTGGTCAGCGAGGAGGCACGGGAGACAGCGGCCACGCATCGCCTTCGCGACACCGGCGAGGTCCGTCGCTTCCTGGCACGGCTGGCCGAGGGGCCGGCGCGATGAGGCGCTGGCACCTGGTCCGGCAGGACTACACGCCAGGGGAGGAGGGCTACCGGGAGGCCCTGTTCACCCTCGGCAACGGCTACTTTGCCACCCGGGGCGCCGCTCCGGAATGCGTCGCGGACGGCGTTCATTACCCTGGTACCTACCTGGCCGGCGGATACAACCGGCTTCAGACCGAGATCGCGGGACGCACCATCGAGAACGAGGACCTGGTCAACCTGCCTAACTGGCTGCCGTTGAGGGTAAGGGTCGCGGACGGTCCCTGGTTCCACGTGGACAGGGCCGAGCTACGGGACTACAGCCAGCGCCTCGACACCCGGCGGGGCGTGTTCGAGCGGGATCTCAGCTTCGTCGACGGTGACGGACGGGTCACGCGCCTCAAGGAACGCCGCCTGGTGCACATGCGCGCGCCCCACCTGGCCGCCATCGCCCTGGACGTCACCGCGAAGAACTGGTCGGGGACGCTGGAGATCGAGACGGCCCTCGACGGCACGGTGGTCAACGGCAACGTGGCCCGGTACAGGCCCCTGGCCAGCCACCATCTCCTGCCGGTGGCCAGTGAATGCCAGGGTGAGCGGCTCTTCCTCCAGATGAAGACCAGCCAGTCGAGGCTGGAGATCGCCGAGGCGGCCCGGACACGGGTCTATCGCGATGACGACCTCGTGGACGCCGAGTGGACCCCGGAAACCCGGTCGGACCACGTGGCCATGCGGACCCGGCTCCCGATGGCTGACGGCGAGACGGTGCGGGTCGAGAAGGTCGTCGCTCTCTATACCTCCCGCGACCAGGGCATCAGCGAGGCGGGCCTGGCCGCGCGGGAGACAGTGGACCGGGTGCCCCGCTTCGCCCAGCTGCTCACCGGCCACGAGCTCGCCTGGCAGCATCTCTGGCGACGGTTCGGCACGGACTGGAGGCTGGAGGGCGAACAGGACGACGACCAGCTCCAGCTCGTGGTGAAGCTGCATGTATTCCACCTCCTGCAGTCGGTCTCGACCAATACGGAGGACCTGGACGTGGGCGTGCCGGCCCGGGGCTGGCACGGCGAGGCTTATCGGGGTCACATCTTCTGGGACGAGCTTTTCATCTTCCCGCTGCTGAACCTGCGCATTCCGGAGATCACGCGCGCGCTGCTGAGGTACCGGTCCCGACGGCTGCAGCGCGCCCGTCGAAACGCCCGGAAGGCCGGCTACCGTGGCGCCATGTTCCCCTGGCAAAGCGGCAGCGACGGGCGCGAGGAGACGCAGCAGGTTCACCTGAACCCCCGGTCGGGACGGTGGCTGCCGGATCACAGCCACCTGCAGCGCCACGTCAACATCGCCATCGCCTACAACATCTGGCAGTACCACGAGGTGACCTGCGACGAGGAGTTCCTCTCCTACCACGGAGCGGAGATGTTCCTAGAGATCGCCCGGTTCCTGGCCAGCCTGACGACCTACGATGCAGACAGTGACCGCTACGAAATCCGGGGCGTCATGGGCCCGGACGAGTACCACGAGGGCTATCCCGACCGGGATACGGCCGGTCTCGACAACAACACCTACACCAACGTGATGACGGTCTGGGTCCTGGAACGGGCGCGGGCGTTGCTCGATCACCTGTCGAAACACCGCCGCGACGAGCTGCGCGCAATGCTGGCCCTCTCCGACGTGGAGCTGGCCGAGTGGGACCGGATCTCGCGGCGGATGAGGGTGATCTTCCACCGCGACGGGATCCTCAGCCAGTTCGAGGGGTACGAGGACCTGGAGGAGTTCGACTGGGACGGTTATCGCGAGCGTTACGACAACATCCGGCGCCTCGACCGGATCCTCGAGGCCGAGGGCGACACCCCCAACCGCTACAAGCTGTCGAAGCAGGCCGACGTGCTCATGCTCTTCTACCTGTTGTCGGCGGAGGAGCTGACGGAACTGTTCGGCCGTCTCGGCTACGACTTCGATCCCGACAGCATCACGGACAACGTCGACTATTACCTCGCCCGTACGTCGCACGGCTCGACGCTTAGCCGGGTCGTTCATTCCTGGGTCCTCGCCCGGAGCGATCGTCCGCGCTCCTGGAAGCTTTTCCAGGAGGCGCTGATGGCCGACCTGGACGACTCCCAGAAGGGCACGACCGCCGAGGGCATTCACCTCGGCGCCATGGCCGGAAGCGTTGACATCCTGCAGCGGGGGTACATCGGCATCGAGACCCGTGCAGGTGTCCTGCGATTCGATCCCGCGCTGCCGGAGGGCCTGGACCAGTTCTCCATGCGGCTTCGCTACCGCCAGCACCTGCTGATCGTCCGGGTCGGGAAAAGCCGCCTCCGGCTGCGGAGCCTGAAGCCCGACGCCCGGCCGATCACCGTCCGCGTCAACAGCGAGATCTTCTGCCTGGCCGGCGGCGAGACGCTGGAATGCGCGTTCTGACCGGGCCGGCATCTGCCGGCCGGCGCACCTCTCCAGTCTCGGCAGCAAATCGCAGCAACGCGTTCGCCGGGTGGATCCGAATCACAGGAGTGGTGCTCACGGCGCTGCTCGCTGCGGCCTGCGACAGTCGCGGGCCGGCGGATGACCGCGAGGTGGAACTGACGATCTCCTGTGGCGCCGTCGGGCAGGAGTTCGAGATCTGTCGCCAGGGCGTGGAGCGCTGGTCAGCTTCTACCGGTCACCCGGTGAAACTGGTCTCAACGCCCAATTCCGCCACCGAGAGGCTCGCCCTGTACCAGCAGCTCCTGGCCGCCGGCGCCAGCGACATCGACGTGCTCCAGGTCGACGTCATCTGGCCCGCCATCCTGGCGCCCCACCTGCTGGACCTGGGCGCGGCGGAGGGCAGCGCCGTCAACGAGCACTTCCCGGCCCTTGTCGAGAACAACACGGTGGACGGCCGCCTGGTGGCGCTGCCGTGGTTTGCCGACGTGGGCCTTCTCTACTATCGCCGGGACCTGCTGGAGAAACACGGGGAGGACGTTCCGACGACCTGGCGCGAGCTTACCGACACCGCCGCGCGCATCCAGGCGGCTGAGCGGGCGGCAGGCTCCGACAGGCTGTGGGGATATGTATGGCAGGGCCGGGCCTACGAAGGACTGACCTGCAACGCGCTGGAATGGGTGACCAGCCACGGCGGCGGCACCATCGTCGACGGCCAGGGTCGGGTCACGATCAACAACGCCGCCGCGGTCCGGGCGCTGGAGGAGGCTGCCGGATGGGTCGGCGCCATCAGCCCGCCGGGCGTGCTGAATTACGCCGAGGAGGAGTCACGGGGCGTGTTTCAGTCCGGGCAGGCAGTTTTCATGCGCAACTGGCCTTACGCCTGGGCGCTCGCCCAGAGCGAGGACAGCCCGGTGCGGGGCCAGGTGGGGGTGGCACCGCTGCCCGCCGGCTCGGGAGGCCGGCCCGCGGCGACGTTGGGAGGCTGGCAGCTGGCGGTGTCCAGGTACTCGCGCCATCCCCGGCTGGCGTCCGAACTGGTCACGTACCTCACCGGCGTGGCCGAGCAGAAACGCCGCGCCATCCACGGGGCCTTTCAGCCGACCATCCCCGCGCTGTACGAGGATCCCGAAGTGCTCGACGCGAATCCGTTCTTCGCCCGGCTGGCCGGCGCCCTGGACGCGGCGACGCCGCGCCCGTCGGCGGCCACCGGCGTTCACTACAACCGGGTCAGCAATGCGTTCGCCAGCGCGGTCCACGCCGTGCTCTCAGGAGAACGTGATGCCGCCGAGGCGGTGGCGGCACTGGATCGGCAGCTGCGTGAGCTGCTCGGGGAAGGATCGTGACGGACCTTTCCGGTCATCCGGGGAGATACGGCCAGGGGCGCACGCCCTGAGCGCGCCTTCCCAGGCCGCCCGTACCCCCCTGGCCCGTCGCGAACGGCGGACGGCGTGGATGTTCCTCGCGCCGATGCTGCTGACCCTGGCGGTGGTCGGGGCCTGGCCGCTGCTGCGGACCATCTGGCTCGGATTTACGGACGCCCGCCTCGGCGATCCCGGCGCCGCGGCGTGGATCGGCCTGGAGAACTACCTCGCCTGTCGGGACGGTGCGTGGCAGGGGGTGCTGGCGGACCCGCTGTGGTGGCGGGCCGTCCGCAACACGCTGGTATTTACCGTGGTCTCCGTCGGCCTGGAGACCGTCCTCGGCGTGATCGTCGCGCTCGTGCTCAATGCCTCGTTCGCCCTGCGGGGCTGGGTGCGCGCCGCCGTGCTCGTCCCGTGGGCCATCCCCACCATCGTGTCCGCACAGATGTGGAGCTGGATGCTGAACGACCAGTTCGGCCTCATCAACGACCTGCTGCTGAGGCTGGGTGTCATCGCCGAGCCGCTGGCCTGGACGGCTGATCCGGACCTCGCCCTGTTGTCGGTGATCCTGGTGGACGTCTGGAAGACCACGCCCTTCATGGCCCTGCTCGTCCTCGCGGCGCTGCAGATGCTCCCGAGGGACTGCTACGAGGCCGCGAGGATCGACGGCGTCGGGCCGTTCCGGGCCTTCTTCCACATCACGCTGCCGCTGATAACCCCGGCGTTGCTGGTCGCGGTCGTGTTCCGCGGCCTGGATGCGCTGCGTGTTTTCGACCTGATCTACGTCCTCACGCCCAACAGCGCGGACACGATGTCGATGTCCGTCTATGCGCGCCAGCAGCTCGTGGACTTCCAGGCGGCCGGGGCAGGCTCCGCCGCGGCGACGATGCTGTTCTTCCTGGTAGCCATAAGCACGGCGGTCTTCCTGGTCGCCTTCCGAAGCCGCCTTGAGACACGGCTGGGCTGATGGGCGGCGGCAAAGACCTTCGCCGGCTGATCGCGCGCCTGGCCTTCTTCCTGCTCGTGGCGGCCATCGTCCTGTTTTCCACGTTCCCGTTCTATTACGCCGTCGTGACGTCGCTGAAGTCGGGCAGCGCCCTGTTCCGGGTCGATTACCTCCCGGGAGACTGGCACTGGCAGAACTACGTCGCGGTGTTTCGCGAGCAGCCCTTCGGCCGGAACATACTGAACTCCATGGTCGTGGCCACGGCGGTGGTCGCCGCGGGGGTCGGGCTCGGGCTGACCGCCGCCTACGCCCTGGCGCGCCAGCGTTTCCGCGGGCGCCGGCTGCTGCTGATGACCGTGCTCGCGGTGACCATGTTTCCCCAGATTGCCGTGCTTTCCGGGCTGTTCGAGCTGGTCCGGGCGCTGGGGCTTTACAACCGCCTGTCCAGCCTCGGGATCAGCTACATGATTTTCACGCTGCCCTTTACGGTCTGGATTCTGGCGACGTTCCTCAGGGACCTGCCCAGGGAGCTGGAGGAGGCCGCCATCATGGACGGGGCCTCGCCGATGTCGATCCTGCTGCGCGTCTTTCTGCCCCTGATGGGGCCGGCGGTGGTCACGACAGCGCTGCTGGCGTTCATCGCCGCCTGGAACGAGTTCCTGTTCGCGCTGACCTTCACGCTCACCAGTGAGCAGCGGACGGTGCCGGTGGCGATCGCCCTCCTCAGCGGGGCGAGCCAGCATGAGCTGCCCTGGGGACAGATAATGGCGGCCTCGGTCGTGGTCACCGTCCCGCTTGTGCTGCTGGTGCTGGCTTTTCAGCGCCGCATCGTCGCCGGCCTGACGGCAGGGGCGCTGAAGGGCTAGCTGCACGCGGGGCTCATGACGTCTTCCGCGGCCTCCCGGCCGTAAGCTCCTGACTAGACGATGCCGCTGTTCGTCGCATATCTCCGGCGGGTGTAGTGCCGGTACAGGGCTTCTTCATGACCGCTGCTCAGCTGCTCCAGGCCAGGGTACGGCGGTGCCTCCAGGATGGCAGCGGCCGGCAGATCGACAACGACGCGGCCGCGTCCGCCGTCGACGGACGAGCACCACTCCACGTCGGTCAGGACGCGGTGCCCTCCTGTCTGGACGACGAGATAGCGCAGCTTCCAGGAGTCGATGTTCACGAGCATGTCCTGCACTTCGCCGACCGCCCGGTCGCAGCCGTGAAGCGTGCGCCCGAGCAGGGACGCGGCGTCGAACAGCGGCGACCCGGAGACTCGGCCGGTCCGGTAGCCGCTGGCTGACAGCAGGACACCGCTGTCGGTGGAGAAGCGAAGCTCCCGGCTTTTGTCGTCGATAGCATGGAAAAAGCGCACCGGAACGATCAACGACTCCCGGGCCTCCGCCGGGTCCGCAGCCACGACGTGCTCCACCGACCATGCGTCGGGATCGAAGGCGATCCCGGCCAGCGTGCCGAGCGGACCCTCCTCGGACGCAATGGTGAAGTGAAGCAGGTCCGTCAGCTTGCGAAGACGATGACTGAGCATCTCGGGCTTCCCGGTTTAAACCACTCCAGGGACGACTGGCACCCGCTCGGGACAAGGGCCCGGCCCGCACCGGTCGGGGTTTCGTCCCGGGAGAGGCCAGCTCCCGAAAACCGCGGTTCTCCTGACAAGTATAGGCAGCCGGACCAGCCCGTTCAGGCCAGCCCGGGAGTCCATGGACAGGATGGTGGTAGCAGCCGCGCCTCCCACCGGACTCGGCCGGACACATCGCCCGTCCGGCGGCATGCCGCGTCCTGGATTCGGTATTACTGCCGGGCCACATGAGCCCCGGCCCCGCGGCACGGGGCTGGCTCTTGCCGCGGGAATTCACGTCCCGGGAACAGGCTTGGCCCCCCCTGGGCTCACCGGGTCAGATCTCGGCGATGACGCTGAAGACGGCCGCCATCGCTACATACACCGCTGCCGCGCCTTGCACCCACCTCTGTGAGTACAGGATGGCGATCAACACGGGGATCGCTTCAGATTCGGCATGGGAAGCGATATCTGTGAGCTCCAGGTGCTCACCGGTCAGGACGTTGTCAATGAACATGCCATTGATGAAGAAAACCAGTATCACGCTCAGGAAGATGCGCCGAACGCTGTAATAGTAATCAGAAAGATCGGCCTCGCCCGGGTCGGAGAAGTCCGGTATCAGCAGGCGGGCAGAGAAGAACAGCAGCATGGGCCCCAGCAGCAGCAGCACGAAGGAGGCATAGTTCAGCTGAAGGGCCTCCCGGACGCTCCAGAACTTCCACCACAAGCTGAAGTGGAAATGAAGCAGCAACACGGCCCAGAGGGCATGGACCCAGTACATCCGTACGCCCTTGTACTGCAGGATGCGGCCGACGCCGGCGAGAATCTGGGCAATCCCTAGCCCGAGGATGAGCGAGAGCATCGCCGAGAAGTACTCGAAGGGAGTCATGGGGCTTGGCCTGCTGCGGGTTCCTGGCTGCGTGGCGGCCAGTGCGGGTTGCGGGCCCGGACACCCCTTGAGCGTAGATCAAGGTGGCAGGTTCAGGAAGAGGCGATTCTCCATCTCGCCTCGCCTGGCACTTCTCCGGTCCTTCCCGTTACAGCCATGCACGGAGCCCCGTCCCGGGCCGTAGAGAGGATTACTGCCTTGTCGCGGTGCACTGGCTGCGGTGCGGAACAAGAATTTATTGCCGGCCTGCCAGTTCCGTGTTAAGAGGTTTGCACCCGACCTAACGCTCATGCGGCTTAGTTCGCGGCGGTCCGTTCGACGGGCTCACCCCCCGGCGACCGTTGTGTTTCCTCCACTCCCAAGGAGGGTCGTATGCGTGTCTTATTTCTTGTTCCCGTGTGTTTCCTGGTTGCCTGCGGCGGCGGTGGCTCCGCGCCGACCAGCGATTTTCCGCCGCCTTCTGGTTCTGTCATCCGCGATATCCGCTGCGAGGAAGACGCGTTAGCGGGCGCGCCCTTCGGGGGGCTCTTTTCTGGTGAAATAGTGGGTGTCGAGGGAAGCGGCTGGGCAACAGCGCTCCTGACGGAAGACGGCTATTTCCGGCTCCACATCGAGGACAGTCTCGGGGACGAAGCGCCGGAGCTTCAGTTCATCGGCAGGTACCGGCCAACAACCGACAATCCTTGGGCATGGGGCGAGTTTCGTCCCCAGAACTGCTCCGACGCGGATCCCTTCTGCTTTGCCGCCGAGGGGCAGTTTGAACTGACTTCAAAGTGCCGAAGTGAACTGAAGGGAACGCTCGTCGCCTATCCCGAGGGGCGCCCATTCGCCGCAGGCTGGGAGATGCTCAATTTCACGCTCGAAGCGCGGGTTGCCGGCGCCTACGACACGCCGGCGACCCTCGCTTTCTCGGAGGGCGTCTACGGCGGCAGCTACCCATACAGCATCGGCGCGGGGCCTTCGGATATCGTGCTTACGGTGGATACGGCCGGAGCCGTGTTCTTCCAGAGCCCGGCCTCCGGGTGCGTCGGTAACGGCACCCTGAACCCGCATCTTGACGGCGCGTACAACGTTTACGACGTCGAGATCACTATCGCGAACTGCGCGGCGGCTTCTTCGCACCTCAACGGCGCATTCACCGGGCTGGGCACCAGGCCGTTCAGTGCTGACACGGCCTTTCCTGCGGATGCGCTGCTGCTTTGGTTGTCGACGCCAGATACGGTGTTTGAGCAAGGATCCGACCCGGCGATGACCCTATGGCTTGACCGACTGTAATAGACGTTCGATTCGCTAGTCGCGAGAGGCACGGCCAACCCCGGCCTTCGGCCGGGGTTGCTCCCTCGGCGCGGATGTCCGCTTCCGGCCGTTAACCAGAGTGATGAGCTGGCGCATGCTCCTCGCCCGAGGCGCCCGTGAGAGGCGCCATGAGGTGCGAGGCAGAGCTCCCCGGCAGGCTCGCCGATGGCTCCCGCAACCATTGCGACCCTCCGGTGGTCGCCGGCGAGGCCAGCTGCTGACGCTCAGCCGCCCTCGATGGCGGCCAGCGGGACCTGGTAGACCTCTCCGTTGTCCAGGGTGACCGTCCACATGTCGCCGTCCAGCCGGGTCTCCACCTCGTGCTTGGTGGCGTTCACGTAGTCGGACATGAAGTTGATGGTGAATTGCTGGCCGCCCGGACTGAGCACCGTGATCGAAGCCTCGCCGCCTTCCATGCGCATGACCCCGGCGGGGCAGGTGCCGTAGTCGCCGGCGCCGGCCGCCCGGCATCGCAGGAGCGTGGTGGCGTCGTACTCCGCCGTGGAAAAGGGCGCCGTGGGGTTGTCGCCGCTTTGCGGTTGCAGGGCCGAGGTGTCCCAGTACACGAAGACGCTGATGTCTTCGAACCGGAAGATCTGCCCCTCGGTCCCGAGGCCGCTTTGCCTGTACACCGGACGGCCGTCCTGGTCGCGAAACGTGCCCGGGGCATCGCCGACAGGCGTGAGGTCGTGGGTGACGCCGTCCGCGCGGTAGATGGTGATGTAGCCCTGCCTCTGGCTGAAGGTACAGGCAACCATCTTCTCGATGCGATCCGAGCCCTT
>JARRON010000053.1:0-33904 GCA_037383845.1 Gammaproteobacteria bacterium
GCAGATCCCGGCAATGTTCACAATGGCAGAAGCCGCGAACCCGGGACTCCCCGATCAAGCTCAACCCGATGGGGCCGCAGTCGCAGCCAACGTGATACTGCTTCGATGACACCAGCGTTCGCTCCAGGCTGACAACGGTCTCACCAGTTCAAACAATACCAATACCCCGCCCCCGAAACGGCAGCGTTGGTCCCGACTCCCCCGACCACCGAGGACGTCTTTCACCACCTATACTTCTTCAGCGCTTGTTTGCATCATGGGAAGCGTCGAGACCGCCCGGCGCCAAGCCGGTTTGTCCAGAAGGGAGCGCTTTAGCGGCCATCAATTGATGAAGAGCCGGGGAGACAGGAAGGGCTTCATTACACAATTGCGCGAACGCAAGGTAATTCGCATTGCGGTGGCCTATTTGATCGTGGGCTGGCTTGTCTTGCAGGTTGGTGAAGTCACTTTCGAAGCCCTGGGTTTGCCGGACTGGTCGCTGACCCTGCTGATCGTGCTGACGGCGCTGGGGATACCGTTGGCGCTTGTTCTGGCCTGGGCATACGAAGTAACACCCGGCGGTATTCAACGCGACCCAAGGGATCTACCGGCACCGGCAGAGCCTCCTTTGCCGGAACTGGATCAAGCGGCGCCGTCGATCGCGGTGCTGCCGTTCGACGATCTCAGCGAGAAAGGAAACCAGGCCTATTTCTGTGAAGGCATGGCCGAAGAAATCCTGGCTGCCTTGTGCATGATCCCCAAGCTGCGCGTCGCATCGCGTGTCGCCTCGTTCCAGTTCAGCGGAAAAAGCGCTGACATTTCGGTGGTCGGTCGCAAGCTGAATGTACAGACCGTACTGGAAGGCAGCGTGCGCAAGTCTGGAGACCGGTTGCGCATCACTGCACAGCTGGTCAAAACCGCAGATGGCTATCACTTGTGGTCGCAGCAGTTTGATCGACGCCTGGAGGATATATTCGAAATACAGGCGGAGATAGCCAACGCCATTGCACGGGCCTTGAGCGTTACCCTGAAGAGCCAGGGGCTGAAGACCCAGCAGAAGGTCGATCCAAAGGCCTATGATTTCTTTCTGCGCGGGCTCAGCTATTTTGCCAAGCACAGCATCCAGGACACGATCTATGCGCGGCAAATGTTCCGGCGCGCACTGGAGGTGGAGCCCGAATTCGGACGTGCCTGGGCAGGGGTCGCCTATACCTACGGATTCGAGTACCTGTACTTCAACGCCAGCGACGTCAACCTCCAGGAAGCCAGGAGCACCAGCGCAAAGGCCCTCGAACTGGCGCCCGATCTTGCCGAGTCGCATGTTGCTGCGGGCATAGCCAGTTGCATGATCAGCCAATATGACGAGGCGGAGCGCGAGTTCGAGAAGGCGGTCGAGCTGGTCCCGAAGAACTATGAGGCGTGGTACTTTTTTGGCCGGACCAAGGTGCACGAGGGCGATCACCGGCGTGCGCTTGAACATTTCGAGACCGCCGCCAGGGTCCGGCCAGAGGATTATCAGAGCGTGCTTTTGCAGGCGCAACTCTACGTCAGCCTGGGCGACCGGAAACGAGCGATGGAGGTGAGCCGCAAGGGCATCGAGCGCGTGCGGGCGGTGCTGGACCTCAACCCCGACGACAATCGGGCGCTCAACATGGGCGCCTTCGCGTTATTGCGCCTGGGGGAGCGAGAGGAAGCGGAGCAATGGATGGACGCTTCGGTTCTCAAGGCGCCGATGGATTCCATCATCCAATACAATGCCGCATGCTTTTTTGCCCTCGAAGGCAAAACCGACAAGGCGCTGGATTGCCTACAGAACTGCCTGGTCAAGGTCGGCAACATCAGCCGCGAGTGGCTTGAAAATGACTCGGACCTGGACGGCATTCGCGAACACCCGCGCTACGCCGGCATCATCGCCTCGTTCCCCGAGTAATGCGCCGCCCGGGGCCGGCAGGCCCCACGACTCGAAGCCAAGATCCGCGACCTGCAACACGCCCCAGGCCGCGACGATGTACAACCCGGCGACGCGAAACACGTGTCGGCGCCGCAGTTCGCTGAAGAAGGACATCGGGATAATCCGCTACGGGTCGTAAGCGGTGGTTCTAGCCCAAACCAGGCGCGGGGCTGGAATTGGCGAGAAGCGGAAGTTCGTTGCTGTTTGACGACGTTCCGTTCCACCCATTGGAGCGCGGATCTGATTGACTTCGAACGAGCCTCCTGGAAGCTCGCCAGACGCCCACTCGATAGCATTGTTGTCGGTATTTTGTTGGCCACAGACTCGTAATCCCCTGGTTCCAGGTTCGAGGGGGAAAGGTCAAGACCCGTACGAGTGGCTTGCCTTCATCCGGCGCATGGTTTGCCCGGATGAGCAGAGCCGCGGGACCCGGACAGGTCCCGCGGCTCCGTGCCGTCCATTGCGACCCAGGCTCTCACATATCGGATCGTGAGAGTTGACGGCCAGCGTCAATCCAGTTCGTTCACCCTGTCGACAGCCGGGGGCGAGACCGGGCTGAACGTCCCGAGGTAATTGATCAGTGCCTCGAGATCGTTCCCTCCGTCGAGTCTCGGTGCAGTGATCGTGGCAAACGTGCCGAAGTTGTCCCCGCCATCAGCCAGGAAGTTGTTCACCGTGACCTGGTAGGTGGCAGAAAGATCGAGAGGCACGCCGTTCAGCAGCACGTTGCCGATCGTGACCGACGTGCAGGTGGCGACACCGCCCACGTTCTCGATCGTCTTCGACAGATCGTAGGTGAACCCTTCCGGCACACCGAGGTGGAGGAACGGGCGGCTGGAGCCGGCCGGCTGGCACTGCTCCTCGAGCACAGAGACGATCTGCGCGCCCGTCATCGGGAACGTGAGCAGCGTGTTGCCGAAGGGCTGGAACGTGAAGGCCTCGCCGAACGTCACTACCCCGTCACCTTCGTCCGAGGATGACGGGTACGTCAGGTCGGAGCGCACGCCGCCGGGATTCATGAACGCGACCTGGGCGCCGTTGGCAGAAGTCGCCCACAGCTGGGCGTCGGCGACCAGGTTGCCCGCCGGCGACTCGACACCGCGATCCGAACCCGGCGGGTTGCCGCCGCGGTTGATGGTCTCGGTGATCGTGCCCACGGGCGTGTTGCCGGCTGCGTCGTACAGCGGCTGCCACTTCTCGATCACCGCCGTGATCGCCGGGTCAGGCACCAGATCCGCCCGCGAAACCAGGTGGTTGGTGACGGTCGTCAGATCGCGCCGGACGTCGCCCGTACCCTTGTCGATGACCAGGTTGACTTCCGTGACGACCCGGCCGAACGAATAGGCGCTGGTGACGATGCGGGGCTCGCCGTCCGGGTCAGGAAGTTTGCAGTTATACGGCAGGTGCGTATGGCCGGTGATGATCACGTCGATCTCGGGGTCCAGGGCGTCGTTGATCGCGACGATCGGACCGGAGATTCCCACGCACGCGTCGATATCTCCCGGAGGCGGCGTCTGGGAGCCGCCCTCGTGCAGGAGCACGACGATCGTCTCCACCCCGTACTGATCCCTCAGAATCGGTACCAGCGCATTCGCCGTCTCGGCCTCGTCGCGGAACTCCCAGCCCTCGATGCCGGCGGCGGCGACGAGCGTGTCGGTTGCCTCCAGCGTCATGCCGATGAAAGCGATCTTTTCGCTGTTCAGCTTCTCGATCCAGAACGGGGGCAGCGGAGTCTCGCCGAACTCGTTGACGACGTTCGCCGCGAGCCAGGGGAAGTCGGCACCGGCGTAGGGCGCATCCGGGAAGAAACAGCCGTCGTCAGGATGACAGCCGCCATACTGCATGCGCATCAGTTCCGCCACGCCCTCATCGAACTCGTGGTTGCCCACGCCGGACACATCCAGGCCCATGGCGTTGAGGGACTCGACCGACGGCTCATCCCGGAACAGGCCGGAGAACGCCGGGGAACCCCCGATCAGGTCACCCGCCGCGACCGTCAGGCTGTACTTCCTACCCTGGCGGAGTTGCTTAAGCTTCGTGGCGAGATACTCGCCGCCGCCCGCGGGCTGACCGTCCACCTGGCCGGCTGCGTCAGGCAGCACGTGGCCGTGATAGTCGTTGAATCCGAGCAGCTGGACTTCCAGCAGCTGCCCGGGAGCATTCTCCCGCCCCTTGGCTTTCACCGGGTCAGCCAGGGCCGGGGCGGCCAGCAGCGACAGAGCCACAAGCGCTGCCAAATGATCAGGATATTTCATCGTCGGAGTCCCCAAGCGTGATCGCGTTGTTGTAATAAAGGTCCACATTTATGGACCGGGACCGTTACGATTGGGTTAACGCGTTTTGAACAAACTTGAACGGGGATGCGTAAGGCTTAGCTACAGCCCTGGCACCGGCGCGACGCGAGAAAGGCTTACAGCCGGGATACGGACAGGGGTCGCAGCATCGCCCGGCGCTTGCGCTGGTGAGTCTCCATGCGCGAAAGAATCCCCCGCAGGAAGCTGACGGTCTCGACGATATTCGGGCCCTTGTTGAGCATCGCGCACTCCGCCCGATGACTCATGGCCGCATCGGTCACCTCCGCCCTGGACGCTGACCCGGTCTTCGCCATCCCCTCGAGAACCTGGGTCGCCCAGATCACCGGAACGTGCGCGGCCTCGCAGAGCCAGAGGATCTCCTCCTGCACCTCGGACAGTCGCTCGAAGCCCACCTCCACGGCGAGGTCGCCCCGGGCAACCATCACGCCGACCGGGGGCGAGCGCAAACTCGCAAGCAGGATCCGGGGCAGGTGCTCGAAGGCGCTGGCGGTCTCGATCTTGAGGACGATACCCAGGTTGCCCGCTCCCAGCGCGTGCAGTTCGTCCTCGAGCGCCAGAACGTCCTCTGGCCCCCTAAGGAAGGACAGCGCGACCATGTCCGCGAATGCGACGGCTTCCCTGAGGTTGGCCCGGTCCACGGCAGTCAACGCCGGCATCGTGAATTGCGTGTCGGGGAAGTTCACGCCTTTCTCCGCCTTGAGGCGGGCTCCGGTCGGCGCCGTGTGGGTGACCCGCAGGCGGATCACGCTTCCGTCATTCGACTCCACAACCCCGCCAATCTTGCCGTCGTCGATCCACACGCGATGGCCTGGCCGGACACACTCGAAGGCCGTTTCCAGCGTCAGGTGGATTCGAGCCGGCGATGCCTCCACGTTCGCGCCGGCGGGCACACCGGGAAGCGGTTCGCGAGTCAATTCCAGCACATCCTTCGGTTTCAGGAGGATCGGCGCAATCACCTCGGGCAGGTCGCCGAAGACTCCGCTGGCGAGTTCCTCGTCGCCCCGAAGTCGTCGTACCTCACCACCGGAGGGAACCCATGCCGTGCGCGCGCATGTGCCGATTGCAGCTCCCTCGGAGACGTCCGCGAGCTCGAACCAGCGGCGGCGGCCGCGGGTGTCCCTGAACAGCAGGCGGTCACCGACCTGTGCACCGGACAGCAACCGGGCGTCCACCGGGATGGACTGCAGGCGCGTCAATGGGCCTCCGGGCCCGGCGGACAACCATACGCGGGCAGGCGCGATCACCCTGCCGAGACCATCGCGCTTCGGGGCGACGCGGAGGGCCCGGCCGATGGGCGCGATCGGGCCGGTGCGGAGCTTGGGCCCGCCCAGATCCGCCTGGACCCTGCAGATGCGGCCGACCGTCTTCTCGGCCTCCCGGAGATGGCGAACCATGGCATGCCATTCCTCGGGGCCGTCATGCGCCAGATTGATGCGCATGACGTCCATCCCGGCGGCCAACAAGTCGCGGACGAGCACGCCGTTGGTCGCCGCCTCCGTGGGCATGGTCACCATGATGCGCGATGCCCGTCTCAGCGGTTCCGGGCCGAGGAGCGCCCGGGCGTGGTCTCGCAGCAGGAGCGGCCCGCTACGGAAATCCACCGGCGGAACCGGCTCCACCGACGGTGCTTCCCCGGACAGCCGCTCGAGGATGCCGATGACTGCATTAAGGCTCGCCAGCGCATGGGGTTCCGATACGCCGAGCGACGACAGCCCCAGCGCAGCGAGGTCTTCCTGAAGCGGCCGAATGTCGTTCTGTCGCAGGCTCAGGTAGTGAAGCAGATTGCGGGCGCTGGGGCGGTAGCCGGCCTCCACCGCCTCAACATCCGCAGCATAGTGATCCTCGAGCGCGAGGGCCTGTTCTCGCAGAGCCCTGAGGGCGGGGAGCAACCTCTGCACGACTCGTTCTGCGGCCATCCGAAAATCTTACGCGCGAAAGTGTTGCGGAAAAATGAACGGGTGGCGGCGCCATCGACATCTGGGACGGGCAGCTATGAGAAGACACGCTGGATTCGCGCAAAGACTGGCCAGGGCGGCTCCTTCTTCCCGTCGGCCGGGCTCGGCGACGTCGTCGAGCCTGGGCAGCGCCTGGGCAGGATCGTCGACCCGTTCACGGACGCCTCTTATGACGTCGTGTCGACGATCCCCGGAGAGATCGTCGGCATGACCTTGCCCAAGCCGGTGCTCTCCGGCTATCCACTTTTCCATGTCGCTTGGCATGAAGCAGACTGAGCGGGACCGCCCTTCCAGTGTCTGTTGTCGTCGGCGGCGGGGAGCGATCCTGGCGTTCCCACCATGGAAATCATGGGGTTAGCGCAGTGATTAAGGAAAACAAGGGTTGGACTCCCGGGTTATGACGGGTTGGCATCCTGCCCGAAACCGTGACCCGCGCGCGCAGGCGGGGTTCAGGATCGAGGCGCGAGCGTCCGCCAGCGCAGTCCGTCAGTTTCCCGGGACACCCAGGCATTCCTCCGGCTCGGCCCACGTAATCCTTCTCACCGCTGTGGCCTTGGGCTAGTCTTAGCCGCCAGGGTCTGTTTGGACTGCAGGAAGCTGCCCTGGATCCCATCAGGCCGGAAACAGGCATTCGAGTGAGACAAGCCGCGGACGTATTCATCAGCTACTCGCGCGAGGACAAGGACAAGGTCTCTGCCCTTGTCGATAAACTGCGCGCGTCGGGCGTCGCCGTGTGGATGGATGTCGGCGGCATCGATGCGGCCACGATGTGGAGCGAGGAGATCGTCAACGCGCTGGACAGTGCGAAGGTGCTCCTGCTGATGGTCACGCCTTCAGCGGTAAGCTCGCACAACGTGGCCAAGGAAGTCGTCCTGACGAGCGAGCGCAAGGGCCATATCCTGCCCGTGCATCTCGAGCCGACCCAGATCCCGGCCGGCCTCAAGTACCAGCTCGCGGGCATCCAGCACATCGAATATTTCGAGGGAGACCCGGACGAAAACCTGCGGGTCATCCTGCGATCGCTGGAGCGAATCGGCGTGGCGCTCGAGAAGCCCAGCACGACAGCCGGGCAGGAGCCGGACTCGGCCCGAGCGGACCCTGAGGCCGCGTCGCCCCCGGCGGATCACTCAATCGAGCCGGGCGCACTGGCCGTGCTGCCGTTTCACAACATCAGCCCCGACGAGGAAACCGACTATTTCAGCGACGGCCTGACGGAAGAGCTGATTGCCCGGCTATCGCTCGTCAACGAGATCGACCTCATCTCGCGATGGGCGTCCGTGAATTACAAGGGTGCGAAGCAGGACATCCGCGTCATCGGCAAGGAACTCGGCGCGCGCTACGTGGTGGGCGGCAGCGTGCGGCGCTTTCGCGACTCGGTGCGCATCACCGTTCAGCTCGTGGACGCGGCGACCAACCGGCAGCTCTGGGGCAACACCTACAAGGGCAAGCTGGACGACATCTTCGACATCCAGGAGCAGGTTGCCAAGCAGATCGTCGAGGCGCTGAAACTGCAGCTGAGCTTCTCCGAGAAAGTCTCGCTGACCAAGCGGCAGACGGTGAACGCCAACGCCTACGACCTTTACCTGCGAGGCCAGGATTATCTCTACCGCCTGACGAAGCGCAGCGTGGAGTACGCGATCCAGCTGTTCGAGAAGGCCATCGAGCTCGACCCCCGCTACGCGGCCGGCTATGCCGCCTGCTCCAGCGCCTACGGCCAGATGTACCAGTATTTCTCCCGGGAGGAAGCCTATCGGACCCGGGCCCAGGAGCTCAGCTTCAAGGCCCTCATGTACGACAACAACCTTCCCGAGGCCTACACCGCCATGGGCCTGTCCTATTTCATCTGGGGCAAGTTCGACGAGGCGGCGGAGTCGAGCCGCAAGGCCATCGAGCTCAACCCCGATGACTATATCGCCTACTGGACGCTGAACAGGATTCATCTGTCCGTTGGAAACGCCGCGGAAGCCGCCAAGCTGAGCCGCCGGGTCATCGAGCTCAAGCCGCGCTTCTACGTGGCATATGCCGATCTGCGGATGGCCCTGCAGGCTCTGGGCGAGACTGAGGAGGCCGATTCCCTGGCCTTCAAAATTGCCGACGAGGTCCTGCCGACGTATTTGCTGCAGAACCCCGACGACTCCCGCGCCCGGATGTTCTACGCGATCACGCTGGCGGAGCTGGACCGACGGGACGAGGCTGTCCGGGAAGGCACGACCGCCCTCGAGATGAGTCCCGGCGACTCGGTGATGCTTTATAACGGCGCCTGCCTGTATGCCCAGCTCGGTGAAATCCGGAAGGCCGTCGACACGCTCCGCCAGGCCATCGCCGGGGGAACAGAGAATTCAGGCTGGATGAAGAACGATCCGGACCTGGACCCACTGCGCGAGGATCCGGAGTTCATCAAGCTGACCGGAGGTTTATAGCCCGCCCCTCCGTGACCGCGTCAGCGGCATTGGCCCGGTACTACGTAGTACGCCGTTGACTGAATGCGGCGATCCCCGGCAGGCCGGGCAGCCCTCGTCCGTGGCCCCGGACGCTGGTTCCCCGCCCGGCCCGAACCCCCGAAGTATTTTCACGCGTTTGCCTAGAGTCAGCACTCTGCGCGTGGCTGGAAGCCGTTTTTTACAGCCTGGACTCCGCGGAACAGGACCCGAGGAGCAAGTCCCGCGCATCCCGGCGAGTAATCCTGGCGGCTCCGCGCCAGCATGTTCAAGGGGTTGAAGCTTTATGCCGGGAGGCCAGGGGATTGGAATCCCCTGCGTGAGGGTATGGCAGCAAGGCACCCCCACCAGAGTTTTCTACGGACGGCGGCACCCTAAATCGCCGTCCCCGGGGCCCTGATCAAGACCTCAGAACCCCTCGAGACTTTCATTGGAAATGCTCCGGCCAGCGGGGGAAGAGTCAGCAGCAATGTCGATGGCTTCACCCCGGACACGGGCATGACTGCACGCCGCAACATTTCCTGGGCATCGGAACAGTATGTGCAAGGGCGCCCGAGACGTCGGCGCATCCGCCCCGACTGCGCTGGCAGGACGCCGGTCGAGATCGCCGCGCCTTGCCAAGCCGGGTTCCGCTGTCCTTCGCGACCGTCACTCGGTATAAAGAGCCCTGCCGCCTGGGCAGGGGACGGGGGAAGGGCCGCGTGAAATCGGATCCGCACCGGGGCGCGGTCGCCGTCGCCGTCGGCCTGCTTTTCGCGACCACCGGCGTCGCTGACGATGCGCCATCGGAACCGCGCGTCCTCGAGAACGTCGTCGTATCGGCCCAGAAGCGGGGCGACGAGAACCTCCAGGACGTGGCCATGAGCGCGACGGTGATTTCCAGCGAGACCATCGACCGTCAGCAGCTGGTGGGCATGGACGATTACCTGCGCACGATCCCGGGCGTGACCTACCAGGAATACGGCGCCGGGCGCTCCACCATTGTGATTCGCGGCGTCTCAGCCGACCCGCAGGAGAGCGTCCAGACCACAGGCACCTACATCAACGAGATCCCGCTCACGGGGCTGGGCGATTTCGGCATCAGCAGCCCGGAGCTGAAACTCATCGACGTGGAGCGTATCGAGATCCTCCGCGGCCCCCAGGGAACCCTGTACGGGTCGAGCTCGGTCGGCGGCACGGTGCGGATCATCACCCGGCAGCCGCGCCTGGATGCGTTCGGCGGCAGCGTCGCTGCGTCGCTGTCGTCCACCGGCAACCCGGGCGGGACGAACTACCACGGCGAGGGCGTCGTCAATATCCCGGTGGTAGAGGACGTCTTCGCCGTCAGGGCCGTAGGCTACAGGTTCGAGGACAGCGGCTACTACCGCAACGTCGCCGCCACGGACCCGGTCAAGTCGGCCGGCGCCGAGCGCACGGGTGCGCTGGCGCTGAACCGCGACGACGTCGGCAGTGCCACCTTCAGCGGCGGTCGCCTGGCCGCGCGATGGGCGCCTGCCGACAGACTCACTGTCGACGTCATGGTGCTGGGCCAGCGCATCGAACAGGAAGGCAACCCCTACGCAGACCTGCGGCTGGGCGACTTCGAGCAGGCCCGCTACTCCCGGGTCAGTACCGGCAGAAGCGAATACACCGAAGACGATCTCGGCGTATGGAACCTGCTGGTCAACTACGATGCCGGCCCGATCGCGCTGGTGTCGTCCACGTCCTGGACTGACTACCAGAATACGCAGGACTGGGACGTCGGCCAGTTCTGGACCTTCCTCTACGAAGACGACGCGCCGATCTTCATCAGGAACGACACGGACTCGGACAGTTTCGTGCAGGAAATCCGCCTGACGTCCCGGTGGAACCGCCCGGTCAATTTCCTGGCGGGCCTGTACTACGAGGATATCGACCAGACAGGCCACCAGATCGTGGAGTGGGACGGGGATCCGGCGGCAGATCCCTTCGCCGGCGACCTGATGTTCGACGGCAGGTTCCGGTCCCAGGAGGAGCAGCGGGCATTCTTCGGCGAGGTGTCCTGGGACATCGGCCTTGCGTGGGTGGCGACCGCAGGCGCCCGTCGGTTCAGTTACGAGACCGACTTCTCCGAGATGGCCGACGGCTTCGTCGTGGGAGGAAGCTACGAGAACCGCATCGACTCCAAAGAGACGGGAGAGAACTACAAGTTCAATCTCTCCTACATGCCGGCGGACGGATCGCTGTTCTACGCGCAGTGGTCCCAGGGCTTCAACCCGGGCTACCCGGTGTCCGAAATCCCGGGCGACTGTGACCAGGACGGTGACGGCCTGGTCGACGGGATCGGGCTGCCAGCGCCCGACCAGATCCTCGCCGACACGCTGGACAGCTACGAGCTCGGCACCACACTCAGCCTGGCCGACGGCCGGGTCGTCGTCCGTGGCGCGGCCTACTACAACGAGTGGAACGACATACCGATCCTGCTGGTCGCCGACTGCGCGGTGGGCTTCCCGTTCAACGCCGGCGAGGCCATGACGGCGGGCGTGGAACTCGAGGGCAGCGCGCAGCTCGGCACCCGGTGGCGCCTGGACTTCGGGTTCGGCTACACCAAAGCCGAGCTGACCGCCGACGCCCCGGGGCTGGGGATGGACGGCGATCGCCTGCCGGGCACGCCCGAGTACACGGGAACCCTGGGGCTGCAGTTCGACACGTTCGTCAGCGGCTACGACGCATGGGCGCGCGGCGACCTCGCCTATGTCGGCGGGTTCTACAACAACCTCCAGGAACAGGGCCCGGAGATCGGCGACTACACCACCTTGAACGTGTCTGCCGGCATGCGGCTGCAGGACTGGGAACTCCAGGTGTTCATGCACAACGTCGGCGATTCCGACGGCGCGACCTGGATATACCGCTTCGAGGAGTATCCCTCCGCTTTCCGGCTGCGGCCCCGCACCGCCGGCGTCAAGGTGCGCTATTACTTCGGCTCCGCGCGCTGATCCGGCTCATCCCGACGGCCGGGCGGCGGCGGTCGCCGCCTCGTCCGCGCGGGACCCCAGCTCCGCCTCGATGGCCTCGGCGTCGGCTTCCGAGACGCCAAGAGAATTTCGCAGGTGCTCGAGAAGGGCCCGCTCCTTCGCGGAGATGCCCTCCTCCTGCATGGCCTCGGCCACCGCCGACTCGTAGACCTGCAGCTTGCGGAAGGCCACGTATTCCGGGGTGTTCGTCGTGTTCGGCATGGCCGCTCCGGCGACCTTCTCGGCGAAGCGCTGCAGCGGCGCAAGGAAGAACACGACCACCGCCGCGGCCATCAGTCCGCCCCAGTCACCCAGCTCCGCCGACAGGAAGCGGTCGGCGCCTTCGGAGATGACGTACAGGATCGCCACGACGATGCCCGCCAGCGTCGACTGCTTGAGGGTCCAGCGCAGCTTGAGGTCGATGTTGAACAGCTGGGTGCGCAGGATCCCGTACGCGATCGTCGGCACATAGAGCAGGGTGCCCAGCCGATAGATGACATCCATATAGCCCAGATAGGCCGGCGTCTCCTCTCTCAGGTTCATCCCGCCCCAGACGATCCACGCGCCCACGGCATAGACGAAGAACCAGCAGATATCCCTGAAGCCGAATGCCAGGGCGAAGACGCCGGCGCGGGTGCGCGCCATGCCGGTCGGGGTCGCCGCCCAGGCGTGTACCGAGGCCACCAGGGCGAACGCGAAGAGCGACGCCATCATCGCGTACAGCAGCGTGATCCCCACCTGGTAGGGCAGAGATATCACCGAAACGAACAAACCAGCCGAGAACAGGCCGAGCACGAGACGTGCCCGAGGGCTTGAGAACGGCCGCGTCAGCTTCGTGCGCAGGGACGCCGCAAGAAACGGCGGATACAAGGCGAGCATCGCGCAGTCGAGTAGCGTATGGGCATGGAAATTAAGCGCATCCCATACCGACCCGACCAGGCGCTCGGCCAGTTCGGGCGGCAGAAAATCGAAGTAAACACCGGAGGTCAGCAGCGCGAGGCCTTCGACGACGAGGAGTAGCGCAAGCTTCCGGGCCACGCTGCCCGGCAGGCCGGTCCGCAGGAGCGTGACCGCAAGAGCAAAGCACAACAGGACGGCGGCCAGCCCGAGAACGCCCGTCGCGGTGACCTGGATCATCGGGCCATGTCCACCTCGTAGCCCGATCCTGGACGCCGGTTCCTCAACTCGTCCTCCAGGGCCTTGGCATCAGCCGGCGAGATGTCCAGCGAATCGCGCAACCGGGTCAGCAGCGGGCGGTCGCGGCAATGCGTTCCGCGAACCGCTGCAGCGGCGTGAGGAAGAAGATCACGACCGCGGCAGCCGCCAGGCCTGCGACGTTGCCCAGTTCCTCGGACAGCAACGTGCTCGCCCCTTCCGAGATGAAGAAGATGATCGAGATGATGAGTCCCGCCAGCGTGGACTGCTTGATGGTCCAGCGGAGCTTGAGATCGATGTCGAAAAGCCTGGCCTTGAGGATGCCGTAGGCGATGAGCGGGACGGCCAGGAGCGTGCCGAGCGCATAGACGACTTTCACTATCCAGTAGAGGTCGAATTCCTCCCCGAACGTGTTGGTCGAGATCATCCAGAACGAGGCGCCGTAGACAAAACCCCAGCAGATGTCCCGGATGCCGAAGGCGATGGCGAACAGCCTGGCGCGCGTCTTTGCGATACCGGGCTCCGCCGTCCGCCAGGCGTGAATCGACGCCACCAGCGCAAACACGAACACGGCCATGACCGACACGTACAGGACGGCGCTTCCGACGAGGGATTCCCAGATCGCCATGGACACCACGGTGCCGGCGGCCATGAGCAGCGCGACGACCGCCAGCGTTATGCGCACGCCCTTGCGCCGGAAGACGCGTGTCAACGGGGTTCTCAGTGCTGCAGCCAGGAACGGCGGGTACAGCGCGATCATGCCGGCATCGGCGAGATGGTGGGCAACGAAGTTGCCAATCATCAACGGAACGTTCTCGGCGTGGGCGTCCTGCCCCTGGCCCAGGACGAAGAAGGGAAATCCTGCCGTGAAAAGGGCGAGGCCCTCGATGACGAGCAGCCAGGCCAGCTTGCGCGCCACCGTGCCGGATCCGCCGACGCGGAAGAGCACCACGGCCAGGACCCAGCACGACGCGATCGCCGCAAGGCCGACGACCCCGACCCACACAACATTCCCCATGCACACTCCCCGGCCGGGCTGGCCGTCCGCGCAGACCTCTGCTGCGGGCCAGCAGGCAGTATAAACCGCGGTCACGGCACGCGGCGGTTCCGTCCGACGCATCGTGCCCGCCAGGCTGGCGGTGCTGGTGGACTGCCTCTATGAAGCTTTCCACGGGCTCGTCGTACCCGGCCCGGGCCGCGGGGATAGCCCTGCCCTCGACTTCACCGCCGCGCCCCATGAGCGTCCGCGGGCAGTCGGGAGTCCTAGTCCAGCGGCATCTCGAAATCCGGCGCAAAGGCGATGGGAATGACATACCGCCTGCTCGCCTGCGTGTACCGGTCGTCCGGCGGTGCGGCCTGGCCGGCTGCCTGCGGGTTCCAGACCACTTCGATCCGGCGCAGGCCCGGCTCGAGACCGGCCATCGGCACGAGGCCGATCAGTCCCCGCATGCCAATGTCGCCCCGCTCCGCGGCCTCGAAACCGGCCATCGGTACGGGCCTGCCATCTATGCTCACGGCCCAGAGCCGGCGCAGGCAGGCCGTGCGATCCGCTGCTTCCTCGGCGCCGCCGCAGAGCTGATCGAGCACCATGTTGTCGCGCAGCGGCTGGTAGGGCAAGAACAGGCGCGCGAAGCTGCCGGTCTGGGTGAAGCCTGGCACCCGCGGCCAGCCGCGAAGCCGGTCGTACGGACTGGGCATGTCCTCGTAGTAGGTGCTGCGGAATCCCTCCCCGACCTGGGTCTCATCAAGATAGGTAAAGGCACCGGAGACCGTGAAATCGCGCCACGCCGCGGCACGCAAATTGCCGACGAAGACCAGGACGACGATGCTCAGGGTGAGCGCGACCAGGAAGATCACCGGCCGGGTGTTGCTCTGTAGCGTCAGCTGGACGGGCACCACCAGCCGCTGGGGATAGGCAAGCCCGATGACGCGCCTGAGGAACCGCACGAGGCCGTCAAAGAGCCGGCTTTCACGGAGTCGCGGCACGCGCGACGCAAGCTGGGCGTCCAGCACGTACACCACCAGCGGCAACCCGAGGAACACGACGAGCAGCACAACGGCACCGACGCCTATGCCCGCGTTCGTCAGGCCAAAGCGGGCGCCGATGACGCCGGACAGCATCAGGGTGCCGATCAGGATCACGCCGAGCCAGAGGACGCCCAGCGTCAGCATGCTGATGACGGCGAACAGCGACGAGGCGACGCGGTCGGTATTCCGGATGACGGTGTCCAGGTCCGGCAGCGTGTCCTTGTAGTACTGCCGACTCAGCGGCCCAAGACCCGGCGTCTTGCTCCAGTTGATGCCGCCGGGGAAGACCGTGCGCAGGCCGATCAGACCAACCCAGTAGGCCCGTGCCATGAGATGCACCACGAAACAGGCCGCCAGCCCATAGCTCGTACCCGCCAGTAGCGCCGTGCCGGCGTTGGTCGCGATCGCCAGTGACGTCGACAGGTGCGTGTAGACGTTGGCGACCTTGTCGAACAACCAGCCTGGCAGCGACAGCAACGCAAAGATCGTCAGGCTCGAGATGATCAACTCGAGCTCGTCCGTGCGATCCCGGAGCCGGTCCATCGCCTCGGCCTCATCCCCCGAGGGCGTTCCGGATTCCCTGTCTTCCGCCAAGGGCGACCACCTCCACGACTGCCGCGGCGCACGCCGCTCGACTCACCGCCTCTACGATCGTCGAATAGTGGGCGAATCACCGACGGATGTCGATTTCCCGACGGCGCGTTCCGGCTGGGCCCGAAACCAGGATGCCCTCGCGCGCGACCCCGGGGCGCAGGCCTGGCCGCGGCGCCCGCGGCGAATCGGGTCAGCTCACCGCCCGACAGGCGGACCCGCGGCCAGCAGCCGATATTCGCTGTCGGTCAATCGGGCTGGCTTCACCAGAGAGCATCCCCGTGCGCAGCCACAGGGAAAGACCGTCGGCGAGTCGCGGTGCTTCCCCTTCGCCTGACCGGATGGCTCACCGGCGTCCGGAGAGGTTTCGGGGCTCGCCCCGTCCCCGGCAACGCTGCCATGCCTTGTGCACAGCGGTGCTGACGGACACGCCGAGTATGACTCCCCATGCGACGGCGATGTATGCCGCGTCCGGATCCGGACCAGCGCACTCGGCCCGGCGAAGGTAGAGCACGATCATCACTACGCCAACCACCGACGCCGCCCAGTTCGGCACACCGAGGCCGACGAGGCGAGATGCCCTGTTCTTGATCAGACTCATTCTGTCCTCCGTATGAGCGGAGCGTCTGCGCGACCGCGCCGGCCGGCATGAGTGGCGCCACGAGGCCAAGAGCCAGCCTGGTGCCCGTGGCTCCGATCGATCTGGCTGCATGCAAGACGAGAACGTCGAGGAGGACCGGGGAGCAGATCCCGCAGTGGACGTGCCCTCCCGACGTCACCAGGTCGAAACCGGGCAACCTCCATGGCGGTCAGTCCGGCAGGGCCGCCAGGATGGCGAGCATGTTCTTCTTGTAGGCCCGCAGGGCCTGCCTGCCCGCATGGGTCAGCCGATACATCGTCCGCGGCCGGTTATCCTGTATGGATTTCTCGATGTCCACGAGCTGCGCATCCGAGAGCCGGCTCATCTGGACCGAGAGGTTGCCTTTCGAAAGCCCGGAGACTCTCAGCAGGTAGGTGAAGTCGGTACGCTTGACGACCGAGAGGATCGCCAGCAACCTCAGGCGCGCCGGTTCGTGCAGGAGATCGTCAACCTCGGGGATTTCCGGGTCGACCCGCCTGCTCATCCCTGCGGGCCCTCCTCCGGGTTCGCCCGGAGAAACCTCGTCAGCAGCACGAGTGCGGCGACAAGAATGAACGCGCCCGCTTCCAGCAGGGTCCTGCCGGGCTCGAGACCCTTCCACGCCCCTGCAATCCCGGCCAGCAGCAGCACGCCGGCGTAGACGACGAAACGCGGGGACGCGATCAGGACAGACGCTACGAGCGCCATGGCCGCCAGGATTGCCGCTGGAAGTGCCGCGGCGAACTCGGCCGCCGCAAGCGTCGCGACCCGGTCTCTTGTGAGGTAGGCGCCGACCCCGAGCGCAAGCAGACCCGCACCGGCATAAAGGGCCGTGCGAAGCATATTGCGGTTGCGGCTCTCGCGCCGGTCCGCGAACTCGACCCGGCCCAGCCGCGGCAGGATCAGCCGCTCCCGCACGGGTCCCCACAGGGGAACCAGCACAGCTGGCGCGATCACCCCGCCGATCGGAAAGTCGAATGCCCAGGAGACGCCGATGATGAGCACTCCGACCGCCGCGAAGAGGTCGATCAGGCCGTCCTCCCAGTATGTGCGATAGACCCGCTTCTCCAGGCCAGCCATGTTTTCCATCATGGGAGTCCCCGCAGATGGTTTCTCCTATGAACTAGTTTATACCATAAACCTATATGCCGCTCCACCTGGATATACCGAGACATCGCCGACCCGTGGGCGGGCGATCCCGGTGGCCGGCTACGGAAATCATCGGGTTGGAGGGGCGCTGGCCGGAGACCACGGGGGTTGAGACCCTTTGGCGCGGGGCCGCAGCCGCCGCTCGCGACCGACTGTCAGTACGGCGGCCGCAACCGGATTCCCGGGGGCCGGGAAGGCCGGGCCGCGACAGGACCTTCCGATAAAGCCCGACTTCCTCAGCCTGCGGCCCGCCCGTGACAACGCAAGACCCGGAAGCACGGGCGCGGCCGGTCTGTTACGAAGCCCCGAATCATTGGGGTATTCTTGCACCTCCAAGGCTGCGAGGCCTGTTTAGCGAAGGTCTGACCTGCATGGCCGATGTGTTCGTGTCTTACGCCCGCGCCGACCGGGACCGGGTGGCCCCGCTGGTAGCGGCGATCGTCGCCAAAGGCTGGTCGGTATGGTGGGACCCGGAGATCACGCCGGGCCAGGAATTCGACGACCAGATAGACGCCGAGATCGATGCCGCCAAGGCGGTAATGGTGGTCTGGACGCCCACCTCGGTGGCGTCACGCTGGGTCCGGGGCGAAGCTCGCGAGGCGGCGGACCGGGGCATCCTGGTGCCGGTGCGCTTCGACAACGCCCGCCTCCCCATGGACGTGCGCGCCATCCACACCACGGACCTCGACGACTGGAACGAAGACCCCTCCAGTGGGCCCGCGCGGGAGTTCCTGCACGCGCTGGGCGCCATGATCGCGCGGGCCCCGACCCGGGCCGTCAGCGCCGCCCCCGGGGTAACGCCGGAGTCCGACAAGCCCTCGCCCATGTTCTCGATCTGCGTACTGCCCTTCACGAACATGAGCGGCGACCCCGAGCAGGAGTACTTCAGCGACGGCATCACCGAAGACGTCATCACCGACTTAAGCAAGGTCTCGGCGCTGGCGATCATCTCGCGCAACAGCGCCTTTCGGTACAAGGGCACCCACGTCGACATCCCGAAGGTCGCCAGCGAGCTGAAGGTCAGCCACGTGCTGGAAGGCAGCGTGCGCAAAGCCGGCGGCCGGGTGCGGATCAGCGCCCAGCTCGTTGACGCCAAGACCAACAACCACATCTGGGCCGAGCGCTACGACCGCGACTCCAGCGATATCTTCGCGCTACAGGACGAGATTTCCGAGGCCATCGTCAAGGCGCTGCGCCTGAAGTTGTTGCCTAAAGAGAAGAAAGCCATCGAGCGTCGCGGCACGGACAACGCCGAAGCGCACAACCTCTACCTCATGGCGCGGCAGACCCACGTGACCGGCCAGGAGTCCGACGCGCGCTCCGCGGAGGCCATCGTTCGGCTGTGCACCCGCACCGTGGAGATCGACCCGAACTATGCCGAGGCCTGGGCGCTGATGGCCATCGGCCACATGAAGCTGCGCGACGCCCGCCAGGGCTATGCGGACGAGGGCATGGTGGCAGTGGAACGGGCCCTGGCACTGGATCCGGATCTGGCGGAAGCCCATGCGGTAAAGGCGCAGCTACTGCTCGCCGACGGCGACGCGGACGCGGCGGCCAAAGAAGTCGAGACCGCGTACAAGCTCAATCCCGAGTCCTACGAGGTCAATCGTTCCGCCGGACGTCTCGCCTACCAGCTTCATCACTACGAAGACGCCGTGCGCTTCTACGAGAAATCCGCGGGGCTGATGGAGGCCGACCTGAATTCGGCTTCCATGCTGATCAGCGCCTACACGGCGCTGGGTGATAAAGCCAACATGCGGCGGGCGGCCGAGCTTGCGCTCGAGCGCGCGGAGAAGGTCCTGGCGCACGACCAGAACAACTCCATGGTGGCCGGTTACAGCGCGTACGCCCTGGCGGCGCTGGGTAACGCCGAGCGGGCGAAAGCCCGCATGGAACGCGCACTCCTGATCGACCCGGAGAACCTGAACATGCGCTACAACTTCAGTTGCGCGTTGTGCACATATCTCGGGGACAAGGAAGCGGCGCTGGAGATGCTGGTCCCGGTGTTCGCCACCATCACGGACAGTTTCCTGCCCTATGCCAAGGCGGACCCGGACCTCGACCTGCTGCGAGACGAGCCGCGATTCCACGCCATGATCGCCGACGCCGAGGCTCGCCTGGCCCGCGAAGGCGAGCCACCAGCCGCCTGAATGCCACCAACCGGCAGGCGGTTCGGAAGGTTCTGCGACCTGGCGCCGGAAGGCACCGATTCCCGGATCATCCCCCGGGCAGGCAGCGGCAGACCCGTGCCCGGCAGAAGCGCCGCGTCCGTTGCGAGCCGACCACGCCAGTCAAGGGGTTGTCGGGCCGTGAAGGCAGGCATGTGGGACTGGTCTCCCCGGGCGTGAGGGCACGGGGGCTGCCAGGGACGATTCCGCAGGACCCCGTAGGCGGGCCCAGGCCGGGCGGCCCGCTACGACATTCGCCCGTCGTCCGGCATGCCGACAGCCCGGCGAAGCCCGGCAGCCGTCTCCGCAGTCCCGGCTATCGGACAGCCGCCGGGTAGCGTTCGCAGAAACTCTTGAGTACGAGTTTGAGCTTCGCGGTATGCGCTGCGTCGCCGCGAGCCTCGGCCGCCTCGATGTCGTCCAGGATCATCCTGCGGATGCGAGGCTGGCCGTCGGTGGTATGCACCAGGTAATTGCCCAGCTCCAGCGCCACGATTTCCGGCATGTGCTCGTGCTCGGAAATCGCCTCGACCTCTTCCTGCGTCAGTTCCGTCATGCCCAGGCAGTCTTCGTAAGTCAGCATCGCCGCCTCCCTTGCCTTTCAAACAGTAACTTTAGACCAAAGAACGGGGGCGTATAGCCCGGATTCGTTGCAGGCGGTCGGGTCGCCTGCGACCCGCGTGTCCGCGAAGCCGAGCAGCACAACGGTGCCGCCAGTCCCGGCGCCCACACTCCTGGCGAGCCCGCCACGCCACTGGCTGCGTCAGGGCGGAAATGGCGCGAGAAGGGCGTTAGAAATCCCCTCGTGTGGAACGCCTGGAGAAATCGCTTCCTGTTTAACGCCATCCCGAGCCCACTGCGCACCGACGAGTGCCTATCCGCCCGACGTCCCTGGTGTCGCAAATACGCGGGCTCAAAGCACGGCTTCAGGGCTGGTCAAGTTGCGTTCGCGGGCGCGACGTGCCATACCATGAGGCAAAAGGAGGGCATGAAAATGGAATTCCCCGGCCACGCTTTTCTGACGTCATTTCGCGGGTTTTTTTGCTGTGGGGACGATCGTGCGCCCACTTACAGGGGTCTCGCCGTACTGGCCCTGATCGCGGCCGCGGCTGCACCCACCTCGGCTTCAGCCACTGTCCTGTCCGGCAGATACGAGTTCACCGCGACAGGCTTCCCCGCCGATGCACCGTTCTCTTCTGTATGGGGCTCTTTCGCTTTCAGGGGCTATGAACCCGGCGCCAGGTACCTCAACAACTCAACGGTCATCACTGAGTTCAGCATCAATATCCCCCTCGGGCCCGGCCAGACCATACTCCTGACATCCGAGCCGGACACATCACTGGGAGACCAGGTATTCATCGGAAGCAGCATTGACGGCGCTCGGAGCGTCCGACACGGCAGCGGCGACATTGTCATGCTCCTGCTCAATTTCGACACGACCCCGATATTTGCTGAACTTCTCTACGCACCCATAGGGCCGGTGATCCCCAATACTTACCGTCCGCTGGAGAAGACCCTCACGGGTTATACCGTTCCCGAACCTCCGATGCTGGCGCTGCTGGGCTGGATGTTGCCGGCCTTGCTGTGGGTGAGAGCCAAAAAGGCGCGCGGCTGAGGCGTGCTGCGCAGTTGCCACGACGATAGTGACAACGTGGCGTCCCGGACTTTCCGCCGACTCCCCAGCCGGGGCGGACCTCGCATTCCCGGGTTACGGATTCGGCGCGAAGCGCGCGGCAACGGGGGACCAGGCCCCCGCATGAAAGAGGCGGGTCTCGCGATGGGGGGCCGACGGTCCCGGCGAGCCCGCCGTTAAAACCATCGGGTCAGGGCGCTATGGGAAGGACCCGGGACCGGGGTGCCCCGTTATGGGAGGCGGAATCGCTCCCCTGGCTCCGGGCCCCGCCGCCGACCCGGCGGCACCCAGGATCGTCATTCACCCGGCCCCCACGTGAACCCCGCCCCGCGAGCCGCTCTGATCGAGCTCCCGGCGTAAAGCCCCGGATCGGCTGCCCGGGGCTGCCTGCTATATGATGCCCGGAGTGGTGGGGATGGGAACCTCGTGCCGGTGACACAGAAGTCTCTTTCCGGGTTTTACCAGGAGCTCAAACGGCGCAAGGTGATCCGCGTCGGGTTGGCGTACGCCGTCGTCGCCTGGGTCCTCGTCGAGATCGGCTCGGTTCTCTTCCCGGCGCTGCTGCTGCCCGACTGGAGCGTGCGACTTCTGATCGCCTTCGTGATCGTCGGGTTCCCGGTCGCCCTTCTGCTGGCCTGGGCAGTGGAGCTTACCCCGGAGGGGCCGAAGGCAGACCAGGGCGCTCAGCGCGAAACACCGGACGCACTACCTGTTGCCGGGCAGCCGGCACGCGAGGAGGGTTTCCGCTCCATCGCGGTCCTTCCTCTGCTGAACATGAGCAATGACCCGGAGAACGAGTACTTCAGCGACGGCATGGCCGAGGAAGTCCTGAACCGGCTGTGCAAGTTGCCCCAGCTGACCGTCGCCTCGAGGACATCGTCCTTCTCCTTCAAGGGCAAGAACCTGGACCTGCGTACCGTGGCGGAGCGTCTCGGCGTGGACGTGATCCTCGAAGGCAGCGTCCGCAGATCCGGGGACCGCGTCCGGATCACCGCCCAGCTTATCGACGGCCATTCTGACCGGCACCTGTGGTCGGAAACCTACGAGCGCGACCTGAAGGACGTCTTTTCCGTGCAGGACGAGATCGCCCAGAACATCGTGCAGACGCTGCAGCTCAGCCTCACGCCGAAACAACAGCGGGCCATACAGACGCGCTACGCGACTGAGGATGTCGAGGCATACGACTTCTATCTGCGCGGCCGCGACTACGTTTACAGAGGCAACTTCGAGCAAGGCCTCCGGATGTTCGACCAGGCCATCGCCCGCGACCCCGGCTACGCACAGGCCTGGTCCGGAGCGGCGGACGCGCATTCCTGGATCTGCCAGTGGGGCGTCAGAACCCCCGAGCATCTTGCAAAAGCGGACGAGTGCAGTCGCCACGCCCTGGGCCTCGCACCGGACCTTGCCCAGGCCCACGCGTCCCGCGGCCTGGCGCTGGTGGTGAACTCCCGGTACGAGGAAGCGGAAGCGGAGTTCAAGCAGGCCATCGAGCTCGATCCCCAGCTCTTCGACGGCTACTACTACGCGGGCCGCGCCCTGTTTGCGCAGGGCAAGCACCGCCAGGCGGCCGGGATGTTCAGGCAGGCAAGTGCCATCCGGCCGGACGACGTGGCGGCCGCGACCCTGTACCAGACAGCCATCGAGGCCTACGGCACGCCGGAGGAGGTACGCGAAGCCGCTGAGCATTGCATCGAGGTCACGGAGCGCCACATGGCCCTCCATCCTGACGATGCGCTCGCGCTGTCCCGGGGCGCCTGCGCCCTGGTGGCCGCCGGGGAGATCGCGCGCGGACTCGAGTGGGCGGAAAAGGCTTACGCCATCAATCACAAGATCTGCGCTTACAACGTCGCGTGCGCATTCGTGCGAGCGGGGAACACCGACCGCGCCCTGGACGTGCTGGCCGAACACGCCTCGTGGTCGAACATGGACCGCAGCTGGATCGAGAAGGATGTCGACTGGCAGAGTGTCCGCGACCATCCCAGGTTTCGTGCCATCCTCGACAGCCTGGACTGACGCCGGATCGCGACCGGTCGCCGGGCTCCCGGCCGCCAGCTGCCCGAAACTTCCAGGGCCGAGGCCGGCGCCAGCGGGAGCTATTCGCAATTGGAGACTATCGTCCCGTCGCGGCGGCGACCCCAACAGCCGGGCGACGCGCGGCGGGCAGGCAGGCGGCCCGTCCGCTATGAAAATCCGTGGCTTAGCGCGTTGTTAGAGACAAGGGCACTGGAATGCCTCCGGGCAGCTAGGGCATATCGTCGGTCGAAAGAGACGGCCCGGCACGTCTCCCTCCTCTGCCGCCTTGGCGAACGCATAACTTGTCCCCTATACCTTGTCCAAACGCCGGTGTTTGCAGCAATCGGGCGGTCCGGCGACGGGCCGTCCCGCGGCCCGTCCGTGTGACGACACGGAGGATGTCATGTGTATCTTCTTGCGATATCTGTTTTCGATGCTGTCGGTGGCAGTGCTGGGGCTGCTCTCGACGTCCGCTCTGGCACAGAGCCGGCCGGACTGCATCTCGAGCCTCGGGGAACCCGGGGCCTGCTTCAGCGAAGGCAACCCCCCGGGCGAGGTTTTCATCGGATGCAACATGCCCGGCGAGAGCGACATTGTCGAGGGAATCCTCGTGTGGGAGAACTTTGGCAGCGGCGAGAACGACTTTGATCGGACGACGCCGAACGGCAAAGAATTCGCCCATATCTCTGACCGGGACCTTGAGACCATCTACTGTCCGTGGGACACGGTCTTCTCCGGACTCTGTACGGCGGATTCTGCGGCGCCGGAGTACCTGTACTACGGCGTGAGCGATGTCCAGAACAACGGGTACTTCGTCGGCCCCGGTGAGCCCGGGTGCCCGTTCGTCATGACTTCCCGCGGTGAAGTGACCCGTCCGGTCGACGGCGACACTCTGGAACTGAACGTGATGCTGAAGTTCGGATCCGATGAGTCCCACCGGCTGCAGCCTGCAGGAATGCAGGATTCTCAAGTAGGCAGAAGTCGGCCAGGATTTGCCTCGCGCATGCGCTGACCCGGAGTTGGCTCGCGGGCGGGCCGGCTCCGGGGTTCCTCACATGAGAGAACTCGACGAACCTCAGCGCTATTTGCGGCAGCGTTGCCCGGCGTTCGTAAGCTTCTGCGTTACGGCGACCGATTGTTGGAAGACGGTCCGCGGCCTGGCGGCGCGCTCCCAGCGGTGCCAGGTCGCCGACTTCGCGACGGGTCGTCCGTCGATCAACCCGTCCGTATCAGACTTCGCCACCACATCCCGCAGCTCAGCAGGGCCGACCGAACGCCCCAGGGATCTTTCATGCGATCGTCCATCGCCCTCATGCGCGTTGTCCTTCTTGTTGCGGCTGTCTTGTCCGCACGGGTCGGGCCCGCGTCGGCCAGTGAACTGACGTTCAGGCCGATCGGCGAGAACCGTGGCCTGGACGTGGCCGTGGGGAGTGCTCTGTTGTTCGACCAGCGCGGCTTTCTCTGGGTAGGGTCCCGGGACGGGCTGCACCGCTACGACGGCTACCGTGCCACCCTTTTTTCGCCGGACATCACGGATCCCCACGCGATCACGGACCTGGACATTCGCGCGCTCTACGAGACGCGGGACGGCATGATCTGGGTTGCCACGAACACCGGGGGACTCAACCGGCTCGACCCGCGGACCGGACGCTTCCTGGCCTGGCGGCACGTCTCGGGCGATCCTGACAGCCTGAGCCATGACAGCATCTACGGGATGGCCGAGGACGCCAGCGGCGACCTCTGGGTGGGCACGCAAATCGGCCTGAACCGGCTCGATCGCGAGACCGGCACCTTCACGCGCTACCTGAGCGATCCAGACGACCCACGGTCGCTCTCCCACGACTACGTCTATGCATTGCTGCTGGACCGCGGCGGTGTCCTCTGGGTCGCGACGGTGGGTGGGGGACTCAGCCGCTACAACGCCGCGTCGGACGATTTCACCCGCTTCGACCTGGCCGCGCTGACCGGCGGTCCCGCCGACTGCAACGACGTGTTCGCAATCGGCGAGGACCCTGCCGGCAACCTCTGGCTCGGCACCAGAGGCGGGCTGATCCGCTTCAACCCGGCGCGGACCGAACTGGAGCCCGTCGATCTTTCCGGCTCTGGCGCCGGCCAGCCGGCCATCACCACGATGGTGCTCGACGAACGCGGCAGCCTGTGGCTGGGCACGCTGATCAGCGGGATTCTGCACTACGACCCCGACCGTCAGGCATCCCGCGCTTATACCGGCTACGACGAGTACGACGCCGACGGGCTGGCGGCACAACCACAGCTCAGCCTGGCATTGCGCGATAACGCCCTTTACGTCGGCACCTGGGGCGCCGGCCTGTGGAAGGCCCGGATTCCGGATACCCATTTTCTGCATCTCGGAACGGACCGGGAGACCAGCGGCCTGCTGTATCCGGCGGTCACGGCCGTGCTGGGCGGGGCGGAGCCCGGCAAGCCCTGGGTCGGGACCTTCGGGGGCGGCCCGCAGCCGGCCGACGTCCGGGAAGGCACGTTCGCTGCGCCGTTCGATCCTTCCAGCGAACTCCGTGTTGACGGCGTCCTCTCGTTCGCCCGGGCGGCCGACGGGACACTGTTCGTGGGCACCAATCACGGGCTCTGGGAACTCGGCCCCGACCGGGAGATTCGGAACTTCTTCCAGTTCCGGCCCGGAGAGGACGCCGGGCTGGGCGAGGGCTATGTCACCAGCCTGCACCTCCAGCCGGACGGCAGCCTCTGGGTCGGCGTCGGAGGCAGCGGCCTGTATCGGCTGGACGCCGACGGATCGGCCTTCACCGCATTCCGGCACGATGCCGCACGCCCGGACTCACTGAGCGGCGACTACATCACGGCCATCGTCGGGGCCGGCGAAGGTGAGCTCTGGGTCGGAACCCGGTCCAGCGGACTCAATCTCTGCCGCACAGAGCCCTGGTCCTGTCGCCGCTTCGGAGTCGGGCCTGGTGCGGACGGGGGCCTGGGCCATTTTCACGTCACGGCACTGTACCGGGACCGGCGCGGCCGTCTCTGGGTCGGCACCGACGGGGGCGGCCTGCACCAGGTACGCCGGAGCCCGGACGGAGCCGTGACAGGCTTCCGCCGCTGGTCGGAGGCCGACGGACTCGTCAGCAACGCCATCATGGCCATCGCCGAAGACGACGACGGCAGCCTGTGGCTGAGTACGCGCCAGGGCCTGACCCGCCTCGACCCCGACCAGGGCCGGGTCGCCAATTACGTCGAGCAGTCCGGCCTGCCCGTGACCCATTTCAATTCGAACGCCGCAGGCAGCGACGCCCGCTACATCTATTTCGGCAGCGTGGACGGACTGCTCGTGGTCCCCAGGGGACGGCCGCTGACGACCCGCCAGCCGTCGGCGACCCGCATCACGGCCGTTGAGCAAATCGGCAGCGCGGACTACAGGCCCGCAACGGGCTGGGTACCGGAGCGGATCCGCGTCGATTACGGGAGCATGCTGGGCATCGAGTTCGCCTCCCTGGACTTCGCGGAGCTGCCCCACCGCTATGAGTTCCGCCTGCGGGCCGAAGATGACTGGACGCCGATCGGCCAGCGTACCCAGGTCACCCTCCTCGACCTGTCGCCCGGGACCTACCGGTTTGCGGCACGCGGCCGGGACGTATTCGGCCTGTGGAGCACGTCTCCGGCGCTGCAGATCGACGTGGTTCCGCCGTTCTGGATGACGGCATGGTTCAGGCTGCTCGTCGTTCTGGCCGTGCTGGCGGGCGCCATCGGGCTCCACCGGCTGAGAACCCGGCGCCTGGAGATGCGGGCGCTGGAGATGCAGCGCCTTGGTGCACTGCGGGAACAGGCGCTGGAGCGGGTCCTCGGAGACCGCTCGGAGCTGGCTGAGCTGACGCCCCGCCAGAAAGAGGTGCTGCAGCTCATCGCCGAGGGGCACACGACCCGGGAGATCGCGGAGCGCCTCGGCGTGAGCGTGAAGACCGTGGAGACGCACCGGGCCAACCTGATGGAGCGCCTGGACATCCGCGATATCCCCGGTCTGGTCCGTCTGGCGATCAGGGCAGGACTGATTTCGCCCCACGACTGACGGCTATCAACTGCCGGACGAAAAAATTTTTCGCCCCCGGCAGGAATTCTAACCCACTGATTCCCATAGCGTTATCCGGCCGCCTAGGGGATTCCCCGAGGGCAATTCCGGTTGTCTCGGGGCCGTCCCGATTGTGCTTCGCCCCGCTGCCGCTAGGGTGTGCGCCCCGGCTCATGCCGACCTACCGCAAAAACACCCGCACTGGGGGAGAACCATGAAGACAAGCACGTTTCGGTCCGTGCTCCTCGGAATCGTGACGGCGGCGATCGTTCTGGTCGCGCCGACCGCGATGGCCATGAAGCTGCAGCGCCAGAACCTGGCCCAGCTCATCGCCGGCTCCGAGAGCATCCTGTCCGGCACCGTCAAGACCGTCACCGACGGCATCGACGATTCCGGGGTGCCCTACACCGAGGTCACCATCGCCGTCCACAGCGTTGCCAAGGGCAAAGCCAAGGTCGAGGCCGAGAAGGACTACACCTTCCGGCAGTTCGGTTTGCTCACACCCCGCACCATGGCCAACGGCCACAAGCTGCTCGCCGTTTCGCCGGACGGTTTCCCCCGCTGGCGCGAGGGCGAGACCGTCGTGGCGTTCATGTACAAGCCGGCCTCCCGGACCGGCCTGCAGACGACCGCGGGCATGGGCCAGGGCAAGTTCAGCCTGGTCAACGGCCACCTCGTCAATGAATTCGACAACGCCGGCCTGTTCGACGGCATGGAGATCGACAGCGACGTCCTCAGCTCCGCGGAGCAGAACATGATCATGAACCCCGGCGCGGTCGACGCGCAGGTCTTCATGGGGCTGGTATCGCGCGCGGTCACCGAGGGCTGGATCACGACGGGGGAGATGCGCTAATGAATTTTTCCAAACTGACGGCCGCAGTCGGTCTCGCCCTCATCGCCGGTGCCACCCAGGCGGCGGGTCCGCTGTTCCTGACCGAGGGCACCGATCCCCAGCCCCTGCGCTGGGACACCTCCGCCGGCCCGATTCCGGTCTGGGTCGACGGCGGGGAGGTCTTCACCTACGACTTTGACGGCGTGACGCCTTTCGTTCTGATCGAGCGGGCCGTGGAGGTCACCGAGTTCGCCTTCCAGCAGTGGAGCAACGTGCCGACTTCCACCTTCTCCGCCGAGATCGCGGGCACGATCGAGAGCCAGACCGGCATCGCCGACGTGACCGGGGCCAATGCCACGGAGATCTACGACGTCGAGAACGGCTACGGCTTCTGGGTCCTCTACGACACCGACGGCTCGATCCTCAGCGATTACTTCGGCGTCGGGCCCTCCGTGCTGGGCATTGCGTTCCCGGAGCGGGCGGACGAGAACGGCAACATCATCGAGGCGACCGCTGTGCTCAACGGCTTCGCCGTGAACGTCAATGATCCCGATCTCGAACAGTTCGCGGGCGTGTTCACCCATGAGTTCGGTCACGCGATCAACCTGGCCCACACCCAGACCAACGGCCACATCGCCTACTTCGGCACGCCCTTCGCGCCCATCTATCCCGGCGTCAAGGATTGCGGACCGTACCCGGCGCTGACCGACGTCGACTTCATCGAGACGATGTATCCCTTCCTCGACACGTCGGGTTCCGCCGGCGTCGCCCAGAGCACGGTCGAACATCCCGACGACATCGCGTCGATCTCCGAGCTCTACCCGGCGCCCGGCTACAAGGCGTCCACGGGTTCCATCTCGGGCGTGCTGAGGCTGAAAGACGGCAAAACGGAGTTCAGCGGCATCAACCTGATCGCCCGCAACGTCAACGACCCCTTCGGCGACGCCGTCTCGGCCATGAGCGGCGACCAGACCCAGGGCCAGGTCGGTCCTGACGGCCGCTACACGCTCAATAACCTGACGCCCGGGGAAGAGTACGTCCTGTATATCGAGCAGATCCGGGCCGGCGGCTTCCCGACCACGCCCCAGCGACTGGTCTCCACCGCGGAGTACTGGAACGAGGCCGAAAGCAACGATCCCGCGACCGACGATGTCTGCGACGCGACGCCTATCCTCGCCGAGGCCGGCGTCACCAGGCAGGCGGACATCACCTTCAACGGATATCTCAAGGGCATCCAGTACACCCCCATCGTCGATGCGTTCCTGACCGACCTGACCAAGAACGGGCGGAAGTCCGCCGGCCAGCTCGGCGCCACGTCGTTCATCTGGGACCAGAACAAGGACTTCATCGTCCTGCCGTCCTCGATCACCGCCGCCAGCGGCACCTCGATCTTCGACCGAAACGGCCAGAAGATGCTGGTGCAGTACGACTTCGACGGTAACGGCATCCGCCAGGGCGCCATCTTCGACCTCCAGGGCAACAGAGCAAGCCTGGTGTCGCTGGGCGATTTCAACGGCGACACCTGCGGCGGGGGCTCCCAGAGCGGCGTCAGCAGCAGCTCGGCCTGGGCCATCGACGACGCCGGCCGGACGGCGGTCGGCCTGGCCTATGTCGACCAGAACGGTGACGGCAACTGCCGCCAGTCCTTCGCCAACGAGATCGTGCCCTTCATCTGGGACGCCAAGCAGGGGATCCGCATGCTCGATACCTCGGGCCTGCCCTCCACCCCGCAGTTCGTCCGGGCCCACGCGATTTCCGGCGACGGCAGCGTGGTTCTCGGCACCGCCGGCGGCAGCAACGCCGTCGCGTGGGTGAACGAGGGTCCGATGATCGACCTGCGCGCCGGGTTCAACGGGATCTCGGCCTATGCGTCGAGCTACGACGGCAGCCGTGTCGCGATCCAGACCTCGAACGAGGGCGTCGTGCTGTGGAACCCGAAGACCGGTGAATCCGAGAACATCGGCGGCCTGCGCTGGTGCCGTGATCTCGACTTCGTCCGCTTCGGCAGTAACTTCTGCGACATCCTTGGTGAGGAGGCCGTCAACGAGGCGCTGGGCCCCATCCCGGTCCAGCCCTCCGACATGAACGACGACGGCAGCGTCATCGTCGGCCGTGCCGGCAGCTTCCTCCTTGGTATCGTCGGCGGCATCTGGATCGAGGATCTCGGCTGGATGAACCTGGCGGACTTCTTCCGCCAGCAGGGTGTAGCCGAGGCGTTCGACTTCCCGATGGACAACCCCATCTCGATCAGCGCCTCCGGCCGCGAGATGGTCGGCGGGCTGGCCGGAACGTCCGTGTCCTGGCTGGTCAACATGGACCAGGTTTATGTCTGCCAGGACGGCCAGTCCATCCAGACCGGGTTCCCGAACGGCCTGCGGAGCAAGATCGCCGAGGGCGCGAGGTTCGGTCGCTGCGAGTTCATCGACGACTAGACAACAACGAGCGAAATGCCCGCTTCATGCAGGCAATGATATTTCGAGGCGGGGGGTGCACCCCCGCCTCTTTTTTTGGGTGGACCGCAACCCTCAATGTCGCCGGCACCCATGGCGGCCGCGCGGTCAAGCGAGCGCGGGGATCGACGTCAGCAGTGCGCTCGGCGCCTGCCGCAGGTCCCCGGGTGGCCCGGTCCAAAGAAGGCACCAGCCGGGCAACGGCTCGTGCCGGCATGCCAGCAGGTGTCACAGGGGAACGCCGCCGCGAGGAGACCCCGCTCGCCACGCCGGGGATGAGCGTCGTTGTGGCGACCTGGAGCTTGTACCCACGGGGAAGCTTCTGCGACCCGGCAAAACGGGCGATCACCCCTGATCCGATCCGGCCCCGGGAAGGGCGACCAGCAGAACGCCTGCGACCACCAATCCCGCGGCCAGCCCCACCAGCCCGATGCCTGCCAGGAGCAGCGGCCCACCTGCAGCCAGTACCGGGGCCGACACAAGATTCCGGAGGTGCGGACTGACGAGTCCGACGGTGCCTGGAACGCCAGGATTGCTACCCACCGGCGCGAGCCCATGCGTCAGACCCAGGGACCAGATGCTGCTGGCACGCCAGCCGGGAAATCATGGGCCCAGGGAGCTTCTGCCGGGATACCGGAAAACCGGCATGTCTCGGTCCGCAGCACAGGTGCAGCCGGGGCCCCGTCCCGCCGTCGGCGCCTCCCGGGAACTCAGGTCTCCGACTCGTCGCCGCTCTCCGGCTCGCCGCCCGCGTCGGGGCTGTCGGCATCCCACGCGGAAGGCGCGGTTTCGTCGCCCGCATCGGTGGGCGCCTGGGCGAGCGCGGCGGCAGCCGCGGGCGCCACGCCATTCTTCACATAGAGGTGCACGTCGCGCTGGGGGAACGGAATGGACACGCCTTCGGCGTCGAAGCGCAGCTTCACTTCGCGGGTGATGTCCCAGTAGACGTCCCAGTAGTCTTCGCGCTTGACCCAGGGACGCATGATGAAATTCACCGAGGAGTCGCCCAGTTCGTGCAGCTTCACGACGGGCTCCGGATCCGGCAGCACCTTCTCGTGATGGCGAACGATATCCTCGAGGATAGCCTCTGCCTTCGGGATGTCGTCGGCGTAGCCGATGCCGAAAATGAGATCGACGCGCCGGATGGTCTGGGCGGTGACGTTCTTGATGACGTCCCCCCAGATCTTGCTGTTCGGCACAACGAGAGTCTGGTTATCGAATGTGAGCACGGTCGTATTGACCAGGCTCATGGCTTTCACCTTGCCGAAGACTCCACCCGTCTCGACGACGTCTCCGACGTCGAAAGGACGATACAGCAGAATCATCAGGCCAGACGCGAAGTTGGACAGCGTGTCCTGCAGCGCGAATCCGATCACGAAACCGGCGACACCCAGACCGGCAAGAACGGGGCCTACGGAGATACCCATCTGGGAGAGGGCCACCAGCACCCCGAAGATCATCACGATGCCCCTCGTCACCGAGATGATCATGCGTCGCAACAGCTGCGACACCTGCACCTTTGACGCATCCAGGGCCTTGGTGACGACCTTTTGCGCCAGCCGCGCCAGGATCCGGAAGACAAAGATGATGCCCACGAACAGCAGCAGCTTGACGAAGAGACTGGGGCCGTTTTCCTTGAACCAGCTGGCGACGCCGGAAAGCCAGTCTCCGACCAGGCCGAAAGCGACCTGCGGATTGAATATGTCCGTCGTCACCTCGCCGGTGGCCGCGACGATCTGCTTTTTGTATTCCGGTGCATCGACATCGAGGCGCCCGAGCAGCCTGACGGTCCGGTCCAGCTGGCCGGCGACGACCTTGGTGCGCTGTTCCAGCACGGTCAGCATGGCGGCGATTTCGGCGTCGTCGGGTTTCAGAGACTGCGCGGCTTTCAGCCGGGCAATGTCGTCCGTCGTAAGCTCCAGGGCGATGGAAAGGGCCTGGGCGCGGGTGGCCAGCTCCTCCCGGATGCGGTCCTGCTCGGCCCCCACGTCGATCCCGAACTCAGCGGCCAGCTCGGCGTTCCTGACCAACGCCGCGTAGAACGCATCGATCCGCCGACTGCCTTCGTTAGCGATGGCGTCCGCCGCCGCCTGCTCGGTTGCACTGGCCTCGGGATCGGCCGGTTCAAGCCGCGACCTTGTCCGCTCGATGGCCTTGCGGGCGCCGTCGGGCACCAGCTCCACGATCTCCAGTGCCGTGTCACGGTACTTGCCGGTCTCGGTGCCCTCGGCTTCAAGCTTCGCGACCTGGGCGGCGAAGTCGTGCGCCTCGCCCACCAGCTCCTCCCAGGCCCGGTCCAGGCGCGTGTCGAGAATGCGCGCGCCCCGCTCACCGACGTCCTCCCGTCGCCTGTTCAGCTCGCGCACCCGGGCTTCCAGAGCCGTGGCACGCTCCAGCCTCGCATCCAGTGCGGCGGCATCCTCGCTCGACAGCGTGCCGGCGGCACCGGCTTCCGTGCCCGTATCCTGGGCCGGGGACGAGCTCGGCGCGAACCCGCCACTCGTTAACAGGATAACCAGCAGGCCAGCAGCAATTCGTGAAGCCATTCAGTGCCCCTTCATCGACAGCACTTCGGTGGGAAGTGGTTCCCGCCCGACGCTCGCGGTGGCGGCCGCCACACAGTCCTTGCGGGAATTCGGGTCCTGTGTTTCCACACGAACCCGCGAGCCGCGGGGACTATACCAACCAGGGAGTGAGGGCTACAGGGTGACCGGCCAACGCGCGGCCGCGTCACGGAAACTTCGACACCGACGCGCCTCTAAGGCCCAGCCGGGGCAACCACACGGAGATGGTCTCCGTGCTTTGACACTCCCGGCCGTGAGGCGCCTGGGTACGCGGGCCGGACGGGCATGCTGGCAATCAAGCCGACTAGCGGCTGTGGGATGCCCGCTCTGCCTCCGTGCAGGCCGCGCCGACCGCGACCAGGTAACGTATGGTCGCCTCGGTCGCCGGCGAGAGGCTCGAGCGGGCCTTCGGAGCGACGACCAGGAACACCAGACCCAGTCCGCACAGCCCCAGTGCGGCGCCCGCCAGCAGCATCGGACCGCGGGGCAGGTAGAGACCGGGAATCGTGGCCATCAGAAGGGCAAACACGCCGCCCTGCGCGAAGAACAGCGTGTTTCTTGCCAGCGCCGCCGATGAGGTGTTCATCTGCCCCGGGCCTCCTGTCCCGGACCGCGTGCGTTGCTGCCCGCCGAAACCTCTCAATCAGAGTCTAGGCCACAACCAGGAGGGGTACTGCGATGGGGAGTTATCTTCGCTCCCTTGGAACTACCAAGATCTTGGGGCCAGGGGGCCGAACGAACGGCCGGTGGCCGCCACCCGGCCGACGTCTCGCTCCGGAAAATTGTCGGGTAAAGGCCGTGCCGTCCTCTCCTCCCGTGGCCGAGGCCCCGGAGCTTTCGCGTCGCGGCAGCCTCTCTGGCAGCCTTCAGGCCGGACCGTCCGCGTCCGCACGCCCCGGCATGCAAGCTCATCCAGGGACCGGGGACCGCCGTCCCGGCAGACCCCGGAGCGACCCGGACAAGACAGGCAAGTGTGGTGACAAGGGCCGCTCGTCCTCATCCCCCTCGGGGGGCTGTGTCTGCTCGAGGCCATGTCGTGCAGCT
>JARRON010000054.1:0-11727 GCA_037383845.1 Gammaproteobacteria bacterium
GGATGGCTGGAATATTACGTCACTAACAGCGATCCCCGATGGGACTCGCTCGCAGATAATCCGGCCTACCAGGCCCTGATGGCCGAGGTGAAGGCTGACGTGGACCGGCAGCGCGCCGAGATCGAGCGTATCGAGGTGGAGGAGGATTTTGCAGCTCTGCTTGAAAAACTTCTCGAGCGAAAGAAAGAACTAGCAAACGAAAGAGCCGGTAAAACGTAGGAACCGATTGATACTCTGAGCGGCCGCTAATGGCCGTCAGCAGACACGACCATCCGGCTGCACAATGCCAGCGAGGCTCTGCAGGGAGCGGCGACGCATTGCAGGATCGCGCCCGACCACGTCAAAGCGAGGGGGACTGGTCGCGGTGGCTGAGCTGGTGGCGAGCGATCTAGAGCGGCTGGCTCACGCGGTGGACCGAGCGGGCCAGTTTTCCGCACCCGGACCAGGCTGCATGGGACCATCGGGAGAGAACCCGGGCCGGGGCGGCCAGTAACGCCTGCGCCATCGTGGCAGTAGCTTTCAGTCCCGATATCTGCCCAGTCCATGGGGATATCGCGGGCCAAAACTACAGGCATTGGTATACCCAGTCGCCGATTTGGCAAAAGAAAGGCCACCCGAAGGTGGCCGAATTCTTTCTTCTTTTCAGTTGTTTGGATGGTCGGGGCGATAGGATTTGAACCTACGACCCCCTGCACCCCATGCAGGTGCGCTACCAGGCTGCGCCACGCCCCGACCGAGGGAAATTTTTCAGGCGGCTACTGCCGCCGGGAGGGCCGGCATGATACCCGAAGGCAGCGGCCCGGCAAAGAATTCGGCTACTTGCTTCGAAGGATCTTCAGGACTTCTTCCAGTTCCACCCGGATCTGGCGGATGATCTGGATGCTCTGGGTAAGGTCTTCCTTGGCGTCCTCGCCGGTCAGTCGCTGGCGGGCGCCCCCGATCGTGAAGCCCTCGTCGTACAGCAGGCTTCGGATCTGGCGGATCAGCAGCACGTCGCGCCGCTGGTAATAGCGCCGGTTCCCTCGCCGCTTGACCGGCTTGAGCTGCGGAAACTCCTGCTCCCAGTAGCGAAGCACGTGGGGCTTCACCCCGCAGAGCTCACTCACTTCCCCGATGGTGAAGTACCGTTTTCCGGGGATTGGGGGTAGTTCGTCGTTATTCCCCGCTTCCAGCATAGGCTTCCACCCGAGTCTTTAGTTTTTGTCCGGGTCGGAACGTCACCACCCGGCGGGCAGTGATCGGGATTTCCTCTCCGGTTTTTGGATTGCGCCCAGGGCGCTGGTTTTTGTCTCGGAGATCGAAGTTGCCGAAACCGGACAGCTTGACCTGTTCGCCGTTGGCGAGCGCCGTCCGGATCTCCTCGAAAAACATCTCGACGAGTTCACGCGCCTCGCGCTTGTTCAGGCCAAGCTCGTTGAATAGCGCCTCGGCCATGTCCGCCTTCGTGAGTGCCATCCTTCAGTCTCTCAGTCGGGCCCCGAAATCAGCTTCGAGGCGAGCCATCACGGCACCGACCACCTCATCGGCATCGGCGTCGGTAAGGGTGCGCGCATATTCCTGCAAAATCAAGCCAAAAGCGACGCTTTTTGCTCCTGAGTCTATGCCCTTGCCCGTGTATACATCGAAAACCCGACATTCTGTTAAAAGCTGCCCCGCCGCGTCGCGGACCGCGTCTGCGAGCGCAGCAGCGGAAACGCCCCGGTCCACCACCACCGCCAGATCACGCCGGATCGCCGGGAACCTGGAAATGCTCTGGTAAACAGGCAGTTCCGCCTGGAAGCTCGATGCCGCATCCAGCTCCCATAAAATCGGCGCAGACTCCAGCTCCAGCTCGCGCACCAGCCCTGGGTGCAGTGCACCAATCCAGCCGACCGGAATGTCGCCTCGCCAGATTCGGGCGCACTGCCCCGGGTGAAGCGCCGGATGTTCGCCCGCCTCAATCCGGAACCGGCCCCGCGTCTGGGCGAGCAGGGCCTCTACGTCGGCCTTTGCGTCGAAGAAGTCGACCGGCGTGTCGGGCGTGCCCCACTGCTCCGGGAGGCGCGGCCCGGAAATCACGCCGGACAGGGTCATTTCCTGTTTCAGATCATTATCTTCCTGGATAAACCTCAGACCTGACTCGAACAGACGCACGCGGCCCTGCCGGCGACTCACGTTACGCCGGAGGGCACCCAGCAGCCCCGGCCAAAGCGACACCCGCATGTGGCTGAGCTCGGACGAGATGGGATTGGCCAGCGGCAGCGCGGGCGTATCGGGGAAAAGCGTCGACTGTACCCGGGGATCCACGAAACTGAAGGTGATGGCCTCCTGGTAGCCGCGGGCCACCAGGGTGTCCGCGAGCCGGGCCCACGGCAGCCGCGCCTCGGTGGCAGTGCCCAGGACCGAGGCGCCGGTACCCCGCTCCTCGGGGATGCGATCGTAGCCGTGAATCCGGGCGACCTCCTCTATAAGGTCCACTTCCTCCGCCACGTCGAAGCGATGGGACGGCGGGGTCACGCGCCAGGCCTGCCCGTCGGATGCGACCTCCATCCCCAGGCCGGCGAGGATTCGCTCCACTTCTGCCTCCGGGACTTCAGTGCCCAGGAGCATCGCGAGGCGCTCCCGTCGGAGCAGGATGGCCTTCCGGGCGGGCAGCTGGTCCCCGGCCACACGCTCGACCACGGGCCCCGGGGTCCCACCGGCGATGCTCACCAGGAGCTGGGTCGCCCGCTCCACGGCCCTCCGCTGGTGGGCGGGGTCGACGCCGCGCTCGAACCTCAGAGAGGCGTCGGTATGCAGCCCCAGCCGGCGCGCCCGGCCGGCGATGGCCAGGGGATCGAAGAAGGCCACCTCGAAGAAAATGTCCGTGCTCTGGCGGGTCACGCCAGAGGTCTCGCCGCCCATGATGCCCGCCAGGGCCCGGGCCTTCTCCCGGTCTGCGATGACCAGCATGTCCGCTTCGAGCTCGACTTCCCGGCCGTCGAGCAGGACGAGGGTCTCGCCCGGCTCGGCCAGACGCACGACGATCCCGCCCGCCAGGTTGGCCAGGTCAAATCCGTGCATGGGCTGACCGAGCTCCAGCATGACGTAATTGGTCACGTCCACCACAGGGTGGATGGCCCGAATGCCGGAGCGTCTCAGCTTCTCCACCATCCACAGGGGGGTTTCCGCATCCGGCGAGATGCCGCGGACGACCCGGCCTACAAAGCGCGGGCAAGCCTCCGGCGCGAGTACTTCGATGGGGAAGCTGTCGTCGCTGCCCGCGGCTACCTGGGACAGTTCCGGCCAGTCCAGCGCCATGTCGTTGGCGAGCGCCACTTCCCGGGCGATTCCCAGAAGGCTGAAACAGTCCCCCCGGTTCGGGGTGAGGTCCACGTCGATGATGGCGTCGTCCAGGCCGAGCCAGTCCCGCAGGTCGGTCCCGGGCACCGCGCCCTGGGGCAGGTCCATGATGCCGGAGTGGTCTTCCGAGAGCCCAAGCTCCCTGGCCGAGCACAGCATCCCCTGGCTTTCCACGCCCCGGAGCCGGGCTTTCCTGATCTTCATCCCTCCCGGAAGCTCGCCGCCCACCCGGGCCAGCGGGGCGAGCATTCCGGCCCGCACGTTGGGCGCGCCGCAGACGATGGACAGGGCGTCGCCGCCGGCATTCACCTTGCAGACCGTGAGCTTGTCGGCGTCCGGATGGGGTTCCACGGCCTCCACCCGGCCTACCACCACGCCGGAGAAGGCGCCGGCGGCCGGCTGATAGCCGTCCACTTCCAGTCCCGCCATGGTCAGCTGCTGGACCAGGCCGGCGGTGTCCACGGGAGGATTCACCCATTCCCGCAGCCAGCGCTCGCTGAATTTCATCGAACCGCTCCCTGGTTGAACTGCCGCAGGAAGCGCAGGTCGTTGTCGAAGAACAGGCGCAGGTCGTCCACCCCGTAGCGGAGCATGGCCAGCCGCTCTACCCCCATGCCAAAGGCGTAGCCGGTGTAGTTCTCCGGATCGATGCCGCCGAACTCCAGCACCCTCGGATGCACCATTCCGCAGCCCAGGATCTCCAGCCAGCCCTCGCCCCAGCTGACGTCCACCTCCGCGGAGGGCTCCGTGAACGGGAAGTAGGACGGCCGGAAGCGGAGCCGGACCTTCCGTTCGAAGAACCGCTCCAGGAAATCGTGCAGCACGGCCTTGAGGTGGGCGAAGCTCACGCCGCGGTCCACTACCAGTCCCTCCACCTGGTGGAACATGGGCGAATGCGTCTGGTCGGAGTCGCAGCGGTAGACCCGGCCCGGGGCGATCAACCGGATTGGCGCGCCGTCCCGCCGCATGGAGCGGATCTGGACCGGCGACGTGTGAGTGCGGAGCAGACGCCCGTCGCCAAAGTAAAAGGTGTCGTGCATGGCCCGGGCCGGGTGGTGCTCCGGGATGTTCAGGGCCTCGAAATTGTGGAACTCGTCCTCCACCTCCGGGCCTGTATGCACGTCGAACCCGGCGTGGCGGAATATGGACTCCATTCGCCGCATGGTCCGGCTGACCGGATGCAGCCCCCCGGTTTCCTCGCCCCGGCCCGGAAGGGTCACGTCCACCCGCCGGGATTCGATGGCCGCCGCCTCGGCTTCTGCCTCGAGGGCCTCTCGCCGGTCGTTGATGGCCTCCTGGAGCGCCTTCTTGGCCAGGTTGATGGCCTGGCCGGCCGCCGGGCGGTCCTCCGCCGGGAGGCTCCCCAGCCCCTTGAGCAGGTCCGTCAGCAGGCCCTTCTTCCCCAGGTAGCGGACCCGGACCTTGTCGAGGCTCGCCAGGTCGGTACTGCAATTCGCCGCCTGCCGTCCTTCCTCGAGCAGCTTGGCTGCGTCTTCCACGCCGTTCTCCTGCACGAATAAAGAAGGGGAAAGGCGATCCGGCCTTTCCCCTTCGCGATGCAGGCCGCAGCGGCCGGAGCCGCCGCGGCCGGACGATCAGTTATCGCGCGAGTGCGGCCTTGGCCTGTTCCGCGACGGCGCCAAACGCCTCCGGCTGGAACACGGCCATGTCGGCCAGCACCTTGCGATCCAGTTCCACTCCGGCCTTCTTCAGGCCGTCCATGAGCCGGCTGAAGGACAGACCATGGCTCCTGGCGGCGGCGTTGATCCGCACGATCCACAGGGAGCGGAATTCCCGCTTCCGGTTACGCCGGTCCCGGTAGGCGTACTGCCCTGCCTTGGTGACCGACTGCTTCGCGACCCGGAAGCTCTTTCGCCGGGCGCCGTAGTGGCCCTTGGCCTTCTTGAGAATCTTCTTGTGCCGCTGCTTCGCGGTCACACCACGCTTGACTCGTGCCATGGCTCACATCCTCCCTAGGAATACGGAAGCAGCTTGCGGACCGCCTTCACGTCGGCCTCGGCCACCTCGATGATGGGCCGGAGGTGGCGCTTCCGCTTGGAGCTCTTCTTGGTGAGGATGTGGTTCAGGTGCGACTGGCCGCGCTTGAAGCTGCCGTTCGGCCTGCTGCGAAACCGCTTGGCGGCCCCGCGATTGGTCTTCATCTTGGGCATGTCTTTGTCTCCGGTTGTAGCCTGCGCGAGCTCATATGACCCGGCAGGCGAAGTCCGGCTGGGAAGGCCCTCAGGCCGTCTTCCCCGGACTCACTTCTTTTTGGGCGCCAGGACCATGGTCATCTGGCGACCTTCCATCTGCGGGAACTGCTCGACACTGGCCAGTTCGGCCAGGTCATCCCGCACCCTTTCGAGGAGCTTGGCGCCCAGGTCCTTGTGCGCCATCTCCCGGCCTCGGAAACGCAGGGTCACCTTGGCCTTGTCTCCCGCGGTCAGAAACCTCACCAGGTTCTTCATCTTCACCTGGTAGTCCCCTTCTTCCGTCCCGGGCCGGAATTTAACTTCCTTGACCTGGGTCTGCCGCTGCTTCTTCTTGGCAGCGTGCGCCTTCTTGTTCTGCTCGAAGGCGAACTTGCCGTAATCCATGACCTTGCATACCGGCGGCTCCGCCATGGGCGCCACTTCTACAAGATCCAGTCCTTTCTCGCTGGCCAGGGCCAGGGCCTCGTCCCGGTCGAGTATTCCGACCTGTTCCCCGTCTGGGCCTATGACCCGCATCTGGGGCGAGCCGATGTCTTCGTTGCGACGTACGCGCTTGGACGCTGTGATGCGTCAATCCTCCATAACAGACCGGCCGCGCTTCGCGACCTCCCGGGCAAGGAATTCAGCGACTTCCGCTGCGGGCATCGTGCCCAGGTCCTCACCGCTTCGCGAACGCACGGCCAGTGTTCTAGCCTCCTTCTCCCGGTCGCCTGCGACCAGCAAGAAGGGCACCTTTTGCAAAGTGTGCTCACGGATTTTAAAGCCGATCTTCTCGTTTCTCAAGTCCGCATCGACACGAAATCCCTGTTTGCTTAGGGACTTGGCGACCTCGTCGGCGTAGCCCGCCTGGCGGTCTGTAATGTTCATCACCACCGCCTGGACCGGCGCCAGCCAGGCGGGAAACCGGCCCTCGAAATGCTCGATCAGCACGCCGAAAAACCGCTCCAGGGAACCCAGCAGGGCCCGGTGGATCATGATGGGCCGGTGACGCTCCCCGTCTTCGGCCACGTACTCCATGTCGAAGCGCTCGGGCAGGTTGAAATCCAGCTGGATGGTGGAGCACTGCCACTTCCGGCCGATGGCGTCCTCGATCTTCAGGTCGATCTTCGGCCCGTAAAAGGCGCCGCCGCCCTCGTCCAGGATGTATTCGAGCCCCTTTCGCTCCAGGGCACCCCGCAGCCCCGCGGTGGCCTTGTTCCAGATGGCCTCGGATCCCACGGCCTTTTCCGGCCGGGTGGAGAGGTTCACCTCGTACTGGGTGAAGCCGAAATCCGCCAGCATGGACAAGGTCAGGTCCAGGACCGCCAGGACCTCGTCCTCGATCTGCTCTTCGCGGCAGAACACGTGGGCATCATCCTGGGTGAACCCGCGCACCCGCATCAGGCCGTGAAGGGCGCCGGACATCTCGTGCCGGTAGACCGTGCCCAGTTCCGCCCAGCGCATGGGCAGCTCCCGGTAAGAGCGCAGCTGGTCCTTGTAGACGAGCACGTGGAAGGGACAGTTCATGGGCTTGAGCTGGTACTCCTGCCCCTCCTCCTCCATGGGCGCGTACATGGACTCCCGATAGAAATCCGTGTGGCCCGACGTGTTCCAGAGCTCCTCGAGGGCGATGTGCGGCGTATAGAGAAGCTCGTAGCCGGCGTCCACATGACGCTGGCGCCAGTAGTCCTCCATCACCCGCCGGACGCGCGCACCCTTCGGATGCCAGAACACCAGCCCGCCGCCGGCGTCTTCCTGGATGCTGAACAGGTCCAGGTCCCGGCCGATGCGGCGGTGGTCACGCTTCTCCGCCTCCTCCAGGCGCCTGAGGTAGGCCTTCAGGGCCTTCTTGTCGGGCCAGGCCGTCCCGTAGATGCGCTGCAGCTGCTCGTTCTTCGCATCCCCGCGCCAGTAGGCGCCGGCGACCTTGGTGAGCTTGAAGGCCTTCAGGTGGCCCGTGCTGGGCACGTGGGGTCCGCGACAGAGGTCTTTCCAGTCTCCCTGCCCGTAGAGGCTGATGTCCTCGTTGGCCGGGATGTCCTCGATGATCCTCGCCTTGTATTCCTCGCCGATGCCACGGAAATAGTCTGCGGCGTCGTCGCGCTCCATGACCTCGCGGTGAACCGGCTGGTCAGCCTGGGCCAGCTCGGCCATCCGCTTCTCGATGGCTTCCAGGTCCTCGGGCGTAAACCCCCGGGGATAGGCGAAGTCGTAGTAGAAGCCGTCCTCGATAACGGGGCCGATGGTCACCTGGGCTTCGGGGTGGAGCTGTTTGACTGCCTGGGCCAGCAGGTGGGCGGTGGAGTGGCGGACGATCTCCAGGCCTTCAGGATCCCGGGGGGTGACGATCTCCACCCGGGCGTCGTTGGCCACGCGGTGGGACGTGTCCACCAGGCGCCCGTCCACGCGCCCGGCCACCGCGGCCTTCGCGAGGCCGGGTCCGATATCTGCGGCGACCTGCGCCACCGTCACGGGCGCGTCGTATCGTCGCTGACTTCCGTCAGGGAGCGTGATGACCGGCATGGAGTATCGTGTCAGATAATGACGCCACGCCCGGCCTGGCCATGGGTCGTGGCCCGGATCCGGGACGTGGCGCTCTGGGGTCTGGTAGGCGCGGGCGGGTTTGAACCGCCGACCCCTACGATGTCAACGTAGTGCTCTACCACTGAGCTACGCGCCTGCTGCAAGGCGCAAAAGTCTACCGGCGCACACCGGGGCGGGCAAGCCCGGCGGCCACTCGGACGAGGCGGTCGCGGAGTTCAGGGTCCGGTCAGCCGGCCAGCTCCGAGGGCAGCCCCAGCCCGTCCCGGCGGAGCTGATCGATCTCGTCCCGAAGCCTGGCGGCATCCTCGAATTCCAGGTCCCGGGCATGCCGGTACATCTCGGCCTCCAGCTTGCCGATGCGCTTCATGATCTCCTCCGGCGTCAGACTCTCTGCCACCAGCCTGGGGCCGGCCTGCGCGCCGCCCTTTCCGCGTCCCGCCCGCCCCCGGCCTCCCTTCTGGCCCTCCGGTCTTGCGCCTTCCATGATGTCCGCGATGCGCTTGACGATGGTCTGGGGCGTAATCCCGTGGGCCTTGTTGAAGGCCAGCTGCTTGGCCCGGCGGCGGTTGGTCTCGTCGATGGCGGTCTTCATGGACCGGGTGATGGTGTCGGCGTAGAGGATCGCCTTGCCGTTCACGTTCCGCGCCGCCCGGCCGATGGTCTGGATCAGCGAGCCGCCGGAGCGAAGGAAGCCCTCCTTGTCCGCGTCGAGGATGGCCACCAGGGAAACCTCGGGCATGTCCAGGCCTTCCCGCAGCAGGTTAATCCCCACCAGCACGTCGAACTCACCCAGCCGCAGGTCCCGGAGGATCTCGGTGCGCTCGACGGTGTCGATATCGGAATGCAGGTACCTGACCCGGACCCCGTGCTCGTGCAGGTAGTCGGTGAGATCCTCGGCCATCCGCTTGGTCAGGGTCGTGATCAGCACCCGCTCGCTGTGTTCCACGCGCCTCCGGATCTCCGACAGCACGTCGTCCACCTGGGCACGCACGGGCCGGACCTCCACCTCCGGATCCACCAGGCCCGTGGGCCGCACCACCTGCTCGACCACCTGGCCGGAGCGTTCCAGCTCGTATTCCCGGGGCGTCGCGGACACGTAAACGGCCTGGGGCGCCAGCGCCTCGTACTCGTCGAAACGCAGCGGCCGGTTATCCAGGGCCGACGGCAATCGGAAGCCGTACTCCACGAGGGTCTCCTTGCGCGCCCGGTCCCCGCGGTACATGCCCCCGAGCTGGGGGATGGTGACGTGGGACTCGTCTACCACCAGCAGGGAGTCCCTGGGCAGGTAATCGAACAGGCACGGAGGGGGCTCTCCGGGCGCCCGCCCGGACAGGTATCGGGAGTAGTTCTCGATGCCCTGGCAAAAGCCCAGCTCCTGGATCATCTCCAGGTCGAAAAGCGTGCGCTGTTCCAGCCTCTGGGCCTCCAGCAGCTTGCCGCCCGAGCGAAATTCCTCGAGCCGCTGGCGCAGCTCGTTCTTGATTTCGTCGAGCGCAGACAGAAGCCGCTCACGGGGAGTGACGTAATGGGTCTTCGGGAAGATGGTGGCCCGGGGAACCCGGCGCAGCACCTCTCCGGTCAGGGGATCGAACCAGGCCAGGTTGTCCACCTCGTCGTCGAAGAGCTCGATCCGCAGGGCGTCCCGCTCCGATTCCGCCGGGAAGACGTCGATGACCTCGCCGCGGACGCGGTAGGTGCCCTGGCGCAGGTCCATCTCGTTGCGGGTGTACTGCATGTCCGCGAGCCGGCGCAGGATCGTCCGCTGCCCGATGCGGTCACCCCTGTCCAGGTGGAGCACCATGGACAGGTAGGCCTGGGGGTCGCCCAGGCCATAGATAGCCGAGACGGTGGCCACGATGATGGTGTCCCGGCGCTCGAGGAGCGCCTTGGTGGCCGACAGCCGCATCTGCTCGATGTGGTCGTTGATCGAGGAGTCCTTCTCGATGTAGGTGTCCGTCGAGGGAACGTACGCCTCCGGCTGGTAGTAGTCGTAGTAGCTGACGAAGTACTCGACGGCGCTGTCCGGGAAGAACTCCCGGAACTCGCCGTAGAGCTGGGCAGCCAGGGTCTTGTTGTGGGCAAGGACCAGGGTCGGCCGCTGAACCGCCTGGATGACGTTGGCGATGGTGTAGGTCTTGCCCGAGCCGGTGACGCCCAGCAGGGTCTGGCCGGCCAGGCCCGACTCCAGTCCCTCGGTCAGGCGTCGGATGGCCTCCGGCTGGTCACCGGCGGGCTGGTATTCGGAAACGAGTTTGAACGTGTCGGTCATCTGATCCGTGGCCGCGCCCTGGCGGACTTTCTGGGCGCCCGGCACGGCAGGCGCGTTTCGGTCGTCCCTGACTGGACGCTAGGGAGCTTTGACTTCAACATGAGCCGGACGGTCCGCCGTGGGCCGTCCACGAGCCATTATGCCATCGGGGGAGTCCAGTGGATTTTCGACTTTCCGAGCGGGTCGCCCGCGTCAAGCCATCTCCTACCCTCGCAGTCACCGCCAGGGCCGCCGAGCTGAAGCGGGCTGGACGGGACGTCATCGGCCTCGGCGCGGGCGAACCCGATTTCGATACGCCCGAGCACATCAAGCAGGCAGCCGTGGAGGCCATTCACGCCGGGCGCACCAAGTACACGTCGGTGGACGGCATTGTCGAACTTAGATCGGCCATCTGCGATAAGTTCCGCCGGGACAACGGAATCGAGTACAGCCCGGACCAGATCCTGGTCTCCAGCGGCGCCAAACAGAGCATCTACAACGCGGCCGCGGCCCTGCTGGGGCCTGGTGACGAGGTGATCATTCCCGCGCCCTACTGGGTCTCCTATCCCGATATCGCCCTGCTCGTGGACGCCACCCCGGTGATCGTGTCCGCGGGACCGGACCAGCGCTTCATGTTCAGCCCGGAGCAGCTCGAGGCCGCCATTACGCCCCGCAGCCGCCTGCTGATCCTGAACAGCCCCAGTAACCCCACCGGTATGGCCTACGGGGAAGCCCAGCTGGAGGCCATCGCTGACGTGCTGCGCCGGCATCCCCAGGTCCTGGTGGCCACCGACGACATGTACGAGCACATCTTCTGGGGCGAGGAGCGCTTCCATAGCCTGCTCACCGTGGCGCCTGATTTGTTTGACCGCACGGTCACCATCAACGGCGTCTCGAAGGCCTATGCCATGACCGGCTGGCGGATCGGGTACGCCGGCGGGCCGAAGAAGCTCATCGCAGCCATGAAGAAAATCCAGGGCCAGAGCACGAGCAACGCCTGCTCCATCTCCCAGTACGCTGCCCTCGAAGCTCTGAACGGGGACCAGTCCTGCGTGGCGGAGATGACCCGGGCCTTCAGGGAGCGGCACGACTGGCTGGTGCCGGCCCTGAACGACCTGCCCGGGGTCAGCTGTCTGCCGGCAGACGGGGCCTTCTACGCGTTCCCGGACGTCAGCCAGGCCATCCGCAGGCTGGAGCACGTCGACGACGATACCGCCTTCGCCGAGTTCCTCCTGGAAAAAGCCGGGGTGGCCGTGGTGCCGGGAACGGCGTTCGGGGCCCCTGGGCACGTAAGGCTTTCGTTCGCCTGCGGCCTGGATACGCTGAAGGAGGCCGTGGGCCGCATGGCGAAGGCCCTGGAGACTTAGGCCGCGCCGTTCTTGACTTGCCGGGTTGCGTTGCCGGACAATTTCGCATCTTCGC
>JARRON010000055.1:0-11450 GCA_037383845.1 Gammaproteobacteria bacterium
CACCCCTTCTTGATGAATTCGTCGACCACGTTGGACATGTCCAAGCTCAGGGCGCCCAGAACCGGATGGTATTCCAGCAGCGACTTCAGCTGCACGCCCATGAGGACGCCCATCGACTGGATCAGCCAGGAGACCTTCTGCATGGGGTGACCGTATGCGTCGCTGCTGTCGTAGCTTTCGTAAGGATCCATCCGGATGTTGAAAACCAGCGGAACGGTCCGCGTGGCCCCGGATTAGGTATCTTCCTGCGGCTTCGTGTCTATCCGTTTTTCGCAAACGGGACTAACTCATGTCTCGACCGACCGCACTGGACCTGACGCGACAGGCCGCCGGCGGGCTGCCGGTGTCGGGAAGCGTCTGCGCGTCGGATCCGGCTGAGTACCAAGAACTCGTCAGGCCGTGGGAGCTGTGCAATACGCCTCTCGCGCCGGGAGATTTCGCCTATTCCATTGCGTATCTGAGGACGCCTGGGGTGACGGTGTACCGGGAAACGTTCCGGCAACTCTGCCGTCTTCGCGGGCTTTCGCCGCCGGGCACACTCGCCGTCTCCGTCCCGCTGAAGACCGGCCCACGGTTTCCACCACCCGGGGCGTTTCGCCCGATATTTCCGGGAGTGCTTCGGCGAGCCTCCGTCTGCTGTGTTGAACAGGCCTTACACAGTGGGCGACTTCGATGTTGCACCGCTGGCCGGTTAGTGCCGGTGCGTCCGCTGCCGGGGCGGGGAAGGGCCGCCTTCGCTAATTCCGGGTACGGCCAACAGCATCCTGAGTTTCCCGAAACCAGGCCTCGATCTCCAGCATGATCCCGGGCACGGCCTCGTAGTCTTTCTCGCGCGGAAATACGACCTGTGGGGCTACCGAGAACCAGAGCCAGCTTCGCCAGATCCGCTGGCGGTACCGCAGCCGGAACAGGGTGGAGTCCAGCACGGTGCCGGGGTCAGTCTTGATGTAGTTGTTCCAGTGGAACGCCAGGACTCTTTTGTCGCTGAAGGGCCGGATCAGGGCGAAGTTCTGCTGCGGGAAGAAGCCGTCTTCGTCTTCATACCAGTCCACCTGGGTGATGGTGCGGAAGAACCAGTCGCTACCCAGGAGGCGTTCGGCCTGCAGCTTCGATCGGGCGTCCAGGCCGGAATCGCTGTACCAGCTGAATCTCTGGATGAATCGAAGGTCCCATGACGAGACGTTCCACGTCTGCCGGTAGCGAGGCCGGACGTACACGCCGGGATTGCCGCTGCGGAACCTCACGCCTCCGCTCAGGCTGACGTTTCGCCTGGCCTGCTCCCTGAAAAAATAGGTCAGCGCCGCACCGAGGCTGTCCTCGTCGGTGCCGTCGACGTACTCGTCGATGTCTTCCCATTCGGAGTCGGTGGTGTCGAAGTCGTCCGTGGCGCCGGAGAAGGAGAACCGGAGCCGGTTCTCGAGATAGGGAAGACTCAGGCGCAGCCCGGTCTTCGCCCTGACGTCCGTTCCCTCGCCTCGCTCGGAGAAGCTGCTGACCCCCAGACGAAGGCTCGTCGTGTTGCTCTCGGCTTCATAGTTGTCCGTCGCGAAGAATGAGTCCAGCCAGGCGGCGGTGTCCGCCACCCGCGTCGATACACGCGCCTGGAGCTCGTCGGCCGTCGTATCGCCGGTGTCGGGCGGGGCCTCCGATTCCGCGGATACCTCCATGCAGGCAAGGGTCGCGAAAAGCGTGATCGCGGATGCTAGTCCCCCCGAGAACGTAAGTCGTTTCACCCTGGCCGCCGGAGTCCGCGGAAGCAAGGTTTCTCTTCTGGTGCTCGTACGTGACACGGTTTCGGTGTGGCAATCGCCGCGCAGCGTCGCTTATCCGTCCGTGCGGTCAGAACGGGTGTCCCATCCGCAGGTAGAACGCACGATTGTCTCCTTCGCCGACCGCATACTCGGCGCGAATCACGATCCCGGCCTCGGGCTTCAGCAGGTAGCTGACGCCCGCGCCGACGGAAGGGTAGACCTGATCGCTGGAGTTGCAGTCGGAGAGGGAAGTGTAAAGGCAGCCCACGCCAGCGAACCCGGTCAGCCCCCACTTGCCCGTCAGAGGTATTCGCGCGTCCAGGTCCAGGTGGGTGTAGTTTTTGTCGAGGTAGTTGCCCATGGTGTAGCCGCGCAGGTCCACGGAGGAGTAGCCGGACAAGGGCGCATCGTCCGTCCACCGGCCCTTGAGCTGGATGCCGAGCACGGTCTGGGCCGGCAGGGATGCGAAGTGGGCATACTCGGCGCGGTAGACGTCGAAGGACTCCTCGCCCCCCAGCCCTTCCCGGTAGGCGAAGTTGTGAACGAGCAAGTGGTTGCCCGTTTGCGGGTTGCGCGTGTTGTCCCGGTTGTCAAACTCCCCGACGATGCCGATCCCGGCGGACTTGAATCCCGTCAGGCCGATCTGCTCGAGGAAGTCGCCGAGCAGGCCGTCGGCATTGATGGCGTAGTCGGTGTAGATGGCCTGGGCGCCCAGGTACCAGTGTTCAACAATCTGCCGGGAGTATCGGAAGGCCAGGCCGGAGACGTTGTCCTCCGTCTTCGCGGGACGCCCGGTGCCCAGGTAGTCGTCATACTCGTTGCGGATCTTGCCGCCGAAGATTCCGGCCGTCGCCTTGTGTCGGTTGCCGTCCCAGCGCAGGTCGGCGAAGACACCACCCACCCGGGAGTCGGTGTTGCTGTAGGAACCGAAAGCAGCGATGAGAGAAGGCTCCGACTCAGGGTCGAACCGGCGGACGTAGCCGACGATGGCGCCGATGTTCGTGCCGAGCTTCGGGTTGTCGCTCAGGGTCGGTGTGGCCAGCCAGGGTGACTCCCGTTCGTCCTCGGCCGCACTGGCCTGCGTCAACAGCAGGCCCGCGATGCAGGCGGACAGAACCCGAAGCGCCAGGTGTCTCGGAAGATTTGTGCAGGTCGGCAAGTGATAGATCCTCTGTCGGAACGTGTGGCCCGGGCCCACGGCACGGCCTCGCATCAGGCGGCTCCCTGCAGGAGCCACCCGAGCATCAGCATGCCCACAGCGGCGATCCAGCTCCCTGCGACCCGGACGACAACCCGGGCCCAGAGAGCCCGCAGCGGAACCACTGCCGCGGCGGTCAGGAGCGCGAGGAACATTGAAGTCAGCACGATGCCGAGCAATTCCACGGCACCTGCGCCGGCGGCGGCCAGCGCCGCGCCGTTAAGAGACCCGTGCAGCACCCCGTAGGCCGCCGCCAGCCCGCCCAGCGCGGCCGGCGACAGCCGGGCGTCGGTGGCGACCAGCAGCCCCAGGAGCAACAGGAAAGCAACGCTGAGCAGAGCCAGGTCGAGTTCGGGCGCCAGGCCCAGGCCGGCCAGCCCGGCCAGCAGCCAGGCGGCCGGGAGTATCACGACGGTAATCCTGCCGGCCGGAGCGCCGCGCAGGCCGGCCAGCAGCCCGAGGGCCAGGACGCCCAGCAGGTCCCCGGGGGACAGCAGCAGGTGCAGCGCGCCGTCGTAGAAAGGACCGAGACCGGAGGTGACCAGGTGGGCGTGGGCGACGCCGGGCAGGGCGAGAAGCCCCGCCGCCAGCGCTGCCCTGCGGCTCACGGCCTTCATCCCACTGCCGCCCAGAGGAAATACAGCCCCGCGGCCATGACCAGGCCGCCGGCGCCGCGGAGTACCTGGCTCCCCGGTCCCCAGTTCTGGATCAGGCCGATGCCGATGCCGACGGCGTGCAGGAGTCCGGTGGCGATCACGAAACCCAGGCTGTAGAGCAGGGCGTTCTGCCCGGCTTCCAGCTCGGTGCCGTGGGCGTGGCCGTGGAAGATCGCGAAGAAGCTCACGACGATCACGGCGGCGGCCAGGGGCAGGCGCACCTGGAAGAGCACCAGCGCGCCGAGGACCACCGCCGAGACGGCGATACCGATCTCCACCCCGGGCAGGGGAATCCCGAGCAGCCCCAGCATGCCGCCAAGGGCCATGAGCATGGGGAAGGCCACCGGCAGGATCCAGATGGCCGGCATGCCCAGCTGGGCACCCCACAGCCCCACGGCGATCATGGCGACCACGTGGTCCAGTCCCGACACGGGGTGAGACAGGCCGCTCACGAAGCCCCCTGCCTGGCCCGCTTGAACGTGAGCCCAGGCGGCCAGTGGCCAGATCAGAACCGTTGCGATGAACCATGCAGCCCCATGTTTACGGTTGAAGCCTGCGGTTACGTTCATGAATTCCTCCTCAAAACATCATCGCCGTGCGCTGGAGGGTCCAGTAGGCCCCGAGGGAACCGACGGCGTATGCGGGGCCCAGCTCGGCCCAGCGGGGCCAGCGGAACTGCAGGGTCTCCACGGCCTTCCGGGAGAGCAGGATCAGCGCGACGAAGGCGAGCTGCCCCAGCTCGACGCCGATGTTGAACATGGCCAGCGCCAGCGGGACTTCCGCACGGGGCATACCCACCGTGGAAAGGCCGCTGGCGAAGCCGAAGCCGTGCAGTAGCCCGAAGCAAAACGCCACCACCCAGGGATGGCGAAGGGTGAAGCTGGTCTCGCCCCGCCAGGCCCGCACCATCTCGGGGCCGAGGAACAGGATCGACAGCGCGATGGCGGCGTTCAGCGGCGGGCCGGGGATGCTGGCGTAGCCGAGTGTGGCCAGCGCCAGCGTGATGCTGTGGGCAATGGTGAAGGCGGTGATGGTCTCCACGAGCTGGCGGGTCCCGTGAACGATGATCAGAAGCCCGAGCACGAACAACAGGTGGTCGATGCCCATGAGGATGTGGTGAAAGCCCAGGACCACGTATTCGCTGGCGGTCACCGTCCAGGGTCGCTCCCCGCGCAGCACGGCCTCCGGGCTCGTGGGCCGGACCACCTGGGAGGCCTCCGTGCCGTCGAGACGGGACACGCGAACGAAGACGTCCGTAATGGTCTGCTCAAGGCCGGGAAAACCGATGACGCTGCCGTCAAGCGTCCCCTGCGGGATCGTGACGATCTGCCGGTACAACTCGGAGCTGGCCAGCCGCCGCATGGTCGGCTCGCCCACGGGCTCCCAGTCCTCCGGCAGCGCGAGCCGGGCGGGATGGGACTTGCCGTAATAGATGGGGGCCCGCCAGACGATCTCCCAGCGCGAATCGGTAAGCTGCCTGATTTCCAGCAGCCCCGGCTGGGACTCGTGGGCGACACCCGCCGGGGACCAGCCGCCGGCTATCAGCAGCAGGAAGATCAGGGCGAGTCGCCGAAGCGGCGTCCTCACGGCCTGCCTTCCGCGGCGTCGCGGCGAGGTCCACCGGTGCCGGCGGATCCCTGCGCCCCGGGCCGGGCCGCTGCCTGGTTCGCCGGGTTACTGCCGATCACCGCGCCGGCCTGCGCCTCCGGCTCTATCACCACTTCGTATCGGTCGCGCATTCGCTGGTACGCCTCTTCCCTGGCCTGCTCCCGGCGCTGGTCCTGCCACTCGGCCAGCACGGCCGGGCGGACCTCTTCCAGGGGCAGCTGCCGTCCGGGCTCGCGGTCCGTCACGAAGACCAGGTGTATGCCGAAGGGGGAGGGGACCGGGCCGCTCCAGCGGTCCGGTTGCACTTCGGCAAGCTCGTCCGCGAATTCCTCGCCGAACTCGCGGGCGATCTCGGGCAGGGTGGCGTCATCGAAGCGCGACGGCAAAAGGGACGGATCGCCAAGTCCGGCAGCATCCGCGCCGCCCCGGAGCGCCTCGAGCACGCGCCGTACCTCGGCGGCCGGGTCCGGATGCCGGTCCGGGTTCAGGTACACCTGGCTGAAGGACAGCCGCGCCGGCACGGTGAACTGTTCCGCGTGTTCATCGAGAAAACGCTGAAGCTCCGCGTCCGTCGGCTCCGCTTCCGCCGAGAGATCGTCGAGGACGAACTGCAGCTTCAGCGCCAGGCGGTTTCGGACGTAAGGATCGTCCTCGCCCAGCCCCAGGGCCTGGGCCTCCCGGTAGAAGACCTCGTTACGGATGTGGCGCTCCACCAGGCTGGCCAGCTCGGCCTCCGTGGGGGGGCGCATCCAGGTGCGCGAGAACTGGCCGGCGAGCTGCTCGACCTGGCCGGCAGTGACCACGATCCGGCGTTCGCTGGGCTGGTCCGTCTCCCGCGTGAGGCCGAAGAGCAGGAACAGGGCTGCGCCCAGGGCCAGGAAATGGACCAGCGGCTCGCGAACGAGCCCTCCGACAAACTGGCGTGCTTTCATCCTCAGTCTGCGCCAGGCCGGGGGCCGGGCAGTTTAGTCCTTTGCGGGCGTGTACCAGATGGGAGAGGTGTAGGCACGCTCCTGGTGCGTGGTCTCCGCCTCCCGGGGGATTTCCACTCCGTAGCGGAAAGCGTCGTAGACTACCCAGCGGGGGGTCGGAATCTCAAGTACCCGGGCGTAATAGAACGCGGGCTGTGCCGGATCGAAGTCCGGGTCCGTCCAGACGGTGGCCAGCTCCGAGGCGCCGATGGTATTGGTCCAGTTCGCGTTCTTCACGTCCACGGTATTGCCCACCGGCGGAAGATTCCCGTTTCCGTCGGCCTTGCGGTCGCCGGACCAGGCCACGTTATAGACCTTCTCGTGGGTCTTGCCGCCCTTGTCCAGCCAGCCCTTGACGACCTGTATGCGGTCCAGGTTGGCGCCGATGGGGTCGCGCAACGAATAGACCATGAAGGTCGGGGCCTTGGAGCCTTTCGCGGACGTCAGGTCGCCGCCCATGGGCACGCCCTTCTCGTAGCCGCGGAAGGCCGGCTGACGGCTGTTCAGGTCGGCCGGGGTGTAATCCCAGCCGCCGAAGAAACGCACGATCATACGCGGACCCGTGGTGGCGTAGATCTCCTTGCGCGCCATGGCGTCGTAAATCGCCTCACGGGTATTTTCCTCGGCCCACACCCCCGTGTAGCCGGAAGAGACGAGCATGTCTCCCCGGAACACGCCGTTCTCGTTCTCGGCGAAGGGATGACTCATGCGATCGGGCTTGGGCTCGGCGTTGGTCGCCTTGCCGAAGAAGTTCTCCTCCTCGACGGCGGACAGCGCGGTGTGGCTGTCGGTGGACCCCACCAGGCCGAACTTGTAGGGGTTGGTGCCATGACGGCGCTCCAGCAGCAGACCGTTCTTCAGGGCCTCGCGGGCGTACTCGTACTGCAGCATGCCCTGGGTCTTGACCTCCGAGAGGTCCAGGTTGCCCACGTCCCAGGTCTCGTAGTCGGCGAAGGCGTCATCCGGCGACAGGAAGGGGTGGGCCTCGCCGTCACCCTTGATCTGGGTGATCTCGTACATTGGCTCCCACTTCGCGCGCAGGCGGACGTAGTTGGCGTCGATGGCCCTGCCCGTGTACTGCGCGTCTACCGGGAACATGATCCCGTTGGACAGGTTGCCGTTGTGCGCCAGCGCCAGGGCGGTGCCGCCGGTGCTCTTCTCGTAGTTCTCCAGCCAGGCGTAGAGATCCAGCGGATCCGTGGACCCGACCGGCGCCTGGGTGGTGTAGGGCACGACCCGCCCCGCCTTGTCCGCCCCGTCGCGGAAGATCACGTTGCGGTGCAGGTTGGCGCCCTTGACCAGCGAGGTCCACTCGAAGCCGATGAGCGTGGTGAAGCGGCCGGGATCGTTGTAGCGTTCGGCCGCATCGACGACGTCTTCCCAGATCGAGCTGTAGGTTTTGCCACCGGGTGAGTACTCCGCGAACATCTCGGGGTCCATCTCTCCCTGGGAGAACGTGCCGATCAGGTCGAGCGCCGCCGCTGCCGAGGCCTCGCCGCCCTGCTGCAAGCCCTCGTACCATCTCTTGCCTTGCTCGTAGGCAATGACGTCGGGCTTGCCCGCGGCAATGTCGGTGATAAACCCCATGCCGTCGGAGTGATCCGCGATCACCAGCCAGTCCAGCGGACGCCCGAGCTTGGCCGGCTGGCCGCTGGAGGCCATGACCTCCTCGCCGCGGGCGAAGCGGTAGGCGTCATCCAGGCCGAGCCTCGCACCGAAAAGACCGGCGTCCATCGACAGCGCGGTGTGCAGGTGCGTGTCTCCCCAAAAGACCTGGCTCGGGAAACTGCGCTGGGCATAGGGCGAGTAGGCCTTGCCGGGATAGACCTCCGACAATGACTCCTGGTCACCCAGCGGGACGTACTGCGCCAGGGCCTGTCCTGAAAGCAACAAGAGCGCAGTGCTGAGCAGGGCCGTTGTCGCCAGGCAGGTGAACAGGTTTCGATAGGTCATGACAGATTTTCTCCGGTTCTTCGCCTCTGCTTGTGCCTCAACCCTGGCTCGGCGTGTACCAGATGGGCGAGGTGTAGGCGCGCTCCTGTGTGGTCATCGGTATCTCGGGAGACGGTTGCAGCCCAAAGTGCTTTGCGTCATAAGCTGTCCAGCGTGGCGTCGGAATCTCGATGACGCGACCGTAATAAAAAGCCGGTTGTTCCGGGTTGAAATCCGGATCCTTCCACACCGCGATCAGTTCGTTCGCGCCGATCGTATTCGTCCATGTCGCCTCCTCCACATCCACGGTATTACCAACGGCCGGCAGCTTGCCGTCGTTGCCCGGTTTGCGATCGCCGGACCAGGCTACATCGTAGACTTTCTCATGCAGCTTGCCTTTGGCATCCATCCAGCCTTTCACGATCTGGTATCGATCCAGGTTGCCACCGACGGGATCCTTCAATGCCGCCACCAGGAAGGTCGGTGCTTTGCCTTCGGGTGCGTTCGTCAAGTCGCCACCCATCGGCACGCCCTTGGCGTAACCCGCTTCCGCCGGTCGGCGGGTGTGGGCATCCTGCTCGACGAAGTCCCAACCGCCGAAGAATCGCACGATGATACGCGGGCCTGTCGTGGCGTAGACTTCCTTGCGCTTCAGCGCATCCCACAGGGCTTCGCGGGTATTCTCAGTAGCCCAGACGCCGGCGTAGCCGGATGCCGACATCTCCCACCCGAGCACAACCAGATCCCTGACTTTCGCGACGGGGCTCATCATCCGCTCGGCACTGGGTTCCACACCGCTATGCTTGCCGAAGAAGTTGTCTTCCTCGACTGCCGGAAGCGCAGTGTGCGAATCGGTGCTGCCGATAAAGCCGAACTTGAATGGATTGGTTCCCAGCTTTGCTTCCAGTGCCAGGCCGTTCTTTAATGCCGAACGCGCATACTCGAAGGGATAGTTCTCAGGACTATTGGGCAGCCCGCCTATGGTCATCTTGTCCCAGGTCTCGTAATCCGCGAATTCATCATTGGGCGAAAGCAAGGGGTGCGCTTCGCCGTCACCTTTCATCTGCGTGATCTCGTAGACTGGTTCCCAACGGGCACGCTCTTTCGCCCAGGCCTCGGTGAGGCGTTTGCCAGCGAACGTGCTCATCGCAAACATCATGCCGCCGCTCATATTGCCGTTGTGAGGAATGGCGAGCACCTGACCACCGGTCTCGGCTTCATAGGCCTGCAACGACGTCCAGAGATCCTCCGGGTTCTCGCTGTCCAGTGCCGAGAACGGCAGGAGCTGGCGGGCGCGTTCTCCGCTGTCCCGATAGATGACAACGCGATGCAAGTTGTTGGTCTTGTAGTTACTCGTGTATTCGTAGCCCAGAAGCGCAGTGAAGCGACCGGGTTCATTGAAGCGGTCGCCCGTCTTGATGTAGTTGTCCCAAACTGTCCGCAAGAGCTTTGGATCATTCAGAGCTTCCGGCGTTGTGCCTTCGGTAGAAGCGCGGTTCATTTCCGTGTAGGCCTCCTGCGCTCCGGCTGGGCCTGAATTGAACAGCTCGCGCCAGCGTTTCAACGTGGGGTCCTTCATCAACTCCGGATTGCCCTTGAGCAGCTCGTCCATTGATCCGAGCGCTTCGGCATGATCGGCTACCACCAGGAAATCGAGCGGTCGACTGAGCCTGACCCGCTGCCCCGAGGACGCGCGCACTTCCTCACCCCGGGCGAAACGATAGGCATCCTCCAGGCCTAACGTCGCGCCGAATATGGTGGAATCGACGGACAGCGCAGTGTGTAGATGAGTGTCGCCCCAGAAGACGCGCGTCGCGTAGGCTTGCTTGGCGTAGGGCGAGTAGGTATCGCGCGTGCTCCAGGCCTGCTTTGCGATGGACTCGTCGTACACCCCCTTGTCCGGGATCAGTGTTTCCGATTCCGACACGGTCGGTATAACCAGTAGAGCACCAGTGAGAAGAAGTATCGTTGTCGTCGTAGCACTGATTCTTGTTTCCACCGGTTGTCTCCCTGATTAATCTCTCTACGGCGTATACCAGATCGGTGAGGTATAGGCCCGTTCCTGCGTGGTCATCGGCACTTCGGGAGGCATTTGCAGCCCAAAGTACTTTGCGTCATAGGCTGTCCAGCGTGGCGTCGGAATCTCGATGACCCGACCGTAATAAAAAGCCGGTTGTTCCGGGTTGAAATCCGGATCCTTCCACACCGCGATCAGTTCGGGCGCGCCGATCGTATTCGTCCATGTCGCCTCCCTCACATCCACGGTATTGCCAACGGCCGGCAGCTTGCCATCCGTGCCTGGCTCGCGATCGCCGGACCAGACGACGTCGTACACTGTCTCGTGCAGCTTGCCTTTGCTGTCCAGCCAGCCCTTTACGATTTGGTAACGGTCAAGGTTCGCACCGATCGGATCCTTGAGCGCAGCGACGAGGAAGGTGGGTGTCTTGCCTTCGGGTGCGTTCGCTAAATCGCCCCCCATGGGCACGCCCTTGGTATAGCCGGCCCTGGCCGGCATGCGGGTATGGGCGTCCTCATCCTCAAACTCCCAGCCGCCGAAGAAGCGCACGATCATGCGCGGGCCGGTGGTGGCATAGGTCTCGCGGCGCTCCATGGCATCGAATATCGCCTCGCGGGTGTTCTCCGTCGCCCATACCGCGGCGTAGCCGGACGCGGTCTGCTCCCAGCCCATGATCTTCAGACCCAGCTCGGGGTTCTCCATGTATGGATGCTCAGCGCGCGTTGCATTGGGCTCAGAAATGGATGCCTTACCGAAGAAATTGTCTTCGTCGGCCGTGGCAAGCGAGGTATGGGTGTCGGATGAGCCGATCATGCCGAACTTGTAGGGATTAACGCCCAGTTCTTTCTCCAGATTGAGGCCGTTCTTGAGGGCAGAACGGGCGTATTCGAACTCGAACATGGCGGGCTTCTTGGCCTCGGTCAGATCGAGGTTGCCCTTGTCCCAGGTCTCATAGTCGGCAAATTCATCGTTGGGGGAGAGGAAGGGGTGCGTCTCGCCGTCACCCTTCATCTGGGTCACCTCAATGAGCGGCTCCCAGCGAGCGCGGGCCTCGGCGTACGCGCGATCGATCTTCTTGCCGGTAAACGACTCGATGATCGGGAACATCCGGCCATTGCTCATATTGCCGTTATGCGCGATGGCGAGCACCTGGCCATGCGTCTTCTCTTCGTACGCTGCCATCCACTTCCAGAGATCGCGGGGATTGGGGCTTCCCCACGGCTGTGCGGTGGTCAGCGGATCGACCTGCCTGGCCAGGTCGCCACCGTCCCGGTAGATGACGTTGCGGTGCAGGTTGTTGCCGTTACCGTCGCCGCT
>JARRON010000056.1:0-17644 GCA_037383845.1 Gammaproteobacteria bacterium
TCCCGCCAGGCCTGGTGCTGCCACAGCAACGGCGCGTCGGCATAGGACCTTTCGCCTGAGGTGGCGTCCCACATGCGGTCGCTGTCGCCGGAACCCTCGATGGTGATCAGCGCCGCAGAAGCGTTGAGGCGAACGAGACACAGGACGGCCATGCGCGACACCCATGTCCTCACGGCAAACTCCCGTTCCGCTACCCTGCCACAGAATTGGCACGCCCCCTGCCATCGGGGCGACGGCGAAACACCTCAATCACCTGACGAAGAATGGTCCCGGCCGCCAGACAACGCAGGCCGGCTTATGTAAAAACTCATGTAAAGAAGGTCGGCGCAAGTCGCACGCGCTGCCTCAACCGCGATCCCACGGCAGCAAGGGCCGGATTCGGCCTTCGGATACGCTTCTTGCGCGTCACCGTGCTACACCAGCCGAAGGACGAACTCCCGTTCCGGCCGGGTGGCCTGCCGTCCCGCCCGCTGGATCCTTGTCACCGCCGGCCCGGCTGGCCGTGGCTGAACGAGGACGCTTCAGTCGCGCCGGCGGAATCCTTTCTGCGCCCCGGGCCGGGATTCAGCCCCAAGCGCTCCGCCCTGCACGCCGGTGCGGAAGACGCTGGTGAAATCGATACCGGACACGGGCCCGTCGACCGTGACGCGAACCGGATCGTTCTCTACCGGGTAAGCGCCACAGGCCTCCGCCTCGTCGCAGATAAATCCGTCGTTGTCCATGTCAGTGCCGGCGATGACGAAATAGCTCCCCTGGTCCAGGGCGCCGAACCCGTACTCGACCTCTTCGCCCCTGGCCAGCAATTCGACCTGCTCCGTGCCCACCGTGCCGATGTCGCTGAGCAGAAGGACATACTGATAGCCCGCATCCGCCGTCCCGGTACCGTCCGCCACCTGCATCAGGACCGCTACCGAGGAGGCGCCCGCCGACGACTGAAAAGCCACGCGTCCGTCGTACACACCGGGGGACAACCCGCTGCGGTCCACCCGTATCTGGTACCTGCCCAGCCCGGCGTCGTCCACGTCCATGGCCGTTGCCGTGATCCAGTCCTGGGTGACCGCGACCCCCGTGATCTCCAGCGATCCCGTCCCTCCGTTTTCCACCAGAACATCGGCCTGAGTGCCAACGTCCCCGAAATTCAGGGAAGACGGCGTGACACTCAACGCGGGCGGAAGCTCGGGGATGTCTCCCCCGGCGGCAATGACGGCCTTGAATGCGTTGATGAGCCCCGTACCGAGCGCGTCGGGTCCCGGCTCGCCTATGTCGTCGGTAAGCCTGCCTAGCGCCAGCAGTGTGTCGATATCATCCGGCGCGAGGGCCGGATTCACCGACCGCATCAGCGCGATCACGCCAGCGACGTGGGGGGACGCCATGGAGGTCCCCTGCTGGATCGAATAGACGGGTTCCCGGTCGCTGCCGCCGCCCGTGGCATCGGTACTGAGGACGCCATCCGGCGCGCCATCGCCATTGCTATCCACGCGCATGTCGCCGCCCGGGGCCGCCAGGTCTACCCAGTCGGCGCCGAAGCTGGAGTAGTACGCCCGCCGCCTGTCAGGACCCACGGCCGCAACGCTCAGCACTCCGGCGCAGTCCGCGGGAACCGAAGCCGCCGAAGTCCCCGAATTGCCGGCGGCAGCCACGACGGTCACACCCTGCAGCCGCACGGATTCAAAAAAGCTGCTGAGCCCGGCATCACAGGATCCTTCTCCACCCAGACTCAGGTTGATGACATCGGCGCGACGGACCGGCAGGCGGCCAGAATCGTTGGGCAGCCCGGCAGCGTATCGAACGCCCTGGAGCACATCGTAAAACGTGCCTGAGCCCTCACAACCATCCAGAACGCGCAGGGGCATGATGCTGACGTTGCCGGCAACACCGGCGACACCCCTGGCATTTCCGGTCACGGCCGACACCGTCCCGGACACGTGCGTTCCGTGGGATGAAGACCCGCCGCCAAGCACGCAACCGGGGTCGTTCGGGTCCGGATCGATCCCGTCCCCGTCGGCATTTGCAGGATCGGAGATGAAGTCGAACCCTTCGACCCGGTTGCCGTCCAGGTCCGGATGAGAAACGATGCCGGAATCCACGACAGCTACCACGACGTCCCTGTCCCCGGTGATCACGTCCCGGGCCGCGGGCAGCTGAATCATCTCGTAGTGCCACCGCTGGGTTGAATAAAGCGGGTCATTGGGCACGGCAGAAGCACGGAAAATGCGGTTCGGAAACACGCCGGGCATTTCCGGATCCGATCTCAGCAGCTTGATGTAGCGAAGCGTCTCGCGCTTTGACTCAAGATCGGCTGGCACCGTCAGGCCCGCGGCCCTCACGCCCTCCCCGGCCGGCTTGTGCAGCCTGACGGCGGCCGAAGCCTCCTCCGGCATCGCCATGAGCATTTCCCGGCCGGAATTCCCGGCACGCAGGCTCAGGCCATAGCGTGTGCCCGGCATCGCCGGAGACAAATCCGAAATACCGCGACCGGGTCGTCCGGGCACGACGACGACCTGGCCCGGAACAAACGCGTCGCCGAGCGTCGGCGACGAGGAGGAAGTGCCCGTCGGCTGCCCGATGCTAAGCCGGTACAAGGCCGCTCCTGAATAGAGCTCTACCCGGATGTAGTAATTCCCCGTGGCCGGGACCGTCAGCTGCTCCACCTGCCCGATCCCGATGGACTCGTCCACGAGAACACCCGCGGCATCGTAAAGGCCCAGGTCCACGTCATCGCGCTCCGAGTCCGGCAGCGACGGATCGGCCGACGGGATCACGAGTTCTACAACCTGTCCCGCCGTCAGCCCGGCGAAATAGATGTCGTCCAGGTCTCCGGACAGGAAGGACCGACCATCGGGACCCCGGCCTGGCTCGTTCACGTAGCCGCCGAGAATTACGGGGTTGGGCAGCCGCTGCGCCGTCAGCAGAGAATCATTCTCCGCGTAAGGAGCCGAAAAATCGTTTACGTCACTATCGGAGCGCGAAATTGCAGACACGAAGACTCTGCCTTGCAGTGAATTAACACGCACCGTGAGGTTTGCGGTGGCGGAACCATCGGGGCCGCTACACTCGAGAATGAAGTCCGTAGGTTGATTAATCGCTGCGGTGGTTTCCGAGCCGGAGACCGGGCGTTCTCCTGACCAGCCGCCGGACGCCGTGCAACGGGTCACACCGGAAGACGACCAGGACAGCACGGTGGAAGTGCCGGCGCGAACTGATGCCGGGTTCGCAGTCATGGTGACCGTGGGCGTCGCACTCTCCACGAAGACGGTGACCGAGGCGCGGTCCGTGCCGCCCGGACCCTGGCACGTCAAGACAAACTCCGAATCGGCCTCCAGCGGACCCGTCAATTCAGAGCCGTCCGGAGACCGTGTTCCAGCCCAGGCCCCCGATGCCTGGCATGTGGTGGCGAACTCGCTCGTCCACTGCAGCTGTACGCCCTGGCCGGGCTGCACGGTAGAAGGCTCCGCTGAAATGCTCACTGAGGGAGGCGGCGTCTGGACGGCCACTGTCACCGTCCCCTGAGCGCTGCCTCCGGGGCCGGAGCAGGTCAGCTGGAACGTCGATGTCTCCTCCAGTGGACCCACTTCCGCAGAGCCGGACAGGGCCCTGGCTCCGGACCATGCGCCCGATGCCTCGCATCGCGTTGCTTCCGAACTGCTCCAGCTGAGCGTGCTGGTTGCCCCAGGCGCCAGCGACAAAGGGTTGGCCGACAGCGATACGGAAGGCGCAGAGGAGACAGGGCTGCTGCCGCCGCCTCCGCCACCGCAGGCGGAGCAGAATGCAGCGCTCAACAGGAATATGGCGTATGCCCTCGACATAGCTTCCGTTAATCCCGGCCTCGATGATCCCTTGTCACGCTACTGCGGTAACCCTTCCGCGACGAGCACAAGAGGCTCGGCCTCATGGTATCTGCTCACGGGTCGCTTGAACCTTAAGATAGTGCTCGCCGTTTTCCTCGAGGTCGCCACGCGACCCGCTCATTACTTTCGGTGTCGCTGCAGCGGCCGATTCGCCCGGATAAACGGCGCCGACCGGCAGAAGCGAAAGATGCCGGACTTTACGCTTCTTCAGCAACCCGCGAACCGTCTGTTCAGGCCAGCTCTGCCCGCAGAAACAGGATATCCGCAGCCAAGCGGGAGTTCCCGTGGATCCGCGCAGTCCCGGACGGATCCGATCATGCAACGGTACGTTTCAGGTCCGTCTTCGAAGGTGACGTCGCCCTGCTCCCGGGCGACATGCCTGGCGCGCTGCAGACATCATCCTCGACGACCCGTCTGCTTTTCGCGTTTCGCGTGTGTCTTCTTTTCATCGGCCTGCGTTGCGGACCGGCCTGTGAGCTGTTCGCTCCAGTGACCCGCGGCCCATCGCCAGGGGAGGCATGGAACACACCAAGAGACAAATGGGTATCGAATGAAAACCAGGATCTTAGCAGCGCCGTCCCTGGCGCTTGCGATGGCGGCATCTCCTGCTGCCGCCCAGACCTCCGACGCCGTCCAGGCAGAAATCGAGGCGCTAAAGCAACGCATCTCCGAACTGGAGGCCATGGTCTCCGACGGGGAGCCACTCCAGGAACCGACCGAACAGCCCAAGGAAGCGGTCACGGAGGAGGCAGCTGAACCGGAAACCGGCATCGATTTCGGAGGCGCCGTCCGGCTCAACTACGCGTGGCGCGACTACGACGACGGAAACAAGGACCGCGTGGGCGACTTCGAGCTCGAGCTGATCCGGATCAACATGGACGGCCAGATCGGCGGCGTCGGCCTCTCCGCCGAACACCGGTTCTATAACGGCTTCGAAGCGATCCACCACGCGTACGTGGAGTATCCCGTCAGGGAAGAGGGCCTGCGGGCGCAGCTGGGTATCACGCAGGTGCCATTCGGCATCCTGCCGTATGCGTCCCACAGCTTCTGGTTCAGCGGCAACTACTACATGGGTTTCGAGGACGACTACGACACCGGTCTGAAATTCCTCTGGAACGACGGCCCCTGGGATGCGCAGTTCGCGTTCTACAAGAATCCGGAGTATGCCGACGACAGCCGCTACGGCCGGTACTCTTTCGACCTCGCCACCGGCGGCGACCAGTACAACTCCGAGACTAACCAGTGGAACGCCCGGGTGGCCCGGAAGATCGAGCATGCCGGCGGCAGCACGACCCTCGGCGTCTCCGCCCAGTACGGGCAGATCTACAACAGCGCCACCACCGATGACGGCGACCGCTGGGCGGCCGGAATCCACGCCAACACCTACATCGGCAAGTGGAACTTCATGCTCCAGTACGTGGCCTACGAGCACGATCCCGAGAACCCGGCGGAGGTGTCCGACGACACCGTGCAGCTCGCGGCCTTCGACTTCCCGTTCCTGATGGCCGCGGAGGGCGAAGTGTCGGTCGCCAACATCGCCCGATCCTTCGACCTGGACTGGGGCCCCATCACCGGCATGACCTGCTACAACGACTTCACCTATATCGAGCCGAAGGCGGCGGACTGGCAGCGGGAGTCCATCCAGAACGTCACCGGCTGTTCCATCAGCGCCGGCGGACTCTACACCTACGTGGACTGGATCGCGGGCAAGAACATGTGGTTCGCCGGCGGTCCGGGGATCGGGTTGACCGACTCTAAGTGGCGGTCCCGGCTGAACGTCAATTTCGGCTACTACTTCTAGCCCGGACGCCGGCCTGCCAGGGGTCCCTCCTCCCTGGCGGGGCGAGCATTTCATCGCTGTCGCGGGCCGTCGTGCCTGGCCTGGAAGGCGTGGCCGGACCCGCTTGCGCGGTCTCCGACGTAGGCGTACCGTGCCTCGGCCATTTTGCCGAGGAGCCTCCCGATGCGCCTGATGACGTGTTCCCGTGCCAGCCTTGCCCTGACGTTACTGCTGCCCCTGGGTGCGGCGGCGGAGCGCCCGAGCTTCGAGGTCACGAGCAACGAAGTCTTCAACCCGGCCTCCATTGCTCCCTATGCCGGGGACCACGGCGACGTCTACGCCCGGATCGATGCCGACCTCGCCGAGCACCTGGGAGAGCTGCAGCGGTGGGTCCGGCAGCCGTCGGTCAGCGCCCAGAACGAGGGCATCACCGAAATGGCGCAAATGCTTCGGGACGACCTGGAACGCCTGGGCTTCTCCGAGGCGCGGATCGTGCCCGGCAGCGGACACCCGGGCGTCTGGGGCTACTACGACGCCGGCGCCGAGACGAACCTGCTGCTGTACATGATGTATGACGTCCAGCCCGTGAATCCCGGGGACTGGCAGGTGCCTCCCTATGCCGGAGAACTCGTGGACACCGAGCTCGGCACGGTGCTGATGGCCCGCGGCGCCATGAACCAGAAGGGCCCGCAGAGAGCGCTGCTCAACGCCATGCAGGCCATCATCGATGTCACCGGCACGCTCCCGGTGAACGTGATGCTGCTGGCCGAGGGCGAGGAGGAACTCGGTTCGCCCAACTACCCGGAACTGGTCGGCAAGTTCGAGGACCGGCTCCGGACCGCCGACGCCGTGTTCTTCCCCTTCAACTCCCAGAACGCCCGGGGTGAGATCACCATGTACCTGGGCGTCAAGGGCATCCTGTACATGGAGATGGAGGCCCGGGGCGGACCGCAGGGCGGGCCCACGGAATCCGAGATCCACGGCTCCTACAAGGCGATCGTCGACTCCCCCGCCTGGCGGCTGGTCCAGGGCCTTGCCTCACTGACCAGTGACGACGGCAACACCATCATGGTTCCCGGCTATTACGACGCCGTGCGACCTCCCACGGAAAGCGAGATGGCCCTGGTCAACGGCATCGCCGGGACCTGGGACGGCCAGGCCGCGGCGCGGCAATTGGGCGTGGCGCAATGGATCGACGGACTGACCGGCCGGGATGCCATCATGGAATACCTTTACATGCCGACGCTTAACATCGACGGCATCTGGAGCGGCTATACCGGCGAGGGTTCCAAGACCATACTGCCACACGTGGCCACGGCGAAAGTGGACTCCAGGCTTCCGCCGGGCCTGCACCCGGACCAGGCCCAGGCGATGATCCGCAGGCATCTCGACGACCGGGGCTTCACCGACATCGAGATCCGCCGAATGGGCGCCTATCCCGCCGCGCAGACGTCGGTGGATGCGCCGGTCGTCCGCGCAGCGATCAGCGTATTCAACAAGTACGGCACAACCCGGGAAGTCTGGCCCCGGCTGGCGGGGTCCGCACCCTTTTACCAGTTCACCGATCGCCTGGGCCTTCCCTTCGTCTTCGCCGGACTCGGCCACGGCGGTGGCGTGCACGGACCCGACGAGTTCACGGTGATCTATCCGGCCGCCGGGTCGGGCATCGCCGGCCTCGCCGACATCGAGAAGGGCTACGTGGACTTCCTCTACGCCCTGGCCGGCAAGTAAGTCCGCCAGCGCAGCGGTGACCTGGCGTGCCGCGGGGCTCCCCTCAGGAGGGGCCGGCCGGCATCCCCGCCAGCAAGGCTGCAACGAAGCCGGTGAACAGGACGAGGAAACCGCCTGTCTCGCCCAGGATGACGCCAGCCATTGCAAGCCGAATGAGGCCGGTGGGCACGCGGAAGGAACCCAGTCGATGGGGCCGGCGAAGCTGGTTGTCGGTGTCCCGGAGCAGGCCGTGGATGACGTAGCTGGTCACCGCGCCGGCGAAGAACAGCGCCGGCACCGCGACCCCGGCCAGGTTCACCCGCTCAGGCCAGGCGCTGAACTGGGCGAAGGTGCCCAGCAGCAGGCAGGCGAAGCTGTACATCAGTGACGTACGGTGGGCGATGTTGACGTAGTACGGCGCCTCGGCCTGCTCGCTGCCGATCATCCAGCGATACTTCCAAACGCCCGTGAGAAGTCCGCACAGGAAGAACAGCCCCGCAGCCACCAGAGCGAAGACCGTTGCCGGTGAAAGCCATGACGCGTCGTTCATGCCGCCATCCTAGCCGAGGTACCGGGCCCTTGGCACGGCAAGGGAATCTTCCCGGCGGCGCAGCTGCCGGAGTCCGGGGAATGAACAAAGGTGAACCCCGGCAGACACGGGCGGTGAGACCGAAGCTGTGGAAAGGCATCCAGGGCGCCGGGATCAGACGATGGCGGTTTCTTCCACCAGCATGTCCACGACGGCCTTGAGAGCCTCCTTGTCGTCGGCGCCGTCGGCGAGGGCGCGCTCATACGCCGCCACCTGCCGGTGGGCGCTGGTGCCCTGCTCCAGGATCTTCCAGGCCCGGTCCACCGCGGCCGTGCAGCCGAGGGCCTCGGCGTCTGTGCGGATGAGGTCCATGAGCTCGCCGATCATCTCGCTGCTGGGCACGATCCGGCCCTTCCCCAGGTCCACCAGGCCTTCGTCGAAACTGTAGCGCATCGCCCGCCAGCGGTTCTCCATCAGCAGCATCCTGGCGTAGTTCCGCCAGCGCTGATTGGCGCGCCGGAGACGGTAGAGCATCCGAAGAATACACACCGTCAGCGCCGCGATGCAGACGGCGTCGTCCACCCGGGTGCAGACGTCCATCACGCGCACCTCCAGGGTCGGATAACGCGCGCTGGGACGCACGTCCCACCAGATCTTGGTGCCGTCCTGAATCAGTCCCGCCCCCACCATGACCTGGATGTGCCGGGCGTACTCGGCCCAGCTGTCGAACCGTTCCGGCATGCCGGTGCGGGGCAGCGCGTCGAAAACCGTGAGCCGGTAGGACTTCAGGCCGGTGTTCTCCCCCTCCCAGAACGGCGACGAACAGGACAGTGCCAGCAGGTGCGGCAGGAAGTAGGCGAACTGGTTCATCAGGTCGATGCGCAGTTCCTCGTCCTCGATGCCGACGTGGACGTGCATGCCGCAGATCAGCAGCCTGCGGGCGGCCGCCTGCAGCTCCTCGCCCAGGCTGTCGTACCGTTCCTTGGGGGTATGGCGCTGGTCCAGCCAGTGGGCGAAGGGATGGGTGGAAGCGGCGATCAGCCCGTAGCCGTGATTCTCCGCCACCTCGCGAACCGCCGTGCGCAGGCGGACCAGCTCGTCCCGGGCGTCCGCCACGGACCGGCATACCCGGGTCCCCACCTCGATCTGGGAACGCAGGAACTCGGGGCTGACCTGGGCCCCGAGGCACGCCTCGCAGTCCTCGAACATGGTCGGCGAAGGGTCCGCGACCAGGTCACGGCTTTCCCGGTCGACGAGCAGGTACTCCTCCTCTACGCCGATGGTGAAACTGGGCTCGGCAAAGGCGCTGCTGCTCATGTCGTCCCCTTTTCGTCCAGCCGGGAATAGAGCTCGGGATTCGAGAGAATGGGCTGCAGGACGTCGGCCAGCAGTTGTCCCCAGCGGCGGGCGCCTTCGGGCTGTTCAACGAGATCCTGCCGGACCTCGATGGACACGTGAGGCAGGCCGGCTGCCTCGGCATGGTGATCGATGGTGAAGTCCGAGGGGGCCTTGCCCGAGTAGGGCTCGTTGTCGCCCACCACGACGCCGCGCTCTGCCAGGCCTTCCATGAGAGGTACGGGAATGCGCGGGTCCGTGTCCCACAGGATGCCCACCTGCCAGGGCCGGTGGGTCTCCTGGAAGACGGGCGTGAAACTGTGTACGGCGATCAGCGCCGGCGTCACGCCGCGGCGCTCGAAGCTTCCGATCCGGCGCCGGATGGCGTCATGGTAGGGATCGAAGAACTGCCGGATCCGTTCCTGTTTCTGCTCTGCGCTGAGGCCGTGGTTGCCGGGGATGAACTCGCCGTCGGAGACCGCGAGTATGGAGGTTGGATCCTGCAGCTGCCGGTTGCAGTCCACCACCAGCCGGGAATAGCCGGCCAGCACCGCCGGGGCGTCGATGCGCTTCGCCAGTCTCTCCGCCACCTCCGCGGCGCCGATGTCGCTGGCGATGTGGCGGCCCAGGGCCAGCTCGTCCAGCCCCAGGTTGTTCAGCGCCGCCGGGATGCGACGGCTGGCGTGATCGCACACCACCAGCGCCGAGGCCCGGCCCTTCGGATTGAACACCCTGAACGGCGCCGGCTCCCCCGGGCCGATCAGCGCAAACGCGTGACTGGACTGGCCTTTGACGGCTTCGCCCGTGTCCTCCGCGTGCGGACCCGTGGCGCTGCCGGGAATCCCACTCATGCCCCGGAGTGTACCCGATAGCCGGCCCGGGGGGAGTCGTCAGGCGAGCTTGAGCAGCGGGGCATCGCCCCGGCGCTCGAAACGCGGAAAGCGGGACACCGGCGCAGGGGCCGCGATGTGGTACCCCTGGGCATACTGGACCCCGATGCTCTCGAGGATTTCGAGCGTCTCCCGGGATTCCACGTGCTCGGCGATGGTCCGGATCCCCATGGCATTCCCGACCCGCTTGATGGCGTCCACCATGCACTGATTGACGTGGTCCCCGACCACGTTTCGGATGAAATGCCCGTCGATCTTCACGTAGTCCACGGGCAGGTTCTTCAGGTAAGTGAAGGACGACAGGCCGCTTCCGAAGTCGTCCAGGGAGAACTCGCAGCCGTGGCTTTTGAGTTCGTGCATGAAGTGGGCCGCGCCCGCCAGGTTGGAGATGGCAGCGGTCTCGGTGATCTCGAAGCAGATGGCGCCCGGCGCCGGCTTGTGCCGGCCGATCTCCTGCAGCACGAAATCGAGGAACTTGTCGTCGTTGAGCGACGTACCGGAGAGGTTGATGGCCAGGCTGTAGCCGTCGTCGCGAACACGCTCGCCTCGCCGCACCGCCAGGTTCTCCATGGCGTAGGCGATGACCCACCGGTCCACCATGGGCATCACGTTGTAACGCTCCGCGGCGGGTATGAATGCGCTTGGCGGCACCGCGTGGCCGCCCTCGTCGCGCATCCGAACCAGCAGCTCGAAATGTCCGCGGCGGTCCGGGTTGCCGTGGATGGGCACGATGGGCTGGAAGTACAGCTCCATGCGGCCGTCCTCCAGCGCCCGGGTGACCCGGGATACCCACTGCATCTCGGCGTGCCGCTCTGCGGTGTCCCCCTGCTGGTAGATATGGATGCGGTTGCGCCCTGCGTCCTTGGCCGCGTAGCACGCCACGTCCGCCGCCGACAGGAGTCCCTCTATGTTCTGAGACTCCTCCGTGATGGCCACGAGGCCGATGGACACGCCCACGTCGAAAGCCGCATCTTTCCACACGAACCGGTAGTCCCGGATGCTGGAGCGCAGGTCGTCGGCGATCTCGACCGCCCGGTCCACGGCGCAGTCTTCCAGCAGGATGCCGAACTCGTCACCACCCAGGCGGGAGACCACGTCGGATGACCGGACGCGCTCCCGGATGAGGGCGGTGACCTGGCGCAGCAGGTGATCGCCGGCGCCGTGGCCGCAGGTGTCGTTCACGACCTTGAACTGGTCCAGGTCCACGTACAGGAGGACGTGATCCTTGCCCGTGCGGGTCGAGGCCAGCGCTTCCGCCAGCCGGCTTTCGAATTCACGGCGGTTGATCAGCCCGGTGAGGGAGTCATGGGTGGCATGGTGGGCCAGCTGGCGCCTCAGCTGGCGTTCCTTGCTGACATCGTGGACGACCAGCACCGCGCCTGCCAGGCGGCCCCCGGCGTCGCGGATCGGCGCCGCCGAGTCCTGGATGGGGATCTCCCGCCCGTTGCGGGACACCAGCACCGAGTGTTCGCCCAGCTCGGTGACCTCCCCGGTCTGCAGGGTCACGCTGACCGGGTTCTCCAGGGGCTGGCCGGTGGTCTCGTCGCGGATGGCGATGACCGCGCCCACGGGGCGCCCCACCGCGTCCGGCAGGCGCCAGCCGGTCAGCAGCTCGGCCACCGGGTTCATGTAGTCGATGCGGCCACCGGCGTCGGTGGTCACGACGCCGTCGGCGATGGACTGCAGCGTCACGTGGGCCCGTTCCCGGGCGGCCTGTTCTGCCATCTCGGCCCGCTTGAGCTCGGTAATGTCCGAGAGGGTGCCCTCGTGCCCCAGCAGCTTCCCTGCCGAGTCGAACACCGCCCGCGCGTTCTCGAGTACCAGGATCTGCCGCCCGTCCTTGCGCTTCAGCCGCAGCTCCGCGTTCCGGAGGTTGCCCTGCTCGTTGAGGCTCGCCACCAGCCGGTCCCTTTCGGCGGGGTCGACGTAGAGTTCCGCCGTGGACGGCAGGCTCTTCAGTTCCTCCTCGGATTCGTAGCCCAGCATCTGTACCAGGGCCGGATTCACCGACACGAACCGGCCGTGCGGATCGACCTGGTAGACGCCGTCCAGCGTGTTCTCGAACAGACCACGGTAGCGTCCCTCGCTGGCGCGAAGTGCCTGCTCGGCCCGCTGGCGCTCGATGCCGATCCCGGCCAGCTGCGTCATGCGGTCGATGAGTTCGAAGTGGCGCAGGATGCTGCCGCATTCACGCGGCGTGTAGATGGCGAACGCCCCGAGGGGCCGGCCCTGGGAGTCCCGGATAGCAGTGGACCAGCAACCCTTTAGCCCGTGGCGCTGCGCAAGTTCCCGGTGCGGCTGCCAGGCCGGAGAGGTGCCAAAGTCCGCGACGCACAGGGTCTCGTCAAGCGCCGCAGTGTCGTCGCACTGCTCATCGCCGCCATCCACCAGCAGCCCGTCCATGCGGATACGCCGGGCCGCGGCGGCGAACGCCTCCGGGAGCCCTGCGTGGGCGGCCATCTCCAGCTCCGAGTGCCCGTCCTCCAGCACGTAAAGCGCGGGGCGAGCGCCGTCCACGATGCCAGCCACGGTCTCGGCCACCGCCGCCAGCACGTCCGGCAGCGGAGCGTTGTTGGCCATACGCTCCAGCACGCGGCGCTCGCCAGCGGCTCGCCGCTCGGCCAGTTTCCGTTCCCGGATGTCGATGATGGTGCCGCAGACGAGACTGCGATCGTCGCACTCCACCCGGGCCAGGCGAACCTCGCAGGGAATCTCCAGGCCCCGGGCGTCCCGGTGGGTCCATTCGAACACCGGCGTCTCGCCCGCCAGAGCCCGGGCCACATAGCGCGCGGACAGCTCCGGGGATTCCTCCCCTCCAGGCTGCCGCTCCGGGCTGATGGCCCCGGGACTCAGCTTCAGCAGGGCTTCCCGGCTCAGTCCCAGCAGTTTCAGGGCATTGCCGTTGGCATCCACGAAGGCATTGGCCTTCGGGTCGAACAGCGTGATGGCCTGGGGCGCACTATCCACGAGTGCCCGGTACCGGGCCTCGCTGTCGCGCAGAGCTTTCTCCGCCTGCCGTCGCTCGGTCATGTCCCGCAGGGACACGATGAACACCGGCCGGCCGTCCATCTCCGTGCTGGAGACCACCATATCCACCGGGACTTCCCTGCCGTCCGCCCGGCGGGCAGTGCACGCGGTGGGCGCCAGGTCCAGCCTGGTGGTTTCCCGCTCCCGGGCCAGTTCCACCAGCAGCCGGGACATGCGCCGGCCGTCGGGCAGCTCCAGGACGTTCTGCATGGGCTGGCCCACCAGTGCATCGGCGGTCGTGTCCAGCATCCGCTCGCCGGTGAGGTTGACCGAGCGTATGGTCCCGTCGGGTTCGACGGAGAAGATGGCTTCCTTGATATTGTCCAGCAGGGTCCGCAACCATCCGTCGCTGTCCGCGTCCCCTGCGGCAGCATGCTCGCCGGACTCCTGGAGCCGGTTCAGTTGGGCTTCCAGGTCCGCCCGCTCCCGCTCGAGGCGGCGGTATTCCCTGTGGACGGCCCGCATGAGAGCTTCCATGGGCGCGGTGCCCTTGTCCCCGCGGGCGAGCGCTTCTTCTATCTGCTTTTTGAGTATCGGGTGCACGTTCACTGCCGCCGTTGGCGGCCTCCTCCCCGTTTGGGAAGCACTATAGGCAGCCGGCAAGCCGTCCCGGCGTGACCCGGGTCACGGATTGGCGCGCTGATCGGAGGCCGGAAATCCCGATGTCCGGCAATCGGTTGCGGCGGTTTCCTGCAGTGCTTTCCGGGGAACGCGACGGCACCGCCGCGCCGCCGCTGCAGGCGGACCCGAACAAATAATATGTAAAGCAGTAACTTGCGGGCTTTACTTGAAGTCCCTCGCAGGGCGCGAGATCGGCCTTTGACGGCATCCCGGCCGGTGCGGGGACTAGCCGGCCCGGGCGGCGCGTTTGCGCTCGTGTTCCTTGAGATGCTTCTTGCGAATGCGGATGGCCGAGGGGGTGATCTCCACCAGCTCGTCGTCGTCGATGAACTCCAGGGCCTGCTCCAGGGTGAGTTTCACCGGCGCCGACAGCAGCACGTTGTCGTCCTTGCCCGCCGCCCGGATGTTGGTCAGCTGCTTGGCCTTCATGGGATTGACGGTCAGGTCGTTGTCCCGGCTGTGTATCCCGACGACCTGGCCCTCGTAGACGTCCTCCCCGGGACCAACCATGAGGCGGCCGCGCTCCTGGAGGTTGAACAGCGCATAGGCCAGGGCCTTGCCGGTGCCGTTGGAAATGAGCACGCCGTTGGACCGCTGGGCCAGGGCACCGGCCCGCACCGGGCCGTAATGGTCGAAGACATGATGCAGAAGCCCCGTGCCGGAGGTGGCGCTGCGGAACTCCGACTGGAAGCCGATGAGCCCCCGGCTGGGCACCCGGTAGTCGAGGCGCACCCGCCCGGCACCGTCGGGCCGCATGTCCAGGAGTTCGCCACCCCGCTCGCCCAGGGCCTCCATGATGGCGCCCTGGTGCCGGCTCTCGATGTCAACCGCCACCAGCTCCCAGGGCTCCTCGGGGCCGCTGTCGGTTTCCCGCACGATCACGTGGGGCCGGGACACCGCCAGTTCGTAGCCTTCGCGCCGCATGGTCTCCAGCAGGACGGACAGGTGCAGCTCGCCCCGCCCGGAGACGTCGAAACGCTCCGGGTCCCCGGTGTCGGCCACACGCAGTGCCACGTTGTGAATGGCCTCCCGCATCAGCCGTTCCCGCAGCTGCCGGCTGGTGAGGAACTTGCCGTCCCGCCCCGCGAAGGGAGAATCGTTGGTCTCGAAACTCATCTGGATGGTGGGCTGGTCCACCGTCAACGCCGGCAGGGGGTCCGGCTGATCCGGGTCGCAGAGGGTGTCTGAGATCCGCGGATGATCGATGCCGCTGAAGGCCACGATGTCGCCGGCGCGCGCGGAGTCCACCTCTACGCGCTTCAAACCCAGGAACCCGAAGACCTGCCCGACCCGTTCGCTGGCAATTTCGCCGTCTGCCGAGACCACCGCGACCGGCGAATTGCGCCTGAGCACACCCCGCTTGATCCGGCCGATGCCGATGGCGCCCACGTAGCTGGAGTAGTCCAGGGCACTGACCTGCAGCTGGAGGGGCCCGTCCGCGTCCTCCACATCCGGCGCCGGACAGTGATCCCCGATGGCCTGGAACAGCGGTGTCATGTCCGGACCCAGGTGCGACGGGTCGTGGCCCGACTGGCCGAGGCTGTCCATGAGGTCAAAGGTGGCCTCCACCGCCACGTGTGGACGGGCGCCCTCCCGGTCCACCTTGTTGATGACCACGATGGGCTTCAGCCCATGGTCGAAGGCTTTCCGGGTCACGAACCGGGTCTGGGGCATGGGACCGTCCACCGCGTCGACGATGAGCAGCACCGAGTCCACCATGGACAGGACACGTTCCACCTCGCCACCGAAGTCCGCGTGCCCCGGCGTGTCCACGATGTTGATGCGGTATTCGCCCCACCGGATCGCAGTGTTCTTGGACAGGATAGTGATGCCCCGCTCCCGCTCCAGGGGGTTGGAATCCATCGCCCGCTCCGCGATCTCCTCGCGAGCCTCGAGCGTCTGGGACTGGCGCAGCAGCTGATCCACGAGGGTGGTTTTACCGTGGTCCACGTGGGCGATGATGGCAATGTTTCTTAAGTGTTCAACCATGGCAGTGTCGCCCTCGCCGGGCGCATTCGGGTTCATTCGCGGGCCGGAGCGCCCGCGGTCAAGTGAGGGGTGATTCAGGGTTCCCGGTCTGGAAACGCCAGCGCCTGGCGGCCGGGCGGTGAAACTGACCGGTGATTATAGCGGGCTGCGGCCAGGAAGAGGCTTCTTTTCGTACAGCCGCGAGGCCCTGCGGCATGGTCGCCGGATCAGGATTGAACGCGTCAGGCAAGCACCCCCTCACCCCAACCCCTCTCCCCCGGGTCGGGGGAGAGGGGCTGAGATCAGGAAGGCCTGTCTCGTACGCAAGCATCGACTCGCTGACCTGGACTGCCTGACCTGGACTGCCTGACCTGGACTGCCTGACGTCTGCTGCAGCCTCGACGGAGCCGGCCAATACGCCCCGCCCCTCGAGTAAGGGGCAGAGCTGCGGATAGAGGGCCGCTTCAACGGCGCCTTTGCCGCCAGAGCAGAACGTCCAGGCGAGACCAGCCTCGTTCCAACGCTCCCTTCTCCCCCTCGGGGAGAAGGGCTGGGGTTGAGGGGAAAAAGTCCGTCTCGCTGGCCCGGTCGCGGGCTGCGTCAGTGAGGACTTCGGATGCCCGACACCCGACGCGGGTCGGATGTGGCGCAGGAGGATGAGCGATATAGTGGCCGCTGGCCCGCGCTGCAGAGAGCCCTGGTGAAGCGAATCGTGATTCCCTCGCCGGGAGGCTACGACCGCCTGTTCGTGGAGGAGGTCGAAGATCCCCGCCCGGGACCCGGGGAGGTACTGGTCGATGTCGCCGCTGCCGGCATCAACTACGCGGACTGCATCGCCCGGATGGGACTGTACGCTTCGGCCAGGGAGCTCCGCGGTTATCCCCTTGTGGCCGGCTTCGAAGTGGCCGGGACCGTGAGCCATGCCGGACATGCGGACACCGGGCTCGCACCCGGCGACCAGGTCGTGGGCATCACCCTCTTCGGCGGCTACGCCAGCCGGGTGAGCCTGCCCACCCGCCAGGTCTTCCGCCTTCCCGAAAGCATCCCGGTCGAGGAAGCCGCGGGCGTCCCGACAGTGTTTCTCACCGCCTGGTGGGCCCTGCACCGGCTCGCGGCCGTGCGGGCCGGGGAAACGGTCCTCGTGCACTCTGCGGCAGGCGGCGTCGGAGGGGCCCTGGTGCAGATCGCGAAGCTGGCCGGCTGTCGGGTACTCGGGATCGTGGGCTCGCCACACAAGAGGGTCCTGGCCGAGGCGCTGGGCTGCGACACAGTAGTGGACAAGTCCTCGGAGAAGCTCTGGGACGCGGCGCGGGCCTTCGCGCCCGGCGGCTTTGACGTCGTGCTTGACGCCAACGGCTACCCGACCCTGCGGGCGGGCTATGATCACCTGGCGCCCGGGGGCCGGCTCGTGGTCTACGGGTTCGCGGCCATGCTGCCGAAAAGCACCCGCGACGGCCGGGGCAAACCGGACTGGCTGCGCATCGCCGCCGGATGGCTGCGGACGCCGCGTTTCAGCCCGCTGACCATGACCCGGGACAACAAGAGCGTGCTCGCCTTCAATCTGAGCTTCATGGAAGAGAAGGCCGACGAACTGGGAGAAGGCATGCGCTGGATCCTCGGCGAAATAGCCGCCGGTCGTCTGAGGCCCCTGCCGGTGACCCCGTTCAGCTTCGAAGCTGTCGCCGAGGCGCACCGCGCTATCGAATCGGGCACGACCACGGGGAAGTTGGTACTGGTGCCCTAGGCGGCAGGTCCAGGAACGCACTTACGCCCGGCCACTGTGAGCCGTCGGGCCGGTGAGATTGGGGGGAAGCCCGGTCAGACGCTGCAGGCTACCGAGCACCCGTTGGTTCGTCAGGCTTCTCACCATGCCGGATCGGGCGGTGGAGTCGGACGAGTCGACGCCTCACCGCTCGTCTGTGCGCCCATGCGCGAG
>JARRON010000057.1:0-13135 GCA_037383845.1 Gammaproteobacteria bacterium
GCATCCAGGAAGCCGCCGCCCCACTTCCAGTAGCCCTGGACCGGGTAGATGAACCCGGTGAGCACCACGGCGAACAGAAAGAAGGACCACAGCTTCATGCGTTCGGCCACGGCGCCGGAGACGATGGACATGGCGGTGGCGACGAACACCACCTGGAAGAAGAAGTCGGACAGGCCCGAGTAATAGATGTCGCCGCCGCTGGCCAGAACTTCCTCCACGGAGTTGTCGGTGCTGCCCAGCATGCCGATGCCCGGGATCCACGAGCTCACCGGATCCGACGGGTACATGATCCCGTAGCCGCAGAGCATGTACATGATGCACGCGATCGCGTAGAGGCCCACGTTCTTCGTGAGGATCTCCGCGGTGTTCTTTGCCCGCACCAGACCTGCCTCGAGCATGGTGAAGCCCGCGGCCATCCACATGACGAGCGCACCCGACATGAGGAAGTAGAAGGTGTCCAGCGCGTAGCTGAGTTCCACTAGCTTTTCCACAATTCTCTCCCCCTCTAGACGGCTTCGACGCCGGTCTCGCCCGTCCGGATTCGGATGACCTGCTCCAGATCCGTCACGAAGATCTTCCCGTCGCCGATCTTGCCCGTGCGCGCGGTGTTACTGATGACTTCCAGGACCTGCTCGAGCAGCTCGTCACCGATGGCTACCTCGACCTTCATTTTCGGCAGAAAGTCGACTACGTACTCTGCGCCGCGGTACAGCTCAGTGTGTCCCCGCTGCCTTCCGAAGCCCTTGACCTCCGTGACGGTCACGCCCTTCACGCCGACGTCTGCCAGCGCCTGACGGACGTCATCGAGCTTGAAGGGCTTGATGATTGCCGTTACCAGCTTCATGGGTTCTCCCTAGCCTCTTGTTGAACCTCTCGACGTCGACGACGTTCAGAGGTCGAAGGTCTTGCCGATGGTGAAGACAAGCGACGTTTCGGAATCGCCACCCGCCAGGGTGTCGTCGCTCCAGATGGCGGCCACGCCGAGCTCGATGCCGGATACTTCCGTGCCGTAGCCGGCCTCCACGTAATCTCCGTCGAAGTCCTTGCCGAAGGTGCCGTACGTGGCGTAGAAGCCGTTGTACTCGCCGGTGAAGGACAGGAAGTCGTAGTCCAGCGTCGGGCCGTCGAAGTTGTCGTACTCGCCGTAGGCGTAATCAACGGTGAACCAGTTCCAGCCCAGGCTGAAGTTGGCTTCCAGGTACGTGTCGTCGAAATCGTCCGTGTAGAAGTAGCCGGTCCCGCCGATCCCCCAGGAGAAGTCACCGATGGATCCGCCGTAGCCGGCGTACAGGTCGTATTCCAGGCCCTGTTCCACGTCCGCCAGCCAGGTGCCCGCGTAGAAGCCGCCGGCCTCCCAGTCCAGGCCGCCGTAGGCCGAGGATTCGGACTGCTTGATTCCCCGGAAGAAGTAGTCCGACATGAAGCCGATGTTCGCGCTAAAATCGCTGGCGACCGCGGCCTGGCCGGCCCCCAGGCCGATTGCGATCAGCAGGTAACGAGCACTACGCATCTGATGCACCTCTTGTAAGTGGTTGTGACCCCCGGGCCGGTGCGCCCCGTTTTCTCAAAACAGGCGGCGCCCCCCGGTAGAGGCTGCGTAAGCACGATGCGTGCCACCTGCGCTGGATCAGCGACTTGGCCGACCAGAAGGGCGCCGGGCCGCGGTCACCGCACCGGAATGGTGCATGGCAGCACGGGGGTCTGCCCCATCTCGGGGCGCGGACGCCCGGTACGGCGCGTGGAGGACCGGCCCATGGATCCCAAGTTCATTGACGATCGGGCGCGACGGCTTGCCGAGGCTCTGCCCGGCGGCATCCGGTCCAGGCGGCTGTCCTTCGTCGCACCCGCGAAAAGCTGGAGACTATCGAGAGCCGGCTGGCCGAGCTGGAGCACGACCTGGACGACGGCCAGGCCTGAGCCGGCCCGGCAGCCGCGCGCCTATCCGGCGCTACCGGCCGGATAATCCCTGTTAACCCTCCGATCCCCGCGCCGGGAAACTTGTGGCGGGCGTTTGATGTTGCCGGGGAGGGTCATGTCTCTGGCCAGGGTGCAAAGCCGGGCCCAGTCCGGGCTCGAGGCCCTGCCGGTATCCGTAGAGGTGCACGTGGGCGGCGGGCTGCCTGCCATGTCCGTGGTGGGTCTGCCCGAGGCTGCCGTGCGCGAGAGCAAGGACCGGGTGAGGGCGGCCATCGCCAGCTGCGGCTTCCGCTTCCCCGTGGGCCGGATCACGGTGAATCTCGCCCCGGCCGATCTTCCCAAGGAAGGCGGGCGGTTCGACCTGCCCATCGCCCTGGGGGTCCTGGCGGCTTCCGGCCAGTTTCCCTGCTCCGCCCTGGACGGGTTGGAGTTCCTCGGCGAGCTGTCGCTCGGCGGCGACCTCCGACCGGTCAGTTCGCCCCTGTGCGCCGCCCTGGCCGCGGGGGCTGCTGGCCGGGTGCTGGTGGTGCCGCGGGACTCGGGTCCCGAGGCGGCCCTTGCCGGGGAGGGAGACATCCGGGTGGCCGCACATCTGCTGGAGGTCGCCGGACACCTGTCCGGTCGCACCGAGATGGCCCGCGCAGAGCCTCTGCCGGCAGAGTGCGGGACCGCCCCGCCGGACCTGGCTGACGTGCGCGGCCAGCCCCGGGGCCGGCGGGCCCTCGAACTGGCGGCTGCAGGGGCACATAACCTTCTCATGGTGGGGCCGCCGGGGACGGGAAAGACCCTGCTGGCGCGAAGGCTGCCGGGCCTGCTCCCTCCCATGCCGCGGCGGGAGGCACTGGAAGTCGCCGCTGTGTGGTCTGCGGCGGGCCTGTCCGCAGCAGCCGCCTGTCTCGGTCACCGGCCCTTCCGGGCGCCTCACCATACGGCCTCCGCCGTGGCTCTCACCGGTGGCGGCGCCTGGCCCCGGCCCGGGGAAGTCAGCCTGGCCCATCGTGGGGTCCTGTTCCTGGATGAGCTCCCGGAGTTCGACCGGCGCGCCCTGGAGGCCCTGCGCCAGCCCCTGGAGGACGGCGAGCTCGTGGTGTCCCGGGTGTCGGCCAAGCGAAGGTTTCCGGCTTCCTTCATGCTCGTGGCGGCCATGAATCCCTGCCCCTGCGGATACCTGGGAGATCCCGGGGGCCGCTGCCGCTGCACCGGGGAGGCCGTGGCCCGCTACCGGTCCCGGGTTTCGGGCCCGCTGCTGGACCGCGTGGACCTGGTGGTCGCCATGCCGCGGCCCGCTGCCGATGTGCTGCTGGGTGCGCCGGGCGAGGCCAGCGCGCCGGTCCGCCGACGCGTCGTGGAGGCCCGAAGGTGGCAGGCGGACCGCCAGGGGGCCACAAACGCCAGGGTCCCGCTGGAACCCGTCCTGGCCGAACTTGACCGCGAGTGCCGGTCATTGCTGGAGGGTGCCGCCAGGACCTTCGGCTTGTCTGCGCGGGCACTGCACCGGGCGGTGCGCGTCGGCCGGACGGCCGCTGACCTTGCGGGCTCCTCCCGGCTGGAGGCGGTCACGTTCACCAACAAGGCCGCCCGGGAAATGCGGGAGCGGGCGGCCGCGCTGATGGGAGCGGAGGCCGCCGCACCCCTTCGAATCTCCACTTTCCATACCCTGGGGCTGAACATCATTCGCCGGGAATACGGCAACCTCGGCTACAGACGCGGCTTTACCGTTTTCGATGCCCACGACACCAGGAACCTGGTCAAGGAGCTCCTCAAGCAGGATCAGGCCGATACCGAGGCCTTCACCGACGCCGCCTGCTGGACAATCTCGGCGTGGAAGGGGGCGCTGGTGTCTCCCGAGGAAGCCGCCACCCGGGCCGAAGACGACCTGGAGGCGGCCCGGGCACGGCAGTATGCGGCCTACCAGCGGGCGCTGGCCGCCTACAACGCGGTGGACTTCGACGATCTCATCGCACGGCCTGTTGTGCTGTTTCGCGACCAGCCCGCGGTCCTGGAGGCGTGGCGCGAGCGTATCCGCTACGTCCTCGGCGACGAGTACCAGGACACCAACTTCGCCCAGTACCAGCTGATGCGCCTGCTGGTGGGCGAGACCGGCGCATTCACTGTCGTGGGGGACGATGACCAGTCCATCTACGCCTGGCGCGGTGCGCGGCCGGACAACCTGGCCAGCCTGTCCCGGGATTTCCCTGCCCTGAAGGTGGTGAAGCTGGAGCAGAACTATCGCTCCTCGGGGCGGATCCTGGGCGCTGCCAACGGTCTGATCGCCCACAATCCTCATCTCTTCGACAAGCGCTTGTGGAGCGCCCATGGTCCGGGAGACCGGGTCCGGGTGCTGCAGGCGGGCGACGGCGGCGACGAGGCCGAGCGGGTGGCCATGGAGCTGCTGCGGATGAGGACCGAGGGTCGCGTCCGCTGGTCCGACTGCGCCGTGCTGTACCGGGGCAATCACCAGGCACGGCCTTTCGAGCAGGCCCTGCGCGCGCGGCGCATTCCGTATTCGGTGACCGGCGGGACTTCCTTTTTCGACCGGACGGAGGTCAAGGACCTGGTGGCCTATCTTCGCCTGGCGGCGAATCCCGACGACGACGCGGCGTTTCTGCGCGTGGTCAACGTGCCCCGGCGGGAGATTGGTACCGCCACCCTGGAGAAGCTGGCCGGCTGGGCGGGCGAGCGGGGCACAAGCCTCCTGGGCGCCAGCCTCGAGGCGGGTCTTCATGCGGTGCTGCCGGCCCGCGCCGTCCGGCGCCTGCATGCCTTCGGCAGGATGATCGTCAACCTGGCCGATGAGGCGGAAACGGGTGAACCCGTCAAGGGCCTCGTGGAGGAGCTCATCGCTGAGCTGGACTACCGCCAGTGGCTCACCGACAGCGCCAGGGATCCCCGGCAGGCCGACAGAGCCCGGGAGAACGTGGACGAACTCCTGGAGTGGCTTGCCAGGGCCAGTCGGGGCGACTCGGCGGCGACGCTGACCGAGGCCCTGGACCGGCTGTCTCTTCTGGATATGCTGGACAGGGAGGCGGGGGAAGATGAGGCCGAGAAGGTTCGGCTCATGACCCTGCACGCCGCCAAGGGGCTGGAGTTCCACACAGTCTTCCTGGTGGGCTGCGAGGAAGGGTTGCTGCCCCACCGGAGCAACCTGGAAGGTCCGGGGCTCGAGGAGGAGCGGCGCCTCGCTTACGTCGGCGTTACGCGGGCCCGGCAGCGGCTCATACTGACGTTCGCCTCACGCCGGAAACGCTTCGGTGAGATAACGGACTGTACGCCGAGCCGGTTCCTGGAGGAGATGCCGGAGGAGATGCTGGAGTGGGAAGGGCGAACAGAACTCACCCCGGAAGAGAGACGCACACGGGGCAAAGACGCCCTGGCCGGCCTTCGAAGTCTGCTGGCGGAGGACTAGCGGGCCGCTAGCCTCCGCTCTGGTCCACCATGTACTCGACAGCCGAGCGCACCTGGTCGTCGGAAAGGGCCGGGTTGCCACCCTTCGCCGGCATGTAGCCGGCCTGACCCTGGAAGCCGTTGATGGCATGGTCCACCAGGGTTTCCATGCCCTTGTCGATCCGGGGTCCCCAGGCGCTGGTGTCGCCCAGCTTGGGTGCGCCGGCCACGCCGGCGCCGTGACAGGCGGCGCAGGCACCGTCGTAGACGGCCTCCGGACTGTCCAGGGACGCTGTGCCCGCGGCCGCTGCCGTGGCGCTGCCGCCATCCTCCGTTTGAGGCGCCAGGCCGCCGGGCGCGCGGATGTCGGAGTTGTCCCGGCCGGCGATCGCCACCTGCCCGACGGGCTGGAGCCGTTCCTCGATCTGGGCCTGCTTCGCGGGGTCCGCCTTGATGTAGGCCTCCTGGGTCCGTGCGGACATCCACTGGGCCAGGATGTAGATGCCCACGGCGATGGCGACGAGCGCCCCGAGAACGAGCATGAAAGTATCGAAGAACTTGCGGTCTTGTTCGGCGCTCAAGGCGGAGGTCCCCTCGCTGCATCACGGTCCCGGTTCCGGCACTGCCGGGCAAGGCCGGGCATTATAGGTCGGCGGCCGCGGTGCGCCAAAGCGTCTGCAGGCGGGGGAGCCGGGGCGGGTAGTCCTGCGGGAGAGGCCGGCCCGGCGGTTCGCCCACGACCTGGCCTGCGTGGCAGCAGGTTTCCGGCCCGGGACAGCTCCGCCGGCGGGCGCTGGTCCCGGTCCGCCGTTGCCGTGCTGCCGTGTCGGTAAGAGTGGCCGATAGTATTTCCGAGACGGTCGTTGTGACCGATGCCAGTCGCCACTATCCGGTCGTGGCGCCGGATATTCCATCGAGGGATGCGCTGGGCGGTGGGTGCCTGTCGCGGGAGGCAAAGTTGAGAAAACAAGTTACGACCGTACTGGCGTGGATATGGTGGAGCTGCGCGAGTGCCGGCAATCCCGGCGGCGGCCCGGATGCGTTCCCGGGGCTGCTGGAAGCAGACCGGATTTCAATCCGGGCCGGGCGCCAGGATGTCGTGGGCGTATGGCGCTCCCGCGGTTACGGCTGGGTGCTTGAAATTTCGGGAACCGGTCAGCGCCAGTACGAGATCGGTGACTTCGGCTGCTACCCGCGCCCGGCGTCCGTCGAAGGTGCGACCCCGATGCTGTCGGTTCGCTTCTCCGATTACAGGCTCTCCCAGGACGGCCGGATGGCCATGTTCATTTACGGGCCGGACAACGTCGGGCCGGTGTTCGATCGCCTGGACGCCCTTCCCGCCGCCTGTGAATCGCCTCCCGGACCGGATATGGAAGATACGCTGGAGGTCTTCCTGTCGATCATGACGGAGCACTATGCGCACTTCGAAAGACGAGGCGTCGACTGGGGCGCGCTGTCGGCCGAGACACGCCGGATCTTCTACCAGGATCGGACGGCAGACGGCCTGGTGGCGGCATTTCGCCATACCATCGACGCGCTGCAGGATTCGCACACTCGGGTGATTGCCCTCTCCGATGAAGGACCTCAGCGCATCGCCTCTGGGCTCGGGCCCACGCTGACACGGATTCGGCAAGCGGACGGTGAAACCCGGTGGCTGGTGGGAATCGTCGAGCAGCTCACCGGCGACATACTCGACCCCGGCGCGAGGCACGTCGGGCGCGACCGGATTCTGTGGGGAACCATCGGTACGGACATCGGTTACCTGCAGATTTTCCAGATGGGCGGCTTCACCGAGCTCGATATTTCGGATCCGGACTGGGCGAAGGCCGAGCTGGAGACGATGGACAGGCTCCTGGACGAAGCGTTCTCCCACTTTTCCGGTATCGGCGTCCGGGCCGTGATCCTGGATCTGTCGAATAACCGGGGTGGGTACGACGAAATCGCACGGCGCCTCGCCGCTCGTTTCGCCGCGGAACCGTTTCACGCGTACAGCGTGTCAGCCCGTGGCAGCGGATTACCGCCGTTGCCCAAGCTGATTGAGCCGGCCCCTGATAATCGTTTCCGCGGTCCGACTTATGTTCTGACCAGCGACGTTACGGTGAGTGGGGGCGAGATCGCGACTCTTGCCCTGAAGCAGCTGCCGAACGTGGTCCAGGCGGGTACGGCAACCCGTGGTGCGTTTTCCACGCCGCTGGCCAAGGCGTTGCCGAACGGCTGGATCGTGGAGCTCGCCAACGAAGAGTTCTCCGCGCCGGACGGCGAGGTGTACACGGGGCGCGGCTTGCCCCCGGACTGGCAGTTGCCGGTCTTCGAAGCCGGAGATCCGGTCGCGTCCCACGGCGGTGCCGTGCGCACGGTGGCTGCCCGGGCAGGCCTGGCGGGCGATGAGTAGCCGCTGAGTCGCATGCTATCCGGTGACGGCGGCCGGTCGTCGAACCGCGTCTTTGATGTCAGAGGTTCGAATCCAGCAGGACCAGGTGACAATGGCGCGCCCGAGAGGATGGGGCGCCGGCTTCACCGTTCGCCCGCCCGGCCTGCGGCCGGTCGTCGAACCACATCTCTACTGTCAGAGGTTCGAATCCAGTAGGACCAGGTGACAATGGCGCGCCCGAGAGGATTCGAACCTCTGACCTTTGGCTCCGGAGGCCAACGCTCTATCCAGCTGAGCTACGGGCGCGTCGTCGGGAAGGCGGCGAATGATAGCGGCTGGCCTTGTGCGCGTCCATGCGGCCGGCTTTGTTGCCCGCAGGATGATCCGCAGCCCGGAGGCTGCTCGGCCTTCGGGGCGATGCCGGCACCTGCCGGTATCGCTGTCGCGGTCCGAGCCTCTGACCCTTGGCTTGAGGAGGCCAACGCTCTGTCCAGCTCAAGCGACGGGCGCGTCGTCGGGAATAAGGCGAAGGGCGAGGGTCGCCCCGTGGTGCGGCGGTATACTGCCGCCGGATGCATCCGGACGTCGTTGATTTTTCGGCCATTGCGCTGGCAGCACACGTGCTCGTGGTGGCCGGCGTCGGCCTCCGCGTGCTGTCACGGCGTCTGCCGGTGGGCACGACCCTGGCGTGGCTGCTGCTGGCTTTCACCCTGCCTGCGGCAGGGGTGGCTCTTTACCTGTTCATCGGGGAGAACCGGCTGGGGCAGCGCCGCGGCGAGCAGTGGAAGCATATCCACGAGCTGTACCAGGACTGGCAGCGGCGTCTCGTGGAAAGGTCGGTGGTGGACTGGGAGGTCCTGCACCCCCGCGCCAGGCCCCTGGCCCGGCTCGGGCAGTCCATCTCCGGCTTCCCGGCGCTGCCCGGGCACGAGGTGAAGCTTCTGTCGAGCTGGGATGCCTTTATTGACGCCCTCGTTGCGGACATCGAGGGGGCCGTGAGCAGCTGTCATCTGGAGTTCTACATCTGGGATTCGCCGGGACGGGTGGGCGAGATCTACTCCGCCCTGGCCCGCGCCGCCGCCCGCGGAGTCACCTGCCGCGTGCTGGTGGACGCCGTGGGCAGCAAGCCCTTCCTCGCCAGTCCGGAAGCTGCGGGGCTGCGGAAGGTAGGCGTCAGGGTGGTTGCCGCCCTGCCCGTGGGACTGCTGCGGATGCTGCTGGTCCGGATGGACCTGCGGAACCATCGCAAGCTTGCCGTGATCGACGGTCGGGTGGGCTATGCGGGCAGCGCCAACCTCGCGGATCCGAAGCATTTCAAGCGGAAGGCCGGCGTGGGGCCCTGGGTGGACGCCATGATCCGCTTCCGGGGCCCTGCCGTCGAGGTCCTCAACGGCACTTTCCTCCAGGACTGGGAGCTCGAGACCCGGGAGGGAATGACCGTGCTGGAGACGGCGGACATCCGGACCGTTGAGCCCGCCGGCACTGCCGTCGCCCAGGTCCTCCCCTCGGGCCCGGGCCTCCAGCGGGAGAACCTGCACGAGATGCTGGTCGCCCTGCTTTACGCTGCCGAGCGGGAGCTGATCCTTACGACTCCGTACTTCGTCCCTGACGAGCGCATGCTTCGGGCGCTGGAGTCCGCGGCGCGGCGTGGGGTGGCCGTGACGCTGATGGTGCCGGAACGCCTGGACTCCATCCTGGTGCGATTCGCCGGCGCGTCCGCGTACGAGCTCCTCATGGAGGCCGGCATGCGCATCTTCCGCTATCGTCCCGGGCTGCTGCACACAAAGCTCGTCACCGTGGACGGCCGCATCGCCACGGTGGGCTCCATGAACCTGGACATGCGCAGTCTCTGGCTGAACTTCGAGCTGTCAGTGGTGCTGTACGATCAATCCTCGGTGGCCGAGATCCGGGCCCTCCAGCAGGCCTACCTGGCGGACAGTACGGAGCTGGACCTGGCGAGCTGGCGGCAGCGGCCCCGGCGTCACCGGGTCGGCGAGGGGGTCCTCAGGCTGTTCGGCCCGCTGGTCTAGGCGCGGAGTTTCTGCGCCAGGGCCAGGGCGCTGGCGATGCAGTCACCACAGCCCGGTCCCCCGCGGAAGTTGCCGGCGATGTGCAGCCCCGGCCAGCGGCTCTCGACGGATTCCAGCGCGGCGAGGAAGTCGCCGTGCCCCAGGTTGTACTGGGGAATGGCCCGGGGCCAGTAGGTATGGTGATGGAATACCGGCTCACCGGTGATGCCAAACATGTCGGCCAGCTCGCCTTCCGCGATCTCCACTGCTTCCCCGGGGTCATCCCTGGCCAGTTCCGGTCGGGTGGCGCCGCCCATGAAGACCATGAAAAGCACATGGCCCCTGGGCGCCCGGCCGGGGAAGAGGGTGGAGGAAAAGATCGCCCCCAGGATACTGCGCCCTTCCACCAGCGGAGCCAGCAGGCCGAATCCGTCCACGGCATGTGACACCTGGGATTTCCGGTAGCCGAGGCTGAGCGTCGTGACTGCCGGATGGTAGGGCAGCGGGATTCCGGCAACCGTCCCGGCGATGTCTTCCGGCCAGGGCAGTGCGACCAGCGCGGCCAGGGGTACGGTGGCAACCAGGCGTGACCCGGTGACTTCCCGGGCGCCATCGGCATCGGTATAGCTGATCCGCCAGCCACCTTCTGCCGGGCTGATGCTTCGGCACTCCGAGCCGAGGACAAGGCGGTCGCCGAGTTCCTCGGCCAGGGTATCGGTGAGGGTCTGCAGGCCGTCCCGGAAGGAGACGATCCGGCTCTTGTAGGGCGCAATGCCTTCCCGCTTGCGCTCCCGCATGAGTTTCACGGCGCCGCCAATCAGCGATCCGTACCGCGCCTCCAGGTTCCAGACCTTCGGGAACGCATGGCGCATCGAGAGCCGCTCGGGATCGCCGGCGAAGATGCCCGAGACCAGCGCGGCGATACCGTAATCGAGGAATTCCCGGCCCATGCGCCGGGTGACGAAGCTGGCAACGCTTTCGTCCCGGTCGGCGGGCGGCGCCGGCACGAAGGGTTCCTTGAGCAGTCGCAGCTTGGCGCCGGGGGTGTAGAGGGGGGTCCTGATCCCGTCCGTGACGGACATGGGCATGGGCAGGACATTGCCGTTACGCATGAGAAAGCGCTTCCTGGCGACCGGGTTGGCGTCTACCAGCGCTTTCTCCAGCCCGGAGTCGCGGATGAACCGCTCCACCTCCGGGGCCTTGATCATCATGGAGTTGGCGCTTTCCTCGACGAGGAAGCCTTCCCGGCGCATGGAGCGAATGACCCCGCCCGGCCGAAGGCTGGTCTCGAGGACCCGGACGGGCCGCCCGGCACGCTTCAGCGCCACCGCCAGGCTAAGGCCCGTCAGGCCGGCGCCAAGGATGACGACGGGGCGGGCGTCCTCGCTCACGGCATCGGGCGACGCAGAATCACTCGGCGGAGGCTTCCCTGTCCACCAGGTAATTCACCACCTGGAACAGCGCGTCGGGGCCGCCGGCCATGTCGGCGCCGGTCACGTACTTGCCGTTGACCACCACTGCGGGCACGCCGGTCAGCCGATAGCGACGCGCCATGGTGTCCGCCTTGCGCATCTGGGCCACCACGGCAAACGAGGTCAGCGCTTCCCGGGCCTGTTCCTCGGAAACGCCGTAGCGGGTCAGGAACTCCACCATGGCGTCCAGGGTGTTCAGCGGCCTGCGGCTGACGTGCATCTCCCGGAAGATGTCGGTGTGGGCCTGGTCCAGTACGCCGAGGGCGTCCGCGGCATAGAAGAGCCTGGCGCCCGGCTGCCAGCTGGGATTCAGCGACGCCGGCATCTTCACGAACTCGGCCGCCGCCGGCTTGCCGTCCTCCAGCCACCGCTGGATGTAGGGTTCCAGGGAGAAGCAGTGAGGACATCCGTACCAGAAGACCTCCACGACCTCGACCTTGCCGGGCGCCACGCTGGTGGGCTGCGCCGGCTTGAGCACCCGGTAGTGGCGGCCTTCCTGGAACTGGGAGCCGGCCTGGGCCAGCTGCACGGGTTCGGCCGCCGCCAGGGGCAGCGCGGCAACAAGCGCAATGGAAAGCAGCAGGGTACGAATCATGGCGATATTCTCGGGTAGCTTTGAATTCTTTGAATCCTCATACCTTAGGGTTCGGGACCGGGGCGAGGTTCCCTAGCGAAGTCCCTGCAGGTAGGAGGCCACCGCCCGGATGTCCTCGTCAGACAGGTTGTCCGCCACGTTGCGCATCATCTGGTTGCTGTCGGAACGACGCTCGCCGGACCGGTAGGCTTTCAGGGCGGAAGCCGTGTAAGTCGCGTGCTGGGCGGCCACCACGGGGTAGCCCGCCAGCGGATTGCCCTGGCCGGTGGGGCCGTGACAGGCGATGCATGCCGGAATGCCCTTGCTGGCGTCGCCGCCGCGGTAGAGGCTCCGGCCACGCTGCACAAGGTCCGGATCCGCTTCCTTGGGCTGGATAGTCTGGGCGGCGTAGTAGGCCGCCAGGTCCTGCATGTCTTCTTCCGAAAGCGGCATGGCCATGGGAGACATGAGAACGTTCTCCCTGTCCCCGGATTTGAAGGCCTGCAGCTGGGTCACCAGGTAATCGGCGTGCTGACCGGCCAGGGTCGGCCATTCCGGGTTGGCGCTATTGCCGTCGGGCCCGTGACAGGCCGTGCACACCGCGGACTTTGCCTGTCCGGCCTCGGCGGACCCTTCGGCCTGGACTGCGCCGGCGGTTCCCAGCGCCGCAACAACTGCGGCAAGGGCCAGAAGCTTCCTCATGATGCGTCTTCTCCGGTGACTGGTCTGCCGGCGTGCTAGACTCGCCGCCGGCGCGTAGAACGCGAAATTCTACACCACCGGTCCGAGGCACCGTCCACCCCGATGAGCGCGTATCCGGAGGCCAGCTTCATCGCCAGCGCCCATCGGCCCCGGCAGTTCCTCGCCGACGAGGGGCGCGAGGTGGCCTTCGCCGGGCGCTCCAACGCCGGCAAGTCCAGCGCCATCAACGCCATCCTGGGCCGCCGCGGCCTGGCTCGCACCAGCAAGACCCCGGGCCGCACCCAGCTCGTCAACTTCTTCTCGGTGGGTCCCGGCAAACGGATCACGGACCTGCCCGGATATGGCTACGCCCGGGTTCCCCCGGACGTACGTCGCCACTGGGGCGAGCTCATGGACGCCTATTTCCGCCAGCGCCGCTCCCTGGCCGGTCTTTTCCTGGTAATGGACATCAGGCATCCCCTCACGGAGTTCGACCAGCAGATGCTTGCATGGGCGGAGGCGGCGGACTGCCCGGTCCGGGTGCTGCTGACCAAGTGTGACAAGGTCTCCCGCGGCAAGGGAACAGCGACCCGCCACTCGGTGGTTCGCGCCCTCGGCGGAGGCGCTGGCGTACAGCTTTTTTCTGCGCTCAGGGGCGTCGGCGTGGATGAGGCCCGCGGCGTGCTCGATGACATGCTCGGACTGGCCGGGAAGGCGGGTCCCTCAG
>JARRON010000058.1:0-17958 GCA_037383845.1 Gammaproteobacteria bacterium
GGCCAACCACGCAGCCCTTCTCCCCACCGGGGAGAAGGGTTGGGATGAGGGGGCCTGGTCAGCCAGGCGGCGGGCCACCCCGGCGCCGGCTTAACGTCCCGGACAGCCGATTCAACGCCGCCAGCGCCTGCGAGTTCCCTTACAGGACGTCGCGGAGCTCGTACTGTCCACGGGGGGCAGCAGGCTTCCGCAGGCCGTCAGGCGCAGCGCCAACCGGCGGACACACGCCGTTTTGCAGGTAATACACCGCCGCGTCGAAAGATGGCTCGCCGGTCGCGCCGAATCCGAACGCCGGATCATCCCCTGCCGGGCAGTCAACGGGAATGCCGTCGAAGAACTCGCCCAGGCCCAGGGCATTGACGGTCTTGAAAGACGCCGGCCGCAGGATCTTGTCGCAGTACACGTAGCCGAGCTGGCCCACGGGCTTGCCGAAGGTCACGTCACCCACGGTCACCAGGTCGGTGACAAACGGATCCAGCCCGTTGATGAGCATCTCGGAGGCCGAGGCCGAGGAAGGCGTGGTGACAAAAACCACCCGGTCCAGGTCCAGGCTCTCCGGCCGCTGCTGCATGAACACGGACTGGTTCTGGTTCGTGTTCTTGTCGTTGAACTGGTAGGTCAAAAGCACCTGGTTGTTGGCGATGCGCCCGCCCAGCAGGTCACCGAAGTGCTCGAGCACGCGCACCAGCCCGCCGGTGTTGTAGCGGAGATCCACGATCACCTGGCGCACCCCGGCGGCGCGGAAATCGGCGAAGGCCTCGGTGAGCTGTGGCACCCCGGTGTCCACGAAGTTCCGGAACACCAGGTACCCCGTCGGTGCCCCGCCGACATCGAAGATGCGCGTGGCGGTTACCGGCGGAATGGCCACGACCTCCTTGGCGAGCGTGCTGGTGACTACGCCGCCATCCGGGTTCTCGAACGTCAGGCTGACTTCGAATCCTTCCTCCGCCGGGCCCAGGGATTCGCTGAAGCTGCCCGCGGCGAGCACCTCGTCGATGGGCACCCCGTCCACCTGGAGGATGCGGCTGCCACGCACCAGGCCGCCGGCGTCGGCCGGACTGCCCTCGAAGACGTCGAGGATGACGACCTCCGCCACCTCGGTCCGGGAGCGGAAGCCGAGCCCCACGAACTCGCCGGCCTGCAGGAACGCCTCGTCATCGGCGGCAAGATCGAGGTAGCTGAACCGGTCCAGCGGCAGGAAGCGGATCTCCTCCAGCAACGCTTCCGGGGACTCGAACCCGGAGGGGTTCAGGTCGGGGATCTGCTCGTACCAGAGGTAGATATCCTGCATCGTGCTGTAGACGAACTGGTTCTGCAGGGGAATGGCGCAGCTTGCCGCCTGCACGTTCAGACTGACGCTGGTCTCCGCGCTTTCTGACTCGCCGTCGGACACCACGTAGGTGAACGTATCCGTGTAGGACGAGGCGCTGGTGCCGAAGCCGGTGTTGTCCGGCTCGTAGGTGAACGAGCCGTCGGCGTTAAGTGTCAGCTCGCCGCTGGCCACATCGTCCAACAGCCGCACCGACAGCTCGCTGCTGTCCACGTCCCCGTCGTTGGCCAGGACACCGGGCGCGCTGACGGTCAGCAGGTCGGTGCCGTCGGTGGTCAGGGAATAGCTGTCGGCGCGACCCGAGGGCGGGTCGTTCACGGACGGGTTGTCGCCGGACAGGCCACCACTGCTGCCGCCGCAGGCGGACAGGAATCCGGCGGTGGAAAGAGCGGCGACGGTCAGGAGCAGGATGCGTGGGGTCATGGATCAGGATCCTTCCGTGAAGTCGAGGGTCACGGGCTGCAGCGGATGGCCCGAGGCGTCGAAGCCGTTCCAGAGCTCGGCGAAGCTGGTCCCCTTGCCCGGATGAGGCATGTCCGGGGCCAGGTCGGCCAGGGGCTTCAGGACGAAGGCATAAGAGGTGATCTCCGGCCGGGGCAGCTGCATGCCGCCGGCATCCCCCACGAAGTCACCGTACAGGAGAATATCCAGGTCCAGGGTCCGCGGGGCGAATTTCTCGTCGGTACGGTTTCGGCCGCTGGCGGCCTCCACTTCGCCCAGGAAATCCGCCAGTTCCGCCACCGTGTCGTCGGTGTCGAACGCCACCACCATGTTCAGGAAATCGTCGCCGGAGAAACCCACGGCGCTGTTCCGGTAGACCGGCGAGAGGCGAAGTACGCCGTAGCGCTCCGCCAGGGCGGTCACGCCGGCCCGAAGGTGGCGTTCGGGTTCGACGTTGCTGCCGGCGCCGATGTAGACCTCATGCATGAAAATCTCCGGGGGTACGCTCGATGGCCACGCCGACGTCTCTCGCGCCGCGGATGGCCCCTGGCTTGTTGAGTACGACCCGGACCCTCGGCACGTCGAATTCGGTGCAGACGATCCCGGCGATGCGCTCAGCGAGGGTTTCGACAAGCTGGAAGTCGGAATTCTCCACGAATTCAATCAGGCGCTTGGCCACGGCCTTGTAGTTGAGCGTGTCCTCGATGCTGTCGCTGGCCGCGGCCCGGCGGATTTCCCAGTCCATCTCCAGGTTAATGGAGACGGTTTGCCGGATCCTGCGCTCCCAGTCGTAGATGCCGATCACGGTCTCGACCCGCAGATCGTTCAGAAAAATCGTGTCCATCCGGTTCTCCGAAGCCGTACTCAGGCGGCCCGTCCCGGAGGCTCGAGCCCGTCCAGATCCCAGCGGGCCCGCGCCTCGATGGCCGGTCCCGCCCGTTCCTCCGCCGCCAGCCGGAACGCACCGGCCAGGGCGATCATGGCCCCATTATCGGTGCAGAACTCCAGGCGGGGATAGAAGACCTCGCCGCCGGCGGCCTCCACGGCCTCGGCCAGCCGCGCCCGCAGGCGCCGGTTCGCGCCCACGCCGCCGGCCACCACCAGCCGCCGGATCCCGGTGGTTTCCAGGGCCCGGAGGCTGCGGGCGGTCAGGGTGTCCACCACCGCCTCCTGGAACTCGAGGGCCACGTCCGCCCGGGCCTGGTCGTCCAGGACCAGGTCCTTCACGCCGACGATGACCGCCGTCTTCAGGCCGCTGAAGCTGAAATCCAGCCCGGGTCGGTCGAGCATGGGCCGGGGCAGCCGGAAGCGTCCGGCCCGCCCGCTCTCGGCCAGGCGGGCGATGGCCGGCCCGCCGGGATAGCCCAGCCCGAGCACCTTCGCCGTCTTGTCGAAGGCCTCGCCGGCGGCGTCATCCAGCGTCTCACCCAGGATTCGGTACCGGCCCAGGCCCCGGACTTCCACCAGCTGAGTGTGGCCGCCGGAGACCAGCAGGGCCACGAAGGGGAACGCCGGCGCCGGGTCCTCCAGCATGGGCGCCAGCAGGTGGCCTTCCATGTGGTGGACGCCAACGGCGGGAACCCCCCAGGACCAGGCAAGGCTCCGCCCCAGGCAGGCGCCCACCAGCAGGGCGCCGATGAGGCCCGGTCCGGCGGTGAAGGCAACCCCGTCCAGGTCGGCCGGCGTCGTATGCGCCTCCGCCATGACCCGCCGCACCAGGGGCAGGAGCTTGCGGACGTGATCCCGGGAAGCCAGCTCCGGCACGACGCCCCCGAACTCGGCGTGCAGGTCCACCTGGCTGAACAATGCGTGGGCGAGCAGGCCCCCGGAGTCGTCGTAGACGGCCACCCCGGTTTCGTCGCAGGAAGTTTCAATGCCCAGAACTCTCATGGAAGTGTCCCTGTATGGCCTACTGGCGTTCCCCGGTCCGGGCAGCTATCATAGGCGGTCTTTATCTGCCCAACCCTGACCGAGGACGGTGATAGTTAATGCCTGGTGTACGCGTTCGCGAGAACGAATATTTTGACGCCGCGCTCCGGCGCTTCAAGCGCGCCTGTGAAAAGGCGGGGGTCCTGACGGAACTCCGTCGCCGGGAGTATTACGAGAAGCCCACCCAGGAGCGCAAGCGGCGCAAGGCCGCCGCCGTCAAGCGCCACGCCAAGCGGCTGCAGCGCGAACAGGCCCGGCGCAAGCGCCTGTACTGACCCGGCCCGCGTCGGTGTCGGTCAAGACACGCCTCACCGAAGACATGAAGCAGGCCCTTCGCTCCGGCGACAAGGGCAGGCTTTCCGTTGTGCGCATGGCCCTGGCCGCCATCCAGCAGCGGGAGGTGGACGAGCGTGTCGAGCTCGATGACGCGGCCCTGGTGTCGGTGATCGAAAAGCTGGTCAAGCAGCGCCAGGACTCCGTGGAGCAGTACCGGGCCGGCGGCCGGGACGACCTGGCCGACAAGGAGCAGACGGAGATCGAGATTCTCCGTACCTATCTGCCGGAACCGCTCTCCGAAGAAGCGCTGGCGGGCCTCATCGAAGAGGCCGTGGACAGCACCGGCGCCGACTCCATGAAGGACATGGGCCGTGTCATGGGCTACATCAAGGCCCGGGCGGCCGGACAGGCCGACATGTCGATTGTCAGCGCGCGGGTCCGCGCCCGCCTGAGCGCCTGAACGGCCGGCCCGCCAACCGGAACTCCGCAGATCGCCGGCCGGGCCCCCGACTTGCACTTTTTCAGACTTGGTCTATGAATACCGGATGCCACCCGCCGCATCCGGCAAACGACCCCTTCTCACGACTTCATCCGCGGCCCTGCTGCGGACGCTGAGTCGTCCCTGGCAGCATGGGCAGAATTCCGCCGAGTTTCATTGATGAACTGATGGCCCGCACGGACATCGTGGAGGTCATCAACGGGCGCGTGCCGCTGAAAAAAGCGGGGCGGGAGTTCAAGGCCTGCTGCCCGTTCCACGGCGAGAAAACACCTTCGTTCACCGTCAGCCCGTCCAAGCAGTTCTATCACTGCTTCGGCTGCGGCGCCCACGGCACGGCCGTGGGCTTCCTGATGGATTACGAGCACATGAGCTTCCCGGAGGCGGTGGAGGAACTGGCCTCCCTGGCGGGCCTGGAAGTGCCGCGGGAGGCGGGCCAGGCCCCGGACCGGCGCCACGATCTCTACGGGGTTCTCGAAGCCGCCGCCACCTACTTCACGGAGCAGCTGAAGCGCAGCCCGGAAGCCGTGGCGTACCTGAAAGACCGGGGCATCACCGGCGAGACCGCGGCTGCTTTCCGGCTGGGCTATGTGCCGGACGCCTGGGACGGGCTGATCCGCCGCCTGGGCGCCGACGCCGGCGCCATGGACCGCCTGGCGGCCGCCGGGCTGGTGATCGAGCGCGACAGCGGCGGCTGGTATGACCGTTTCCGCGGCCGGGTCATGTTCCCCATCCGGGACGCCCGGGGACGCGTGATCGCCTTCGGCGGGAGAATCCTCGGAGACGGAGAGCCCAAGTACCTGAACTCCCCGGAAACGCCCCTGTTCCACAAGGGCAGGGAGCTCTACGGTCTCTACGAGGCCCGGCAGGCCCTGCGGGAAATCCCGCGGCTGATGGTGGTGGAGGGCTACATGGACGTTATCGGCCTCCACCAGGCCGGGCTGCCCTGGGCAGTGGCCACCCTCGGCACGGCCACCACGGCGGATCACCTGGACCGGCTGTTCCGCATCACCGAGGAGGTGGTGTTCTGTTTCGACGGCGACCGGGCCGGAAGGCAGGCGGCCTGGCGTGCCCTGGAAAACGCCCTGCCCGCCCTCCACGACGGGCGGCAGATCCGGTTCCTTTTCCTGCCCGAGGGCGAGGACCCGGACTCCCTGGTGGCAGCCGAGGGCGCCGAGGCCTTCTCGGCCCGCCTGGACCAGGCCCTGCCCTTCTCCGAGTACCTGCTGAAGCGCCTCTCCGCACAGGTGGACATGGACAGCCTGGAAGGCCGGGCCCGCCTGGCGGAGCTGGCCAGGCCGCTCATCGGGCGTGTGCCGGAGGGCGCTTACCGCACGCTGCTGATCCGGCACGTCGCGGGCGCCGTGGGCATGGGCGAGGCCGCCTACGGCCGGCTCATCGGGAGGGAACCGTCCGGAGAGCCGGCGCCCCGGCCCCGCCGGAAAACGGCGGCGGGCCGGTCCAGCCTGGTGCGTCACGCGGTCACCCTGGCCGTCCATTTCCCCGGCCGGGCGGCCGAAGCCGAGGTGCCCGAAGGGCTGGCGGAGCTGGACCGTCCGGGGGTGGACCTGCTCGTCGCATTACTTGAAGACCTGCGCCAGCACCCCCATTCAAGTACAGGCGCGGTGCTGGAACGCTGGCGGGACCACGAAGCTGGCGCCCACCTTGAGAAGCTCGCGCTGGCGGAAGTCCTGGCCACGGAAGAAGGCGTCCGGGCGGAGCTGCAGGACTGCCTGGACCGCCTGGCCCGGGAGCGTGTGCGACTCCGCCACGAGGAATTGTTCGAAATGTCCCGCATGGGGCCGCTCACGCCGGAGCAGCGCGCCGAGCTGAAGGATCTTGACGCGCGCCTGGCCCGGCGGGCCGATACGGCGCACTAGGTAGCGGAGTTTCCGCTTTCTTGTGCTAAACTGGATTGTTCGATTGACCGTTTTACGAGGACGTGCTGGGTGACCGAGAAACGGACCGTCATCACTGACCAGAAGCAGTCGCAGATCAAGCTGCTGATTGCCCGCGGCAAAGAGCAGGGCTACCTCACCTATGCCGAGGTGAACGACCACCTGCCCGACGACATCGTCGATCCCGAGCAGATCGAGGACATCGTCAACACCATTAACGACATGGGCATCTCGGTCTACGAGAAGGCGCCCGATGCGGAAGAGCTGCTGCTGTCGGACGCGGCGGTCTCCGCGGACGACGACGACGACACGGACGAGGCCGCCGCGGCCCTGGCCAGTGTCGACAGCGAGTTCGGGCGCACCACGGACCCGGTGCGGATGTACATGCGGGAGATGGGCACCGTGGAGCTGCTCACCCGCGAGGGCGAGATCCGCATCGCCAAGCGCATCGAGGAGGGCCTGGAGCAGGTCCGCGAAGCGCTGTCCATGTATCCCGGCACCATCGACCTGCTGCTGGAGCGTCACGCCGCAGTGGAAGCCGGCGACGCGCGGCTGGCCGACCTGGTGGTCGGCTTCATCGACCTGGACCAGGACGATTCCATCCCGCCGCCGGCCAGCAGCCGGAACGACGACGACGACAAGGAGCCGGACACCGGTCCGGACCCGGCGGAAGTGGCCGCGCGGATGAAAAAGATCGCGCGCCTGCACAAGCAGGTGAAGAACGCGCTGGCCAGGCACGGCGCCGGGGACGCCAAGACCAAGCGACCCCGGACCCAGCTGACCCGCCAGTTCATGGAGCTGAAGCTGGCGCCGAAGCTGTTCGAGGAGTTCTGCGTCAACCTTCGGGGGACGGTGGGCCAGATCCGCCTGCAGGAGCGGCAGATCATGGCCCTGGCCGTGCGCCAGGCCGGCATGCCGAAGAAGGACTTCCTCGCCAGCTTCCCGGGCAGCGAAACGTCGGCGGAGTGGCTGGAAAAGCACATCCGCGCGAAGCGCAAGCACTCCTCCCAGCTGTCCAGGCTGCGGCCGGAGATCGAGCGGGCCCAGAAGAAGCTCATCGTCATCGAGAAGGACAACTGCCTGTCCATCTCGGAGATCAAGGAGATCAGCCGGCGCATGTCTATCGGCGAGGCCAAGGCCCGGCGGGCGAAGAAGGAGATGGTGGAGGCCAACCTGCGCCTGGTCATCTCCATCGCCAAGAAGTACACCAACCGCGGCCTTCAGTTCCTGGACCTGATCCAGGAGGGCAACATCGGCCTGATGAAGGCGGTGGACAAGTTCGAATACCGCCGCGGCTACAAGTTCTCGACCTACGCCACCTGGTGGATCCGGCAGGCCATCACCCGCTCCATCGCGGACCAGGCCCGCACTATCCGCATCCCGGTTCACATGATCGAGACCATCAACAAGCTGAACCGGATCTCCCGGCAGATGCTCCAGGAGATGGGCCGTGAGCCCACGCCGGAGGAGCTGGCCGAGAAGATGGAGATGCCCGAGGACAAGGTGCGCAAGGTCCTCAAGATCGCCAAGGAGCCGATCTCCATGGAGACGCCCATCGGCGACGACGAGGATTCCCACCTGGGCGATTTCATCGAGGATATCTCGGTGCTGTCGCCGGTGGATTCCGCGACCGGCGAGGGTCTCAAGGAAACCACTCATGCGGTGCTCGCCGGACTCACGCCCCGGGAGGCCAAGGTCCTGCGGATGCGTTTCGGCATCGACATGAACACCGACCACACTCTCGAGGAAGTGGGCAAGCAGTTCGACGTCACCCGAGAGCGGATCCGGCAGATAGAGGCCAAGGCACTGCGCAAGCTGCGCCATCCCACCCGGTCCGACCAGCTGCGCAGCTTCATCACCGAGGACTAGCGCGGGCTCCGGGGCGTCGCGCCTCCGGGCGCGGCCGCTCCCGACGAAGTACGACGGCGCCCTCGCGGCGCCGTTTTCGTTTTCCTGTTTGCCACGGCTGCACCGTCTACACTGTCTCGTCCATGGAGACGGCACTTTCTGTCCGGGACGTCACGAAGCGCTTCGGCAGCCGCGCCGCCCTGGACCGCGTGGATCTCGAACTTTCCGAGGGGGAGCGGTTGGCGCTGCTGGGTCCCAACGGGGCGGGCAAGACGACCCTGGTGCGCGCCATCGCCGGTCGTGTCCGCCCGGACAGCGGTGAGATCCGCCTCCGGGGCCGGACCCTGGCGCCGGGGACCCGCACAGGCCGGGAGGTCCTCGGCGTGGTGCCCCAGGACATCGCTCTTTACCCCCTCATGACCGCGCGGGAGAACCTGGAGGTCTTCGGCACGCTCTCCGGCGTCGAACCGGCCGCCCTCGGGGAACGGGTGGCCTGGGCGCTGGAGTTCACAGGACTGGCGGAGCGGGGGGAAGACCGGGTGGAGGCCTTTTCCGGCGGCATGAAGCGGCGCCTGAACATCGCCTGCTCCGTGCTCCACCGCCCGGCCGTGATCCTGCTGGATGAACCCACGGTCGGCGTCGATCGCTGGTGCTCACCACCCACCAGCTGGACGAGGCGGAGCACGAGTGCGACCGCATCGTCATCATCGACGGCGGCAGGGCCATCGCCAACGGCAGCCTGGCGGAGCTCGTGGAAACGACACTGGGCAGCCGCCGCCGCGTCCGCGTCACTCTGGACAGGCCGTGGCAGGGTCCCGCGCCCGGCGGACTCCGCGCCAGGGGCGCGATCCTGGACGGGGAGATCGGCCGGCTCGGAGAGAGCCTGGCCGAAGTGCTCGGGTCTGTTTCTGGTGCCGGCTACGGGGTGCTGGACCTCCAGGTGGAAAAGGCCTCGCTACACTCGGTCTTCCTGCACCTGACCGGCCGGGAGCTGCGGGAATGATCCCCACCGTGTTCCGGATCGCCTGGCTGAACCTCACGCGGGACCGGGTGGCCCTGGCGCTGACCTTCCTGCTGCCCATCGCGTTCTTCACCATCTTCGCCCTGATCTTCGGCAGCCCCGGCCCCCGGGGACCCACGGAATCCCGCCCGCTGGACGTGATCGTCGTGGACGAGGACCGGACCGGGGTCAGCGCCCGGCTGCTGGAGGCCCTGGAGGCCCGGGAAGGCCTGGCGGTCACGCGGCGCCTCCCCGGCGACGACCAGGCTCCGCCGGCCGGGACCTTGCCGACCCGGGACGACGCCCGGCGAGCGGTGCGCAGCGGGGAGTTCGAAGCCGCGGTCGTGATCCCCGCGGGCTTCGGCCAGGCCTTCGGCAACTTCGGCGAACCGTCACCGGCGGTGGAGGTTATCTACGATCCGGCCAATCCGGTTGCCGAGTTCGCCGTCAGCGGGCTGCTGCAGGCCTCGGCGTTCACCGCGGCGCCGGACGTGCTGCTGGACAAGGGCATCGACCTGCTGGAGGACGCCGGAGGCTTTCTGACCGATTCGCAGCGACGGCTGCTGGACTCGGCCCGGGCAGCCCTGGAAGACGGTGCGCGCGTCGCGAGGGAGGGCGATTCGCAGGAGGAAGGTTTCACGGGCCTGGTCACCGTGAAGTCCATTAACGTGCGGTCCCTCGACCCGGGCGAACCGTCCGACGGCCCTAACGCCAACTCGATGATCGCCTACTACGCGGCGGGCATGGGAGTGATGTTCCTGCTGTTCTCCATGACCGGCGCGGCGGGTTCCCTGCTGGAGGAAGAGGAATCCGGCGCCCTGGAACGCCTGCTGACCTCCCGGGCCAGCCTGTCGGAGATCCTCGCCGGCAAATGGTTGTTTTTCGCCGGCCTCGGCGTGGCCCAGGTCACGCTGATGTTCATCTACGGCAGCGTGGTGTTCGACCTGCCCCTGTGGACGCCCAACCACCTGGCCGGGTTCGCGGTCGTGACAACGGTCACGGCCCTGGCGGCATCGGCTTTCGGCCTGCTGCTGGCGACCCTCTGCCGGAGCCGCGCCCAGCTCGGCGGCCTTTCCACCATCGTCATCCTGATCATGTCGGCGGTGGGTGGCAGCATGGTCCCCCGCTTCATCATGCCGGACTTCATGGAGACCCTCGGGCGCCTGACGTTCAATGGCTGGGCCATGGACGCCTTCCTTGCGGTGTTCTGGAACGACGACCCGGGGGCGGGCGTCCTGGAGAGCCTCGCGCCCCTGGCGCTGCCCGTGGGCGTGATGGCAGCCATGACCGCCGTCTTCCTGGTCATCGCGCGCCTGTCCGCCCGGCGCTGGGAGACGGCGTAGACCGGGCGCACCGCGCGGGTTCAGTCGCCCTTCCAGGGGCCCCGACGCAAGGCGTCATGCAGACACGTTATCCTTGGAGCCATGAGCGAGGAATCCGCCCCGGCGCCTGATCAGAGGACCTGGCGCCAGAAAGTCCATCTGCAGGGCTGGCGCCTGTGGCTCCTCGTTGCGGTGGTCGCCTACACCCTCATCGGCTTTCTCCTGTTGCCGTGGCTGGTGCGCAACCAGGCCCCGAAAATGGCGGCCGAGACCGCCGGCATCGATCTCGCCATCGAGCGGGTCCGCTTCAATCCCTACACCTTCACGGTGTCCGTGGAGGGCCTGAACGCGGGGGATCCGGACACCGGGGAGCTGCTGTCCTTCGACCGGCTGTTCGTCGACTTCGAGCCCTTCAAGAGCCTGTGGAACCGGGCCTGGACCGTCCGCGACATCCTCCTGGACGGCCCGGCCGGGCGTGTCGTGAGATTCGCCGACGGCAGCACGAACTTCAGCAGGGTCATCGACCGACTGCCGGAGGATGACACGCCCGAACCGGAAACGGACGGCCCTCCCCCGCGGCTGACGCTGTCCCACGTCGCGCTCACCGACGGCCGGGCGGTGTTCATCGATCGCACCCGGCCGGAACCCTGGACCCTGGAGCTGGGCCCGGTGAGTTTCGCCCTGGACGGCTTCGGCACCCTGACCGGCCAGCAGGGCCAGTACCGGTTCGAGGCCACCACTGCCCAGGGCGGCCACACCGTCTGGGACGGCAGCCTTGCCGTGGCGCCCTTCCGGTCCGAAGGCAGCCTGGGACTTCGCAATATCGAACTGGCCGATTTCTACAGCTACGTCGGCGACCAGTTCGACGCCGAGCTGGCCGGCGGAGGGATGAACGTCAGTACCCGCTACCGCGTGGACACGTCCGGCCCGGAGCTGTTGCTCACGCTCTCCGAGGGCGTTCTGGACGTCAACGGCCTGAAGCTTGTGCGGGGCAGTTCAGGGGAAGACCTGGTGGAAGTGCCCGAGATGTCCGCCACGGGCATCAGCTTCGATCTCCAGTCTGAGGCCCTGGACGTCAAGGCGGTGGAAGTCCTGGGCCCCGTCGTCAACGCGCGCCGGCTCGAGAACGGCGAGATCGACCTCGCGGCAGCCTTCGCCGCGCCGTCGGGCTCGCCTGAGACCGCGGCGACGGAAGACCAACAGGACGACGCGGGGGCGCAGGCCGGCCAGGAGGCGGCACAGGAAGCCGCAGTGCCCGACGGGGACGAAACGGCCGGTCCGGAGGCTGCTCCCGAAGCGCCTGCGGCGGGAGCGGCAGCTGGCGATCCAGGCGACGCCGGGGATGCGGGGACCGCGACGGAAGAAGCGGACGCGCCTGCAGCGGGAGCTGGCGGAACCGACAGCGAAGCCACCGGGCAAGCCGCCGAAGACCCGGCACCGGGCGGCGGCAGCCGGGACGGCGACACGGACCCGGCGACGGCTGGCGGGGGCGAAGGCGCGAGCGGAACGGAAAGCCCGGGGCAGCCCGCCGGCGAAGCTCCCCGGGAAGAGGACCCGACCGCGGCCTCGCCCGGGAGCACGGCTTCCGGGGAACCGTCCGCGGAGGACGCCGCGGCCGGGAACGGCATGACGGAGCCGGCGCCCGCCGAGCCTGCCGCGGAAGACGCTGACGCCGGGGCGGAAAGCCCCCCGGCGCCGGCCGGTGCGCCTGCCGCAGACGGATCGTTCGCCGTCCGGGTTGCTGCCGTGGAAGTACAGGAGGGGCGGGTGACCTTCCAGGACCGGGCAGCGCCCGGGCCCGTGGACCTGTCGCTGGAAAACATCCGGCTCGCCATATCCGGCTACGACAGCACCCAGGGCCACCGGGCGGACCTCAGCCTTTCCGCCACGGGCGGCCGCGGCGGCGACCTGACGGCCTCGGGCACCGTTCGCGGAGCACCGCTGGAAGTGGGCCTGGACGTGAAGACCACTGCCTTTTCCCTCGTTCCCTTCACCCCCTACCTGGTGGACGTCCTCAACCTGGACATCCAGTCGATCAACGCGGAAGCCGACGGCCGGATCACGGTCACCGAAGAAGAGCCTTTCGGCTTCCGGGGCACCGTGGGCGTCATGGACTTCTCCAGCCGCCTGCCCGGGGAGGAAGAGGAACTGGTGAGCTGGTCGCGGCTCGCCGCCGACAGCGTGGACGTGTCCCTCGCCAGCAACCGCGTGAAGGTGGCCACGGTCACCCTGGGCAAGCCCTTCGCCCGGGTGCGTATCAGCGACGAGGGTGAGTTCAACCTGGCCCGCATCGTACCGCCCCGGGAAGACGGAGCGCAGGACGAGGACGCCGCGCAGGGCGCCCCGGAGGACGCGGCGGAGGACGCCGGCGAACCCATGGCCATCGCCGTGGGCCAGGTCAATCTCATCCAGGGCAGCATGGACTTCCGCGACCTCAGCCTGCCCCTGCCCTTCGAGGCGATGGTAGACAGCATGAAGGGCACGGTATCCGCCATCAGCTCCGGCAGCCCGACACCGGCCAAGGTGGAGATCGACGGCAACGTGAACGAGTACGGCTCATCCACGATTCGCGGCACCGTCGACCTCTTCGACCCCACCCGCCTCATGGACCTGGCGGTGGACTTCCGCAACATCGAGATGCCCAACCTGACGCCCTACACCATGAAGTTCGCCGGCCGCCGGATCGCCGACGGACGGATGGACGTGGACCTCACGTGGAAGATCCGCAACAGCCAGCTCGAAGCCACCAACCGCATGGTGCTGGAACGCCTGGAACTGGGGGAGAAGGTGGACGTTCCCGGCGCCATGAACCTGCCCCTGGACCTGGCCGTGGCGCTGTTGACCGACAGCCAGGGCAAGATCGACCTGGACGTGCCGGTCACCGGCGATCTGGACAACCCGGAATTCAGCTACGCGCCGCTGGTCTTCAAGGCGCTGGGCAACATCCTGGCCAACATCGTCACCGCGCCCTTCCGCTTCCTGGCGTCGCTGGCCGGCGCAGACGCCGACGAGGCGGAGCTGGAATTCGTGGGCTTCGTCGCCGGCGATGCCAAGCTGCTGGGACCCGAGCAGGAAGACCTCAACCTCCTGGCCCAGGCCCTGGCCCAGCGCCCGGAGCTGGGCCTGTCCGTGGCGGCCGCCTACGACGCGGAGGCCGACCGGGAGGCTCTGCAGGAGGACCGGCTGGACGCCGAGGTCTCCCGCCGCTTCGAAACCGGCCAGAACGACAGCAGTGACGGGGATCCGGTGCGCGGCATCCTGGAAGCCATGTACACCGAGGCCCGGGGCGCGGAGGCGCTGGCCGCCCTGGCGGCTGCCAACACGGCGGTGCCCGAGGGCCAGTCGGAGCCGGTCCTGGATGAGCCGGCGTACCTGGCCGCCCTGCGTGAGGAGCTCATCTCCCTGCAGACCGTCTTCCCCACGGAACTGGAAGCCCTGGGCGGGGCCCGCGGCGATGCGGTGAAGGAGTACCTGGTCACCACCGGCGGCATCGACGCCGGCCGGATCACCGTCGCCACGCCGGCGCCCGCGGAGCGCGCAGACGAGAACCTGGTCTACGTGAAGCTGGACGTGGCCACACCGTAAAGCGCGGGTTCCTTACTCCGGGGCGCAGGTGCCGCCTCCGCGTGCAGGGCCCGGCGGGCCGCTACGGACAGGTCGCCGCGCCAGCCGGCTGAGAGCACCTGTGCTGGCCCGGGCGCGCCCGCCGAGCAGCACTCAGGCCGCCTGATACGGCGGGTAGGCCGGATCCCAGCGGGCCGCGTTCAGGCGGCGGGTGGTCTCCTCGGGGTCCAGCTTGTCGCCCACGCCTTCCTCCGAAGCCGCCTGCATCACCGCCACCGCCACCCGGCCGGAGCATTCCCTGAGCCGGGACACACGGGGATAGAGCCTGCCCTCCTCCAGGGACTCCGCGCGGATGGCTTCGGCCAGGGCGTTGGCCGCCGCCGCGATCATGCCGTCGGTGACGACCGACGCCCGGGACAGCAGGGCGCCCAGGCCCAGCCCGGGGAAGATGAAGACGTTGTTGCCCTGGCCGATGCGGTAGGTCTTGCCGTCGAGTTCCACGTCGGCGAAGGGGCTGCCGGTGGCCACCTGGGCGCGGCCGTCGGACCAGCGCAGGATCTCCTCGGGACGACCTTCCGCCTGGTCCGTGGGATTGGACAGGGGCATGATCAGGGGGCGCTCGCAGGCTGAGGCCATGGCGCGCACCACGCCCTCGGTGAAAACGCCGGCCTGGCCGGAGGCGCCGATGAGCACCGTGGGCTGGAACTTTTCGACCACGGCCTTCAGCCCCTCTTCCCCGGACAGGTCGAACTCCGCGGCCCGGGCCTCGGGCCACGCCAGTTCCGCCTTGTAGGCGTCGTGGACATTGTTCTCCACCAGCAGGCCGCGGCTGTCCAGCACCGCGATGGCGTGCTTCGGCCCGCCGGCGTTGCGGATCGCCACGTCCAGCTGCTGGGCAATGCCCAGCCCCGCGGCGCCTGCGCCAAGCACCACCACTCGCTGCTGCCCCAGGTCGGATTCCGTGCGACGCATGGCCGCCAGCACGCCTGCCAGGACCACCGCGCCGGTGCCCTGGATGTCGTCGTTGAAAGACGGCAGCCGGTCCCGGTAGCGCTTCAGAAGCCGGGCGGCGTTGTCCTTGCGGAAGTCTTCCCACTGCAGCAGGGCGCCGGGAAATACGGACTTCACGGCTTCGACGAACTCCTCGATGAGGCTGTCGTAGGCCTCGCCGCGAAGTCTGCGCTCCTGCCAGCCGACGTACAGCTCGTCCTCCAACAGCTGCACGTTGTTGGTGCCCACGTCCAGGCTGACCGGAAGGGTATACGCCGGGTAGATGCCGCCGGCGGCGCAGTAAAGGGCCAGCTTGCCGGCCGAGATGGCGATGCCACCGGCCCCCTGGTCGCCGATGCCCAGGATGGACTCGTTGTCGGTGGCGACGATGAGCTTGACGGGCCGTCCCTGGGTGGCGGACGCCAGCACCTCGGCGATCCGGCCCCGGTGGGCGGGCGTGATCCAGACCCCCCGGCCGCCCCGGAACAGGTGACTGAAGCGACGGGTCGCCAGGCCCACGGTGGGCGTGTAAACGATGGGCATCAGGGTCTCCAGGTCGTCCACCAGCACGCGGTAGAAGAGCTGCTCGTTGCGGCCGGCCAGGGCCGCCAGCTCGATGTAGCGGTTGAGCGGCTCCGTCAGCCGGGCCAGCGCCTTGCGGACCCGCTTCTGCTGCTGGGACATCTGGTTGACGCGGGCCGGCAGAAGCCCGTCCAGGCCGAGCTGCCTTCGCTCCTGGTCGGTGAAGGCAGACCCCTTGTTCAGTATCGGATCGCGGATGAGCTGCTGGCCGCGTTCCGTGATTTTCAGGGACTCGTCGGCCCTGGGTGCCCGCAACAGGTCCGCATCACGTTGGCTGTTCATAGGACGTTTCCTTGGAGGCGCGGGAGGGGGCCGGGCGCCGCACTCGGCTCAGCCGCTCCCGCGGGGCGGGAAAGGCGATGGCGCGGCGGAGAACTCCACTCATGCACGGCGGTGCAGGACACTGGCGGCGGGCCCGGACGGATGCCCGGAGTATAGGAGCCACGGGCCTTCCGGGGGCCTTCGGTTATCCGAGATTCGGCGGCCCGGACAGGGTTGCAGGATGCGGCGTCAGCGCCCGACCGGCGCGAGCGGACAGCTGGCATCGTCGCCCTCCGGCGGCAGACCCGACAGGGTGTCCCTTGCCGCCTGTCCCACGGGATCGTCCTGGCCGGAGACGTCAATTGCCCGGCGGGCCAGCGCACGGGCGGCCCCGTAACAGCCCAGGTCCGAATAAACGCCGGCGAGGTTGTTCATGGCTGCGGCATGGTCGGGACGTTCGGCCAGGAGGGTCTCGTACCCCCGCCGGGCGCCGGCCAGGTCGCCGGCAAGGTAGCGGTTGGTGGCGGCGCCGAACATGGCCACCGCGTCACCGGGCCAGCGGACCAGGGCGGCCTCCCAGGCCGCTGCGGCGGCCACGTGCCGGCCGCTTTCCTCCAGGCCCAGCACCGCCTGCCTGTAGCGCTCCGGGTCCGGTGAGGCAGGCAGCTCCCCCGGCTCCAGCAGCACCATCGCCCAGCGTTCCGCCCGCTCCCAGGTCTGCAGGAACGCCCGCAGGGACATGGTCAGCCGCCGGTCGGTGCCGGAGCGCAGGATGACGGTGTCGGTCGCCGGGTCTGCGCCGACCAGCACCGCGTAGTGCCACGCAGGCCAGCTTGCCAGCCTGAGATTCTGCAGCACCAGCACCGGGCGCCCGGCAGCGAGCTCCGCGAACAGGGCCCCGGCGGAGGGCTCGACCACGTAGGGCAAGAGACCCCGGGCCCGGGCGGCCGCCACCAGTTCCAGCTGGAGGCTGCCTTCCAGGCCCGGCACGTAAACCTCCCCGGCGAGCTCGGCCGGCGTGGCCGGCCGACCGGCTGCGCCCAGCACGGTAGCCAGCGCCGCCGGGCCGCACTGCAGCTCCGTCTGGGGGTAGAAGGGAACCCCGGCAAGCTCGACCGGACCGGCTTCCGGCCCGAAGGCCGAAAGCCCGGACAGCGAAGCCCGCGGGCCGGCACAGCCGGCCAGCAGGCTCGCAAGTACGAGGAACGGGAGCTTTCTAGAAGCTGTTGAAGATATTGGTGACCCCAACCAGTTCCAGGATCAGCAGCACGACGAACACGATACCCACGACTTCGATGATACCGGCGCCGGCCGGCAGCTCGGCCAGCCGTCCGTCCAGCATCGCAAGCTCCGCGTCCGTCAGGGCGGCGATCCTGGCCCTGGCGGTCTCCGCATCGACACCCAGGGCCTCAAGCTGGGCCTGCACGTCGGCCCGGTCCAGACCCGCCTGTACCCGGGCCAGTGTCTCGGCCCGCTGACTGTCCATCATCACGGCCCGGGTCCCCACGACCGCGGCGGAGGCAGTCTGGACCATCGCCACGGAGGTCGTGGAAAACACCAGCAGCATGGACAGGAACCTGCAGATCAGTGAATTGCGCATTGATTCTGACTCCGGTGGATGAGAGCGCCTGAACCTAGCCCGGCTTTCCCCGCAAAGTCCAGTGCCGCCGTCACGGTGTCCGGCAGCTGTCTATACTGGGAGTCGCAACTTGTATCAACAAGCCACAAAAACCGGCGCCGCCGGGAGGAGTTACCAGAATGTCCATCGCACGGGTTACCGAGATTTCCGCCTCGTCCAAGAAGGGTTTCAAGGACGCCATCGAGAACGGGATCAAGCGCGCCGACAAGACCCTGGACGGAATCAAGAGCGCCTGGATCGAAGACCAGGAAGTCATCGTCAAGGAAGGCAACATCGACGAGTACCGCGTGAAGATGAAGGTGACCTTCATCCTCAAGGACTAGCCCGGTACGCCAGCGGTTCGCGATCTGAGCGCGGCCGATCAAGTCAGCGGCTGCGCCGG
>JARRON010000059.1:0-9021 GCA_037383845.1 Gammaproteobacteria bacterium
GGCCGCGGACGGAGAACCGGGCTGGAAACCGCTTCGAGGGGCCGGGGCGCCGGCACCGCCCGCCCTTGTTGCCCGGTGGCCCCGTGGGGCATATTGCTACCGGAGAGCTGGCGGCCACGGGGGGCGCCGACGGAGCATGATCAAGATCCACAGCCGACGGCGGGCGCAGCGCCCGCCCCGCCTCCCCTTTGCCCCCACTCCGGACCAGGACTCCCGACGCAACTCCGTCCCCTCCCAGCCAGATGATCAGCCGGCGGCATGACGACGTCCGGGCGTTCCCTGCTGGGTGAACTGAAGGACCGGAAGGTATTCCGGACCACTGCCGCCTATGCCGTGGTTGCGTGGCTCATCCTGCAGGTGGGCGACGTAGTGCTCGACAGTCTGCCCGTGCCGGCGAACACCATGACGGTGCTTATCGCGCTGGTGGGGCTTGGCTTCCCGGTGACGATGCTGCTGGCCTGGAGATATGAATTCACGTCCGACGGTATCTTCCGTCACGGCAAGCCACGCACCCGCGTCCCTTTCCTCGCGTTCCTGCCTCTGGCTGGCGCTATTGCGCTGGCCCTGGGCGTTGCCGCCGCCTACCTGTGGCGGGCCGGCCTGCCCGGCCTGCAGCCAGAAGCACCGGCGGTGGCGGTGCTGCCCTTCTCGAACCTCAGCGCTGCGCCGGAAAGCGACTATTTCGCCGACGGCCTGACTGAGGAAGTCCAGAGCGTCCTGGTCCAGCTGAACGCTTTCCGGGTCACCGCTCCGAGTTCCGTCCGCCAGGTGGGCGACGCCGACCTGCCGCCCACGGAGATCGGGCGCCGCCTGGGAGCCGACCTGCTGCTCAGGGGCAGTGTCCGGCGGGACGGCTCCCGGGTGAGGGTCACGGCCACCCTGGTGGATACGGAGAGTGGCTTCCAGTCCTGGTCGGAGAGCTATGACCGGGAACTGGCCGACGTTTTCGCCATCCAGGTGGACATCGCGCGAAACGTCGCCCAGGCCCTGAGCGTCGTGATCTCAAGCGCCGAGGCCGACATCCTGGCCGACTGGGGCACCAGCGACATGGATGCCTACGACCTGTATCTGCGGGGGCTGGGCGTCCTGCGGCAGCCCAACAGCGCGGAGAACGCCGACCAGGCGGAGCAGCTGTTCCGCCAGGCGATCAGCCGGGACGGCAACTTCGCCCGCGCTTACGCGGCCCTGTGCGAGGCTCACCTGGCCCGCTACGAGTACCTGTCCGGCACGGACAGTTTCGAGGAGGCCGAGCGGGCCTGCCACCGCGCTCTTACCCGGGACAACGAATCGCCCCAGGTCCGGGTCGCGCTTGGCCGGCTGTACTATAACGCCGGCCAGTACGCGGACGCGGTCGGAGAGTTCGATGCGGCCATGACCCGGAACGCCAACCTCGTCCAGGCGTACGTCGGACGGGGAGAAGCCCTCGCTCGCCTCGGGAGACCGGGGGAAGCAGAAGCCAGCTTCCGGAAGGCAATGCAGCTGGATCCCAGCTACTGGGGCGGGTTCTCGGCCATGGGAGAGCTGCTTTTCGACCAGGGCCGGTTCGCCGAAGCGGCGAACTATTTCCAGGAATTCGCCAACCGGATGGTGGAAAGCCCGAAGGCCTACAATAATCTGGCAGCGGCCTTCTACATGGCGGGGGACTGGGAAAAAGCGGCCAGTGCCTGGGACCGCTCCCTGGAGATCAGTCCGACCCGCACGACCTACCTCAACACGGGCACCGTGTACTTCTTCGCCGGACGCATGGACCTGGCAGCCGAGCGCTATACCCAGGCCCTGATCCTCGCCCCGGAGGACTACCGGACCTGGGTCAACCTGGGGGACGCCTATTTCGCCCAGGAGGGTTTCCGGGCGGAGGCTGAAGCCGCCTACCGGCGCGGACTGGAACTCGGCGAAGAGGCCCTGGGCGTCAACCCGGTGGACGCCGAGGCCCTTTCGGTCACGGCACACGCCCTCGCCAGGCTGGGCCGGCGCGATGCCGCCCTTCGACGCATCCAGGAAGCCATGCTCGCAGCCCCGGACGACCTCGGAGTGAATTATTATGCTGCGGTGGTCTACAGCCACCTGGGGGAGAAGGAGCTGGCCCTGCGAGCCGTCGAGCGCGCCGTGACCCTGAACTACGAGAGACGCCTGCTGGGGCTGGACCCGGGACTGTCCCTTCTGTGGGATGATCCCCGTTTCGCGAAACTCGCCGAGACTCCGGCCGCCGACGCCGGCAGCGCAGATAACTGATCTGGCATAAGAGAAAAGGAGATAACAATGACAACACGACGCAAAGCACTGATCGCCATCGCCGCCCTCGTCGCCCTCGGGGCGAGCACGCCTGCTCTGGCCCAGGGGGCCTGCTCGGGGGAGCCTGAGACCTACCGCATCAAGGTCCGGGTCAATAACGCGAAGGTTCCGGAGGGCGTTGAAATGGGCGGACAGGACGCCTCGACGGTGCGCGTCTGCCCGGGTGACACCATCGAGTGGCAGTTCGTGGGCCTGCCCCTGAGGATCGCCTTCAACAACGGCTCACCGTTCGACGGGGAGCTTCCCATCTCCTCGAACGGCAAGCTGTCCGGGACCATCAGCGAAAGCGCGAGCGGCGAGTACAAGTACGACGTCATCGTCGTCGGCGGCGGAATCCTGGATCCCATCATCATCGTTGACTGAGGGCGCAGCGCCGCCCGGCTGGCATCGCTTCAGCCGTGGCGGACGCCCGGCCGGACTGGCGTCTCCTGGGCTGCCGCTGATCCCCCGCCAGGCGCAGTCTCCGTGGCGGGGGACGTTGGCCGATCGTCTGCCTCGGCGGCGATATGGCGGTGGCCCGCCTCCGCGCACCGGGCGCAGTTCACCCAGTCGGAGTCACCCTCGACATAGTGCTCCTTCTTCCACACGGGCACCCGGAGCTTCACCTCGTCGATGACATAGCGGCACGCGGCGAACGCCTCGTCCCGGTGCGGCGCCGAGGCGCCCACCCATACCGCCATCTCGCCCAGGCCCAGACTCCCCACCCGGTGGACGCAGGCCACCCTGGAAGCACCGAACCTCTCGCGGGCCTCGGCAATGATTTTCTTCCCCTCGGAGACCGCCAGGGCATCATAAGCCTCGTACTCCAGCCCGGTCACCCGGCGACCCTCGTGATGGTTACGTACCCAGCCCTCGAAGGCGACGAAGCCGCCGCACGAATCATCGGCGAGCTCATCGCGAAGCGCGGCAGCGTCAATGGATTCACTGGAGATACGGAACATCGTCAGCCTCCCGAGACCGGCGGAATAAAGACAATATGGTCGCCGTCCCTGAGAGTGGCGTCCCAGGCAGCGAACTCGTCGTTGACGGCTACCCGCAGCCGGCTTGAATCGGCCCCGAAGCCGTAACGCCCTTCCAGCTCCTGCCACAGCTCCGCGGGTGTCACCGCCGCTGACTGCAGCGTCTCCTCCGAAGCGCCGGCGTGCTCACGGAGCCAGGCAAAGTAAGAAACGGTCAGGTTCATTCCTCGGCCTTCCAGTCGCCGCTCTTGCCGCCGGTCTTTTCTACCAGGCGCGCATCGCGGATCACCAGCCCCTTGGTCAGGGACTTGCACATGTCGTAGATAGTCAGAGCCGCCACGGTGCAGCCGGTCAGGGCTTCCATCTCAGCCCCGGTGCGGGCGTGGAGGCTCACCCGACAGTCCACGACGGCCTCGTCGCCCACCATGTCGATGGTGATGCTGCAGTCCTCCAGCGCCAGGGGATGACAGAACGGCACCAGTTCGTGGGTGCGCTTTGTCGCCATCACGCCGGCCACGATGGCCGTCGAGAACACCGGGCCCTTGGCGGTGGCGAAACCGTCGGCAATAAACTTGCGGGCTGCCTGCGGCGGGAAGCGGACCACCGCCCGGGCACGGGCCGTGCGCCGCGTCACCGCCTTGCCCCCCACGTCAACCATCCGGGGACGGCCGCCCTCGTCCAGGTGAGTGAGCATCCTAGCCGCCGATGTAGAACATCTCGATACGTTGCTCGGAGCGGTGGGGCTCGTCCAGGGCTCTGAGCTCGCTGTAGCGATCCGCCCGGCGCGTCCAGGTCCGGTCAATGACCGCTCCGATATATTCGTCGTCAGCGCCCTGCCGGAGGGCCGCGCGGAGATCGACGCCACGGGTGGCGAAAAGGCAGGTGTAGAGCTTGCCCTCGGAGGAAAGACGCGCACGGGTGCAGTCACCGCAGAACGGCTGGGTCACCGAGCTGATAAAGCCGAGCTCGCCGGCGCCGTCCTCGAAGACCCACCGCCGGGCCACCTCGCCCCGGTACTGGGGCTCCGCCGGACGAATGGGCCAGCGCTCCGCCACCCGGGACACGAGTTCGCCGGAAGGCACCAGATCGCCGGCCCGCCAGCCGTTCAGGGTGCCCACGTCCATGTATTCGATGAAACGAACGACGACCGGAGTTCCACGGAACCGCTCCAGAAGGTCCATGACCGCGGACTCGTTCTTGCCCCGCTGGACCACGGCGTTGACCTTGACCGGTCCCAGTCCGGCTTCCACCGCCGCCTCTATGCCCTCCAGCACCCGTTCCGGATTGCCCCGCCCGCCGCTCATCCGGCGGAACGTCTCCGGGTCCAGCGCGTCCAGGCTGACTGTCACGCGGTCCAGGCCGGCGGCCTTGAGGGACGCGGCATGCTGGCCCAGCAGCACCCCATTGGTTGTCAGCGCAAGGTCCCTCACACCGGCGATCAGGCTGAGTTCGCCCACCAGGTCCGCCAGATTGGGCCGTAGCAGGGGCTCGCCGCCGGTCAGGCGTATCTTCTCCACGCCCCGCTCGACGAAGAGGCGACTCAGGCGGGTGATCTCATCAAAGGAAAGGCGTTCGTCCGAATGGAGAAACTGGAAGTTCCGCCCGTATTTGGATTCGGGCATGCAATAAGGACAACGAAAGTTGCAGCGGTCCATGACCGAGATACGGAGATCCCGCAGAGGACGTCCGCGCCGGTCTTCTATTCGCGTGGTGTTATGGGGAGTCTGGTCGTGCACTCGGGCCCCTTCTCTAATCGGCTGGGTTTCCGGTCCGGCAAGTATCTCATACGGGCCACAAGAGCGGCCAACCGCAGGTCCGGCGCCGGGCGAAGGGGAGTGTCTACCTGGCACGGGACTCCCCCGGTTCCCGTGTTGTCCGACCCGTGGTCCTGCGGAAAATTCCGTCCGCGGGATGCCGCCGCGGTCCCCTCCCCTGCCTGCTGACCGGAAGAGTCCCGTCCGGCGGCGCCTCGAGTCCACGAAAAAGGGGCGCCGAAGCACCCCATTTTCTGCCGTGGCGTGGCCAGGCCGGGGACAACGCTACTCGTCGTCTTCTTCCTCGTCCTCGATGCCGAACTTGTACTGGAACGCCAGGGTGATGACGTCAACGTCGTATTCCTGGGGCCGGGCGCCGAAGGTCAGCACGTTGGAAATGGTGTCCGGCCCGACCCCTTCGATGGCCCAGTCGTTCTGGTCGAAGGTCTCGTGACGCCAGCCGACGAGAATGTCCAGCCGCGGGCTGAAGCGATAGGTGCCCTCCAGGCCCAGGCTCTCGAGCTTGCCTTCCAGGGTCGGGAAGGCGGCAAGGGCGCCTCCGAGGGAGTTGCTCACGGCGATGTCGCCGGTCGTGTCCGAGTAGATGTAATCGAGCCGAAGGTCCAGCTTGTCGTCGAACAGGCCCGGCCAGTCCAGGGCCAGGCCGATGAGTTCCTGCTCGTCCCGGGTACGCGCCCTCCAGTTCGGTGGCGCCGTGTTGGGCGGGCTGAAGCTGCCCGCACCGACCAGGTCAGAGTCGTAGTTTTCCTGGGCGTAGAACGCCGAGGCCACGAGACTCTTGCCGATCAGCAGGCTCCCGTCCACGGCGATCTGGTCGTAATCCGTGCCCGTCAGCCCCACGACGCTGTCCGTGTAGTCGTCGGAGGCGTTGACGTACTTGGCCGACACGCTCAGCTTTTCGCCCGAGTACTGCACCTGGGCCTCGTAGGCATCCCGGTCGCGGTCGGCGAGATAGTATTTGCGAAGCAGCGGGTTCTGGGCCTGGCCGGGACCCACCACGGGCGGCCGGTAGCCGTCACCGTCACGCTCCGCGGTTTCTGCTTTAAGGGTTGCCGATACGCTGCTGAATGGCCGGATCCTGAGCTTGGCCCAGTAGGTGTCCTCCTCGGTCTCCGAAACGTCCTGCTCGTCCCGCTCTTCGGTCTCGCGGTCCCAGCCTGCGTAGCCGTGAATCATCCGGCCGAATCGATAATCGGCGCTCAGCCCAAAATCGGTGTCCTGGTAGCCGTACAGCCGGTTCTCCTCAGGCACTGCCAGGAACACGTCTGCCTGAACGTAGTCCCACGTGTCCCGGCTTGACTGGTTGTCGCGCTCATCGAACCTGTAGTCTGCCGCCAGGCGGAGCCGGTCCGTGGGCCGGGAGACAACCCGCAGGTCGATGTGGGTCGTGTCCACTTCTCCGGCGAAGTTGGCCCGGGGCAGGGCCGGGGCGCTGATCGAGGGGTTGATGGTGTACGGCAGGAGCGCGTCGTCCTGCTCCATCTTGCCGGAGGCGTAGCTGGCGTTGACCACGGTATCCCAGAAGTCGAAACCGAAGCTGCCCGACAGCAGGAACTGGTTGAACTTGTTGTCCGGCGCGCTGGCCATGCGCCCTGCGTTCGGTCCGGTGAACGCGTTGTCCCACCGCAGACCCAGGTTCTTGTTGCTGAAGAAGGAGCCATAGTAGGCACCCTTCACCATCCAGTCGTCGCCGGTATAGATCACCGCCGCATCCACCTGGTCGGTCTCGTAATCGATCGGGTCCGCGAGGCTCGCCGAGACCCCGAGGAAGCTTCCCCAGGTCTGGGAAAAGCCTTCCTTGGTCTGGCGGGTCCAGTCGGCCTCATAGCGCAGCCGCTGGGACTGCACGAACTCAAGTCCGAGACCCAGGGTAGTGACGTCATACTCCAGGTCGCGGGGACGCAGACTGGTGCCAAGGGCGGACATGCCGGAGGTCGACCCGGCCCTCACCCATCCCGAGGGCAGGCTAAGGCTCGAGCTGCCCGCGCCCGAGTAGACGGTACGCGTGGTGTCGTCCAGGTACCTGGGCAGTTCGTCGTAGCTGAAGTCCACCATCCAGGTACCCTGGTGACCGGCCTCCACTTCCAGTTCCCGGGAATCCAGGCCCAGGTTCTCGCCGCGCAACGACGCGCCGTAGCCTTCCTCGCCGCGGTACATGAGCTCCGCGTCGGCGTTGAGCTCCGTCCCTTCCTCGTTCAGCCCGGTGTAGTCACCGAACCTGGCCGAGTCGTCGGAGATGTTCTCGACGGCGGCGCTGGCGTCACCTTCCACGCCACTCTCCGGAAACGGGCAGAACTTGCAGTTCCAGTTCTCCCAGTCGGGCTCTGCCGCGTGGGCCTGGACCCACGTCGCCCCCAGCAGCGTGGCAACCAGGATCTTCAGGGTGCGATTCGTGTTCATGATCATTGGTCTCCTGCGGGCCTCAGCGCATCAGGGCCTTGCCCGAGGGGTGATTGGAGCCGTGCACCTGCTGGTGGCAGTTCAGGCAGCTGCCGGAAAGCAGGTAAGCCGATGCGGACCCTTCAGGCAGGCCGCCCGGCGTATGAGCCACGCTGGGGTGACCCGCGGGGCTGTGGCAGGACTGGCAGAGCAGCGGCGGACGCTGGGTCAGCATGCCGGGGTGAACGGCGCCATGGGGATCATGGCAGTTGCTGCAGTCGTCCTGAACCGGCGCGTGCTCCCAGACCAGCGGACCGCGCTTCTCCGCGTGGCAGCCGTAGCAGGTCTCGTTGAGCGTATTGCGGACCAGCATCGCTTCGTTGGTCGAGCCGTGGGGCGAATGGCAGTCCGTGCAGGCCAGCTTGCCCTGCCGGACGGGGTGGGCGTAAGGCTTGTAGAAATCAGCCTTGGCGTCGATGTGGCACGCATAGCACCGCTCGTCCTGGGTCTCTTCCGCGAGCATCGGATCCTTCGGCGCGTGGCTCGAGTGGCAGTCGGCGCAGGACAGCTGATTCATGTCGTGGGCGCTGCCCGCCCAGGCCTCGCCAACGTGGCCCTCATGGCAGTTCAGGCACATGCCGTTCTGCACGGCGATGGGCGTGTCCGCATCCTGGCCGAAGTTGATCATGTCCGGGCGCTCTTCGCCTTTTTTCACCCGGCCGGTGTGGGCCCCGCCCGGCCCGTGACAGGCCTCGCACTGGAGTTGGCGCTCCCCGAAAGGTGCCCGGTCGTCGTGGGGATTGCCGTGCTTGGTCTGGAAGATCCCCAGCAGGGGCGGCTTCCAGCGCTTGTGGCAGCCGAGGCAGGTGTCTGCTCCGCGCCGGCTGTAGCCCGGCTCTTCGTCGTCCGCCGCCGCGGCCCAGGACGCCGGCAGAACAAGCAGCCCCAGCAGCAGGGATGTAAGCAGTGTCTTGTAGAGGGTCATGTCATTGCGTCCCGTGGAAATTCAACGGGCCTTGCACCTGGAAGGCGCCGGCCCTTCGCCATCTTGCCAAACTGTCCCGCGACCGGCTCATGTGGCATTCGCCGTACTGGCCGGTCCTCTTCCGGCTTCACCCGGTTCGTCGCCGCAGGCCTTGAAACCCGGCCACTTCCGCCGCCCTCGCCGACCCGCATGCCCTCGCCGCAGGCATCGCCACGGAAGGCCCATGATCCATCGGAAAACGCGGAAATGCTCTCAAGTCGAGGACGTAAACCCGTTGACCGGCGCAGTCTTTTGCCTGCGAATCATTGTCCTTGGCGCGCCTCCGGAGCTGCATCGGGGAAATTACTAACCCCTTGAGTCCGGGAGTCACTCCGTCGCACAGGAGCCCCGCGTCGCCCCGTACAGCGGACACGGTCACCCACCGCTCCAATCCGGCGCCCTGCAGCAGGCCCGGGCGAGCGCCGGCGGCGATCCGAAGACAACGCCGGGGGTCAATGACGTTGCCCGGTCGCTGATCCCGGCACGGGCGCTGTCACAGCGGACCCGTGTTGCCGGTCGGTGCCGCGGCGACGGGCTTCCCATCTTCTTGGGGCCGGCCGGATCTGGCCCACCACCGTCCGGCGCCCGGGAA
>JARRON010000060.1:0-9999 GCA_037383845.1 Gammaproteobacteria bacterium
CCGGCATCGGCGTAGCCGCCAGGATGTCCCGGACGGTCTGGGCCGCTCCCGCCAGGTCGCCGGATGCGATGTTGGCCGAGATGATGGCCACCCGCTCCTGATCGGCCCGGCGGATTTCCGCCGGGCCCAGGGCCGTGCGCACTTCCGCCACGGCTTTCAGGGGCACCGGGCGGTCGCTGGCGGGGTTTACGATCAGGTTCTCGACCTCGGTCAGGGACGAGTCCCGGGTGTCCACGGTGCGAACCAGGACGTCGATCTTCTTGTCCCGCCAGGTGTAGCGGGTGGCGATCTCTCCGCGGACCTTGGCCACCACCGTGTCGGCGATGTCACGCACCACCAGCCCGAGACGGGCGGCACGCTCGTGGTCGAAGATGATCTGTATTTCCGGGTTGCCCGCCTCCACGGTGCTCCTGACGTCGGCGAAGCGCGGCGAGTCTTCCATGGCCCGCTGGACCTGCTCCGCAACCGCCGCGAGCCGGTCCAGATCGTAGCCCACGATCTCCACCTCGAGCGGGCGCGCGAAGCTGAACAGGGCAGGGCGGGAGAACTTGTACGCCACCCCCGGGACCTCCTCCAGGGTGCGCCGCATGGTGGCCATGGCCCGGTCTTCCTCGAGCCGGGTCGCCTGTTCCCCCAGGTTCACGTTGAGCTGCCCCGTGTGCTCGCCGGCGTCCACGGGGCTGGCGTCCAGCCGGTTGCCGGTGCCTGCCACCGAGTAGGTGAGGGCGACGCCGTCCAGGGTTTCCGCGGCCTCCTGGACGCGGAGGATCACCGCGTCGGTCTGCGCCAGGGGCGCCCCCGGCGGCAGACGGACCTCGACCACGAATTCGCCCTGGGACAGCTGGGGAATGAGCTCGTAGCCCAGACGTGGAAGCAGGAAGAGCGCCCCTGCGAAGGTGCCGGCGGCGAGCACCAGCACCAGCCAGCGCCGGTACAGGCTGCGCCGCAGCAGAGGCGTGTACATCCGGTCCAGCATCCGGTAGAGCCCCTGGAAGGCCCAGACCAGGGGCTGCATGGCCTTGCCGGCCAGCCAGGAGAGGCCGCGGACGACAGCCCCGAGCATGCGGAGCAGCCAGCCTACGGCGCGGGTAAAGCGGCCCGGCGGCCTCGGGTCGGTGCTGTCCGCGAAGCGCGGCGGGGCCCCAGGGCCTGGTCCCGGAACAGCTGTCCCGCGATACCCGTGACGAACACCATGGGGAAGAACACGGCGATGGTGGTCAGGGTCGAGGCGGTGACGGCGCCGGCGACCTCGCCGGTGCCCTGCCGGGCGGCTTCCACGACCCCGGCGCCGCTTTCCTTCTTACGGACGATGTTCTCCAGGACGACGATGCTGTTATCCACCAGCATCCCGACCGCGAGGGCGATGCCGCCCAGGGACATGATGTTGAGGGACACGTCCGAGGCGTACATCAGCAGGAACGTTCCGATCACCGAGACCGGGATGGCCACGCCGATGATGAAGGTGGCCCGGGCGTCCCGGAGGAAGGCGTAGAGCACCAGGACGGCGAGGATGCCGCCGACGATGGCTGCCGACCGGACCTGTGAGATGGCGTCGGAAATGAACCGGGACTGGTCGTAGACGACCGTGAGCTCGGTGCCGCCAGGCAGGTTCTCCTGCAGCGCCTCGACGCGCTCGTTGATCCGGGAGGCCACCTGCACGGTGTTGGCGTCACCCTCCTTGTAGACGGCCAGTTCCACGCTCTCGCGGCCGTTGACCCGGGTAATCGCTTCCCGTTCCTTGAATCCCCGGCTGACCTGGGCCACGTCCCGCAGGTAGACGGGCCGGCCGCCGGGGGTCGCCACGATGGCGTCGGCGATCTCGCCGACGGTCTGGAACTCGTTGATGGTCCGCACCAGGAAGCGCTGGCTGCCCTGTTCCAGCCGGCCGCCGGAGAGGTTGACGTTCTCGGCCCGCAGCCGGCCCGCCACGGTCTGGATGGAAATGCCCAGCTGGGCGATCTTCTCCTGGTCCACCAGGATCTGGATCTCGTCCTCCAGCCCGCCGCTGACCTTGACCGCCGCGGTGCCCTCCACGGATTCCAGGTCGTTCTTGAGCTGGTCCTCGGCGAAGCGGCGAAGCGTACGCAGACGCACGGGGTCGTCTGCAGGTCCCGTGGCCCCGGTATCCATGAACGCCAGTCGCTGGATGGGCTCGCTGGCGGGATCGAAACGCAGCAGGAGAGGCCGGCTGGCCTCCAGCGGCAGCTCCAGGATGTCCAGCTTCTCCCGGACCTCAACGCCGGCCACGTCCATGTCCGTGCCCCAGAGGAATTCCAGTGTCACGTCGGACTGGCCGGCACGGGACACCGAGCGGACCTGGCGCACGTTCTTGATGACCCCCACCGACTCCTCGATGGGCTTGGTGAGCAGGTTCTCCACTTCCAGCGGCGCGGCGCCGGAGAGCTCGGTGCGCACCGTCAGCGTCGGATAGGACAGATCCGGGAGGAGGTTGACCTTCAGCCGGGAAAGAGACACGAAACCGAACAGCACCACCGCCACCGTGAACATCACGATGGTGATGCGTCGCTCCGTGGCCAGGTCGATGAGTTTCATCAGCGATGCGACCGCGGGATCAGGCGCCTGTGCCGGCGGCGGCCGGCAGGTCTGCGTCCGGCGCCGGCTCCCGGCGGACAACCTCTACCCGGGCCCCGTCCTTCAGGCCGGCCTGGCCGATGACCACCACCTGCTCGTCCCCGGACAGTCCCTCGATCACCTCGATCATCTCGCCCTTGGGGTAGCCCAGCGTGACCTCCGCGCGGCGAACGGTGTCGCCGTCCAGAACGAACACCGCCTGTTCCGTCTCGTCATCGATGACGGCCACCCGGGGTACCAGCAGCGTGTCCTCCCGGGCATCCCAGACGATATTGAACCGGCCGAACATGCCCGGCTTCAGCCGACTGTCCGGGTCCGGCACTTCCATGGTGACCTTGAAAGTACCCGTGTCGGGATCCACCACCGGGCTGATGCGCTGTATCCGTGCGGCGAACGTCTGTCCGGGGATAGCGTCCACCACCAGCTCCGCCGGCTGGCCCGGCGTGAGCCGCCGGAACTCCCGCTCGGGAACGTAGACATAGGCCAGCAGCGGATCCATGTCCGTGACGTGGAAGACCGGGTCGTTGGCGGAGATGGTATTGCCGAGCTTGATGAAACGATCGGCGATGACGCCCTCGATGGGCGCCCGGATCTGCGTGTAGCCGTACTCCAGCTGCGCAAGCTCATAGGCGGCCCGCAGGGCTTCCAGCTCGTACTTGATGTCCTCGAAGGCGCCGGCACTGACCAGGCCGCGCTCGTGCAGCTCCACGTTACGGTCGTATTCCTGCTTGAGCTTGCGGAGATTGGCGCGAGCCCGCTCCATTTCCAGGCGGAGCCGGTCGCCGTCCAGGCGGGCCAGGATCTGGTTGGCCTCCACCTGGTCGCCTTCTTCCACCATGATCTCCCGGACCTCGCCACCCACCTTGGCCACCACCACGGCGTCCGCATCGGTTTCCAGGGACGCGGTGCCCGAGTACACGGCGTAGACGTCGCCGTGCCGGACCGGCGCGACCTCGACGGGGACCGCTGGCGTCCCTTCCTCGTCCGCGGCGTCCCCCTTGCCGGGGCGGCCGTCGCCGCCGCGGCATCCCGCGATCCCCAGCAGCAGGGCAAGGAGGAGGGCGGCCCGGGCGGCGGCGGGGCGCGTGGATTCGCTGCGCAGCATTCAGATCTCCTGGACCGCGGCCCTGGAGTCGACCGCGGCGCCATCCCGCAGGCCCCCCTGGCCCACCACCACCACGGACTCGCCGGCGGACAGGCCGGAAAGAATCTCTATGCGGCCGTCCGACGTGATCCCGGTGGCCACCGTGCGCCGGTGGGCGATGCCGCCGTCGACGACGAATACCGCCGCTTCCGCGTCCTCGGCCAGCAGGGCGTCTTCCGGCACCATAAGCGTATCCCTGTGAATCTCGTACACGATGTCCAGCTTACCGGACATGCCCGGCCGCAGGCGGCCTTCCCCGGACGGCACCGCCAGGGTCACCCGGAACGTCCCGGTGTCCGGCTCGATGGTCGGGCTGACCCGGGTCACGGTGGCGGGGAAGTCCTCGGCGGGCCATGCGGCCATGCTCAGCCGCGCTGCCTGGCCCGCCTCGAACCGGTGCAGGGCGCGCTGGGGGACATGGACATAGGCCACGAGGCTGTCCAGGTTGGTGACCCGGAAAAGGACCTGGCCGGCCTGTACGGAGCTGCCCACGGTAATTTCCCGCCCCGACACGACGCCGGCGATGGGCGCGCGCACCCGGGTGTAGTCGTACTCCAGCCGGGCGAGCTGATAGGCGGCCTCCAGGGCGTCCATCTCGAACCGCAGGTTCTCGAACGCGCCCTCGGCCACCAGGCCACGCTCGTGAAGGGCGACGTTTCGACGGTAGGTGGCCCGCAGCTTGTCCAGGGCAGCCTTCGACCGCTCCATCTCCAGCCGCAGGCGCTCGCCGTCGAGAGTGGCCAGGACCTCTCCTGCCTCGACGAACTGGCCTTCGTCCACCAGGATCCGGGTCACCTCGCCGCCGACACGGGCCGGGACCCCGGCTTCCTCGTCGGCTTCAAGGTGGGTGGTGCCGGAGTGGCGGGCCGCGGCGTCTGCGACCGTCACCGGCGCCACGACCACCGGGATTTCCCGCGGCGGCTCGGTGGCGGCCTCGCTGGCCTCACCGCGGCCGCACCCGGCCAGCGCGGCAGACGCGGAGACGAGAGCGATCAGCGCAAGCGTTCGGTTGATAGCCACGACAGCCTCCCGGGCGGTATCGCATCACTACAGTAGTGTTGTAGTGAAGTATAACACTAAGCAGCCGAGGAGCAAGCCCGTCAGCCGCGTGGCTCATAGACCCGTCAGGGAGATTCGGCGCTGCCGGAGCTGGCGGTCAGGGCTCCCGGGGCCTGTGCGGACAGGTCGGCAACAATCTCGGCCGCTTCCTCCAGCACTACGTCGGGAGACTCCGCTTCGTCGAGCGCCTCCAGGCTTTCCAGGGGTTCCAGTCCCTTGGCTTCCCGCCGGGCGTTCTCCCTGGCAAGCCGTTCCACGTCCATCCGCTCGTTTTCCTCGCGGCGCTTCTCGAGATTGAGCGAGACGGCCTTGCGTTCCATCACCGCGTCCCTCGCCTCGATGTCCTGGATGAGGTAGCGCAGGTCGGGATCCACGTTGACACGACGCTCATGGGAGTCCGTCAGGTAGTCGATGGCGCCGCCCACCGAACCTTCGCCGTCGAAGCTGGTCGGCGAGATCTGGTCCCAGGGAAGGGCGGACTCCTGCGTGCTCTCGCCGACCAGCTCGGCATGCACGGGGGAGGGCATCAGGATGTCGGGGACCACGCCCCGGTGCTGCGTGCTGCCTCCGGTGACCCTGTAATACTTGCCCACCGTCAGCGTCAGCTGGCCGAAGCGGGGGTCGTCCCCCGGGGCGTAGCGGTCCAGCGGATACAGGTTCTGCACCGTGCCCTTGCCGTAGGTCTGCTGGCCGATCACGAGGCCCCGGTCGTAGTCCTGGATCGCGGCGGCGAAGATCTCGGAGGCCGAGGCACTGAAGCGGTTCACCAGCACCGCCAGGGGGCCGTCATAGACCACCTCAGGCACCGGGTCGTCGAGGACCTCCACCGATCCGCGAGTGTCGCGCAGCTGGACGACGGGGCCCTTGTCGATGAACAGCCCGGTCATGGCCGTGGCCTCGGAGAGGTGTCCCCCGCCGTTGTTGCGCAGATCGATGACCAGACCGTCGATGCCTTCATCCATCAGCTCCCGGGTCAGGCGCCGGACGTCGGCCGTGGTGCTGACGTAGTCGTCGTCTCCCGCAGCCCGGGCGTTGTAGTCCTGATAGAACGAGGGCACTTCGATAATGCCGATCCGGCGGGTCTCGTCGCCCCGCTCGATCTCGATCACGTCCTTCTTGGCCGCCTGGGCTTCCAGCTTCACCTTGTCCCGCACCAGGCTGAGGACCTTGTCCCCGGATCCGGGCGCTGCGCCCGCCGGAAGGATCTGCAGCCGGACCGTGGAGCCGCCGGGACCGCGGATCATGTCGACGACGTCGTCCAGCCGCCAGCCGACCACATCCACCATTTCCCCGTCTTCCCCCTGGGCGACGGCCACAATCCGGTCCTTGGGCTTGAGGGTGCCGTCGATGGCCGCGGGACCGCCCTCGATGACGCCCATCACGGTCACGTACTCGTCCTGCATCTGGAGCGAGGCGCCGATGCCGTCGTAGTTGAGGCTCATCCGGATCCGGTACTCCTCGGAGTTCCGGGGCGAGAAGTAGCTGCTGTGAGGATCCAGAGTGTGCGAGAACGCGTTCATGAAGGCCTCGAACACGTCATCACTCTTGACCTGGTCGAGACGGTTCAGGACCTGGTTGTAACGCTTGCCCAGGATCTCGCGGGTCTCTGCCCAGTCCTTGTCGGTGAGCATCAGTGCGACCGCGTCGTTCTTGACCCGCTTGCGCCACAGGTCGTCCATTTCCGCTTGGGTGGCAGGCCAGGGCAGGTCCTCGCGGTCGAAGACGTATTCTTCGTCGATGGTGAAATCCGGCTCTTCATCCAGCTGGGCGATGGCGAACTGCATGCGCTCACGGGCACGGTCCACGTACCGGGCGTATATCTCGAACACGGGATTCAGGTGTCCCCGCTTGAGGGCGTCGTCGAGCTCGTAGCGCCAGCCCTGGAATTCCTCGATGTCGGAGGCCAGGAAGTACTGCCGACCCCCGTCGATGGTGTCCAGGTAGGTATCGAAGACGCGGGCGGACACGCCGTCATCGATGGGGGAGCGGTTGTAGTGGGAACGCTCGAACAGCGTCGTGACCAGCCGGCTGACCTTGCCGTGCCGGTCGGTGGGCGCAAGAGATCCCGGTTCGGCGGGCTCCGGCACCGCCAGGGCGACAGAGGCAAGCAGTGCCAGCCCGAGGGCCGCTACACGAAACAGCACAGACATTCTTACAATATGCATCTCGACTCCGTTTCCACCCGGCGGCGACGTTCCACCGCGCCACCCGGACCTAGGCTAGAGGCGTCTCGCAGGCCAATCAAGCGCGCGAGCCCCCGGGAGAATCAACAGGTGCAACCGCTTACCGTCGTCACGGGCATCCTGCTCGGTACCGCCGCTTCCATCACCGCCGGCCTGTCCGTCGTCCTGCTGATCTACTTTCTCCTCGCCGGAGAACATCCCAGGCTGGAGGCTGAATTCAGGCCGCTGATCGCCAGTACCGCCATCTTCACCGCTATGACAATCATATGCGCCACCAGTTTCATCGGCCTCATCAGGCAAAGTCGGTGGCGATGGTTGTCCCAGGCCATCATGTGGTCTGGCGTTGTCCTGACGGTCTTCTACTACCTGCCGGAAAACTAGGTCCCGGCGCACATTTTCTTCGCGGAGCAGGCCCCGGCGGTTGCAGTACCGACACCGCACCCTCGACGCGATACGCGGCGATAGTCTGCACGAGTCAGATTAAGTAACGCTTATAAGCAGCTGTTTATTCACGGACAAGCATCCCTTGCCGGCTGGCTGCCGCTCACGGCGGGGATTCCCATCCGCCTCCCAGGGCCTTGTAGAGCTGAATGATGGCGCCGTAGTACTGCCCGAGGGTTTCCGACTCTGACAGTTCCGCGCTGAACAGCGAGCGCTCGGTGTCGAGCACTTCCAGGTAGCTTGTCACGCCGCCGTCGTACCGGGCGCGGGCCAGCTCTGCGGCACTCCGGGCAGCGGCGACCTGGCGCTGCAGGGCGGCATGCTCGGCCCGGTACGTCCGCACCGCGACCAGCGCGTCCTCGACCTCCAGGAAGGCCCGCTGAACGGCTTGCTCGTAGGTCAGCAGCGCCTGACGGGTCCGGGCCTCTTCCGCTTCCACGCGGCTGGCATTGCGGCCGGCATTGAACACCGGTGCCAGGAGGCCGGCGCCGACATTCCAGAAGTCTGAGTCTCCCGAGGTCAGGTCCGACAACTCGGCGCTTTCCAGGCCCAGTGATCCGGTGAGCGACAGGGAAGGCCAGCGGAGGGCCTCCGCGATGCCGATGCGGGCGGTCTGGGCCGCCAGCCGCGCTTCCGCGGACAGAACGTCCGGCCGCCGCTGCAGGAGTTCGGAGGGCAGGCCGGCGGGCACTTCCGGTGGAAGGGACTGGGCCCTGAGCGGCATACCCCGGGGAATGGCGGAGGGATTTCGGCCCAGCAGAACGCTCAAGGCGTTCTCCGTCTGGGCCACACCGCGCTCCGCCGCAGCGACCGCGGCCTCCGCCCCGGCGAGCTCGATCTCGGCCTGGTTGACGTCCAGCAGGGGTACCGTGCCCTTGTCGAAGCGGGCACGGATGATGTCCAGGCTGCTCTGGCGCGTGGCCACGGTTCGCCTGGCGATGGCCAGCCGGGCATCCAGGTCCCGCAGCAGCATGTAGGAGCTGGCCACGCTGGAAACCAGACTGATGGTCAGGCTCCGGCGGTCCTCCTCGGTGGCCAGCAGCTCGGCCCGGGCGGCTTCCGTCGACCGGCGCAGGCGACCGAAGAGGTCCACCTCGAAAAACACGTCCGCGCTGAGGCGGTAGTTCTCCGATATGTCGTCGTTCAGGCTGCCGGGGAAACTGTTCCTGCTGGGCCGCCCCCGGGTGGCCGACCCGGCGACATCCAGGGTCGGGAACTGGTCGGCCCGGGTGACGCCCAGGAGCGCGCGGAATTCCTCGATCCGGGCGGCAGCGATCCCGAGATCCTTGTTCTCCTCGAGGGCCGTGCGTATCAGCGACTGAAGGGCCGGATCGCCGAAGAGCTCCCACCAGGGGATGTTGGCGAAGCTTTCTCCCTCCTGGACGGGCTGCACGTAGGTGGCCGGTGTCTCCAGTGGCGGCCGCTCGTAGTCCGGGCCGAGAGTACAGCCGCCCGCCAGCAGGCCGAGGGCCACGCACAGAAACCTCGCCCGCATCCTAGGGTTCCGCTCCCGCGGCGGGGCTGCGGCGGCTGACGTGGCGCTCCACGAAGACGAATAACGCGGGGACGACGAGCACGCCGATGAGGGTGGCCACGAGCATGCCGCTGAACACCGTCATCCCCATCACTTTCCGGGCTTCCGCGCCGGCCCCGCTGGCCACCAGCAGCGGCAGCACGCCCAGGATGAAGGAAAACGCCGTCATGAGGATCGGCCGGAACCTGGAGCGGGCGGCATCCATAGCTGCCTGGACGGCTTCCTTGCCCTGCTGCATTTCCTGGTTCGCGAACTCTACGATCAGGATGGCGTTCTTGGCCGCCATTCCCACGAGCATCACGAGCCCGATCTGGGCGAACACGTTGTTCACGTAGCTTTCGCTGAACAGCCTGGCGATCCAGAGGCCGCCGATGGCGCCGAACACCGCGATGGGCGTTCCCAGCATCACGCTCAGCGGCAGCGTCCAGCTCTCGTACTGGGCCGCGAGAATCAGGAACACGAACACCAGTGCCATCACGAACACCACGCCGCCGGTGCCTTCGGCGGCCTTTTCCTGGTATGACATGTTCGCCCAGGCATATCCCATGTCGCCCGGCAGCACCTCCGCCGCGATTTCCTCCAGTGCATCCAGCGCCTGGGCTGAACTGTAGCCGGCCGCTGGCTGGCCGGTGACCTCCGCGGCCCTGAACAGGTTGAAGCGGTTGGTGAATTCCGCACCCTGGGTGCGCGACACGCTGACCAGGGTGGACAGGGGCACCATGTTGCCGTCGGCATTGCGCACATAGAAGCTGTCGATGCCGTCCACGCTGTCCCGGTACTCCGGTTCAGCCTGGACATAGACCTTGTACAGCCGGCCGAAGCGATTGAAGTCGTTGACGTAGGCGCCGCCCAGGAACGCGCCGATCGACGTGTTGATGTCGGACAGCGACACGCCCATCTTGAGTGCCTGGGCAGAGTCGATGTCGACGGACACCTGCGGGACGCTGGCGCGGTACAGCGACCCGATACTGGCTATCTCGGGCCGCTGCTGCGCGGCTGCGACGAAATTCTGTGTCTGCCCGGCCAGGTAGGCAGGGCTGCTGCCG
>JARRON010000061.1:0-8022 GCA_037383845.1 Gammaproteobacteria bacterium
GGAGAAACTGGTAACGGACTCGCGGCGGAATCTGGGCGTAGATCAGGAAGGGGTTGGCGCTCTCGCGATCGCCGTATTCCATGCGTCGCGGCTCCTCGAGCCACGGTGTGTCGATGAAGAGCTCGCGGTAGCGGCGCAGCCGTTGCTCGTCGAAGTCGACCACCATGAGGGTCTTGAGCACGATGGTCGAGTGGATCTTCTCGAAGCGGTAGTAAAAGGTTTCGACGCCGGGGTCGTCGTAGGGGCGGACGGTCGCGATGATCGAGACGGGTTGCCCCGGCGGCGTGGTGGAGCGCACGAGACGGAAGAACTCCCGGTCGTCCGCGTCGGGGAAACGCAGGCTGGCGAGGAAGAAGTGCTCGTAGAGATAGCGCGCCGTCATGGCGTGTTTGGGGTCGTCCCGGTTGAGGAAGGTCTCCCAGGTCTCGATCCGGCGTGCCGCCGCGGGACTCGGCGTCGTCAACGCGGCCTGCTCGGCCGCGTCCGGCCCAGGCGCACCCTGTTCGAGCCAGATCATCAGCGTCCGATAGTCTTCCTCGGGTAAGGCCGGGAAGCCGAAAGGCATGCCGCGGCCCGGGTGGTCGGCCAGAAAACCTCTGATCTCCCCGGTGTCTGCGGCGCAGCTCAAGTCGTCGGCCTCCGCCTGATAGCGACCCTCCGGGATCGGGTCGAGACGCTTCGCGTCGAGGAGGTAAGCCATGACGGACTGGTCCTCGGCACCTCCGCCGGTGGGCTGCGTGACGCTGTGAAAGCCCTTCTTCCGCCAGCCCGCGGTGGTGGTGGCGTCGACGAACAGCCGCGTCGGCGCCTGGTCGGTCAGCCGGGTCGAGGAATAGACCGCGTCCTTGCTGCCACCGCGGTCGACGCCCTCGAAGGAGCTCAGCTTGAGCTGGCAGGCGGCGTTGTAGCAGGAGTGGCAGACGACACAGCGCTGGTCCAGCACGGGTTTGACGTCCGCGAGAAAGCTCACCGGCTTCGCCGGGATCGACACCGTCGGCGGCGGCGGTGTCTGACGGGCGCAAGCGGCCAGCCCGATCGCGATGGCGATGGCGAGAATGAACTGAGCGGGCCGTTGCATGGAGGCACCTTGGGCGTCGGGGTGTGGAAGATGCCGGCCAGGAACGTTGCCGGGGACCGCATCATAACTTGCCGCGCGCCCGGACGGCGCTCATCCAGCAGCGGAGCGGTCGAAAAAGTCAAAAAGTTAACACCGGTGCCCGGTTCTTCGGTTCCGCTTGCCCGGTTCCGCTCCCCATCTATTATTCACTTGTGATATTCACTTGCTAATATTCGGGCATCAATGCCGGGCTCGTTATCATACGAGTGTTCGCACATAAACGACTCGAGTGGAAGATTATGATCAGGACATGGTTTGTAACGAGCATCGCGACAGTTTCATTGGCAGGCGTCGGTCTGTCGACGGCGTTTTCCCAGGAGGCTGAACATTCCACCGAGACCGCGCAAAGTTTTGGGGTCGTAATCGACCCGGCGGCCATTCGCGAGACGAAGCGGCTCGGCCCGCGCAGCTTTTCGCCCTATGCCAACCGTTCTTTCCCGACGAGGCCGCTGTGGGGCGACCAGCACGTGCACTCCGGCTGGTCCTTCGATGCGGGTTTCGTTAACGCGCTGAGCCCGGTAGATTCTATGCGCTTCGCGCGCGGCGAGCAGGTAGAGACCACCTTCGGCGTGCCGATCCGGCTTTCGCGCCCGCTGGACTGGCTGGTGATGACAGATCACTCCGACCTGCTCGGACTCCCGCCCGCGCTTCGCGCCGGTGATCCGGCGCTTGTAGAGGCCGACGAAACACTGGCCGCGTGGAGCGAAGTCATGCAGCTCAACGATGTTGAGGCTGCGACTCCGGTCGCAATGGAGGCAATTCAGGCGCAGGGCAACAACACCCTTCCGGATGCCGCCAAGGACGAGGACTTTTTCCGCAGTAAATGGCACGAATACACGGGGATCGTAGAGAGTTTCAACGATCCGGGCCAGTTCACGGCATTCATCGGCTATGAATGGACGCCGAACGAGGGGCCGGGCAACAACATGCACCGCAACGTCGTCTATCGCGCCGGCAAGACGGAGGCCGACAAGGTGTTGCCCTTCACTACCTTCGAGAGTTACGACCCGGAGGATCTCTGGGCCTGGATGGCGAATTTCGAGGAAATGACCGGCACTCCGGTGCTGGCGATTCCGCACAACGGCAACCTTTCGAACGGGCTCATGTTTGCGCTGGAGACCTACACGACGAAGGAGCCGCTTGATGCGGACTACGCGACGCGCCGCCAGCGCTTCGAACCGATCTACGAGGTCACCCAGATCAAGGGCGATGGCGAGGCCCATCCGTCACTCTCGCCCGATGATGAGTTCGCCGATTACGAGACCTGGGACGAGGGGAACCTGAACCTCACGCCCAAGACACCGGACATGATTCAGTACGAGTACTATCGCGAAGCGCTGAAGAACGGTATCCGGCTGGAGCAGGACATTGGCGCCAACCCGTTCCGGATCGGGGCGGCCGCCGGCACCGACGCGCACACGGCCCTGAGTGCCGTGGAGGAAGAGAACTTCTTCGGCAAGCATTCAGGCGTCGAGCCGTCGCCGACACGGTGGGAACATGTCGTGCTGTCCTTTGATGGCCGGGAAATCCTCGGCTGGCGGCAGGCCGCTTCCGGTTACACGGCCGTCTGGGCGGTGGAGAACACCCGCGAGGCGATCTGGGACGCGATGATGCGGCGCGAGACTTACGCGTCGACCGGGCCGCGCATGACGGTCTGGTTTTTCGGCGGCTGGGACTTCACCCAGGAGGACGCCGGCGTCCGCGAGCCGGGCTGGGTCGGCTACGACAAGGGCGTCCCCATGGGCGCCGACCTGCCGGCCGGCCCGGACGGGGCAAGCCCCACGTTCTACGTGGCAGCCCTCAAGGACCCAATGGGCGGCAATCTCGACCGCATCCAGATCGTCAAGGGCTGGGTCGACGCGAACGGGGAGACGCGTGAAAAGGTGTATGACGTCGCGTGGTCGGATGGCCGCGAACCCGGTGCGGACGGCAAGTTGCCGCCGGTCGGCAATACGGTCGATGTCGCGAATGCGACCTGGACGAACACGATTGGCGCGCCGGAACTGATCGCAGTCTGGAAGGACCCGGATTTCGACCCGGCATTGCCGGCAACCTATTACGCCCGCGTCCTCCAGATCCCGACACCTCGCTGGACGGCCTACGAGGCGCAACGATTCCAGATCGAGTTGCCGGACGAGGTGCCGATGACCACCCAGGAGCGCGCGTACACGTCACCGATCTGGTACAAGCCGGCGCGATGAATCCGTGCACGGACCCTGATCGGGTCTTGCCATATCAGTAAAACCGGGCACCACCGCCGTCGCTCAACGGCCCTACCGGCGATACATTCCCGGGGGGCGCTTCAGGACCGACGGCGGTTCTCGGGGCGGTGAGTTTACGTGTCCGGACCCAGGCTGCGGCGATTCAGCGGGTCCGCACTTCTGATCAGCGCAGGCTCCCGGACGGACAGTTCATCGCGACCGACGTGGCGGAAGTCTCCGAACCGGGCAGCTTCGCTTCCCGGCCTCTGCACCGGCCTCGTCGGCGGCGGTGCGAACCGAAAGAACCCGAACGCTGGACGCCTTCCAGAACGAAGCCCGGCCCGGTGCCGGGTTTCTTGTTGCGTCATCGCCGGCTCGCAGTCAGGGCTGACGGCCGGTGGGCAATGGTCCGCTACCCACCGGAAACGGCACGCAGGTGGGCCCGGCCCCGTCACGCAGGGACAAGTTGGGTGCGTACATCCCGGCGTAGCCTGTTGAGGCCCGGCTGCAGACCGCTCCCGGCCGTCTGCGATACAGTCATCTTGTGGTGCCGGCAGAAATGATGAAGAGGTAGTCATGCGAATCACGGTACTGGGGGCCGGCGCTGGCGGCGCGGCTGTAGCATTCGATTGCGCGTCGAACGGGCACGAGGTTCGCCTGTTCGATTTCGAGCAATTTCCAGCCAACGTCGCGGCCATCGCGAAACAGGGTGGAATCAACGCCGAGGGCTACATCTCCGGTTTCGGGCCCGTCGCCTATTCGGGGCACGACATCGACCAGGCGTTGTCCGGGGCTGAACTGATCTACGTGGTCGGCCCCGCATACAGTACCGAGCCATTCGGCGAAGCCGTGGCCGGCAAACTTCGGGCCGGACAGACGGTGGTTGTCAGCCCGAGTTCCTGTGGCGGCGCTTTGGCCTTCAAGCGCGCCGCCGGGCTGGCCCTGCAAGATGACTCCATCCGGATCGCCGAGACCTCCACGCTTCACTATGCCGTGCGTTTGACGGAGCCGGGCAGGATCCGGGTGTTCCTCAAACTCAAGGCGGGAAACCTGTTGGCAGCACTGCCAGGCACGCACACTGGCGATATCCTGGAACTCATCGCTGACGTTTATCCTGGCATGGAGCCGGCACAGAGCACCCTGCAAACCAGCCTGCAGAATGCGAACCCGATCATTCATCCGGCGGTGACCTTGAGCAACGCGGCACGCATCGAGACGACAGGTGGGGACTTTCTGTTCTACGAAGAAGGTGTCAGCGATTCGGTCGGTCGCCTGATCGAGGCACTCGACAATGAGCGCATCGCGATCGGCAGAAAGCTGGGGATTCCGATACTGCCCGATCCTGAGATGGGCGTCCGCCAAGGGTACATGCTGGAGGCCAACTATGGATCTGGCTACCGTAACGCGCCCGGATTCCGGGGCATTCGCGCCCAGCCGCAGCTTGATCATCGCTACCTCAACGAGGATGTCGGCTACGGGCTGGTGTTCATGTCACTGCTGGGCCAGCAGGTCGCCGCCACGACGCCCGGAATAGACGCAATCATCCAACTGGCGTCGATTGTGATGGCGCGAGACTACAGGGCCGCGGCGTTGCGGACCCCTTCATCGCTCGGCATAGCAGGCTTCTCGGCTGAAGAACTCGCATCGCTGTAACGCGCTTCCCGGCCATAGTCGCGGCCCGGGCGATCTGATGCGCGACGTCCGGGTCTGATCATTCTGAAGGGACAGCATGGCAGTCTCCCGCGCTTCGCTCGGGGCGCCAGTGGCGCGCGGAACCGGGGCCTTCCGGGTGTTACCGGCCACACCGCCGAAATCTCGCGCACCGCCGAGGCGGGTGTCCTGAGTGTCGCTAATGCGACCAGGGCCGCAACCAGACCGCTCCGCAAAAGCATCCCCGCCTGAGCGGCGGCGAGCGGCTGGATTGGTACCATGCTACGCGTCGACGACGCAGGCGCCGGATCCGGATTCCTGACCGTCTGGCCTCGTGATCGGCCGCAGACCTCGCCGGGAGACCGCAGACTCCTGCCCTCTTGCCCTTGTCAGCGAGTCGCCGTCCGAGGGCAGCTTTCGGGGCCGGGTCTGACCGGGGACTCGCTGTCGACGAGCGGAATGCATCAGTGGCTTCCCGTCCCAGACGGCCGCTTCCTGGCCGCTTAATGAGCCCGAAGCTGCCTGGGACAAGGACCGAAGACGCGAACGGCCGCTCGCGGCCCACAACCGACCCGCCGGGCGTGGTCTCCGCGTAATCTTCGTGTCTGGATGTCGTGACACTGCATGAGAGCTTGCGTTTCTCACCCGGAGCAGGCATGACCGGAGGTTATGGCCTATGCTCGGGGCTGACTTCCGCCACTGGCGCCGTGCCGGTCGAAATGCCTGCCGGGGCTTGCGGCGCTTTCGCCCGGTGTCTGTGAGGGGAGCGCTGAGGCTACACGTTGACACCCAGATCCGGGCGAACCTGAACCCGTATCTCTGATAATTGGCGGCTCAATACCAGGAGACTCCGATGCTGCTTTCCGGTTGGTGCCGAAGATCACTCGCGCTGGTTGCGTTCCTTGGGCTTGTTGCAGCCTGCTCGACATCACAAGAACAAGATGTCGTCGGAGACAGCGAGGCAATGGACTCGCTCGTGACGGTCGACTGGCTCGCTGAGAATCTGAACGACCCAGATCTGGTGGTTCTCGACTGCTCTGTTCTCGTACAACCTGACGGGAAAGGCGGGCTCTATGTCATGAGCGGCCGAGACAAATACGAGGAAGGCCACATTCCAACCGCTGGCTTTGCCGACCTCATGGGGGACTTGTCCGGTGACGAGAGTCCGCTCCAGTTTGCGGTCCCGCCGCCTGAGAAGTTCGCGGCCGCCATGAGCACACTAGGTGTAAGCGACGACTCTCGCGTTGTGCTTTACGATGCGGGCGAGTCCGCGTGGGCCGCCAGGGTCTGGTGGATGCTGCGGTGGATCGGGTTCGACCGGGCAGCGTTGCTCGACGGCGGACTCGCTGCGTGGACGGACCGGGGCCGCCCGCTGTCGACAGCACCCGTCAGCCGACCGGCGGGACTGTTGACGGTTGCTCTCCGGCCGGAGCTTATCGTCGACAAGGACGAGGTGCTCGCCGCGCTTGGTGATGACTCGGTCAACATCGTCGATGCGCTGCCCAGGGCGCAGTACCGCGGCGAGATCGCGATGTACGCACGGCCAGGCCACATCCCCGGTGCCAAGAACGTCCCGATGCGGTCACTCGTTGACGACACGGGGCGCTACCGCCCGAAAGGTGAGCTGGAAGAAATTTTCGGCGGAGACCCGGATGCCCGTTCGATAACCTATTGCGGGGGCGGTATTGCTGCATCGGCCAATGCCTTCGTCATGACCCGCCTGGGGTACAAGAACGTCGCCGTCTACGCTGCTTCACTCCAGGAATGGGCTGCGGACGAATCTCTGCCGATGGAGGTAGCGCCGGACCTCGAGGCCATCAGGGACTAGCGCCAAGCCGTGTCGATCAGGCCGGACTTGACCCGACGCGGGAGTGGCCTGCATGCGGCCCTGTCTGGCCGGATCCTCGACGGCTGCTTCGGGCCGTGCACTTAGCAAGTTGGGAGTGACGCGGGCCTGACCCGGGTTAATGAACCCGTGGCAAGCTTCGCAAAACCCTATGTTCCCGACCCGGAGCAGACATTGACTCAGGTCGGGGCCCAAGTCGCCCATGCCGAGGCATTCAGCAGCAAGATGAAGTTCACACCGAGAAACCGTGCTCACTGGCGCAACTGGCTGGAAAACAACCATGCAAGGGCCACTGAAGTGTGGCTTGTGTTTGTGAAGCAACATACGGGAAGAGCCAACGTCTCGTACAACGACGCCGTAGAAGAAGCTCTCTGCTTCGGTTGGATAGATAGCGTCAAGCGTTCGATAGACGATGATCACTACATGCATCGATTCACGCCGCGCAAATCGAACAGCAGGTGGTCGAAGTCAAACAAAGTGCGAGCCGAGCGCATGCTTGAGGCTGGCCGGATGGCGCCAGCCGGTGAGAGATCGGTAGAACAGGCGAAAAGTAGCGGACAGTGGACAGAGGTCACGGATGCGCGCGCCAGCTTTTCGATGCCACCGGAACTCAGTAGACGCTTGCAGCAGAACCCCAAGGCCTCCGAGTACTTTGAAGCTCTCGCGCCTTCCTACCAGCGACAGTACATAGCGTGGATTGCGACAGCCAAACGCCCGGATACCAGAAAGCGGCGGCTGGACGAGACCATGGAACTTCTTGAACGCGGCGAAAAACTCGGCATGCGGTGAGGTCCGGGCGGATCAGCCTTCGCCTCTGGCCGTTCTGCGGCCTCTGAGGTCCTGATCCGGGCCGGCAACCACCGCAGAGGATCCGAAGACCATCGGTTTCAGAATCAGGCTCCCTTTCGCGCTGTGCTGTGTGTTGCACACCCAAACGTCAGACTGTACAAGTACCGGACCGGCCGAATCCTTGCCGGAACACACCAAGGTGCCGCATGAAGAAAGCAAAGAACGAACTACCGACCCGTCTTGCAGCTGGTGGTGTCTGCTTCCAGGGTGAAAACTGGGGCGATATTAATGTCTCGCGCGTCCAGTTCCCTGCTGGTGCAGACGCAACACCACTCCTGGAGGGGTTGCCGAACAACCTGTGCCAGTGCCCACACTGGGGGATCGTGGTCAAGGGCTCCATCCACGTGACCTATGCGGAC
>JARRON010000062.1:0-7966 GCA_037383845.1 Gammaproteobacteria bacterium
CTTGCCGGGTTGCGTTGCCGGACAATTTCGCCTCTTCGCGTCCCGGCGCAGAAGCTTTCTTCCCCGGTAGCTCAGTTGGTAGAGCGACGGACTGTTAATCCGTTGGTCGTTGGTTCGAGTCCGACCCGGGGAGCCAAATGAAACAAGGGGTCGCAGAGATTCTGCGACCCCTTCTTTTTTGCCTAGTCAGCCAACAGTCACCTCGGCCATGAACTGGGCACAACCTCTCGATATCTACCCTTGTCGAGGAATACAGCATCAGCAATGCTGTTTCCGCCGACCCGGCGCGTTCCTCGTGCTCATTACTGGTGTCGGGTGCGGCTCTCCCTCCGGGGGCTTTCGCCACTGTGCCCGCCGCTCCCCGCGTAGCCACCGCAGATGCGTCACGTAGCGGCGCGCCTCGCTCTCCGCGATAACCCGCGGCCATCCCGCTTCATGCTCAAGCATGGCGGCGCGTCCTTCGAAGGCGTCGCGTAGGTCGTCCACGGGCAAAGGATAGCCCCGGCGGCAGGCTCAGGGGGCGAGCCCGCATGTCGTGGACCTGCTGCCGGCGGATGCCTGGAAGATGGCCCGCGAGCGACCTTGTCAGGCAGACCCTAAAAGCCGAAGGCCCCCGTGAGGGAGCCTTACGAACCCCTGAGTCGCGTGGCGTCGCTGTCTCGGGGGACCCCACTAGGCGAGGATTTAATGGGCGTATTTCAGCCCCTGACGCTCGGAGTTCCAGCGGGAAACCATCCAAACCTCAAGATTCGCTATCAGGCGGTTTAATTCCAAGTGCCAAATCTTTTTGATCGCGCTCTTCAATCATTCTATCCAGCGCCTCGTAAAGTCGCTCACACTCTTCAGTATTACCACTTTCGTAGGCTGCTCTCGCTTTAGAGATGCTTTCTCGAACGTCGTTGACGGCATGCTTGTCCGCGACGAACCACTGCTCTGTCGGCTTTGCATCCGTATTCTCCCCGCGCATATCGACGGCCGTTCCATCCTCCATTTCGAGCACCAGAGGATCCTTCACTGACTTCTGATCGGCATCATCTATGCGCTTCTGCAAGGTGGCTTCGAGTGCGTCCAGATCCTTCCCGCAATCGGCGAAAGCTGAATTGGCCGCAGTGATTGAACAGACGCCGCAAACAAAGGCGACAAGACCAAATTTTTTCATAGGCGAGAACTCCCTGCTCAGTTGCTCCACTCAAACATCATCTTGAATTTGTTACTTAAGAAATCAGCGTATCACTGCTACAGCAGGGAAATCACGTTGCATCGCACTGCTTCCAGGCCTGGCTTTAAGTTCCGCTCCACGCTTTGAGTTGACCTGCCCGCCGCTTGTCGGACCGTTGGATTCTAGAGAAGATGGCCATTGCCGGGGAGCGACGAGTAAGCTTTCTCCCTCGAGCCTGAGCATGAAGATTGAGAGGTCTCCGCGCTACACGGCGGCGACGGAGGACGACAGATGCGCAGTCGGCGCCTTAATTTTGTGCACAAAAGAACGGCGACCACCATGCCGGTGACCGCCGTCCTGGGTCGGTTGCCGAGGCCAGCCCCATACTGCGGGGACGTTGGAGCCAGCCCCCGCTTCCGGGCGACGGTGCGGGACACAACCCCCGCCGCCGCCAGTCCGGTCAGCCGCAAAGATGGCGGCCACCCGACGCGTCCTGTTAATCCGTTGGTCGCTGGCTCGAGTCCGACCCGGGGCGCCAGGCAAGAACGAGAGGCGGCAGGCGTTCTGCGGCCCATTTTTCCTGCCCTCTCCCGCGCCAGGCCTGCGGGCACCGACCGTCCCCGAACCTAGGTGTCCAGCACGTAGAACTGCCAGAGATCCTTCCGGCTCATCTTGAGCACGGGCTGCAACGCCCGCAGCCCGGTGCGGCCGATGCTCTTCTCAAGGTAGTGGAGTTCGTCGAACTTCTCCCGGGTTTCCGGATCCACCTGGGGCGTGAAACCGCTCTCCCGCATCATAAGGATGCCTTTGGCCCGGAGAGCCAGTTCCACGTGAAGGCGGACGTAGCAGATCAGGTCGGCCATCACCTCGCCCCGGAACCGGGACTTCAGCGACCGCAGATACCGTCCCACGTGGGTCCGGGCGAACTGTTGGGACCTGATGGCGGACAGAAGCTCCAGGTCGGAGTCGAAGTCCTCGCCGATCCATTCCCGCAGGGCGCTCTCGCTGCGCCCGAACACCCAGTAAAGCAGCACCGGCAGCGCCACCAGGATGCCCAGGGTGGACCACACCGGCCAGAGCAGAAAGTGGTTGAAGGCCGAGTGCAGAATGACCGCCAGCCCGAACCCCGGCACGAAGGCCAGCGGGCCCAGCCCGGGGCGACTTTCCACGAAGCCCACCGAGGCAACTGCAAATACGGCCATGGCGCCGCCGTGCATGATCGCGGTCCCGAATCCCCGGACGACCCACAGCGCCGTATTGGGGTCGGAACGGGACAGCAGGTAGTAGAGGTTTTCGGCTACGGCAAATCCGGTACCCACCGCAAACCCGACGACGGCGCCGTCCACCAGCAGGCCGACCCGGTGAGTTCGAATGAGGAAAATGAGGATCAGCGCTTTCAGGGATTCCTCAACCACGGGAGAGACGTAACGCGCGTAGTCCATGAAGCCCAGGCCAGTCCACGGCAGCAGGCTGCGGTGGACCACGTAGCTCGCTCCGGCAGCCGCCGCCCCAACGGCCAGGGACAACAGAACCGCCCGAAACCGCACGATCTTGTAGCTGTCCAGGTACAACAGCGTCCCGAGGAACACCAGGACCGGCAGTAGCGCAATGGATCCCCGGGTGATCAGCTCAGTCATGCCCCGTTCCCCTGCCGGCAGATAGCGCTCAACCTCAGAGAATCTTCAGGGACAGCATGACGTCGTCGGTTTCGTGGCTGCTGCCCTCGAACCCGGCGGCGTAACCCACTGAAAGCATCATGTCCATGCGCGACAGTATGGTGAACTGAAAATCCAGCTGGGCGCCGAAGCTGTAGTAACTGTCGCTGTCGGTGTCCATATCGGTGACAAGGGCGGCCGCAAAGATGGCCGGGCGCATCCACGACAGGTACGCGTCCGGACTCCCTACCCGGTCGAACCGGGCGGGCGGCAGGTTCCACTCCAGAAGGCTGCGGCCGAAGTTCCGCCCGTCGAGTTCGTCGATGTCGAAGCCCGGCAGGCTGAACGGCTCCCGGTAGCGCTTGGGATCCCGGTGGTCCACGTAGTTGTTCCGGAAACCTCCGAAGTAGAAGTTCGAGAATTCTTCTTCCTTGTCGCCGATCGCAAAACCCGCGGCGTTCCGCCACCAGATCGAGGAATGCGCAAGCGGCAGGGCCCAGCCCAGGTCGAGCTTGCCGTACCCGTACGGCGTCAGGCTGCTGTTCGCGTAGTTGCCTCCGGTCACGAGGGACCACTTGTGGCCCTTCTCGTCGTCCACGGCCCCGAGGGACCTGCGCACGAAGCTGTAGTCGAGCCGGGCACTGGCGTTGGCGAGGCTGTCGAAGGTCGCGGCCACGTCCTGGGCGTAAGGCACCTCGTCCAGATTGCCGAAATAGCCAGCTTTGACGGTGAGATCCAGTTCCCTCGGCTCGTCGTAGATGATGGGCCGCTCGTAGGTGACCTCGCCGGAATAGCCTTTCTTGCTGACCCGGGTCGGGCCGAAGATGTCGTAGAAGTCGGCATAGTTGTACTTGAGTTCGGTGGTCCATGAACCCGGAAGCAGCTGGTCGAGCCGCTGGTACTCGTGCTTGATATAGACGTGGCCCGCCTCGTCGCTGCTCTGCCCCGGCGTGACCGACGCGCTGACGCCGAGTCGGCTGAACCCTATCGGGTCGCCGAAATCCGCGGCGACGCCGGCGCCCACCGAACTCCTGTATCCCTCGAGAACCGGGTAGACCGACTCCAGCTCCATGTTCTCCCAGACCCGGTAACCGCCCTCGTCCGTGATCTTCTCGTCCAGCGGGATGTCCCCGGGAGAGCCCGCCCGCCACTGCTTCAGGACAGGGTGGCTGGCCACGACCTGGGTGCCGAGGAACGTGATGGCGCTCAGGTTCTCCAGGGGCACCGGGTCGATGACCGCGGGAATGAATCCCTGCCCCGAGTATCGGAAAACGACGAGGGAGCCGTCCTCCCTGGGCATCGGCCTGAAGAAGCCGGTCTCGGCGTTGCTGACGGCCTCCACGGCGCCCGTTTCCAGCTCGTAGCGAAAGATGTTGGAAACCCCGGTGTAGTACGAGCTGCCATACAGGTATCTGCCATCGGGGCTGAATACGAAGCTCTCCGGTACCGCCTGTCCGAAGTCGAAGCGGCCCACCTCCTCCATGCCGCCGGCAAGCAGCGACTCGATGCGGTAGATCCGGAGGGACTGGTCGCCGTTGACCTCGCCGAACGACGTGGACAGCAGGCTCCCGTCGGGGGATATGTCCAGGTCGTACAGGATCTCTCCGAACGGCAGCGTGCGGACCTGCTCCCATTGCTCGTAGGGAAAAGGTACTCGCACCAGGGTGGCGAGTCCGTTCAGATGCCTCACGCCCCACAACGACCGGTCCGCCGGGTTGAACACGAGCTCGCCGATTCTTGCGTCCGGCAGCAACACGGTGGACTCTCCGCTGGGGAGGTCCAGGGCAACGACGTCGCGCATTGCGCCGTTGTCCGCGGTATAGAAGAGCGTTTGCGTCCCCGGGTCGTAGGCCGGCGACGTGACCTTGAAGAGCAGCGGCCCCTTGATGTCCTCGAGCCTGTCGATGAACGGCTCGTTCTCGGAAATCGACGCGATGTGCGCCACGACCCCCGGATAACGCACCCCGGCGAGGATGCGACGGGAATCCTCATCGAAAAAGGCCCTGGAGACGGACCCCAGGGGGTGCACGGACAGGTCCCGATACGCAGTGGTGGGATGCTGACGTATCGAGCGGAGATTGGCCCGCTGGAACTCGTGCTCCCAGGCCACCCACTCCGCCCAGGCTTCGTCAAGCGGCTTGCCGAAAACCTGCTCGAACTGGGCCGAGTAGTGCCTCCGCGATCCGTCCGTGCGGGCTGTCCAGTCCACGAGGTGACGGGGCGAATAGGCCAGGGCCAGGTAGCTCATGAAGCGGGTGCCGTACAGATAGGCATTCACGCCGACCTGGAAATCCACTTTAGTCCCTTCCGCCACCAGCCCCAGCGGGTCGTAGAAGTGGGCATCGTCGCGGACCATGGCCCGGAACACCATCTCGTCGTAGGCACCCTGGGCCCGTCCCAGCCCGCCGGCCATCCAGGTCTGTGTGAACGTGGCAATGCCCTCGTGGTACCAGCGGGGGCTGGCCAGCCTGGGCATCGTCAGGTAGCTGTATAACATCGTCTCCGGGTGGTCGGCGGTCGCCATCACCTTGCCCCCGAAAAGCCGGCGCCAGAAACGATCCTCCTCTGCGGCCATGTCCGTGGCCACCAGATGGACGAGCTCGTGGTTCATCCACGTGAACATCCGTTCCGCCGGCGCGGAAGTCTCGAACGTGAAGAGCTTCGGCGCGATGTCGACCACCACGGAGTTACGAGGCACGGGTATCGCCCCGGCGTTCCCATAGTCCACGAAATCGACCAGCAGGGTCGTCACCTTCTCCGTGGGCTCGTAGCCGAAGATCGCGCGCTGGCCCTCGAGGGAGTTTTCGAAGCTGCGCGCCACGTGCGGCACCAGGTAGGTTTCAGTGGGATCGAGGTACAGGAGGCGGAGATCCGGCGTCTCGATGAACTGGAGGATGTCCTCTGCGGGCAGCGGACGCGGAAGGAAGGCGAAGCCCACAAGGATCAGGCAGAAATAGACCGCTTTCCGATTCACCTGGACCGCCCCCCGAGTCATGGCCAGATTCCGGAAGGATACACAGATTCCACCCGGCACAGGCGGCTATCCGGACGCCGCGCAGGCGCGGATAGAAAAATCCCCCCGGCATGGGCCGCCGGGGGGACTGATCTTCTGCCGATGTCCGCAGGATGTCGGCGTTACCGCATCTGGCTTCCCTGAAGCGCGTTCTTCAGCGTCGCGTCCTGGAGCATCGCCCGGAAGTCCTGGCTCTGCAGGGCGTTGCGGAATGCCGCGCTCTGCAGAGCATTCTGGAAGGCCGAGCTCCTCAGCGCGTTCTGGAAGGCCGAACTCCGCAGGGCATTCCGGAACGCCGAGCTCTGCAGCGCGTTCTGGAAGCTCTGGTTCTGGAGGCTGGCCTGCAGCATCCCGTTCTGAAGGGCGTTCTGGAACGCCGCACTCTGCAGGGCATTCCGGAACGCGGCGCTCTTCAGCGAGTTCTGGAAAGTGGCGCTCTGCAGCGTGTTGCGGAAAGCTGAACTTTGCAGCGCGTTCTGGAAGGCCGCGCTCTGCAGAGCGTTGCGGAAGGCCGCACTCTGCAGGGCATTCTGCATCGCCGAGCTCTGAAGCGCGTTCTGGAAGGCCGCACTCTCAAGCGCGTTCTGGAACGCGGCACTCTGCAGGGCGTTCTGGAAGGCGGCGCTCTTCAGCGAGTTCTGAAACGCCGTGCTCTGCAGCGCGTTGCGGAAGGCCGCGCTCTCCAGGGCGTTTCGGAAGGCATTGTCCTGCAGCGCCGCCTGGAACGCGTTGTCCTGGAGGACAGCCTGGAAGCTGTTGTCCTTGAGCGCCGCCTGGAAAGCCTGGCTTCGCAGCGCGTCCTGGAACGCGCTGTCCTGCAGCGCACTCTGGAACGCCTGGCTCTTCAGGGCCGCCTGGAAGGCACTGTCCTGCAGGGCCGCCTGGAAGGCACTGTCCTGCAGGGCCGCCTGGAAAGCGCTGTCCTGCAACGCGGCCTGGAACGCACTGTCCTTGAGTGCCGCCTGGAACGCGGCATCCTGCAGGGCCGCCTGGAACGCTGAATCCTGCAGAGCGGCCTGGAATGCGGCGTCCTGCAGCGCGGCCTGGAACGCCGAGTCCTGGAGAGCGGCCTGGAATGCGGCGTCCTGCAGCGCGGCCTGGAACGCACTGTCCTTAAGTGCTGCCTGGAACGCGGCGTCCTGCAGCGCTGCCTGGAACGCTGAATCCTGAAGAGACGCCTGGAAGGCGCTGTCCTGGAGGGCGGCCTGGAAAGCGGAATCCTCGAGGGCGTTCCGGAACGCCTCGCTCTGCAGGGCATTGCGGAAGTCGTCGCTCTTCATGGCGTCCTGGAACGCCTCGTCATTGATGAGCCGGTCGAAGACATCCGTCTGCATAAACTGCTGCACAGACTGGTCGCCGAGCTTGACGTCGCCTGCGTCGATCTGGTCGGACCGGTAACGCTCCGCCGGTGCGATGGTCCCCGCCGCGTCATCCTGGGGCGCGGGCCCGCTGTTGAGCATGTAGGCAGCCACCGCCACGGCAGCCACGAGAACACCCCCCAGAACCAACGGCTTGCTGGAACGCTGATTTCCTGACTCGTGGGTCGTCATCTGAAGTCCTCCCTCTCCGATTCCTCGGGATTTTGTCGGCTGCTTGACTGGAAGTACGCGTCAGCAGCCGGAAAGTTGGTGGTTATCCGCCGCCCCGGGATGTCTCCGGGACGGTCAGAGTGGTTCGAATCGATTCACCGCTTCCTGATCGCAGTGCAACATCGACGCTGCCTCCGCGATCGCTGCGGGTCTCGAAACGGAACCGGAACAGGTGCTTCCCGGGACCGGCGGGTACGACGAGACGCCCGGTCTCGTCCGGATCACCGGCGACCCTGGCGGCCGCGGCCGGGATGGCGGTGACGTCAAGAACTTCCGGGTCGTAGGCGATCTCGACTTCCGCTGCGTCTGTTGCCCGGAAATCCGTTTCCAGCACGACGTTTGATGCCGAGCGAAGCAGGCTCACGGACCCAGACAGGCCCGGCGCGTCAATCATTGCCTGATCAACCAGGGCGGCGTCCCGGGGCATCTCGACCATCGTGCCCGCCAGATCCCGGGGGTCGGTCTCCCCGGCGTCCCGCAACTGGAATGCCACCGTGGCCAGGGAAATGCCCACCAGGAAGATCGCCGCGTAGCGGAGAAGCGACGCCCC
>JARRON010000063.1:0-15765 GCA_037383845.1 Gammaproteobacteria bacterium
TTCCACAGCGCGAAGACCAGCAGCCCCGCCAGCAGGATGAACACCCAGCCGGCCATGCTCACGCCCAGGAAGCTCCAGGCGGTTTCCGCGCATTCGCCGGACCCCTCGAACACCATGGCCAGGGCCTCGTGCAGGGGGAAAACGTCCAGCATGTAGTCCAGTCCAGGGCCGCAGGCGGGGACCTCCTCCTCGGGCAGGTGCTGGAGCCAGACCTGGCGCCCGGCAACAGCCATACCGGCCAGGGCCGGCACGAGCATCAGCGCCCCGTAGATCCTGGCGCCGGTCGGTCCGGGACCGTGCAGGAAGGCCAGCAGGAACAACAGTCCCAGCCCGATCACGGCAACCCGCTGGAACACGCACAGCGGGCAGGGATCCAGCCCCATGCCGTGCTGGGCATACAGTGCAAACCCCATCATGCCGGCGCAGGCCAGCGCACCGAGGCCGTTGAGCTGCCTGCGACTCAAGCCCAGGATCCCGTCAGACACTGAAGACCTGCTTCTCGGCGTCGTCGATGCCGACGTGGCGGATGTCCTTGCCGTGCACCATGTAGACGACGTACTCGCATATGTTCTTCGCGTGGTCGCCGATCCGCTCCAGGGCCCGGGCCGCCCACATCATGTCCAGCACCCGCCGGATGCTGCGGGGATCCTCCATCATCATGGTGATGCTCTGCCGGGACAGGGCCTCGTATTCCTGGTCCACGATCTGGTCTTCGCGCACCACCCGCATGGCCAGCTCCGGGTCCAGGCGGGCGAAGGCGTCCAGGGCACGGTGGAGCATGTTGCCCACCAGGTCGGCGATGTGCTGGAGTCCCCGGTAGCTGTCCGCCGGCCGCTCCTGCACCGCCAGCCGCGACGCCAGGTAGCCGATCTTCTCGGCCTCGTCGCCAATACGCTCCAGGTCCGTGATGGTCTTGATGACCGCCATCACCAGCCGCAGGTCACCGGCAGTGGGCTGGCGCCGTGCAATGATCCGGCTGCAGTCCTCGTCGATGGAAACCTCGAAGTGATTGACCTTGTAGTCGTCCTGGGCCACCTGCTCGCCAAGCTCGCTGTCGCCCTTGACGATGGCGCGGATAGCTCGCCGCAGCTGCTCCTCGACGAGTCCTCCCATGGACAGCACGCTGGTGCGCACGGTCTCCAGTTCCTCGTTGAACTGGCGCGACCAGTGATGGGTAAGGTCCTGCTGTTCCATTAACGCTCCGCGCATGTCGGCCCGACCAGTGCGGGCGTTATTTATTTATATTCGCATTCCGCCGCGGCAAAGCAAACACAAGACTCGCCGTCGCACCCGCCACGGAACGCCAGAATGGTCGTGCATTCCCGGGCCGCTCAGGCAACGCCGGCGGCCGGGCCGTCCTCCGCGTCCAGGCCGGTGGCACGCTCGGGGGGGAACCTGCAGGTGAACGTGCTGCCCTTGCCAGGCTCGCTTTCGATCTCCAGCCGCGCGTCATGGCGCTGGAGCACGTGCTTGACGATGGCAAGTCCCAGGCCGGTCCCGCCGCGGATCCGGTCGCGGCCCTTGTCCACCCGGTAAAAGCGCTCCGTCAGCCGTGGAATCGCGGCCTCCGGAATGCCGATGCCCGTGTCCGACACGGACAGGCGGGGAGCACCGTTTTCCTCAAACCAGCGGACCGTGACAGTCCCGTCCGTGCCGGTGTACTTGATGGCGTTGTCGATGAGGTTGGCGAAGGCCGAGAAGAGCTCGGACTCCACCCCAAGCAACCCAGCTCCGCTGTCCAGCTGCAGCTCGATGGTGGACGGCCGCTGGTCCCGCGCCAGGGCCTCCTTCTTCATCACGCTGAGCATGCCGGGGACATCCACCCGGTCCCTGTCGGCTTCCGCGGACGCCGCTTCCAGCCGTGACAGGGTCAGCAGGTCATCGATGATCCGGCGCATCCGGTCCGACTGCCGGGCCATCTCCGCAGCCGGCTCCTTCCAGCTCTCGGGAAGCTCGGGATCGTCCATCATCGCGTCCAGGTAGCCCGTCACTACGGTCAGGGGCGAGCGCAGCTCATGGGACGCATTGGCCACGAAGCTCCGGCGGACCTTCTCCAGCCGCACGGAATTGGTGATGTCCTTGGCCAGCAACAGCCGCTGGGTCTTGCCGTAGGGCACGACCTGCACGGAGAGCTTGACCTCCGGATTCACGGGCGAGTCCATGCGCACGGGGCGGCTGAACTCACCGTCGGCGAGATAGGCGACAAACTCCGGGTCCCGGAGGAAGTTCTCCACCCGCTGGCCCCGGTCCTCCTTCCGCAGCCCGAGGAAAGCCTGGGCGGCCGCATTCATCCAGACAATGTCGTTCTGGTCGGACAGCACCACGCCACCATCCGGCAGGGCCTTGGTGGACTTGCGGAACTCCTTGATCACCTTGCCGAGCCGCTTCTTGCGCGCACGGCTCTGGCGCCGCATCCGGTTCAGCTGTGCGTAGATGCCGCCCCACAACCCAAGCGCGTCCCGGGGCAGCTGGCCGCTGGGATTGCGAAGCCAGGATTCCAGGCGATATATGTGGTAGAGCTGCCAGCCCAGGTATGCCGCCAGGGCAGCTACCACCCAGGCCAGGGGCCGGCCGAATACCAGTCCGGCCGCCACGGCGAGCCCCACGAGGACCGCCAGGCGGAAGAGGACGAATCCCCAGGGTCCGTGCCTCAACGGCTCACCTGCTCCGAGAACCGATAGCCCGCTCCCCGGACCGTCTGGATGAGTGCATCGCAGCCGGAGGGTTCCAGGGCCTTGCGGAGGCGCCGGATATGGACGTCCACGGTGCGTTCCTCGACGTAGACGTTGCCTCCCCACACCCGGTCCAGCAGCTGGCTGCGGCTGTATACCCGGTCCGGGTGGCTCATGAAGAACTTCAGCAGCCGGAACTCCGTCGGCCCCAGGGCGACCGCATCACCCCCGGCGGTGACCCGGTGGCTGGCGGCGTTCAGCGCCAGCGCGCCGGCGGCCAGGACCTCCTCGTCGCCGGCGCCTCCCAGCCGGCGCAGCACCGCGTTGATCCGGGCGATGAGCTCCCGCGGGGAAAAGGGCTTGGTCACGTAGTCGTCGGCGCCGCCTTCCAGGCCGCGCACCTTGTCCTCCTCCTCCGTCCGGGCGGTGAGCATGATCACCGGCACCTCCCGTGTGCTGTCGTCCTTCTTGAGGGACCGCGTGAGTTCCAGGCCGCTCATGTCCGGAAGCATCCAGTCCACGAGCACCAGGTCGGGGAGCCGGTCCGCAATCCTGGCTCGCGCCGTGGCGCAGTCCTGGGCCTCCAGCACTTCGAAACCTGCCCTTTTCAGCCCGAAAGCCACCATATCCCGGATGGGTTTTTCGTCCTCGACGATAAGAATCTGTCTTGCGGTCATGGCCTTGCCCGGCAATTGTGACGGCGGCATTACAGCAACAGACCGTTACAGACTGGTTAAAACTTCCGCAGCGTCGCGGCGGATTCATATTTCTGAAACATGGGGGAGCATGTTGCCCCACAAGAGCCTGCCTGGCGAGGCCCGGCAGGCCGGAGACGGCTCAGCCGCCGGCCGTCCAGGCGACCTTCTCCCGGAGGTATACCGGCAGCGCATCCTCTGCCGGCACGCCCTTCCCGGCCCCCAGGATGGCGGCCCCGAGGGGCAGCAGGTCCCGGGCGACGGGCTCCAGGTCCGGGTCCGCTCCGGCAACGCCGAGCCGGTCCGCGAGATCCGGCCAGGCAGCGAACGCCGTGCCGGCCCCGTGCCAGGGCCCGTCCGGGGGCAGGGCCAGTGCCTCCGGCGTGAGCAGGGCGTCGGCACCCATCTCCCTGGCCAGCCCCGCCTCGTCCAGCACGTAGCACCCACCATAGATCTCGCCCATCCGGGCGTCGTTGGCCACGAGCACCCTTTGCCAGCCATGGCGTCGATGAGCCGCCGTGGCCGCCGCGGCGAGGCTGGAGACCGGCGCCACCGGCAGATCGGCGCCGAAAGCGAGTCCCTGGGTGACGCTGGCGGCGATTCGCAGGCCGGTGAAGCTGCCCGGACCCCGTCCGAAAACGATTCCATCCAGGTCGTCCATTGCCAGTCCGGCTTCGTGCAGCAGGGATTCCAGCATCGGAAGCACGGTGGCGGCGTGCCGGCGGGGCCGGTGCTCGATACGTTCGAGAACCGCATCGCCGGTCATGAGCGCGACGGAGCAGGCACGCCCCGCCGTATCCAGGGCCACGATCCTCATCCTGCCGCCGCCACGTCCAGTTCCAGGGATTCCAGGAAGGCCACCGCCTCCTCGCCCGAGCGGGTCACCGGCATGGGCGGGAGACTGGACAGGAACACGCGACCGTAGCCGCGGCTGGTCAGCCGCGGGTCACAGATCACCGCCAGGCCGGCGTCGTTTTCATCCCGGATCAGCCGGCCGACGCCCTGCTTCAGGGACAGCACCGCCTGGGGAAGCTGGATATCCCGGAAAGGCTCGCCTCCCGCTTCGCGGGCGGAGTCCAGCCGCGCCTTCAGAAGGGGGTCGTCCGGGACCGCGAAGGGTAGCTTGTCGATCAGCACCACGGACAGCGCGGGTCCCCGGACGTCCACGCCCTCCCAGAAACTCTGCGTCCCCAGCAGAACGGCGTTGCCGGCAGCCCTGAAACGATCCAGCAGGCGGTTCCGGGGCTCGTCCCCCTGCACCAGGAGGGGATAGGGAAGGTTCTGCTGCCGCAGGCGGCGGGCTGCCTCCCGCAACGCCCGGTGGCTGGTGAAAAGCAGGAACGCCCGACCACCGGCCGCCTTCAGCAGAGGCAGGACCAGGTCCACCACCAGGCCGGTATGGCTCGGGTCCGAAGGCGCCGGCAGGTCCCGCGGGAGATACAGCCGCGTCCTGTTCGCGAAATCGAAGGGACTGTCCAGCTTCAGGGTCTCCGCCGTATCCAGGCCGAGGCGAGCCAGGAACGTGGAGAAGTCTTCTCCGACCGCCAGTGTCGCCGAGGTGAAGACCCAGCCGCAGGGCCGCTCGGTGACGTGCAGCGCGAGGGCCCGGCCCGCATCCACCGGGGCCGCGTGAAGGCTCAGGTTCCGGCGTCCGCCCTCCATCCAGCGGAGTTCGAATCCCTCGTCTCCGGCGCGAATCAGGTCCAGCCGCTCCGACAGAGTTCGTGCGCGCCGGCCCACGGCCTCCAGGCCCGCCGAGCGATCCTCGAAGCTGGCCACCACCTGGGCAAGCCTGACCAGGGTTTCCTCCGCCGCCGCCATCGCCGGCTCCACGCCCGCCGGCAGTTCCGCCCAGGGCACCCGGGCACCGCCCGCCGGGCTCTCGGCGGCCAGCTCCCCGGCGGCTCGGTCCAGGCCATCCACGGCCGCCTCCACGTCCCGGCCCCATGCACCGGCGTTGACGGCCTCAGCCCGGGCGTCTGCGGCCAGGCCACGGAGCTGCCGGGTGCCGAGGCTCGCGCCAAAGAAGCGTGACGCCACCTCCGGCAGCTGGTGGGCCTCGTCGACCACCACGGCGTCGGCGCCGGGCAGCAGTTCGCCGAAGCCTTCTTCCTTGAGGGCCATGTCCGCCAGCAGCAGGTGATGATTTACCACTACCACGTCAGCCTTCAGTGCTTCCCGCCGGGCCCGGACCACGTGGCAGCGCTGGAATTCCGGGCAGGACTGCCCCAGGCAGTTCTCCGCCGTGGACGTCACCCGGGACCACACGGACGCATCTTCCGGGACCCCGGGAACTTCCGCGATTTCCCCCGAGGCCGTGGCCAGCGACCAGTCCCGGATCCGGCCGAGCCAGCGGGACTCGCGGCGGCCGGCTGGCGGTGATTCCAGGGTCAGCGCCAGGCGGTGACGACAGAGATAGTTCGACCGCCCTTTCAGCAGTGCCACCTGGACCGGCCGGCCGAGGGCGCCGGCCAGGGCCGGCAGGTCCCGCTGGAACAACTGGTCCTGCAGGTTCCTGGTGCCCGTGGAAACCACGACCCGCAGTCCCGCCGCAAGCACTGGCACCAGGTAGGCGTAGGTCTTGCCGGTCCCGGTGCCCGCCTCCACCAGCAGCACCTCCCGGGACTCGATGGCTTCCGCCACGGCCCGGGCCATGCGTCGCTGTCCGGCCCGCGGGACGAAACCGGGCAGGCTGCGGGCCAGAGGCCCGTGCCTGGAGAAGGCCTCGTCGGTCCGCGCGGCCAGGCTCAAGGGACACCGCTCCCGAGCAGCCGCCGGGCGGCAGCCTCCGCTTCCGGGTCCTGGCTGGCGAGTCCGGCGGCCCGGCTGGCCATGCTCCGGGCGCCCCGGACATCGCCCGCCGCCGAGCGCACCCGGGCGAGCTCGATCCAGATCCAGGGATTGTCCGGGTCCACTCGCAGACCGCGCTCCAGGGTGCTCCCGGCTGCCTCCAGGTCCCCGGCGGCCATCTGCTGCCGCGCCTGGTCGATCAGGGCCTGGCCAGCCGGGTGGTAAACCGGCGGAGGCATCGCCGGCGTGCCGGGGGTCGGCGCCGGAACCGAACCGCCCCCGCCCGGTTCGGCGGCGACCGGAGCGGACCCTTCGCCGCCGGCCTCCCCGGCGGAGACCGTGCCGGACGCAGGCCAGGAGGCGCAGCCGGAGAGCACAGCGACGGATACGGGGACGAGAAACAGCCCGCGCATCAATCCGCGCCCAGTATGTCCTTGAGCCATTCAAGCCCCCTTTCGGCAAGAGAATCCGGCCTTGGGCCGCAGTCCGGCTTGACGGCCAGACGTGCCCCGTCCGGCACCGTCACCGGGAGGGTGTCCGCACAGGCAGGATCCGCCAGCAGGCCGGACGCGTACTCCACCTGGACCTCCACGAGCCCCGCCGGTGACCTGGGGCCCAGGTCTCGGGCATTCATCCCCGCCATGATGTCGGCCCAGACCGGCAGGGCGCCGGCGCTGCCGTTCAGGCCCACTGACTGGTTATCGTCCCGGCCGACCCAGACCACCGCCAGAGTATCGCTGCCGAACCCGGCGAACCAGCTGTCCCGATATTCGTCCGAAGTGCCGGATTTGCCCGCCAGGCGGCGGCCTGGAAGCTGCGAGGCCGCCCGGCGGCCCGTGCCCCGCTCCATGACCGCCACCAGTCCCCGGTTCACCTGGGCCACGGCGGCGGCATCGGCCACGGGCTCCACTTCCAGCGGATAACGGGACAGGGGCTCTCCCGCAGGGTCCAGCACCGCGCGGACCGCCCTCAGCGGCGTCCGGAAACCGCCGGCGGCCAGGGTGCCGTAGAAGCCCGCCACCTCCAGGGGGGACATTTCCACCGCGCCCAGCAGTACCGCAGGATAGGCTGGCGGAGCCTCGATTCCCGCAAGGTCGGACAGCAGGCCGGCCACCGACGCCACGCCGATGTCCATGCCGACGTTGACCGCCGCCAGGTTGTAGGACTCGGCGAGGGCCCGCACCAGGGACACGGGTCCGTGGGGCGTGTTGTCGAAATTGGAGGGCGTCCAGAGGCTGCCGTCATCAAGGGTCACCTGGACCGGCAGGTCGTCCACAGTGGAGGCAAGGTGGTAGCCCCCGCTCTCCACGGCGGCGAGGTATACGGCCGGCTTCACCAGTGACCCGATGGGACGCCGGGCGTCCAGGGCCCGGTTGAAACCGGCGAAACGGGCTTCCCGGCCGCCGACCAGTGCCAGGACTTCGCCGGTGGCAGGCCGGGTGAGCACCGCCGCGGCCTCCAGGTCCGTCGCCGGCTCTCCCCGGCGCTCCATGCTCGCAAGCCGGTCCCGGACGGCTTTCTCCGCCACCGCCTGGGCCCGGGGGTCCAGCGTGGTCATCACCGACAGCCCGGCGGTCTCCAGGTCGGAGGCGGCGGAGTCGCGCTGGAGCTGTCGGCGCACCCACTCGAGGAACGCCGGAGGCTACCCGGACCGCTCCCCTCCGCCGCCGGCGCTCGCGCACCCGCTCGGGATGTTTCCACGGGTTGTAGTACGACGGTCCGCGAACCACCGCCACCAGTGTGGCCAGCTCGTCCACGGCCAGCTCACCGATGGGCTTGCCGAAATACCAGAGGCTGGCCAGCCCGAATCCGTGGATCGCCCTTGGCCCATCCTGCCCCAGGTAAATCTCGTTGATATAGGCGTTCAGCAGATCCTGCTTGTCGTAGTGCAGCTCCAGCAGGACGGCCATTACCGCCTCGGTGATCTTCCTGCCGAGGGTCTGCCGGCTGTCGAGGAAATAGCTCTTCACGAGCTGCTGGGTCAGGGTGCTGCCACCCTGCCGGATGCCGCCGGCCTTCAGGTTCACCACGGCCGCCCGGGCGATGGCTTCGGGATCCACGCCGTGATGGGTCCAGAACCTGCGGTCCTCCACCCCGACCAGGGCTTCTTCCAGCAGCGCCGGCACCTCGGTCGGGGCCAGGACGAGGCGGTCCTCGCCGTGGGACGGGAAGATGCTGCCGATGTGCATGGGATCCAGCCGCAGAAGAGGCAGGTCCCCGCCCCGGGGCCCGCGCAGGCGGGCGACCGCCTGGCCGGCAAAGTCCACCTGGGCGACCTGGGACGGCTGCTCGCCGTCGGCGAAGCGGAACGGCCGGGTGACCACCCGCACGCTGCCCCCGGAACGCCACCAGGTGCCCGCGCGGACGGTCCGGCCGTCCGCCGGGCGGTAGCCGTGGGCCGCCAGCAGGTTCTCGAACTCCCCTGCCGAGACCGGGAAGCCGGCATAGACCTCCACCGGCTCCGCATAGACCTGCGCCGGAAGATCCCAGCGGGATCCCTCGAACTGGCTGGTCACCCGCCAGTCGAGCCAGAGTGTCCAGCCGGCCAGCACAACGACAGCCGCAACGATGGCGCGGACCGCGAAGCGTCTGAGCCGCGCCGTTCGGCGGCGCCTGGAAGGGGTCTTCTTTCGGGTCACGGATGAGGGTGCAGGAATCGGAGGGCTGCGGATCGGCGACAGCGAACGGGGACCGACATTCTACTTCGCCTGCGCATCCTCGACAGACTCGAGGACAGCGGGACCCGCGCTCGCCCGGAATGACAGGATACCCGCCAGGCCCGGCGGAAAATCACCGATGAGTTCCCAGCGGATGTGAGTGTAGTCGTCGGCGGTCGCCGGCCTGGGCTCTCCGCCTTCCACGGGGATCGTCAGCGCCTCCGGGACGTCGAAGGTCTTGCCGCCGTCCACGGAGAAGGTGATGACGGCGCGCGGGCCGGTGGCGCTGCCGGGCGAATACCGAAGTCCTACCGGCATTGGCTGGACGACTTCAAGCCGGTTCACCGGCTCCTCCCCCTCGTAGCGGAAGCGGAGGGTGTAAAGGGCGTCGGTCGCCCCGGCCGGCCTCGGATCCCTTACCCGCTCGGGTGCGGCCCCTTCCTCCACCGGCAGCAGCCACTCCCGGTCCACCCGCACCGACGGGCGGGCGGCGTGGGCGACGGCGGCGCAGGCCAGCAGGGCCCCCAGCGATGCTGCGAACACGTGTTTCATTGACCTGCAGGGCTTGACTCCACGCCAGTGGGAACTATATTCTGCATTGCAACATGCTGCACCGCAGCAGACACTATCGAACCCTGGAGATAACGATGAACATCGACGAGATCACCACCAACATCAAGGCCGAGAGCGGTCTCATGGCTGACCGGGCCCTGGCCGGCCTGCGTCAGGCCACGATGAACACCGCCGGCCTCCTGAATCGCACGAAGGCTCCTGCCCGTGCCCTCATCGAGACCGGCCTGAAGTTCAACGCCGTCTCCCACAAGGGCATCGAGAAGCTTCTCAAACAGCAGCTCTCCACCTACGAGGACCTGGTGGACGGCAGCACGCGCCGGCTGCAGATGGCCGCCCGCGCCAAGACCCTCCGCGCCCTGTGGAACGACCAGGTCGCCGCCCTGCCGGACGCCCGCGACACGGTCATCGGCAACGCCCGGAAGACCGCCCAGATCGTCCGCGCCACCGGCGACGACGTCGGCGACATCCTGCGTCACGCCGCCGAGGAGGCCCCGGCGAAGGTCACCGGCACCGCCCGTAAGGCCGGCACCCGGAAGACGTCCGCCCGCAAGACCAGCACCAGGCGCGCGCCGCGCAAGGCGGCAGCCCGGAAGACCACCGGCCGCAAGACCGGCGCCCGTCGCGCCAGCGCCAAGAAGAAGACCGCCTCCCGGAAGGCCAGCTGAGCCGGCCCGGCTAACCCCGTGCCGGCCCGGCCGGTCGGGGACCAAGCCACCAATCACGAGGCCCTTTTCGAAGGGCCTCGTTTTTTTCGGGCCGTCGACTTCCGCGCAGGGGATGGCTTTTTCTTCCCGGACGCTGACTTCTTCGGCTCCACCGTGGTTTCCATGTGAACGCCCTCCCCGCTTTGGAGAGCCTTCACGGCCAGGCGCTGAAGCTCGCTGACCGTAGCCAGGCCCTGGGGCACGAGGTTGCGCAGCATCGCCACCGCCTCCATGCCGGTAGTCGCGCCGGACCGAACGCGCCTGGCCAGGGCGTCCACGGCCTCTTCCTGGAGATGGGAGACGTCCGGCAGGCCGAGGAACTCCCGCAGCTCCGTCGGGCCCACTTCCACTTCGATACGGATTTTCATGCTGGACTCCCTGGCGCCGGTTTGGCTGCCGTTCCGGATGAGCACAAGCCTCGCGCGCCGGGAACCCGCCCGGCACCGGACTCATTCTTCCTGGATGAAGTGTATCGCCTGGGCGGAGCCCGGCTGGACGATACGCCCCAGGCCGATGACGCCCTCGCCGGACAGGGGGATGGTGTCGCGGCGGACGAAGCTCTCGTCACCGGACCGGCTGACCACGAAACTGCCGTTGGTGGACTGGTCCACCAGCACGAAACGGTCCCGGTTGATCTCCACCCGCGCGTGCAGCCGGGAGATGAGGTTGCCCTTGATGACCAGGTCGTTCTCCTCGCTCCGGCCGAGGTTCACGTGGGGATGGTCCGCGTCCACCAGCAGTTCCTGGCCCTGGTAGCGCAGACGCAGGCGTGCATGGGTCTTCCGCCGCCGCTCGTTCCAGGAGATCGTCGGCAGCATGCTGGTGATGTCCTCGGACTGCCAGAGGGCCTCGAACATGGCCGTCTCACCGCTCTTGCCCCGGATCGGCGCAAGATCGATCTGGCGAACGTTGGCGCTCCACTCCGGGCCCAGGCGCTCCACCATGTTGGACGTGATCAGGACCTGGGCGGCCTTGGCCTGGCTGGTCACGCGATTGGCGGTGTTGACAGTGGAGCCGAAGACGTCCCGCTCGTCCGGGATCACCGGCCCGAAATCGCAGCCCACCCGGATGGCCAGCGGGGCACCGTCCACCGACACGGCCTCGCCCTTGCTGATCGCCGCCTGCATGTCCCGGGCGGCGTTCATGGCCTGGTCAGGCGCCATGAATGTGGACATGACCTCGTCGCCGATGGTCTTGATCACCGAGCCGCCATGACTCTCCGTGGCCTCCCGCATGACGTCCAGGCACTTGCCCACGATTTCCCGGGCGCGCAGGTCGCCGAGCACCTCGTACAGCTCGGTGCTGCCGACGACGTCGGCAAACAGGACGGCTACTGAAAACTGGGCTGACATTGTTCCCCGAAGGTGCTGGCCGGACACGGGCCGTGCGCGGCGCGAACCCGGCGCCGAGCATAATAGCAGGTTGCTCGGGCAATCAACTCCTTAAACCCGTTTCCTCATCCGGCCTTGCAGGCGGCCACGTACGTGATCCAGGCCGGGTCCGCATCGCCGGATGTCACCGGCTCGAACTCGCCCGTGTGTTCGCCGTCCTCGTCGCTGGTTTGCCAGTAGACCACGCTCTTCGCAAAGCCTGCTTCTGCAAGCAGTTCCCTGAGCTCCGGCAGCGTCCACAGCCGCCACTGATACCCGAACGCCCGGTGAAGCTCCGAGCCGTCGGGGAAGCGGAAATGGATGTAACAGGTGTAGTCGGCGGTCAGCGGATCGAAACGATGCTGATCCCAGACGTAGGTGAATTCATCGTAGTCGGTTTCTTCCTCGCTCTCGGCGTACGCATCAGACCCCCCGTAGATGTCGAGGAAGAACACGCCGTCGGTCGCCAGGCTGCGTCGCACGGCGCGGAAGTAGCGCAACAGTTTCTCCCGGGTCCTGAACGTCCACCAGCTCTCCAGCACCTCGGGATCGATGTCTACGCCCACGGCGGTATGCCGCCGGTTGGACCGCACCCACTCGCAGGCCGCAGCCGCCGTGCCGCAGAAATCCTCCCGGAGGTGCCTGGGTTTGCGCCCGGTCAGCGCGGTAAACGCCGTCTCGAGAAATTCCACTTCGTTCTCGACGCTCTGCACGGACGCTTCGTACAACTCGTGGCGATCAGCCAGCTCGGCCATGCTCGGGCCGGCCTTTTTCCTGTTCTTCCTGCGCTTGCCGCGCTTGTCTTTCTTCGCCATGGGGCGCTCCCGCCGGAATCGAAGCGCGGCATTCTACCCGAGGCAGGGTGTGCCCCGGTTCACTGAGACAGGCCGGTCTCCTGAAGTAAACTACCCGCGCCCGAGCCCATGCCCCTGTGAATACCATGCTGCCGTTCGCCCGATTCCTCGTCGCCACTGTCCTGTGTCTGCCGACAGCGGTCCTCGCCACGGAGATCCCGCCGGAACTGGCCGAAGAGGCCGCAGGGCTCCGAAACGTCGCCCTGGCCGAGAGCGACGCCTACCGCCTGGTCTATTCCCTGACCACCGAAGTCGGCCCGCGGCTGGCGGGCTCCGAGGGCGACCGGGCAGCCGTGGCCTGGGCCCTGACCACGCTCTCCGAGCTGGGCTTCGACGACGTTCGCACCCAGTCGGTGACGGTCCCCGCCTGGGAACGTGGCGAAGCCGAAGTGCAGATCACCGCGCCCTTTCCCCAGGACCTGGTCGCCGTGGCCCTGGGGCTTTCCGTGGGCACACGGGAAGGCGGCATCCAGGCGCCGGTCCTCCGGGTCACCAGCCTGGAGGCGCTCAAGGAGCTCCCCGAGAACCATGTCCGGGGCCACATCGTCTTCATCGACCGGCGCATGCCGCGCACGGAGGATGGCTCCGGTTACGGCGAGCTGTTCCACGTCCGCTACGACGGACCTGCGGAAGCCTCCCGGCGGGGTGCCGTGGCCGCCGTGATCCGGTCCCTGGGGACGTCGGGAGACCGCTTCGCCCATACCGGCATCACCCATTTTCCCGAGGGCGTCAGGCCCATCCCTGCCCTGGCGCTGGCCGGGCCCGACGCCGACATGCTGGCCAGCCAGACGGCCACCGGCCAGGACGTCCTGATGCGCGTCCGTTCCACCGCCCGGAGGCTGCCCGATGCCCGCTCGGCCAATGTCATCGCCGAGATCCGCGGCCGGGAGCGGCCCGACGAGGTCGTCCTGCTGGGAGCCCACCTGGACTCCTGGGACCTGGGCACGGGCGCCGTTGACAACGGCGCCGGCGTGGCCATCGTGACCGAGGCGGCGCGTCTTATCGCCACCCTGCCCAGGGCGCCGGCCCGCACGCTCCGGCTGGTGCTCTTCGCCAACGAGGAAGCCGGCGGCCACGGGGCCAGGGCCTACGCCGCCGCCGCCGCAGCGTCGGAGGAAAAGCACGTCCTCGCCCTCGAAGCGGACATGGGCCCCTTCCGGATCTGGCGTGTCGAGAGCGGGGTGGGGCCGGAAGGCCTGCCGGTGGTAGCCGGCATTGCAGAGATCCTGGAGCCACTGGGCATTGCGCCCGGCGACAACGACTCGCGGGGCGGGGCCGACCTGGGGCCGTTGAGGAAGACAGGCGTGCCGGTGCTCGACTTCGACCACGACGCCACGCGCTACTTCGACATCCACCACACGGTCAACGACACCCTGGACAAGGTGGACCCGGATGACCTTCGCCGGTGCGTGGCGGCCTACGCGGTGGCCGCCTGGGTCGCTGCCAACGTTCCCGGGGATTTTGGCCGTTACCCGGAGCGCGACCGGGCGCCGGAGCTCGAGCCCGGCGCCGAGGCGATTGGCTCCGGCCGCTCCCGGTAGCTGCGCCGCCGCCCAGCGCCTCGGGAGTCATTCATGAGACAGCCCGCGCCAAGGCGTCGCTGACCTCCTCCAGCGCCAGGCGGATCACGGCCGCATCCCGGGCCGGCCGGGCACAGCCCTCGGACAGTGTGCGGCGCCACCGGCGTGCCCCGGGACGGCCGGCAAAAAGGCCGAGAATGTGTCGGGTCATGGCCGACAGCCGCAGCCCCTCGGCGAGGCGGGCCTCCACATACGGGATGAAGCGGGCCACCACGTCTTCACGGTCGGGTAGCTCGGTGCCGAACAGCGCCCGGTCCGCCTCCGCGACGAAATAGGGATTGTGATAGGCCTCCCGGCCGATCATGACGCCGTCAAGACGACGGCACTCCTCCTCCACGGTGTCAACATCGCGGATACCCCCGTTGAGCACGATGTGCAGCCCGGGAAACTCCTGCGCGAGACGATGGACATGGCCGTATCGCAGGGGCGGGATCTCCCGGTTCTCTTTCGGCGACAACCCCGACAGGATGGCCTTGCGGGCATGGACGATGAACGTCCGGCAGCCGGACCCGGCGACCGTGTCCACGAACCCGGCCAGGAATCCGTAGTCGTCCTGGTCGTCGATGCCGATGCGGGTCTTCACGGTGACGGGGACGGACACGGCCTCCGACATGGCAGCCACGCAGTCGCGGACCAGCGCAGGCTCCGCCATGAGACAGGCGCCGAACCGGCCAGACCGGACCCGGTCGCTGGGGCAGCCCACGTTCAGATTGATCTCGTCGTAACCGAAGGCTTCCCCCACCCGGGCCGCCGCCGCCAGGAGCGCCGGATCCGAGCCACCCAGCTGCAGCGCCACCGGATGCTCATCCGCGTGGTACCCCAGAAGCCGCTCCCGGTCGCCATGGGCGACAGCCTGGGCGGTCACCATCTCAGTGTAAAGACGGGCGTTGGGCGACAGCAGACGCAGGAAGAACCGAAAGTGCCGGTCGGTCCAGTCCATCATGGGCGCCACGCACAGGCGGTGCTCCGCCGGCCCGGCAGCGCCGTTTTCTTCCATCTCGTTCATTCCCGCCGCAGTCCGGGACCCTTCGGCCCGCGCCGGCTTGCCCGCGTATCCATGCCGGAGACTCTACCAGCCACGAGCAAGATCTTCGCCCGGAGACTTCGGTAGACAGCCGACGCCGGCCGAAGCATCCGGCGGAGCCGTTTGCGCCGCAGCCGATCCTGGAGCATGCACGGAAACGGGTCACTCCGATCAGGCTCACACCCTGAGCCAGTGGCCGGGACCATACTTCTGCCATGGACGAGATGACGGAGATCTACGAGGAACGGGCCGCCATCCTCGAACATGAGGCGGGATGGCCTCGCGCCATCGCCGAGAGCGAAGCGCGCCGGCTGGTCACCCACCTGCGGTGGCTGAGAGGAGAACGGCGGCCACAATGGATTGAGCCGCCGGCGCCTGAGCCCGGGGCGTGGGAGCCGGACGAGATCGGGGATTGTGTGGCCCGGACCGGGCCTGGACCCCGGGCTTTCTGATCAGCGCAAACACGATCAGTCCGGCTCCAGGCAGCGTGAGCGTCCCCGGTTCGGACACAGCGGTCGCGGTTGCAAAGCAACGCACACTGGTCTGGTACGTCAGGAACCGGCGAATGCTGTCCCGGTCCGGGTCCCAGGTCACGAACAGAATTGCTCCGGGCGCGACCGCCGGATTCGAATCGTCAGCGACGGCAAAGTACGGGCGCCGACCAGAATTCGGCAGCCCGGGCTTCGTCGCGACGGTCTCGGCGAAAAGGACAGCCATCGGCTCGTTTTCCCGCCAGGCCTGGTGCTGCCACAGCAACGGCGCGTCGGCATAGGACCTTTCGCCTGAGGTGGCGTCCCACATGCGGTCGCTGTCGCCGGAACCCTCGATGGTGATCAGCGCCGCAGA
>JARRON010000064.1:0-7584 GCA_037383845.1 Gammaproteobacteria bacterium
GGACGTAAGCCCTCACGTCGGCGGACAGGAAACCGTTGTCAACGGCCCCGGGACGAAACCGCAGCGGGCCGCGGGCCCGGCGTGCACTCGCCCAGGGGACCAGTTAACGGGTCTACTTCTTCTTAACCGCGTGCTTGACGGCTTTGCGGCCGAGGTCTTCTGTGGCGTCCTCGACCTTGTCCTCCATGCGGTCCAGCGGCCCCTTGTCCACCGCCTTGTCCAGGGCCTGGGTGACCTCTTCGGTCGCCTCTTTCTTTATCGCCTTGCCGGCAGCCTTCTTGACTCCCATGGGACTCTCCCGCATCTGAAGTGAGTTGTCTCGCCGACCGACTCTACCGCAACAGGCCGGACGCCGCGATACAGCGGGATGACGCCACCGGAGGGACCATGGCGACGGCGCCTACCAGCTGCCGCGACCCGCCGGCCGTCTCTGCGGCTCCGAGATCACGGCCCGCTACGTCATCGGAAAGGTCCGTGCGTACCCACCGGCTACAGCGGCCGGCGCCAGTCGTCTCCGCGCTCGCCATCGCGGTATAGTGAGGCTTGATGTTCGACGTAACCCCGCAGAACATTGCTCACGGGTTTCCATTCAAGCACCGATGGCCCAGGCCAGTCCGCAGACCGCGGAAGGCCGAACACGCCATGATCGCTGGTGACTGCAGTATGACGATCTACTCGACCCTACGGGCTCATGCCCACAACCGGCTACCGCGACGCACCGGGTTCGTCCTGCTTCTGGCGGGACTGCTGTTATGCTCGGCTTGCTCGGATGACGTTGACCCACCCGACGAGAGGCCCGAAGTGACCGCCTTCACTGAATACGAGTCCACCGCGATCGGCAAACGCCTGGCCGAGATGGCCGAGCAGCATCCCGGAGAGTCCGGTTTCGCCATCATCCGTTACGGGCAGCCGGCCCTGGCCGCCCGCATCGCCCTGGCGGACCTTGCCGAGAAGACCCTGGACGTCCAGTACTACATCTGGGAGGCCGACGAGACCGGCCGCATCCTGGCCGAACGGCTTTACCGCGCGGCGGAACGGGGCGTCCGGGTCCGCGTGCTCCTGGACGACATCAATCTGTCCGGACGGGATGCCCGGATCGCGGCGCTGGATTCTCATCCCAACCTGGAAATCCGGATCTTCAATCCTTTCAAGAATCGCAAGTTCCGCTTCCTGGATTTCATCGCCGACCTGGGCCGCGTGAATCATCGCATGCATAACAAGATGATGATCATGGACAACGCCCTGTCGCTGGTGGGCGGCCGCAACGTGGGTTCCCACTACTTCGAGGCCCATTCCCAGTCCAATTTCCGCGACCTGGATATCGTCGGCGCGGGCCCCATCGTGAGGGAAACCTCCGAAGTATTCGACCGCTTCTGGAACGGCCCCTGGGCCATCCCCATGGCCGAGGTCGTCGGGCAAACTCAGGCGCCGGATGCCCACAAGGCCGCCATCCAGGCAATCCGCGACCAGATGGCGGCGGACAACTACCCGCTGCCGACGGAAACCGAGGTCAGGGCGCTGATGGACCGGCTGGACCAGATCTTCGAGGACCTGGTCTGGGCGCCGGGCAAGATTGTCTGGGAGGACCCGACGTCCATCTACGAGGGCGTCAAGCAAGGAAGGATGAACGCGGCGCTCCACGAGCGCATGGAGCAACTGGACACCGAACTGCTCATCGAGTCCGCCTACTTCGTGCCCCGTGACAGGGGCGTGGCCGCCGCTGCGGCGCTGCGCGACCGTGGGGTGGACGTCCGCGTCCTGACGAATTCCCTGTCGTCCAACGACGTGCTGGCCGCCCACGCCGGCTACGCGAAGTACCGGAACGCCCTGCTGGACGCCGGCGTCGAGCTGTATGAGCTCAGGCCCTATCCCGGACCGATCGAAAAGAAGGTCGTTTCCGGGCGTTCGAAGGCCGCACTGCACACCAAGGCCATCGTTTTCGACCGCAAGGACGTCTTCATCGGCAGCTTCAACCTCGATCCCCGCTCCTCCATGATCAACACGGAAGCCGGGATCTACGTCGAAAGCCCCGAACTCGCCCGGCAGGTGATCGACTACATGGCCGAGGGTGTTTCGCCGGAGAATGCTTTCCGCGTCGTGGACACCGGCAATGGCGAACTGCAGTGGATCATCGAGGAGGATGGCCAGCGGGTCACCTTCGACACCGATCCGGACAGCACCTGGTTCCAGCGCTGGCTCGCCTCGCTTATCGCCATCCTGCCCATCGAAGAGCAGCTCTAGGCCGGAATCCCTGTCCACCATCGAGGCCTAAGGGGCGATGCCTCTTAGGCCGGTTTAGGGCCATGCCTCTTGGGGCCCTAAGAGGCATGGCCCTTTTCGTATCTCCAAAGCGAACGTTGGGTGTGCGCTGCAGCAGACCGCCCGGACAGGCCGACGCGCATGCTAGGCTTAGGCCGGCTTGTGTGATCCCTCTGGGGTCTCAATGCCAGCTTTACGCACGGTCGGGGGGTCCATCCTTATGAATATCCGCTACCTCAATATGAATATCCGCTACCTCAATCGACGTCTTGGTGTCCTGCTTCTGGTGCCGGGACTATTGATCGCCAGATCGCTTTTCGCCTACGACATCGCCGCAGACCGGTCGGACGTTACGATCGGCGAGAAGGAGTACTCCCCGTATCTGCACCAGTCCCAGCCCAACCGGGTCTACTGGGGCGACACGCATCTGCACACGTCGTATTCGACCGACGCCGGCATGGTTGGCAACCGTCTTGGGCCGGACGAGGCCTTGCGGTTCGCGAAAGGAGAAAAGGTGCTCTCGTCCACCGGCGTGCCGGCGAGGCTCATCCGCCCGCTGGACTTCCTCGTCGTGGCGGATCACGCCGAGAATCTCGGGCTCGCCCCTCTTATCGAGGAGTCCGATCCCCAGCTGCTTCGCGATCCGATGGGCAAGCGCTATCACGACCTGGTGAAGAGCGGCCAGGGCTGGGAGGCCTACCAGATCTGGAAGAAATCTGGGTCCGAGCTGAAAGACTCTATGCCCAACCCGGAGCTGCAGCGCAGCGTCTGGCACCGGCTCATCGACATCGTCCACGAACACAACCAGCCGGGCGTCTTCACGGCCTTCCACGGCTTTGAATGGACCTCGACGCCGGACCTCCGAAACCTCCACCGGGTCGTCATCTTCCGCGACAGCAAGGACGAGGCGAAGCAGGTGGTGCCTTTCAGCATCTTCGACTCAGTGGACCCGGAGGACTTCTGGGATTACCTGGAGGCCTACGAGACCAAGACCGGCGGACAGGCCCTGGCGATTCCGCACAACGGCAATCTTTCCCAGGGGCTGATGTTCGCCACCGAGACGTTCTCGGGTAAACGCCTGACCCGGGCTTATGCGGAACGGCGCATGAAGTGGGAACCCCTCTACGAGGTCACGCAGATGAAGGGTGACGGCGAAACCCACCCCGCTCTCTCCCCCAACGACGAGTTCGCGGATTACTACCAGTGGGACAGGGGCGATTTCGGTCTCAACGCCAAGGAACCGGACATGCTGCCCCATGAATACGCCCGCAGCGCGCTGAAGCTCGGCCTCGAGCAGCAGGCGAAGATTGGCGCGAACCCCTTCAAGTTCGGAATGATCGGTGCGACGGACAGCCACACCTCGCTGTCCACCACCCGCGAAGAGAACTTCTTCGGCAAGTTCTCGGGGTCTGAACCAGGCACGGAAGCACGGTTCGACGACATGGTGTCGCAGGACTTGCGTCCCGACGGCGACGGAAGCCTGAACGTCTACCACTGGGAGTCCCTGGCCTCGGGCCTGGCCGGCGTCTGGGCGCGGGAGAACACGCGTGAAGCCCTGTGGGACGCTATGGCCCGCCGGGAGGTATATGCCACCACCGGCACCCGGATACTGGTGCGGGTTTTCGCCGGCTGGGACTTCTCGGAAGACGAAGTGCACCGGCCGGACTTCGCCGCACAGGGCTATGCCCGCGGTGTGCCCATGGGCGGTGATCTCAGGCCAGCCGCCGACGCGGGTGCGCCGCGGTTCATGATCCGCGCACTGCGCGATCCGGACGGCGCCAACCTCGACCGGATACAGATCGTGAAGGGATGGCTCGACGAAGACGGCCGCTCGAAGGAACGGATCTACGACGTGGCCGTCTCCGATGGCCGGGACATCGGGGCTGACGGACGCTGCCGGACGCCGGTGGGCGACACCGTCGACCTCCAGAACGCCTCGTACACGAACACCATCGGCGACGCCGTGCTGGCCGCGTACTGGGAAGATCCCGACTTCGATCCCGACGAGAGCGCCTTCTATTACGTGCGCGTGCTCGAGATTCCAACCCCGAGCTGGCTGGTCTATGACCGGAAGCTTTACGGCCTCGAGATCCCGGACGAGGCAGCGCTCAAGCAGCAGGACCGGGCTTACACCTCGCCCATCTGGTACACGCCGGGGAGCTGAAGCTTTGAGGGGCCGTGCCTCTTGTGGGCCTAAGAGGCATGGCCCTCTTTGCAACACGTTTTCGGCGATACGAGAATTTTGTACTTCAGCCCCGGAGGTACGACGTCAACCGGGCGTCGTCGAAGGGATCGTGAAGCAGTGGGACCGGTTCCTTGCCCCGCCCCGCGCCAGCAAACTCTGGACAAGTAGCCACGAAGCATATTCCGAAGAGTTCGTGCGTTTTCTCGGCGAACCTATTCGTTTTTGTCGAGCCAGAAGCCAATGGATCCCGACAGGTCGGGAAGGGCTGCTCACGGGCGTATTCAATCGTGCGGACGATCCCGCGGGTCACCGGGACTGCCCGATCTTCTGATCTCTGGTTTCGCGATCCGCCGTCGTCTCCTGCCAGTATTGCAGGAGGCCCAGTTCTTCGAGGAGCCGAGGCCATCGCTCGTCGGAATGAATGCTTTGAAACGCTACGTCGGTCAGTATCCAGATTGGATAGTAGTCGCCTCTTTCGACCATGCGATCCAGTACTTCGAACGTCTTGTCGACTTCACCACGGTGTCCGTACACCTGGGCGAGCGTGTAAGGATGTGCATTCTCTTCTACTTCGGCAAGGGCTTTCTCGGCCGCCGTTTCGTTACCCAGCAAATGATGGATGATCGCCTGCGAAGAACTGGAATTGACCATCGCGAGAGCCGCCTCGTACTCGCCCTGCAGTAACAGCGTCTGGAAGTACTGGTTAAGGTGGTAAGCGGACGGACTCAGGTTAGATAACTTCCGGAACGATGTTTCCGCGTCTTCCAGTCGTCCGGCGCCCAGGTAGGCCCTGCCGAGAAACCAGTGAAATTCCGGCACGATCGGCTCCATCGCCAGCGCTTTCTCATACTGGGCAATCGCGAGGTCGAAGTCTCCGGTAAGGAACGCGCCTTTGCCGATTGCAGCAACCAGGAAAGCGTTCTCCGGGTCCAGCTCATATGCGTGCTGGAAATCCTCTAATCCACGTTCGAAATTGTTCTTGGCAAAGAACGAGACGATGCCGCGCACGTAGTAGGCAAAAGCGTAGTCGGGGTCAATGCCGATGGCTGTCTCGATGGCCTGATCCGCAAGCGAATGCCTTTCCTTGCGAGCGAACTTGTCCCGGCCACCACCCCATATGTAGGTATCTGCCAGCTCTGCCCACGCCGGGACGTACGAAGGATCGATTTCCACCGATTGTCGGAACGCTTCAACGGCCCGATTCAGCGAGTCCGCCGAAATCTGGCGCTTCAGATATTGCCCTTCAAGAAACAGCTGATAGGCCTCGGGTTCGGTCTTCCGAGCGCTGGGTGCCTCATTCAGCAGGGTTATCTTCAGAGCATCGACAACTGAAATTGCGATGTCCTCCTGGATCTCGAAGATGTTGTCCATCTTCCGATCATAGGTCTCCGACCATAAATGGAAGCCGGTGTCTGCCCGTATCAGCTGAGCCGTGACGCGTACCTGGTCACCGTGCTTGCGCACGCTACCCTCGAGGACATGCGCAACGTTGAGCTGCTCGGCGATGTCCGGAATCGCGAGGTCTTTGCCTTTAAAGGCGAAGGAAGAGGTTCGGGCAGCCACGTCCAACTCGGGAATTCTTGCCAGCAGGTTCAACAGCTCCTCGGAGAGGCCGTCGGAGAAGTACTCCTGCTCCTCGTCGGAACTCATGTTGAGAAAGGGCAGAACAGCAATCGACTTGTCACCCTTGTCTCCGTCGACTTGTTCCGGCTGGTGTACGCCAGCCTGGTCGGCCGCTTGCGTGGCGACAATATCGGGATCTTCATTCAGGAGGACCTGGTCGATGACAAAATAGCCGAGCGCCATCACCAGCGCGGCGACAACGATAAAATTGAGCTGCTTGCTGCTAGTACCGGCCCCTGTGTCCGGGACGTCGCTTTTTGTCTCCGCCTTCAGGCCGTCCGGCGTCAGTTCGAAAGCCCAAGCGAGAACGATCGCAACGGGAAAGCCGAGGATCAGCAGGAAGGCGACCCCGGACACGAACCATTCCGGCAAGTGCAGAGCCGGCCCGAGGGTGTCCGAAATCTGTAGCAGCAGCCAGGCAACCGCCGTGTAGACGATCGCCACCCTGAAGACGTTTCTACGTTTCAGTTCAGTGTAAAGACCCAAGCTCTCAGCCTTCCCTGATCCGGCCGAGCGATGATGACAAAGTTCCACGCCGACAGCCAATTTCAGGGACCGGCCTGGAGCACCCAAGGGGTTTCTCCTTGCGCATGGCGCGGGCGTTCGTGGCGCGCGGCGTGCGACAGACGTCAGGTTGTCCCACTACGGCCGCGAGGTACGCTTCGTTATTTCGCCCTTGTCAGCAGGTCGCGGAGAAAACCGGCGGGTACAACCGTCCGCGGTTCGATGAACAGAAGCGACACAAGCTCGAACACCTGGCGCGCTGTTTCGCAAGGCCCCGGTCGCGACCGAAAGACTGTCGCTGCCCCAGGGCGGAATCGTCCGCCTGGCACTGAAAATGCCGTATCGGCACGCAACCACGCACGTCATCTTCGAGCCCGAGGACTTTAACGCCCGGATCGTCGCCCTGGTGCGAAAAGCGAGCTCGGATCGTGCACGGGCCGTGCCGGGAAATGGCCCCGCCTCGGGCAACCAGTCCAAAGAGAGCGGTAGGGAATCCAGGAGCGACCGGCAGCGAGTGTTGACCTGGGCACAGCGCCGCAGGCGGGTGTTCGCCATTGACATCGAGACCTGCCGCAGCTGCGGCGGACAGCTGCGGGTGATCGCCAGTGTCGAGGATCCGCTCGTCATCGGCCCGGTTTCAGCCTGCCCCGAGGGTTTCGCCACTGGCCGGTGGCCTGGTTGACTCTCGTGCGTACTATCCCCGCTAACTGGCGTGCTAGACAAAGTGACACTCGGCACTGGTCGGATGCGGATCCAGATGTCTCGTAGGGGCTATTGGCCGAGCTCAGCGTGACACCCGGGTTCTTGAAAGCTCGAAATGAAATCAGGGCGTTTTGAGGTCCAGTACAAGCTGAGGAACCGCGCCCGCCAGCTCAGGATCCCCCCGGGGGACCAAGGCTGCGTCCCCGGACCCAGACCGGACGCTGCTCAAGCTTCTGCGGCGGGCGCACGCCGGCTCCGATATCGAACCCGCTGTCCATCAACCGTGGGTTCGAATCCGGGAACTATCGGGG
>JARRON010000065.1:0-7517 GCA_037383845.1 Gammaproteobacteria bacterium
CCTGGGCGGACTCCCGGTGCACACGGCCGTTGCCACCAGCCTGGTGATCATCGCCATGAAGTCGTTCAGCGGGTTCGCCAAGTACCTTGCCGTGCTGGCCGAGCAGAACCTGGCACTGGACTGGCGCGTGCTTGCCACCGTAACCGCCCTCGGCATCGCCGGCAGCTATGCCGGGACTCACGTGGGACGACGAATCCCCCAGCAGTCGCTGCGCCGGCTGTTCGGCGCCTTCCTGGTGATCATGGCGGTGGTGATCGTGGCCCGCACGGCGCCCGCCGTGCTGCCCGGCCGCTAGGAAGGCGGAGCCGCGGCCTGGGCCGGATGGCTCGCGGGCCAGGCCCTGAGAATCGCCTGGATGGCCGTGGCCAGGGGAATGGCGAAGAAAACGCCCCAGAATCCCCAGATGCCTCCGAAGAAGAGAATGGCGGTGATGATAGCGACGGGATGGAGATCCACCACCTCGCTGAACAGCAGCGGCACCAGCAGGTTGCCGTCGAGAAACTGGATGATGCCGTAGCCCAGCAGGGCGTAATAAAAGCCCGCCTCCAGGCCGAACTGGAAATAGGCCACCAGGGCCACGGGAATGGTGACCACCGTGGCGCCCACATAGGGAATCAGGACTGACAGCCCCGTGATCGTGGCCAGCAGCACCGCGTACTGGAGACCCAGCAGCCGAAAGACAATCCACATCGCCAGGCCGACGATGAGGATCTCCACGAACTTGCCGCGCACGTAGTTGCCCAGCTGCTTGTCCACCTCCCCCCAGACCTGGTCGGTGAGCTGGCGGTCCCGGGGCAGGAACGTCTGGCCCCAGCTCGAGATCATCGCCTTGTCCTTCAGGAGAAAGAACACCAGGATCGGTACCAGCACCAGGTACACGCCGATGGTGATCATGGTGACCACGGAACTGAAGGAAAGGCTGAGGATGGCCTGGCCCAGGGTCACCACTTCGCTGCTCAGCCCGGACAGCAGGTCACGCACCTGCTCCTCGGAGACCAGGGCCGGATACTGTGTCGGCAGCTGCAGCAATGCCTGCTGAGCCTTCGCCAGCATGGAGGGCGCCTGCTGGAACAGCTGGCTCAGCTGCCGCGCCAGCAGCGGAAACAGCCACAGCACGGCCACCAGCAGCAACGCGACGAACCCGAGAAAAACCGCGAGCACCGCCGCCAGGTGGGGCACACCGCGTTGCCGCAGCCGGGACGCCAGGGAGTCCAGCAGGTAAGCGATGACCAGCGCCGCCAGCAGGGGCGCCAGCATGTGACCGAATGCCCAGATCACCACGACCAGGACGACAACCACCACGGCCAGGGCCACGACCTGGGGATTGGAGAGATGTCGTCTGAACCAGTCGCGGAGCGCGTTCATGGAGTGCTTTCGGCGTTGAGTCGGGAAAGGATATCAGCCCGCGGGGCCCGTGCGCCTTGTCGCAGGATGGGGGCTCTGTGAGAATCCGGGGCTCTGTTTCCTGGATCCGGGAGGGTCCCCGCCATGCATCCCCGCCTCCGCCGCGAACTGATCTGGCTGGCCGTCATGGTGGCGTTCGGATTTCTGGTCCTGCCCGCGCTGATCTATAGCGTCGGAGATTGGCTGCTCGGGGAATACCGGCCTGGGGCCGGCATGGGCACGTTCTACTCGGACCTCTACGGGGCGTTCGGGCGCGGGGAGCCCTGGGCGTGGCTGCTGCTTTTCGGTCCCTACCTGGGCGTCATGGCCCTTCGGGTCCTGTGGATACCCCTGCGGAGGCGTCGCCGCGCCGACGTTCCGGACGGCGATTCCGAGGCGGCGGCGAGCCAGGATGATTCTAGCTTAGCCCTATAACTCTCTGAAATAAGGGCAGAAAGAAGGCCGGACGACTAGTGATCGCTCTTCTGGCGTCCCCGGCCAGGGGCTGTGGGGGAAATGGCCTGCGGACGGCGGGGCCGAGCCGGCTCCACCATGCGGATTACCTTGTGGGCTTCGCTGAGTCGATGGGCAAGAGATTTGAGTTGCACATGGCCTCCGTCTGCGCTGTTTCACCAAGACCTGTAGCTTAGGGCATCCCCCGATGCGGGGCCAGTGCCCGGCCCTCAGAGCCGGATCGCCTCGGCACCCACCCCTTCCCGGGTCAGCCGCATGGCCTCGGTCAGGGCGCGGTTCACCGTTTCCCGGAGATCCGCGGGGTCTGTGCCGGTGCTGTGGTAATCCGCGGCCCACAGCACGCGCCCGCTGCTCTCGCTGACCAGCCGTGCCTCGAGCGCCCAGCCGCCGGCGGGGTCCACGGCGGCGCCGATCTCAAGGCGGGCCGACTCCCCGGGGCTTTCGCTGACCAGGGGATGGAGTCCTGCCACCCGAAGCCGATATCCCTCGCCGAGCGGCGCCGCCGCTGCCGCCGCGGAGGGCTCGCCCGGCGGCTGCCCGGCGGGATCGGGCCGGATCAGGACCACAGCGGCCAGCACGGCGGCCAGCATGACGGACAGCGGAACCATCAGCCGCCTCCGGCCGCCCCCGGGGCTGTCTCCCGGCTGGCCCGTCGGGCGCGTCGCCACGGTGTTCCCCGGCCCGTCCGGATCCACCGGACCGTCCTTGCCTTCACCCTCCGGCAATCCCAGGCTGTCGGCCATTCCGCCCTCCTTTCGGCCACGGCCAGCGTCGGACCAAGGGTACCGCGTCGTGTCGCCGCCTGCCTCAACCGACCCGGCCGGAGCGTCGCGCCGGTCATTTGACGGCCCGGGGGGGCCGTCGTACTCTGCCGCTCGCTGTTTCCGACACCGGAGTCTCCCGGCCATGAGCCTGAAAGTCACCTTCGATCTGGCCGACGCCGACCTCGAACACTTCCGGCTGATCATGCGGGAAGCCCGCGACGTGGCCAAGGACAAGCCCCGTGACGAAATCCTGGCGTCCGCGGAGGCCCTGCTGGTGGAGGTTCGGGGCGCTCAGGTTCCCGACTTCGTCAGCATACGGCTCGAGCGCATCCAGCTGCTGGTCGACATGCTGCGCGACGAAGAGTGGAAGCTCCCGGCGGAGGAATCCACCCGCGTCCTGAACGCCCTGGCCTATTTCAGCGAGCCGGAAGACCTTATCCCGGATCACGTGCCCGGGCTGGGCTTTCTTGACGACGCCATCATGGTGGAGCTGGTCAACCGGGAACTCCGCCACGAGATCGAGGCCTACCGGGACTTCTGCGACTACCGGACCGCCGAGGAGAGCCGCCGGAGCCAGCTCGGCAAGCCCATCGACGAAGTCACGAAGGAGGAATTCCTGGCGTCCCGCCGGGCTGCCCTCCACGCCCGGATTCGCAACCGCCGCAGCCGCGAGCGCCAGCGCCGGCGGCGGAGCGGCGGACGCTCTCCCTTCAGTCTGCTGCCGTAGGCACGCTCTTCAGCCGACGACTCCGCTCCCGCTGACTGAGGCGGGCGCGGCGGCCGGATACCTCCCAGGCAACCCACGAGCTGGCCGGCTCGGCGGCATTGAGGTCCATCCGGGCCCGGGAGATCTGGCCGGGGCGGACACCCGGTGGCAGGGGCCGGCGGGCCGCCAGCCATCCACGCGGCACGAAGGGCCGGGTCCAGCGCCGAAGACGGCCGATGTAGAGGGCAGCGTGTTCCATGCCGGTGAGGTTCGGGACAGTCCGCGACCGATGCTAGGCCACAGCGGCCGGCAGAAGTGGGCAACGCGTCACGTTCCCGCACGCCGGGACGACCAACATTGCGGCTGCCCGGTCCCGGAGGCATCATCTGCGAATCCGGCTGCGGACGGATCAGACCTGCGGCGTGGCCGCCAAACAACGCTGACCGCCCGGGCGCGCCGCCGACCATGGTTGGCGCGGGCCTGGAGCGGGTGCGACTTGCCCGGGGGACTCTCGTTATCGTGACTGCACCGTTACTCGCGCGCGCGGGCGTGGCAGCCGGGATTGTCGCCGCCGCAGCAGGACTGGCGGGCTGTGCTCCCGACGCACCGCCTCCCATGCCGCCGCTTCAGATCGCGGTCACCACTCCCCAGCCCCGCGACATCCCCATACAGATGGAGGCCGTCGGCGAAACGCTGGGTTCCGTCGATATCCCGATCCGGGCCCGGGTGGACGGCGTTCTCGAGGAAATGCATTTCCGGGAAGGACGGCCGGTGGAGCGGGGCCAGCTGCTCTACGTCATCGACGCCCGGCCCTACCAGGCCCAGGTGGTGGAGGCCGAGGGGCGCCTGGCGGAAGCCCGCACCCGGCTCGCAAAGGCCGAAAGCGACCTGGCCCGCATACGGCCCCTCGCTGAGATCGATGCGGTGAGCCGCCAGGATCTGGACAGCGCGGTCGCCCAGTACGAGGCGGCAGTGGGGGCGCTGCAGGCCGCCCGGGCCCAGGTGGAGCAGACGGAAATCCAGCTTGGCTACACCCGCATCAGGGCGCCGGTGGACGGCCTCATCGGAATCAGCCAGGCGAAAGTCGGCGAGTACGTCGGGCGGGCGCCCAACCCCGTGGTCCTCAACGTGGTCTCGGAGATCGATCCGATCCGGGTCCGTTTCTCGATCAGCGAGGTGCAGTACCTGCGGGCCCGCAGGGCCGCCATCCTGGCGGTTGACGGTGACCAGCCGTCCCGGCAGGCGCCGCTTGAACTGATACTTGCCGACGGCAGCGTTCACGACTACCGGGGCTCGGTCGTGAGCTTCGACGCGAACGTGGATCCGACCACCGGCACTCTCACGGTGGAAGCCGATTTCCCCAACCCGGACAGACTCATCCTCCCCGGCCAGTTCGCCCGGATTCGCGCCGAGGTCGAGGTCAGGCGGGATGCCCTTGCCGTTCCGCAGCGGGCGGTAATCGATACCCAGGGCGTCTACCAGCTGGCCGTGGTCAACGACGACGACACCGTGGAACTCCGGCGGGTGGAGATGGGCCCGCGGGTGGGAACCGAGTGGATCGTGAATTCGGGCCTCGCCCCGGGTGAGCGTATCGCGCTGGAAGGACTGCAGCGTCTCCGCTCGGGCATGAAGGTCACGCCAAAGCCCGCGGAGGCGGCCGGATCCGGGACATGATCGTTGGCTGAGTTCTTTGTCCGACGCCCGATTGTCGCGATGGTCATCGCCATCGTCATCGTCATCGTCGGTTTCGTGTCGCTCCGCGCGCTTCCCATCGCCCAGTACCCGGAAATCACGCCGCCCCAGGTATCGGTGACCGCCAGCTACACCGGGGCGAACGCAGTCAACGTGGAACAGTCGGTCGCGACGCCCATCGAGCAGAAGGTCAACGGCGTCGAGGACATGATCTACATGAAGTCCACGAACGCCAGCGACGGGTCCATGCGGCTGCAGGTGTCCTTCGAGGTGGGCACCGACCTGGACATGGCAAACGTCCTCACCCAGAACCGCGTATCGGAGGCAGAGGCCCTGCTGCCCGAGGAGGTCAAGCGGCTGGGCGTCACGGTCAAGAAGCAGCTGTCGTTTCCGCTCCTGCTGATATCGCTGATCTCGCCCAACGGTACCTACGACGCCGAGTTCCTGACGAACTACGCCACCATCAACATCCTGGATGAACTGGCCCGTATTCGCGGCGTCGGCCAGGCCACGGTCGTGGGCGGCTCTACGTTCGAATACGCGATGCGGGTCTGGGTAAAGCCGGATCAGCTCGCCAAGCTCGGCCTGACGGTTCCGGACATCACCAACGCTCTTCGCCAGCAGAACGTTCTTATCCCCGCCGGCCAGATCGGCGGTCCGCCGGCACCTGCGGGCACGGCCTTCACCTACACCGTGCAGACCCCGAGCCGCCTGGTCACCGCAGAGCAGTTCGGCGAAGTGGTCGTGCGCTCCAACCCCGACGGCTCACAGGTGTTCTTGCGGGACGTGGCGCGCATCGAGCTGGGAACCCAGCGCTACGTGGTCTCGGCGCGGCTGAATCAGTCCCCGGCGGCGGCCCTGACCATCTACCAGCTCCCCGACGCCAACGGCCTGGAGGTCGCGCAAAAACTCATTGCGGAGATGGAGCGCCTGAAGCAGCGCTTTCCCGACGACATCGATTACGTCATCTCCCTGGACACCACGCGGCCCATCGAGGCCGGCATCCGGGAGATCGTGATCACCCTGCTCCAGGCCGTGGGCCTGGTGATCTTCGTGGTCTACGTGTTCCTGCAGAACGCCAGGTCCACGCTGATCCCCACCCTTGCCGTGCCCGTGTCCCTGATCGGCACCTTCGCCGTCTTCCCGCTGCTGGGCTTTTCCATCAACACCCTGTCCCTGCTCGGGCTCGTGCTGGCCATCGGTATCGTCGTCGACGACGCCATCGTTGTCGTCGAGGCGGTTGCCCAGAAGATGGAACAGGGCATGCCCCCCACGGACGCCACCGTGGCCGCGATGAAGGAAGTCTCCGCTCCCATCGTCGCGACGTCCCTGTCCCTGATCGCCGTATTCGTCCCGGTGGCCACGATGAGCGGCATCACTGGCCAGCTCTACCAGCAGTTCGCCATCACCATCGCCATCTCCGTGGCGATTTCCTCCATCAACGCCCTTACGCTGAGCCCTGCCCTGGCCGCCACCCTGCTGAAGCCACCCGGCGAGGCCACAAGCGCCTTCGACCGGTTCTTCCGGGCCTTCAACCGCAGTTTCGAGCAGGCCACCGGGAAGTTCATGGTTTTCACGGGGTTCTTCACCCATCGCCTGGCCCGCGCCGGCGCCCTGCTGCTGCTGCTCATCGGCGGCCTCGTACTGCTTTTTAAGGCGGTGCCCGGCGGCTTCGTTCCCGAGGAGGACCAGGGCTACGTGCTGGCCGCGCTGCAGCTGCCTGACGCCGCATCTCTAGAACGCACGGAGCAGGCCATGGCAGGCGTGGAGCAGATCCTCGCCGAGTTCGAGGAGATTGAGAGCTACACGGCCATCAGCGGGTTCAGCATGCTGACCAGCACGACCCAGACCAACACGGGCTTCGTGTTCATCCAGCTCAAGGACTGGGACGAGCGTCCCGACACCGAGAGCCACGCCAAGAACATCGTGCGCCGGCTGAACCAGGCCTTCGCGACCCGGATCATGGAGGCCGTGGCCTTCGCTTTCGGCCCGCCCGCCATCCCGGGCCTCGGCACGGGTTCCGGCTTCACCATGATGCTCCAGGACCTGGGCGGCAATCCGCCGGAGTACCTGGCCGAACAGACGCAGCGCTTTGTCCAGGCCGCCAGCCAGCGCCCGGAGATCGCCAGTGCAGGCTCCCTGTACCGGGCCAGCGTCCCCCAGGTAATGCTGGACATCGACAAGCCCAAGGCCCTGAAGCTTGGCGTAACCCTTGCCGACATCAATTCCAGCATCGGCGCCTTCCTGGGCGGCGCCTACGTCAACGACTTCAACCGCTTCGGCCGGCTGTACAAGGTGTACATCCAGGCCGAGCCCCAGTATCGAGCCACGCCCGACGAGCTGGCGCAGTTCTCGGTGCGTAATCGCGACGGTGGGATGGTACCGCTGACCACGCTGGTCGATCTCGAGACCGCCAGCGGCCCGGCCTACACCAACCGCTTCAATCTTTTCCGTGCGGCCGAGATCATCGGGGGTCCGGCCCCGGGCTACAGCTCGGC
>JARRON010000066.1:0-7388 GCA_037383845.1 Gammaproteobacteria bacterium
CCTCTCCCCCATAGGGAGAGGGGCCAGGGAACACCGCACTGGAAGCGCCGACACCTGGCCTGGACTCTTGGTCGACAGTCACAACGTCCGGGGCGGACTCACCTCGGGTGGCGACGGTACTCGTAAAAGCGACACGAGGGTGGGGAGGCGTTTCCCTGGCGGGATCGCTGCGCCCGTCCAGAAAGAGAAAGACTGGCGCTCGGCGGGACCCTCGGTGCTTACGCCTCGGCGCAGGTCGGCGTCCGGAGTCACGATCCCAGCCCGGCAGAAATAAAAAAAGCCCCGCTTGAAGCGGGGCCTTTATCAAACCCGGGCTTGTCGTTTGTTGGTTACCCGGGCGGCCAAGCAGGTCCTGCGGATATTATCCCGTCTTCACCTGCTCTCCCCCCTTGGATTTCACGAAGCCAGTCGCCGCCGGACGAGGCCGATGCCCACCAGGCCGAAGCCGAGCAGCGCGAGTGTGCCGGGCTCAGGCACGCTCATGGAGCCGCCGGTGTAAATCGCAATGTGCGAGAGGGCCGGCGCGCTTCCGTCAGCAGCAACACAGGCGTCAGAGGCAGCCGCGCTGCGGAATCCGATGCTGAAGTTGCCACCGGTGTAGGTTCCCGGGGCGAACGTCCACCCGGCCCAGCAGTTGCTCGCCTTGAGCACCAACATCCAGCTCTCGGAGAACGTCTGAGCAGAACCGAACGACCAGGTGCCGCTGGAGGCGCCGGGCGCCGTCAGGCCAACGTCCGCGCCCTCGGTCGCGCCTTCGTCAACGTCGAACTTGGTGTAGAAGTCGTAGACGTTGTCCTCGGTGGAAATCTGTCCCGTCGGACCGGGGTCGTTCCCGTATACGGCGCCGTAGCAGTTCTGAGCGCTGTAGACAGTCGCGCCGTTGAGCGCGGTCACGTCTTCCAGCGCGATCCCGACAGATCCGGACGTGCCGCACTTGTACGCAGATACGCTGATCAGCGCCGCGGACGCCGGGCCGGAAACCGCCCAGGCGGCTGCGACGGTAACGGCGGCAATCAAGTAACGGAGCTTCATTCGGCAGTCTCCTGTCCCCGAAGGACATATGTTCAATCAAACACGATGCCTTTACATAAGCACGATGCGTGCCAGCTCAACATTTCTTCCGTTAAACAGTGCGTTAAGGAGGCCGCCCATCGTCGCGCCGCGAAATATGTAATGAATTTCGACACCTCAGGGCACCCTGAACGAGGGTGCCTTGATCCGGGCGTAAACTTTGGCGACAGGCTCGGGTCTCGCGGCCAGGATCTCCGGTCGGAGTAGCTCTCTCGCCCGGCAACCCTCAACCCGGGCTGGCCGGTCCCGGGAGGCGTGGCCTGGACAAACCGCCGACGCCCGGCTGCAGGAGTCTCCGGCGCGGGGACGCCGCCTGGGCCCGCGATGCCGGAGCCTGTTGATCCACCATCTGAGACAGGTGTCACAAATCCTTGTCTCCACGCTCTTTCTCGTCGCATTGTGCATTGCGGTGCCTGGGCGGGTCTGGTAAACAGGATGCCACTGACAAGGGCAAACCCGCCGAAAGGCGGGGACGCAAAGCCACCGGTCTAAAGGGTCACTGATCCCAGGACAGCGGGGTTGCCAGGCACCCGGGAGTTTCTTGCTCCCCGCCCCGGTGATCCCGTTCCCACAGTCCGGCGGCCGCGCACCTGGTCAGCGACAAAGAAGCTGTAACAGGTCCACCGACCGAAAGGTCACGGCCACTGAAAAAGGCAAACTCATCGAAAGGTGAGGACGCAAAGCCACCGGTCTACGGGACGCACGTCGTCCTACGACAGCGGGGTCGCCAGTGAAGATGGGAACATACGCGAGCCAATCCGTACCGGATCCCCGAGATCCCTCCTGCCTCCCGGCGCGTCCAAGCCGGTGTGTCCCGGCACGCCTTACGCACTGCACTGCTATCCGTGAGTTCCGCCTTGAAGTGGCCATGTCGCGAAGCGGGGTTTCGCCATGGCTATCGAGGGAAATGCACGCACGCGCCTGAGCGCGCTGGCGTTGGCCACCATCATCACGTTCGCCGCGGGGTGCGGTGGCGGCGGAGGCGACTCCGGCGGCAGCACGGTAACGGGGGGCAGTCCCCCACCCTCCGGTTCATCCAGTAACCAGATCGTCGAGAACGAGGTCAGCGGCAGCGTCGGCGACGGGCCGATCGTGGGCTCGACCATCGTCGTCAAGTCAAGTTCGAAGAAGGAGCTCGAGCGCCTGGAGAGCAACTCGCGAGCCTCGTTCACAAAGCTCGTCAAAACCCAGGGCAATAACTATCCACTGCTGCTCGAAAGCACCGGCGGCACGGATCTCGTGACGGGCGGCCCGCCTGACTTTGACCTGAGTGCGACCGTCGCGCTGCCTTCCGCACGCTCGACCAGCAACCTGAACCCGTTCAGCACTCTCATCTCGGACGCCGCTGCCCAGACGGGCAACCGGGGCGCTGCCAACCTGGCAGAGAAGACCGAATGGGTGATGGAGCGATACGGGTTCGGGCTCGATCCCGCGCTGGTTCCGGATCCGATGACCACTCCGATCACCAACAGCAACGTCGCCGTGATGGTCAAGGCCAGCGAGACCTTCGGCGAGATGATCCGTCGGACCCGGGACGCACTCGCAGCCGCGGGTTCCGGCAAGAACGGCAACCGGATCATGTTCCACCTGGCCTCGGACATGGCCGACGGCGTCTTCGACGGTGTCGGCTCCGGCGGGCGCGCCGATCCGCGCGTTGCCGCCGTGGCAACGGTCGCAAGCGCCGCGGTGCTTCTGGAAGCCTTTGCCAACCGACTGCACGTCTACGGCGTCGACGCCACCAGCGCCATGGACAATGCCATTCGGCAAACACATCCTGCGGCGCCTGCGGGCGCAACGACATCCAGCGTGCGGATTCCGGCAGACGCTCTCGAGCAGGCCGCGCTGGCACTCGAGGCGACGTCCGCCTTTACCGCCGACCCGGCGATCCGCGACGCCATCGGCGTTGTGCGGAGCGCAGGCTCCGGCTCACTGCCCTCCGCCATCGGACCGAAATTGCCCGCCGGGATCCACGACGTTCTCGCCAGGGCGACCCAGGACATGGCCTACGCCAGCGACGCGGAGCTGGAAGCGGTCAACGCCGTCATCCGCGCCACGGCCCCGGATTCCTACACGGGTGACGCTGGTGGAGACGACGGCGCAACCGGCTCCGACCCTGGCCCCGATCCCGGGGACAACCTCAGCGGCACCGGCGTCGCCACGGTCCGGTGGACGGCCCCGACCCGGCGGACCGACGGAACGCCCCTTGACGGACTCGGCGGTTTCCGGATCCGGTTCGGACAGTCCCAGACGTCCCTGAGCAACGTGATTACCGTCAAGAACCCTGGCGCAACGAGTTACGTCGTCGAGGGGCTCGGATCGGGCACCTGGTACTTCGCGGTCACGGCCTACGACCTCAAAGGACTGGAAAGCAGCCTCTCCAACCTTGCCAGCAAGACCTTCAACTAGGACCGGACCGCTGCGCGAGCCGGCCCAAGGCAGTAGTTATCGCGGGAAGCAGTGCATCGGCCCAGGGACGGGCCAACCTTCCGCCGGCCGCCAGGATGCGTGGACGCTTACGCGGTGGCGTGGGACCCCGGCCAGGCGACGCGTTGCCGCAGGTCTCCGCGACAACAGCCCCTGCCGGCGCCGTCCGGCTCTCCGGAGCGATCACCGAATGGACCGGTGCCCGCAGGGAATGCGCGGACAGTGGGCAGGTCGTGCCCCGGCGAATCCGGGGAAGGCCAAGTCCCCGCCCGCGGTTCGGCTCAGGACCGGGGAATCCGATCCCAGGCGCGATAGGCCGCCTTGAGGACCGGTGATCGGATCACCTGCAGGCAGGCGATCTCGGAATGCTCGCCGCGCAGCGCCGCCTTGTACTGGGTGTTCTTTCCTTCGCCCCCGAGCAGGTCGAACCAGGCCATGCCGTCTGCGGCGGCCCGCTCGATGGCGAATCCCAGGTGTACCCAACCCGGGGACGCGCGCCTGACCGGGGATTCCGTCAAGGCGGACTGCAGGGTGTATTCCGTCCTGCCGGCGCGGAAATTCAGCATCGCCGAAACTGGCTGCCCGTCGAACTCCAGGAGTGACACCACCGGAACACCCCTTGCGGTCTGGCGGTGCGCGATCTCCGCGTGGAAGTCGCCCCAGGGTCCGTTGAACAACGGCCGCCCCCAGCGCTCGCGATGCAGGCCGTCCATCACCTGCAGGAAATCGTCCAGCGTGCCGGCGTCGGAGCGGCGTTCCCGGACATGGCCGGCGATCTTCATCCGCCGTCTGCCTCCCATCACGCGCACCCGTGTCCCGGTGCCCAGCTTTCCCACGAAGCTCTTGAAACCGGCCTCAAGCGGAACCGCCCATGCTTCCAGGGCGTCCGCCCTGCGAAGGTAACCCGATACCTCCCTGGCCATCGCCGAAACGGCCCTGTCGGTCGCACTGCCAAGTTCGGCGTAGTGGACCACCATGTCGTCGAACCCCCCGATCTCGAAGGCATGGGCCAGCAAGGCGCCGGCAATCTGTTCATCGTCATGGCGATCGACGACCAGTCCGGCGCGCTCGGAGACTCCCATCCCTTCGCGCCGCCAGGCATTACCGACAAGTTCCAGTCGTCTGCCCCGGAGGCCGCCCTTGTGGCGTACGTCGGACAGAGAAAACAGGCCGAGACCCGCGAGTTCGTCTTGCCTCATCGCGGCCAGGAAGACGGGCTCCAGGTCAAGCAGGGGCGCGTGGATTTCCCACCAGGCAAGCAGCCACTCGGGAGAGCATGCGAGGGGATCGGCGTCGGAGCGGGCCAGCAGAGCGGACCAGTCGCCCTGGCGGCGCGCCAGCTGGTCCGGCGTCCAGCGCTCGATGCGCATCATGGTCCTGTTCATGATGGACTCTGAAACAGACACGAGGTGATCCGCCCGGAGGTCGACCCGACGCCCGGTTCGCGAAGCCGCGGCACGGGCGACGACCGGACTGCCGTCAGCGGGATCCCTTTCGCCAGAGGATAACCTCGGCGGTCTGCAGGAGAATCATCAGGTCGAAGAGGATGCTCTTGTTCTTGACGTAGTACAGGTCGTACTCGAGCTTTTTCAGCGCATCCTCTTTCGATGCTCCGTACGGATAGCACAGCTGGGCCCAGCCCGTGATCCCCGGCTTGACGCAGTGCCGCTCCCGGTAGAACGGGATGTCCTCCGCCAGCTCGTCGACGAACTCCGGCCGCTCCGGCCTCGGTCCGACAAAACTCATGGACCCTGCCAGGACGTTGAACAGCTGGGGCAGCTCGTCGATCCGCGTCTTGCGGATGAAACTGCCGATCTTCGTGACGCGCGGATCGTTTGCCTGGGCCCACTTTGCGCCTTCGGCCTCGGCATCGGTGCGCATGCTTCGGAACTTGACCAGGGGAAAGGGTTGTCCTTCCATGCCGACCCGCTCCTGCCGATACAGGACCGGATCCTTGAAGCGCGACTCCATTCCGATGATGAATGCCGTAACGAGCATGATGGGAGACGCAAGCAGGAGAAGGCCCGAAGCTGCGACGATGTCGAAGAGGCGCGTCAGCACCCGCGAGAGGCCCCTCGGGTTGATGCCTTCGCAGAAGATCAGCCAGCTCGGATAGAGCATGTTCAGCTCCACCTTGCCGCTTTCCCGCTCGACGAACGTGAGCACGTCGGTGACGGGCACGCCTGCCAGCCGGCAATGCAGCAGCTCCTGGACAGGCAGGCCACGTCGGCGGTCGTCCATGGCCACCACCACCTCGTCCACGTGGTTATCGAGGGCGAACTTCTGCAGGGAGTTGTCGTGCAGCTGGATCTGCCATTCCGGCGGCACGGCGCTCGAGGAACCCTCCGTGGGCAAGAAGCCCACCACCTGGAATCCCCGCAAGTCGTGACGCACCCTTACGGATCGCAGCTCTGCAGCCCGGTGGCCGGCGCCCATGACCACCACGCGTCGGGTGAATCGTTCAACGCCGAGAAGTCGCACGAACAGGATCCGGGCGACCATGACCAGGACCAGCGCAACGACCATGGCCAGGGCCAGGGTGGCGCGGCCGAGACGCAGCGCGTCCGTCGCGAACATCAACACGGCCATGGCGATGCCGCCCATGGTCAGCCCGACCAGCACTCTCGCAAGGATGCCGACGGACCGTTGGTCGAGCCGCTTGTTGTAGAGGCCCATCGCCAGCAACGCGCCCAGCATGACGAGCGCGAACACCGCAGATTCCAGCCAGAGGGGCCCGAGGTCGGCGCGCAGTGCGGAGATATCTCCACGAAAACGCAGGAAAGCTCCCAGGGGAACAGAAGCCGCCAGCAGCCAGAATTCGACCCAGGCAATAAGCAGCATCCGCAAATCTACGTTCTGCCTGAACAGCCGAACGGAACTGCGGGAGATGCGCCAGCCGTCACGGCTGGAGGCCGGGGCCGGGATGGATTCGGAGGGCGTGTTCACGACTCGCAACTCGAGGGGCTGCTGCCTGGCTCCGGCGGTCTTCTTCTTGGACTCGGGAGGAACTCTAGCGGGATCTGACGGCGTCATCAGTGATCTCCATCACAGGGCATTCCACGTCGAGTAGGCCGAATCCGGCGACCCGTTCGGCGTCAGTTCTTTTCATGCGTGGTTCCAACACCCTTCCCTGATTGTTCAGGTGGATTCTCCCCTATTTACGCCAGCATATCACTGCGTTACGAAGAAAACATGACACAGGTCCGAGTTATGTAAAATCGCGCGACGCCGGCCATAACAACACCATTTTCCTGCCCGGTGCTGCATTGCGTTCTTTCAAGGTGGCGGGACGCCACGGACCGCAGTCCGTTGTCTCAGGCCACGTCGCGATGGGATCCACGAGCTTTCCGCGCCGCCTGGCGGCCGATTCTGCTTCCCTGCCGCCGCCCTCGCCCCGGCGTTCGTTGTTCCGCCGGGCCACGGGGCACCCAGCCCGTCTTTCGAGGAATCGGAGACCCGTCACCCCACCCCTTCGCTCCGCTGACCCGCCATTCGAGCAAACCGCCGGCGCACCCGGCCAGCTGGCGATAACGCTTCAAAGCCCAGGCCCGCCTGGCCCGCACGGACTCGACTTCCTGCATCTTCTCACGTATCGGCGTCAGCCGTTGCCCCGAAATCCTCCACCGCGCTCCGAAGCCACCAATCGGCGGGCGTGCGGCCCTGGATCAACGTCGGGCCCGGGGACTCCCGATCGACTGATTTCCAGGCGGAAGGCGGACGTCGCAAAGATAAGGCGCAGAACCGGGCCTGCACACTCCCAAAGCTGCTGCAGCGGCAGGCACAGCACGGGCATCCGAGTGAGTGGCCCCTTTCCGGCTCAGCCAGGCCTTCGAAGGACCTTCGCGGGAGAGGCAGATCCGGCCGGTTGCTCCGGCTCCGGACACGTTCGTCAC
>JARRON010000067.1:0-7329 GCA_037383845.1 Gammaproteobacteria bacterium
CCAGGTCGACCTGGTCCTGGTGGACGGCCATCCTCGCGGCCTGGGTTACGTCCTGGCAGGAGATGAACGGGTCAGCGCCTATCCGGTGTTCGAGGCCTTCGATGTGGCCGCCGTCACGGAGCTCCCCGGCAGGCCCCTCCGGCGTCCCCGCTTTTTCGCTGACGAGCATCTGGCCCGGCTGGCCCGCTACCTCAGGCTCGCCGGCTTCGACACCGCGCTCGCGCCGGGTCTGCAGGACAACGAAGTGGTCCGCCGCGCCCGTAACGGGCGGCGGATCCTGCTCACGCGGGACCGGGAGCTGGTATCCCGATATCGGCCGGAACGGGTGCTGAGGCTGCATTCCCAGCGGCCGGCCGAGCAGCTGGCGGAGGTGGTGCGATGCCTCCAGCTGGAGCGCACGGCCAGGCCGTTCAGCCGCTGCTTGGTGTGCAATCACCCGCTCCGCCCCGCTTCGCGGGCGGAAGTGGCCGCCGGGGCGCCCGCCCGGGTGGCCCGGGATACCGAGGCGTTTCTTGCCTGCAGCGGCTGCGGCCGGATCTACTGGCCCGGCAGCCACCATCGGCGGATGCAGCGGATCCTGGAGCGGGCGGGGCTCCCGACTGCCTGAGCCGGATCAGGCGGCGGGACGCACCGGGAGCCGGCGGGCGCCCCAGTCGCCGGGCCTCGCCTCGAACACCCCGGGGACCACCGCCCCGCAGGAAGCGCAGCGGCCGCCAGCTTCGAGCCCCCAGCGGAGCAGGGTGTACCAGTCCCGCTGGACCAGCACCTCGCCGCAGCCGGGGCAGAAGGTCGAGCCGCCCTCGGTATCGTGGACGTTGCCGGTGTAGACGAAGTCCAGTCCCTCGGCCATGGCGATCCGGCGCGCCCGCCGGAGGGTATCCGGCGGCGTAGGCCGGTAGTCCATCATCTTCCAGTCCGGATGGAACGCGGTCAGGTGCAGAGGCACGTGGGGCCCCAGGTCCCGGGCGACCCAGGCGCTGAGCCGACGGATCTCCTCGTCGGAATCGTTCTCCCCCGGTATGAGCATGGTGGTGAGCTCCACCCAGACCCGGGTTTCATGGACCAGCCAGCGAAGGGTGTCCTTGACGGGCTCCAGGTGGCCCCCGCACAGCTTCCGGTAAAACCGCTCCGTGAACGCCTTCAGGTCCACGTTGGCCGCGTCCATGGCAGCAAAGAACTCTTCCCGGGGCTCTTCGCAGACGTAGCCGGCGGTGACCGCCACGTTCTTCAGGTCGCGGGCCCGGCAGGCGGCCGCAACGTCCACGGCGTACTCGAGGAATATCACCGGGTCGTTGTAGGTGTAGGCGACGCTCCGGCAGCCATGGTCGGCGGCACAGGCGGCGATGGCGTTCGGACTGGCGACGTCGGCCAACGTGTCAGTCTCGCGGGACTTGCTGATGTCCCAGTTCTGGCAGTACTTGCAGGCCAGGTTGCACCCTGCCGTGCCGAAGGAAAGCACGGGCGTGCCCGGGAGGAAATGGTTCAGCGGCTTTTTCTCGACAGGATCGACGCAGAAGCCGCTCGAACGGCCCCAGGTCGTCAGCACCAGTTGGTCGCCTTTCCGGGCGCGCACGAAACACAGGCCCCGCTGGCCATCACGAAGCCTGCAGAACCGCGGGCAGAGGTCGCACTGGATACGGCCGTCCTCCAGGGCGTGCCAGTAACGGGCGCTGACCGTGAACCGGGGATCGAATTGCTCACTGGCGCTGCTCATGGTGTGTCTCCTGCCTATACTCTAATCATGGACCCGGCAGGCGACACTTCAAGAGCGATCGGCCCGGCAGTAGCCGGCATGTTCTATCCCTCTGACCCCGCCGAGCTGCGCGCCATGGTCAGGCAGATGCTGGCCGAGGCGGGTGCGGATCCTGCGCCCGCCGACGAGGCGGTGCCCAGGGCCCTGATCGTTCCTCACGCCGGGTTCGTCTATTCCGGCCCGGTGGCGGCCGAGGCCTACCGGCTCCTGGCGCCGGCCGCCGACCGCATCCGGCGGGTGGTCCTGCTGGGGCCCAGCCACCGGGTGCCGTTCCGCGGCCTGGCGGTGCCCCAGGCGGATGCCCTCATCACGCCCCTGGGTGCGGTGGAAGTGGATGCGGGGCTGAAGTCCCGGGCGCTGCGGCTCGGAGTGGCAGGGGAGGCCGATCTCGCCCACGCCCACGAGCACTGCCTTGAAGTGCAGCTGCCCTTCCTGCAGGCGCTTTTGCCGGAGTTCACCGTGCTGCCGGTGGTCGTGGGGGAGGCGACGGACCGGTCGGTGCTGGACCTCCTGGAGGCGCTCCCGCTGGAGGAGACGGACACCCTGCTGCTTGTCAGCTCTGACCTGTCCCACTACCACCCGTATGCCGAGGCACGGCGTCTCGACGCCGACACTGTGGACGAGATCCTGAGCCTCTCCCCGGAGTCTCTGACCGGAGAGCGGGCCTGCGGCTACAAGGCCATTCGAGGCCTGCTCCTGTGGGCCCGCGGTCACGGTATGTCGGCCCGCCTGGTGGACCTCCGAAATTCTGGCGACACCGCCGGCGGCCGCGACCAGGTGGTGGGCTACGCTTCCATCGCATTCGACTAGATCCCCCGGAACCGGCGCGGATAGCTCACGGCAGGCTAACGGGAGCGGCTTTCGAGCCTGAAGCCGGTCTTGTCCCAGGTCAGCACGCTTCCCTGCTCGTACCAGTCCCCCAGCACGATTCGCACCGCCTCGCGGCCGTCGATTTCGAACCGGTGGACCGCCGGCCGGTGGGTGTGGCCGTGAATCATGGTGTACACGCCGTGCTCCCGCATGACAGCCTCCACGGCGGCCTGGTTGACGTCCATGATCTCCTCGGCCTTGCCCGTCATGCTGGCGGTGCTTTGGGCCCGCATCTGCTGCGCCAGGGCGAGGCGTTCCTCCAGGGGACGGGCGAGTGTGGCCGCCTGCCAGGCCGGATCCCGGACGGTCCGGCGGAACGCCTGGTACTGCACGTCGTCGGTGCACAGCGTGTCGCCGTGCATGAGGATCACCGGCGTCCCGTAAATCTCGGTGACGGTGGGGTCCACCAGCATCCGGCAGCCGCTGTCGGCAGCGAATCCTTCGCCCGCCAGGAAATCCCGGTTGCCCCGCATGAAATAACAGGGCAGCCCGGCGTCGGAGAGCGTGCGCAGGGCGGCGATGACCCTGCGTTTCTCCGGCTCCGGATCGTCGTCGCCGATCCAGGCCTCGAAGAGGTCTCCCAGGATGTACAGGGCGTCTGCCTCCCGCGCCTCCGCGCCCAGCACGTCCAGCGCCTGGCCCGTTATGTCCGGCCGGTCGGGGTCCAGGTGCAGGTCGGAGATGAACAGGACGGACACGGGGAGCCGCTACTCGACCACAGTGGCGGACTTGATGACCACCGGCGCCTGGGGCACGTCGGAGCGGAAAGGCCCGCCCGGGCCCGTGGGGATCCCGGCGATGGCGTCCACGACGTCCATGCCCTGGACGACACGGCCGAACACGGCATAGCCCCAGTTATTCTCGGAGCCGTCCAGCCGGCCGTTGTCCACCAGGTTGATGAAGAACTGCGCCGTGGCTGAGTGGGGCATCTGGGTCCGGGCCATGGCGATGGTGCCGCGGGCATTCGTCAGGCCGTTGCGGGACTCGTTCTGGATGGGATCGCGGGTCGGCAGCTTGTTGTACTCGGTGTCGAAGCCGCCGCCCTGGGCCATGAAACCGGGGATGACCCGGTGGAAGATGGTGCCGTCGTAATGGCCGTCGCGGACGTAGGCGAGGAAATTCGCGGTGCTCTCGGGCGCCCGCGCGGGGTCCAGCTCCAGGACGATGTCTCCATGGGTGGTCTCCAGTTTCACCTTGGGCGCCGTCGAACCGGCGTCCTCGGCACCCGCGGGCGCGGCAAGAATGGAGACGGCGAGGGCGGTGGTCAGCATGAAGCGCATCTCATGACTCCGGTGGTCAGAAGGGGTGGCGGGACATTAGCCGAGGGCCCGCGACGGCGCAAACGGCCGAGACACCCCGCCCGCCCGACAGAGGGACACTCCGGAGCGACCATTCGTTACCATTAGCGGTCATGTCCGTCGTCACCCGCTTTGCGCCCAGCCCCACTGGCCGGCTCCACGCCGGCAATGCCCGCACGGCGCTGTACAACTGGCTGCTCGCCCGGGGCTCGGGCGGGCGTTTCATCCTCCGGTCGGAGGACACGGACGCGACCCGCAGCGAGGCCGACCACCTGGAGGGCATTCTCGCCGACCTGGCCTGGCTGGGGCTGGACTGGGATGCCGGACCCGATATCGGCGGCCAGGCGGGACCCTTCCGGCAAAGCGAGCGGGCGGAGTTCTACCGGGAGTTCGTAGGCCGGCTCGCGGAGGCGGGCCGGGCGTTTCCCTGCTGGCGTACGGACGAGGAGCTCGCCCGCCGGCGCAAGGAGCAGCTCCGGGCCGGCAGGCCGCCGCGCTACGACCGGGAGTGGGCGGTCCTGGACCCGGACGAGGTTGCGCGCCGGCGTGCGGCGGGACATCGGCCCGTGATCCGATTCCGGGCGCGGGAAGACGACGAAGTCCGGTGGACGGACCTGGTCCGGGGTGAACGCCACCTGCCCGCCGCGGAGGTCGGCGATTTCGTGCTGGTCCGGGCCGACGGGAGTGCCGCGTTCCTGTTCGCCAATGCCGTGGACGACGCGCTCATGGGCGTCACCCACGTGCTGCGCGGAGAGGACCACCTGGTGAACACGGCCCGGCAACTGGCGCTTCTGGACGCCCTGGAGCTTCCGGTGCCCCGTTACGGCCACCTTCCGCTCCTGGCCGGGGAGTCGGGCGAGCGGCTGTCGAAGCGCGACGGCAGTCTCAGCCTGGCAAGCTGGCGAGACGAGGGACTGCTGCCGGCGGCAGTCACCAATTATCTGGCCAGGCTGGGACTCCCCTGGCCGGACGCCCACCTCATGGACCTGGAGGCGATGGCGAAGGCCTTCGACCCTCACGAGCTGTCGACGGCCAGGCCCCGGCTGGATTCCCATCATCTCGAGCGCTGGCAACACCTGGCGCTGGATGACCTGGACGAGGAAGGGTTCGTCAGCTGGGCCGGGGAAGCCCTGGCGCCGGTGCCGGCGGACAGGCTCGGCGCCTTCGTGGCGACCGTCCGCCATAACGTGGCGCGTCCCGCCGACGTGGCTCGATGGGCCGACATCGTCTTCGGCGGAGACCACGCCGTCGCCGGCTGCCCGGACGCCGTGCCGCCGGAGATCTTCGACGCCATGGTCCGGGCCTGGGACGAGCACGGGCCGGACCTGAAGGCGCTTGCCGCCGACGTCCGCCAGGAGACCGGGGCGAAAGGAAAGAACTTCTTCCGTCCTCTCCGGATCGCGCTGACGGGTCTCGAGGCCGGACCCGAGCTTGGCCCCCTGCTGGCACTGATGCCCGCCGACACCGTGCGCAGGCGCCTGGCGCGCTGCGGCAACGCCTGAGAAAGGAACCCCATGCTGGTCATCCACAACTCCCTCACCGGGGCCAAGGAGCCCTTCAAGCCCATCGAGCCTGGCCGGGTCCGCATGTACGCCTGCGGCATCACCGTCTACGACTACTGCCACGTGGGGCACGCCCGGGCCCACGTGGTGTTCGACGTGGTCGCCAGGTACCTCAGGTGGTCTGGCTACGAGTTGGACTACGTGCGCAACATCACGGACATCGACGACAAGATCATCCGCCGCGCGGCTGAGAGCGGCGAGACCGTCAGGGCTCTTACGGACCGCTTCATCGACGCGATGCACGAGGACTTCGACGCGCTGGGCATCGGCCGCGCCGACCACGAGCCGAGGGCCACGGAATACATCCCTGGCATCATCGCGATGATCGAGGCGCTGGTGGAGCGCGGCCACGCCTACAAGGGCGGCAACGGGGACGTGTACTACAAGGTCTCGAGTTTTCCTGAGTATGGCCGGCTCTCGGGCAAGCGGGTGGCCGAGCTTCGCGCCGGCGCCCGCGTAGACGTGGACGAATCGAAATCGGATCCCCTGGACTTCGTGCTGTGGAAGGCGGCCAAGCCGGGTGAGCCCGCCTGGGAGTCTCCGTGGGGTCCCGGGCGGCCGGGCTGGCACATCGAGTGTTCGGCCATGTCTACGGCTCTGCTCGGCAATCACTTCGACATTCACGGTGGCGGCCTGGATCTCAAGTTCCCGCACCACGAGAACGAGATTGCACAGAGCTGCGGCGCTACCGGCGAGCGTTTCGTCAACTACTGGATGCACAACGGCTTCGTCCGCGTTGACGAAGAGAAGATGTCCAAGTCCCTGGGCAACTTCTTCACCATCCGCGAAGTGCTGTCCCATTACCCGGAAGGCAAGGGCGGTGAAGTCATCCGTTACTTCGTGCTCTCCAGCCATTACCGAAGCCCGCTGAATTACACCGAGCACAACCTGGATCAGTCCCAGGCCGCACTGGACAAGCTCTACACCGCCCTCGCGGGTGTCTCGGCGGATGGAGAAGTGGACGAGGCCTGGGCAGCGCAGTTCCGCGAAGTCATGGACGACGACTTCAACACGGCCGAGGCCCTGGGAGTCCTTCACCGCCTGGCGAACAAGCTCAATGAGGCCCGGAAGGGCGACCCACAGGCCGCTTCCACACTGGCCGCCACGCTCATCCATCTCGGGGGTGTGCTCGGCATTCTTCAGCAGGACGCCCGGGAATGGCGAAAGAAGGGCAGCAGGCGATTGTCCGGGTCCGGAGTCGGGGCAGCGCGACCCGTCGACGTCGAGGCTGGCGGCGACGCCGGGTCGGCGGCGGCCGGCGGCACGGTTCCGGGCGCGCCGGTACCGCTGTGTGAACACGAGATCGAGGCCCGGATCGAGGCCCGGGCCCAGGCCAGGCAGCACAGGGACTTCGCGGAGGCCGACCGTATCCGGGATGAGCTGGCCGAGGCCGGGATCGTCCTGGAGGACTCCCCGTCCGGCACGACCTGGCGACGAGAATAGCCGCAAGCGCAGGCCTGGCCACCCCTCATCCCAACCCTTCTCCCCTCGAGGGGAGAAGGGCACGAGGCCGGCCTTCGCGGTCGGTTCGGCTCTGCAGCCGGCCATGGCGCTCGTGCCCGTTTACGTACGTCCCCGGCCCCGCCGGGTGGGCGGCAGTTCCCGTGGCGCACGGAAATCCCTCCACCAGCCAGGCGGACCAGGCTCCACGGTCTTGGCTTAGACATTACCTCCTCTCCGGGGACGACCAGGGCTGGTCCTCCAGCGTGACTCTGGAATCTGGCCTGAGACCCGGTCCGCCCGCGGACGTCTCTTCCGCGCGCCTTGCGGGCGTCGCCGCAGGCGCGTTGGCGAGCAGGTCAACAGGTCGGCAGGTCGGCAGGTCGGCAGGTCGGCAGGTCGGCAG
>JARRON010000068.1:0-11853 GCA_037383845.1 Gammaproteobacteria bacterium
GAGGGGTAGGGGTGAGGGGCTTCACCTGCCAGAATAGACCACCGACCCCAGCGGAGAACGCAGCATGTCAGAACATCTCACCGGCCGCAGGGCCGTCGTCACCGGGGCTTCCAGCGGGCTTGGGGCTGATTTCGCCAGGGAACTCGCCAAGCGGGGTGCCGACCTTGTGCTGGTAGCGCGCCGCCGGGAAAAGCTCGAGGCACTCGCGGCGGAGCTGGAAGGCCGGCACGGCGTCCAGTGCCGGGTGCATGTGATGGATCTCACCCGGCCGGCAGCGCCGGCCCAGCTGGCCGAGACCCTGGACGCCGAGGGCTGGAACGTGGATGTACTGGTGAACAATGCCGGCTTCGGCGTTTACGCCCGATTCCTCGACACCGAATGGGACCGGATCGAAAAGATGCTGCGCCTGGACGTGGAGGCACTGGCCGCGATGACCCGCGTATTCGCCCCGGGCATGGTGCAGCGCGGGTGGGGCCGCGTGCTGCAGGTCGCTTCGATCGCGGCGTTCCAGCCGTCGCCTGGCTATGCGGCCTACGCTGCGGCCAAGAGCTTCGTCCTGTCTTTCGGCAACGCTCTGCACCAGGAGTGGAAGGGCACCGGGGTGTCCTGCACCGTGGTCTCGCCGGGCGTCACCGAGACCGAGTTCCTCCAGGTGGCCGGCCAGGAGAAGGGGCTGTTCCACAAGGCCACCCTGATGGATTCGCCTACCGTGGCGCGACAGGGTATCGAGGCCATGATCAGTGGAAGTCCGGGCATCGTTCCCGGCTGGATGAACAAGGTCACCACCTTCTCGACGCGTTTGATACCGCGCCGGCTGCAGGCCGCCGTGGCAGACCTGGCGATGAAGTCCTGACACCGGCGAACAGTGGCGGTCTCGTCCTGGACAAGTGGCCGGACGGGCCGCGGACTTCGCCGGTGCGAGTTCCTGCGACCCTGGCGGGGTGTGAAGCTGAAAAGGCATCCGTCGCCGGGAAGCCGCGTGGCGGCGCTGGGCGATCGAAGGGCGTGTTGCCGAGGCGAAAGCAGCGCCAGCACCCTCATCCCATCCCTTCCCCCGGGCGTGAGAAGGGCCCGAAGTTCCGGTGCCGACCCGCCCGATGCTGATGACCGCGTGCAGACAGCTTGGAGAGGTCCCGCTGCCGGGCGTGTTTCCACGGTGGTGAGCCGCGGTGACGGCTCGTCTCAACGCGTCTCACCTGGCGGGGCGGGGCGCAACGGCTCGTCGCCCCGGGATCAGCAGCCGATGCTGGTGTCCGCAGGCAGCCGCGAGGTGTTCCGTGGCTGGGGCGTCGGGCGAATCGAAGGACGGCCGAACGCCTCGTAGCGACAGGCTCCCACAGATTGGCGAACAGCGCCGCTCCCCAGGACCATGCCCGCGGATCCGGGCACGGGAGCCGTGTCGGACGCCGGAGCCGCGAGGTTCGCTATCCCAGCCTCCGCCGGAGCAGTTCGATCTCTTCCAGAAGGTCGAGGGCGAGGGCCGCCCCGGGCAGGTTCACATCGAGCTCCCGGGTCAGGCGAAGGGCGATCTGGGCCCGCCGCACCTCGATGCCCGTGAAACGCCATTCCGGCTCCGCCTCTCCGGCCGGATCGATGACGCCCTCGGTGACCATTTCCACGACCAGGGCATGTTCGACGTGACAGAGCTGGCAGAAGGCTTCCAGGTCCAGCTCCAGGGTTTCGTCCAGGAGTTCGCCCGCCAGGGCCTGGAGATCTCTCGGCGTCATGGCTTACACCCCCAGTTTCCGGCGCGGGTTCATCGGCAACTCGTCCCGCATGCGCTGGTACAGGGCCTTTGCCGACTCTGTTTCGGCTGGCGGGGTCTCGATTTTCAGCGTGACGATCTGGTCACCCGCTGGCTTTCCGGGGAGGCCCCGGCCCTTCAAGCGCATTTTGCGCCCGGACTGTGAGCCCGCCGGGATCCTGAGGTCCACCGCTCCGCCAAGCGTGGGTGCAGTGACCTTTGCGCCCAGGGCGGCTTCCCAGGGAGTCACGGGCAGCTCGAGCATGACATTGCGTCCGTCGGCGCTGAAGAACGGATGGGGCTCGAATCCCACCTCCAGGAACAGGTCTCCCGGCGGCCCGCCGCCGACGCCCGGCGCGCCCTGGCCGGCGAGGCGGATCCGCTGGCCTTCGGTGACGCCCTTCGGGATGGAAACGCGGACCGTCTTCTCCCGGCTGGTCACCCTCCCGTCAGCGCTCATTTCCGGCACGCGCATGGTGATGGTCCTTGAGGTCCCCTCGTAGGCGTCCCGGAGGCCGATCATTACCCGCGCATGGTGGTCTTCGCCGCGCATGGAGCCGCGCTGGCGGAACGTGAAATCACCTCCGCCGGCCTGCCGGCCCATGCCGCCGAAAAGCTCCTCGAAGAAGTCCGAGAACTCCCCGGGTCCGGCGCCGCCGGCTCGTTGGCCGGGGCCGCCTGGGCGCCGAAACTCAAAGCCTTCATCCCAGCCCGGCGGCGGGCGGAAGTCCTGGCCCGCTTTCCAGTCCTTGCCGAACTGATCGTAGGCTTTCCGCTTCTCCGGGTCCTTCAGCACCTCGTAGGCCTCGCCGAGCTCCTTGAATTTGGCTTCGGCGTCGGCTTCCTTGCTGACGTCCGGGTGGTATTTCCGGGCCAGCTTCCGGTAGGCGCGCTTGATGTCGTCGGCGCTCGCATCTCGCGGGACGCCGAGAATCTCGTAGTAGTCCTTGAATTCCATTCCGTCTCCAGACGAGCGACGGCCGCCGGTGCTCCGGCCGCAACAAGAAGATGGGTACTGTCGGCCCAGGATTCAAGTCAGTGCGCCACGGCGATGGCAGACCCCGGCCGGGTGGGTCGCCCGCGAGCGGTCATCGTCCTTCCTCCGCGTCTCGTCCCGCCGGGCAGCCAACGCAGACGGCAGCGCCGGCGAACCGCAGATGCCCCGGCCGGGGCTGACGGCCACTCCCCGGCCATCCCGGGCGGCAGGCCAAGAGCGGCTGCGGCATCGGGACAGGCATGCCGCGGACGACTGGCAGGCCCGCTTTCGTGTGTCCGACGGCGGAGGCGGTCGGATCGGGGACAGGCGCCACCCCCGGGTCGAGCGCGGGGCAGATCACCTGGACGCGCCGGGAGGTTGCCCAAAATGCTTCCTAGATACATGGAGTTATGGTTACTATGTGACAAGCCGCACCAAATCTGCTGGCTAAGCCGGACCGCCCCTGGGTTTTTCCTGTAAAGTGTTTCGACATCTGGTGTCGGGCTGCCTGTCGGATTTGGGACAGCCGTCACGGTAGTTCAATGACATAACCGGACAATTTCGCTCTTGACGTCGCTACGGTGATCACTGCTTGAACTACAGGGACGCCACATGATCGCGGGCATGCTTGGTTACGGGCTTGCCGCCATCGCCTTTGCGGGCCTGGCGCTGCTTGCCCTCGCCAGCTGGCGGGGTCGCATCGAAGGCGGCCTGTTGTTGCTGGCAGTTCTGCTCAGCGCAGCGTGGGCTGGCGTATCCGCCTGGGATGTCAGCACGCCGGGCGGGCTCAGGTTCTCGCCGACCCTGGAACTCCTGCGTGACGCCGCGTGGCTGACGTTCCTCGGCCGCGTCACGCCGGCAGGCCAGGGCAATCTCGGCGCACTCCGCCGGCTCCTGGCCTTCGCGCCGGCGATGGTCGTGCTGGTTTTCGGACTGCCGACCACCCTCGGGGCCGACGCCGTTCAGGCCTCGCCCGCCGTGCTTCGGGCCATGGTCTACGGTGGGCTGATCTCGGCCATCGCGGCTTTCGTGTTTCTCGAGCAGATTTACCGCGGCCTGCGGACGGATCACCGCCGGGCGGTCCGTCCCCTGGTCATCGGCATCGGCGGCATCTTCGCCTACGACCTTTTCCTGTACTCCCACGCCATGCTGTTCCAGCTGCTTGAGCCGAACCTCTGGGCAGCCCGGGGTTTCGTGAACCTGCTGGCGGTACCGCTGCTGCTGCTGGCCGCCCGCCGAAATCCGTCATGGTCGGTGGACGTGTTTGTTTCCCGCCACGTGACTTTCTACGGCACGTCCCTGCTGGGCATCGGCGTGTATTTCCTGTTCATGGCCGTCGTCGGCTACTGGCTCAAGGTCCTGGGCCGTGAATGGGGACCCGTCCTTCAGGCGGTCTTCTTTTTTGGTGCCGGCGGACTGCTGGCCTGGACGCTGTTTTCCCCGGCCGCCCGGGGCCGGCTGAAGGTCTTCATCGCCAAGCATTTCTACGCCAACAAGTACGACTACCGGGAACAATGGCTGGGGCTGACGGGCTCGCTGTCGGCGCCGGACGCGGATCCCGACCTCTCCAGGCGCGGCCTGCGGGCGCTCGCCGAGCTCCTGGAAGCCGAGGCAGGGGTGCTATGGCAGCGCCGGGGAGCGAAGTCCGGCGACGGGCTGGAGCGCACGGCGGTGCTTGGCGAGGTGGACGACGTGCCGTCGGTGCTGTCCGAAGACGACGCCGTGGTGGACTTCATGAAGAGCCGCCAGTGGATCGTCAACGTGGGCGAGGCGGTGCGGGAACCGCAGTCCCATCCCGGCCTGGATCTTCCCGACTGGGTGGAGGCCATGGACAGCCGCTCGCTCCTGGTGCCCCTGACAGCCGGCGAGACGCTCTGGGCGGTGGCGGCGCTGATCAGGCCCCGGCGCGTGGGCAAGCTCAACTACGAGGACATCGATCTGCTGCGGGTCGCCGGCACTCAGGTGGCTGCTGTCCTGGCCCAGGGCGAAGCTGATCGCCTGCTGGCCGAGAGTCGCCAGTTCGAGGCCTGCAACCGGTTCGCCGCCTCGTCCCGCCACAAAAGCGACCCTGAGTTCGTCGACGACCTGGTCGCCACCGTGGAAAACTCGGTGCAACGCATGCAGCGCCTGCTGGAGCAGCTGAAACGCGGTCAGGGTGCCGACGTGACCGAGAGGGTGGACGTGGCCAGGGCCCTGGCGGAAATCGCCGCGCACCACCGGGATCGCAAGCCCGCGCCGGAGGTGCAGGCCGTTCACCCGGGGCTGCGACTGAAAGTCAGCCGGGATCGCTTCCTGGCCGTGGTCGGTCACCTGGTTACCAATGCCCAGGACGCCACGCAGGCCGATGGATACGTTCGTATAGGCGCCTCGGTGAAGAACGGTGGACTCAAGGTCTGGGTGGAAGACAACGGCGCAGGGATGGACGAGGAATTCGTCCGGACCCGGCTGTTCAGGCCCTTCGATTCCACCAAGGGAACCCAGGGCATGGGCATCGGCGCGTACCAGGCGCGCCAGTTCGTGGAGGCCCTCGGAGGGGAAGCCAGCGTGACCAGCGAAATCGGCAGCGGCACGCGTTTTGAACTGACGTTCCCGGGCGCACGCGTCGAACTGGCCGACGGAGGCGCGGGTCAGCAGCCCGAGCCGGCGCTGGAAGAACACGGGAGGCAAGCCGCAGGTGGCTGAAGTCACGCGCAAGCTGTTGGTCGTCGAGGACGACCTGGGGCTGCAAAAGCAGCTGAAGTGGTGTTTCGATGGTTACGAGGTATTGACCGCCGAGAACCGGGAAGACGCCATCGCCCAGCTGCGAAGGAATGAACCGCCGGTGGTCCTCCAGGACCTCGGATTGCCGCCGGATGCCGAGGGCGTGAGCGAAGGGTTCGCCACTCTGAAAGAGATCCTCAGCCTCGCACCCCGCACCAAGGTTATCGTCGTCACGGGTAACGAGGAGCGGGACAATGCGGTCCGTGCCGTCGGGGCAGGCGCCTACGACTTCTACTCGAAGCCGGTGGACGAGGACGTCCTTCAGCTACTGGTGAACCGGGCCTTCACTCTGTGGGAACTGGAGGAGGAGAATCGCCGGCTGGCGGCCCAGGCTTCCGCATCACCCCTGGAGGGAGTGATCGCGGTCAGCCAGCCGATGCAGCAGCTTTGCCGCAAGATCGAGAAGATCGCGGGAGTGGACGTCACGGCGCTCCTGCTGGGCGAAAGCGGAACGGGCAAGGAGATCTTCGCGAAGGCGCTCCATGGCCTGAGTCCGCGAGCGAGCAAGCGTTTCGTTGCCATCAACTGCGCGGCTATCCCGGAGAACCTGCTGGAGAGCGAGCTCTTCGGCCACGAGAAGGGCGCGTTTACCGGGGCGCACAAGCAGAACATGGGCAAGGTGGAGCTGGCCGACGGCGGCACCCTTCTGCTCGACGAGATCGGCGACATGCCGCCGTCCCTGCAGGCCAAGCTGCTCCGGTTCCTCCAGGAGCGGACCGTGGAGCGGATCGGCGGGCGCCAGGAAATCCCGGTCGACGTGCGGGTGGTTTGCGCTACCAACCAGGACCTCCAGCAGCTCATCAGCGAAGGCAGGTTCCGGGAAGACCTGTTCTACCGGATCAGCGAGGTCACGGTACAGATCCCGCCTCTCCGCGAGCGCCAGGGCTGCCGCGTGGTCCTGGCCCGGCATTTCCTGGACAAGTACGCGCGGGACATGTCGCGGAAGGTGCGGGGCTTCACGGAGGAGGCCATCGCCGCTATCGAAAGCCATCGGTGGCCCGGCAACGTCCGGGAACTGGAGAACCGGGTCAAGGGTGCCGTCGCCATCGCCGAGGGTGCCCTGGTGACGCCGGACGACCTGGGCCTGCAGGCGGTGCAGGTCCAGCAGCAGGCCCTGAACCTGCGGGAGATCCGCGACCATGCGGAGAAGGATGCGCTGACCCAGGCCCTGGCCATCTCCGACGGCAACGTCAGCAAGGCCGCCGCGCTGCTCGGGGTTTCCCGGCCCACCGTCTACGACCTGATGAACCGCCACGGCGTGTCTGTGCAGGAGATGGGGGAGGCCTAGATGGTGACCCGGGTGGAGCACAGCGGCGTCGGGCCGGATTCAGGCGCCCGGAACAGGGACTCGGCTTCCTCGGCACGCCTCGCCGTGGATCCCCGCTGGCTGGCCTTCCTGGGCCTGGCCGCACTGGTGCTCCTTCTTTACTGGCCCAGCGTCCGGTCCCTGTGGATGCGCTGGCAGCCGGACCCGAGCTATTCCCACGGCTGGCTGATCTGCCTGGTCTCGGCCTGGCTGGTCTGGCGGCTGGCCCGGTCGGGCCAGGCGGACCACTTCGGTACCAGCCCGTGGGCAGCACTGGGGCTGCCGGTGCTTGGACTGGCCTGGTTCGTGGCCCGAGCTGCGGGGGTGGATGTCGTCCAGTGGCTGATCCTGCCCGCCATGATCTACGTCGCGGGGCTGACCCTGTTCGGGATCCGGGCGGCCAAGCCGCTGGCGTTTCCCATTGGTTTCACGCTGTTTGCGATCCCTGTATGGGACTGGCTTAAGCCGGTCCTGCAGGAAATCACCGTGGTGGTGGTGGGCAGCTGCCTGCACGCGGTGCGGATTCCGGCGTACATCGTCGGCAACGAGGTGCAACTGCCTGCCGGCGCCTTCCAGGTTGTCGAGGGCTGCAGCGGCATGCACTTCTTCATGGTCTCGCTCATGCTGGGCACCCTCTACGGCTACCTTTTCTACCGGCAGTGGCGCCCGACACTGATTCTGCTGGCCGTCGCCCTGCTGGTGGCCATCGTCGCCAACTGGCTTCGGGTGGGTGGGGTCATTGTGGCCGGCCACCTCACCGACATGCAGCACTTCCTGGTCACGAAGGACCATCATTACTTCGGCTGGGCGATGTACGCGGTGCTGATGACGCCGGTCCTGTTCTTCGCGCGGCGGATGGAGCCGCCGGCGGGCGAGGAGCACGCCCCCTCGTCGCCGGCCGGCGCGGGAAGTGCCCGGACTGCGTGGCTTCCCGGCCTGGCGGCGGCGGCACTGGGCCTGGCCCTGGCGCCGGCCGCCTGGGCACTGGTGGTGAACAGCGGCGCCTCGACAGGGCCGGTAGCCATGCCCGGCGGAGAGGGAGGCTGGGACATCTCGGGTGCCGCTGCGGAATCGTGGGCCCCCCATTTCCGCGGCGCTGACGCAGAATTGTCAGCGCGCTACGCCAAAAACGGCCAGTTCGTGGACGCCTGGATCTTCTACTACGCTGCGCCGGCCTATGGCCGGGAGCTCCTTTCGGGCACCAACCGGTTCGTCAGGCCGTCAATGGGCGCGGTGGAGCGCCGCGGACCCGACGAGCTTATTATCCGTTCCCGCGACGGGGACCGTGCGGTGAAATACTGGTTCGATATCGGGGGCCGGACGGTCCTCGAACGGTCCGCGGCGAGGAAAGAACAGACCCTGGCGACCCTCTCGGGCCGGCCCCAGTCGGCGCTGGTGGCCGTCGTGACGAGCTGTGTCCCGGACTGCGAGGCGGCCTCGTCAAGACTCGATACTTTTCTCGAACAGATGGAAGAAGCGCTTGCTGCTACGGTAGCGGCCGACAAGAAACAAGCGGAGTAACCAGCGGACATGACCATGCAGAAGACCACTCGCGGAATCCGGCTCCTGCGGCGTGCCGCGGTTGCGGCGCTTCTTGCCGTCGGACTGGCGGCCTGCGAATCGTCCCCCGCCGAGCGGCTGGACAGCGCCCGGGCGTACCTGGAAGAGGGCAACGCGCCGGCCGCGATCATCGAGCTCAAGAACGTCCTGCAGGATGACCCGGTGAACACCGAGGCCCGCCTGCTGCTGGCCCGGGCCTCGTTCCAGGCAGGCGACGCGGCGACGGCGGCCAAGGAGTTCGGCCGGGCCGTCGACCTCGGCGCGAGCCTCGACGAGGTCGGCGCCGAATATGCCGAGGCCCTGGCGCGTGCGGGCGCCTCCGCCCGGGCCCTGGAAATCGCCGGCGAGGCCATGGAAACCTCCGGGGAGCGTTCGCGGCTCCAGTGGATCCGCGGCCTTGCCCTGGTGGGTCTTGGCAGGCCGGACGAGGCGGAAGCCGCCTTCCGTGCCGCTGCCCAGGACCCCGAGCAGGCTTTCCGTGCGCAGCTTGGGCTGGCCCGCGTGGCCAACGCGAAGGGCGATCCGGGCGAGGCCCTGGAAATCCTGGACGGCCTGGCTGACGAGGGCGAGGAGGTCTCCGAGTACTGGGAGATCCGCGGCTTTACCCTCATGGCTTCCCGCCGGCCGGAGGAGGCTGCCGAGGCGTTCCGCCGGGCGATTCAGACGTCGAAGGAAGCTTTCGGGGGCCGGCGCTTCGTTCTCCGCGGCGCCCGGGTCGAAGCCCTGCTGGGCGCCGGGGAGGTACAGGCCGCCGCCGAAATGGCCAACAACCTGCTGTCGGAGGCCCGCCAGCATCCTCTGCCGAATTACCTGATGGCCCGCGTCGAGCTCCAGTCGGGCAACCCGAAGGAGGCCCTGGCCTACGCCCAGGCGGTGCTGGCCGCGCAGCCTGACTCGGCGCTCGGCAACACCATGGCCGGCGCGGCCAGCGTGGCCATGGGCCAGCCGGCCCAGGCGGAGCAGTACCTGGTGACGGCGGTCGAGTCCGATCCCGGGAACATCGCTGCCCGGAAGCTGCTGGCCCAGGTCCGGCTTGGTCTCCGGACCCCGGAGGCCGCCCTGGAGGCCCTGGCTCCCATGGTGGCGGGCGGGCCCGATGCCCAGACGGCTGCGTTGAGCGGGATGGCCAGCATCCGCGCCGGAGACCCGGAAGCGGCGGTGGAGCTGCTTCGAAAGCAGCTGGAAAACGACCCGGACAACGCCACCCTGCGCAATTTTCTCGCCGTCAGCCTGATCGCCGCCGGCCGCGCGGAAGAAGCGCTGGAGGAGCTGGAACAGGTGTCCTCCGCGGACGAAGAGGCGCGTACCGGGGCGGACCTGCTGTCGATCGCAGCCCAGCTGGAGGAGGGGCGCTTCGCTCTGGCCGACGAGTCAGCAGCACGGCTGGCGGAAGGTCGGCCCGAAGACGTGGCCGTACGCAACGCCCTCGGGGCGCTGTTCCTGTCGGTCGGCCGGGTGGACGAGGCCGCCGCGTGGTTCCAGGACGTCCTCCGGCTGGATCCCGGCAACCTGGCCGCGACGTTCAACCTCGGTCGCCTGGCCGCAGTCCAGGGCCAACCTGACGAGGCGGCCGAGCAGTTTTCAGCCGTGCTGAAGGCCGATCCGGACAACATCGCCGCGAAGTCCGCCCTGGCCCAGGTTGCCTGGAGCCAGGGAGAAACGGAGCGTGCCGTGGCCCTGCTGCAGGAGGTCCGTCGCCAGGCGCCGAACGCCATACAGCCCCGGTTGCTGCTGGCCCAGTTCCTGGCGGAATCCGGTGAGGCCGATGCCGCGGCGGACGTCGCCCGTGAGGCGGTGGAGGCACGGCCCCAGGATGCCAGGGCGGTCAGCGCCCTGGGTCGGTCGCTCCTGGCCTCCGGCCAGACCGCCGCAGCGCTGGAGCTGTTCCAGCAGGCCGTGGCGCTGGCGCCCAACGATCCCCGTTATCTCGTGGACGAGGCACGGGCCCACGCTGAGCTCGGCAGTGACGACACGGCCCGGGTGACGCTCAATCGCGCGCTGGCCATCGATCCCGAGTTCGTGCCGGCCCTGGCGGCCCTGGTGGACCTGGAGCGCCAGGCGGGACGGCTCGCTGAAGCCGGTGCCGCGTTCAGCAGGCTGGCAGCCGTCACGCCGGAGGGAGATCCGCGCCTGAAGCTCATGGAGGGCGAACTGCTTCTTGCCACGGGCGACGTGGAGGGCGCCCGTAACGTCTTGCAGGAGGCGGTGGACGCCAATGTGGGTGGGCGGGCCGTCGTTGCCCTGTGGCAGGCCCGGGCCGAGTCGGGGGACGACAACCCGGAGACCACCCTCATGGCCTGGCTGGCCGATCATCCGGACGACAACCTGGTGCGCACCCTGCTTGCCAACCAGATGCTTAACGAGGGCAACTATCCCGAGGCCATCCGGCAGTTCGAGGAGTTGCAGCGGCGCGCGCCCAACAGCCCGGTGATCCTCAACAACCTGGCGTGGCTCTACGATCAGCAGGGCGACGCCAAGGCCCTGGAGATGGCCCGCCAGGCGTACCGGCTTGCGCCGGAATCCGGCGCCATCGCCGACACCTATGGCTGGATCCTCCACGGTCGCGGCGAAAGCGAAGAAGCCGTGGAAATCCTGAGGCAGGCGGTAAACCGGAGCCCCGACCAGGCCGAAATTCGATATCACTACGCTGTGGTGCTGGCCGAAACAGGCGATATCGCCAATGCATCGAGAGAGGTCAAGAGAATCCTCTCCGACACCACCGCCGTCCAGTACCACGACGATGCGCAGGCCCTGCTCGACAGGCTGGGCTCCGCGCAGGGAGATGTACAGTAATGACCAATACCGCCCGATCCGTTCTGCTTCTGATTGCTGCCGCGCTGGTGGCGGCCTGCGCCGCTACTCCGTCGGAGCCCCCGGAACTTCCGCCGTCAGCGGTGTCCGCCAACGATGACTACATCATCGCGCCGGGATCCGTGCTGCAGGTGTTCGTCTGGCAGAACCCGGACCTGTCGGTGGATGTCCCGGTGCGCCCTGACGGCCGGATCTCCACGCCGCTGGTGGAGGACATGGAGGCGGCGGGCAAGACGCCCACGCAGCTGGCCCGGGACATGGAAGAGGTGCTCGCCACGTACATCCGCCAGCCCCGGGTGAACATCATCGTGTCCTCGGCGGAAGTCAGCTACGAGCAGCAGATCCGGGTGGTGGGCCAGGCGGCGAATCCCCAGGCGCTGGAGTATCGCGACGGCATGACCCTGCTGGACGTCATGATCGCCGTCGGCGGGCTCGGACAGTATGCCGCCGGCAACCGGGCCAAGCTGGTTCGCCAGACGGCCGAGGGTCCCATCGATGTCCCGGTTCGTCTGGACGACCTGCTGAACGCCGGCGAGATCAGCCAGAACGTCGCGATCCAGCCCGGTGACGTGATCATCATCCCGGAGGCCCGATTCTGATGGACCAGCTGATAAGACAGATTCTCGACGAACTCCGCGGAATGTGGCGGTTCCGCTGGTACGCCATGGCGCTGGTATGGGCAATCGCTGTGGTAGG
>JARRON010000069.1:0-12340 GCA_037383845.1 Gammaproteobacteria bacterium
CGCACCCGCGACGGGCGGCTCGATCTGGATCGTCAGGTCAGCAAACCCGGCGATCCCCGAGGTGTCGACCGTGAAATTCAGGGTGTCGTAGGCCGTCAGGTCCACGCCCCCGAAATTCAGCACCGCACCGCCAAAGAAGGCGCCGGTGTCCTGGTAATCGATGGACAGAACCACGTCGCCCTCGAACGCCGGGATCGCCGTGCTGTTGGGGTCGGCCACCGTGTTGTTGCCGGTGAAATCGATACTGTTGGTGATGCTGGTGATGGCAATCGTCGTTTCCGTCGCCGTCTCCGTGAACACACCCGCCGTGCCAGGACCGTGATCGGCCGCATCGCTGCACTCGGCGCTGCCAAGGAAGCGGATATCGTCGAAGTAGACGATGTTGTCCTCGGTGCGGGTCGCGAAATCCGGGAACAGCACGAAACCCGCGATGTCCGTCGACTCCGGCTCGCCGATCTTGACCGAGAAGTCGAAACTCAACTCCTCCCACTGGCTCGTCACCGTATTGGCGACCCTGATCTCGCCCGTCGAGGCCGCCGTGCCCGTCTCGAACTTGATGCCGACGTCACTGACCACCGGCTTCCATACCTTGATCTTCACGCAGCTGTTGCTCGCATCGAGCGTAAAGGTCGGCAGGTCCAGCGTGACCGCGCCGGCGAACGGCTGTCCACCCGCGCGAGCCGTGAACTCCGCCACGTTCGCCGATGTGTTCGCGCCGCTCGCATCCGGGTTGGCGATTACCATGATCGGCGGATTGTCCGCGTTCTCGAACACCGTCCAGGCAAAGGCCTGACCCAGCCCCTCCGGCTCGAAGTCCACGGGACCAAGTGGCACGTCGACAGGGCAGCCTTCGCTCGACTGCTCGATGTCGTCGTAATAGAAGGTCCAGTTGTCCGGATCGTTCTCCGCGTCACCGACAACGCCCAGGTCGAAGAAGATCGAAATTCCCGTGACGGGCTCGCCGGCAGTGTCGCCGGTGAAGTCGAAGCAAAGATCCTGCCATTCGCTGCCGCCGCTGTGCCTGGCGGGGCGCTCCTTGGCCGGGTCGCCTTCCAGCTTGAACAGCACCGGAACTTCCCGCTGCGACCAGACCTTCATACGGAAGGTTTCGCCCAGGCTCCAGTCCACGCCTTCCGGCAGCGCCAGCGTGCTGCCGCCGAAGTCCGCGACGGCAAACTTCTGCATCTGGACCACCTGGCCGCTGGTGTTGATCCCGCCCGGCACCGGGTTCTCGATCACCGTCGAGACGCCGCCGCCGAAGCCGCCGTCAGGCCCGAAGTCGAACGCAGAGGGATCACCCTCGAAGTCCACCGAGACCGGCGTGGGTCCGGAGACCTCACCACTGAAGCCGATGTCCGTGATCAGGTAGGTGAAGGACGCCTCCGGCGGGGGGCTGATGGTCTCGAACAGCAGCCCTTCGCTTACGCCGGCGCCCGGGATGTCGGCGATCGGGATCGACACCTGGTACCAGCCGTTGCCCAGCTCCGTCGCGTAGGGAGAACTGGTGACGTTGACGTCCACGTAGGCCGGGTCCGGCAGCAGCTTGACCCGGATCACATCGCCGCTTAGGTCCTTGACCTTGAACTGCAGTGTCTCGTAGGCCGTGGCAAAGCCGGGCGTGAACCCCAGGTAAGCGAACTGGGCGTTCCAGATCCCGTAGCCGAAACCGGTGGTGACCGACAGGGCCGGGCTGAAATCGAGGTCGCTGGTGAACGGCTGGATGTCCGCTCCGGAATCAAATGCCGAAATGTCATCGTAGTCCGCGCCGGGAACGAGATCCGGCGTCCCGTCGCGATCAAACAGGGTTATGTCCGGGATAATGCCCGGATCAGCAGGCACGAAATCGCCGGTGCCGCTGAAGCCGATGTCCGTCAGCAACATCCTGAACTGTTCTGCAGACGAGTCATCGCTTTCAAGCACCAGGCCCGTCGCCTCGGCGGCGCCGCCCAGTACGGCCAGCGGTATGGACACCTGGAACCAGCCGTCGCCGAGTTCCGTGGCGTAGGCGCTGCTGGTGAGGCTCACGCGGGCGGAGCTGACGCCGTCGAACAGCTTCACGAAGACCACCTGGCCGGGCATTCCCTTGACCTTGAAGTCGACGGTCTCGTATCTGCGGAGGAACCCCGCGCGGAAGCCAATGAAGCCCACCTGGGCAATGTTCGCCCCGTAATCCGTACCGCTGAATATCGACAGGACCGGGCTGTAGGCCTCGTCATCCGCGTAGAGCGGATCGATCACCGAGCCCGAGCCGAACCCGGTCCTTTCCGCGTAATCCTCCGGGATGACGAGGTCAGGGTCGCCTTCAGACACGTAGAGCCCGGCGTCCGGGATAATGGACGCACCGGGACCGGTGGCGCAGCTTTCAACCTGGGTGATGTCGTCGTAGTAGAAGGTCCAGTTCTCCGGGTCGGTGTCCGCCTGGCCGAGCGTGCCGTTATCGAAAATAATCGTAAGGGCCACGACGGGCGGCGGCACATTCTGGCCGGTGAAGTCAAAGCAGAGCTCTTCCCAGGCACTGCCACCCGGATGAGGCTGCTCTTTGGTGAGCCCGCCCTCAGAGTTGCCCTGCTCCTCCAGCTTGAACGACACGGTCACTGGCCGGGGCGACCAGACCTTGACCCTGTAGGACTCGCCTTCCGAGAAGTCGATAGGCTCTCCGAGATTGAGAAGCGTTCCGCCGAAGACCTCGTCGGGGAATTTCTGCATCCGCGCGACCCGGTCGCTGGTGTTGATGCCGCTGGCGTCCGGGTTGTCGACGACGATCGTCGCGCCGCCGTTGAAATTCACGATATCAGGCTGAGGGCACTCGGATTCGAAGTTGATCGAATCGCACGCGTCGGACGACGGCGGCGGCGCCGGCGTGCCGGCGATCGAATCGGGCCCGTTACCCTGACCGCAAGCCGCCAGGACCAGGGCCGCAGAGATGGCCGCCATTGTGCGGAAGGGACGCAGGGTGGCTAGTGCGTGCATATGCGAACTCTCTGGAACGAATCTGTTTTGAATTCGATTCTTGTACTCAATTGATCACGATGGAGACGTTGTCGTAGTAGACATCCGCAAAGCTTCCATCGCCGCCGGTGGTCGCCGTCAACTGCAGCGTTACGCCGCCTGAGACATCTGCCGTGATCGGGACCGTGAACTCGAAATCGGTCCACGCCTCCGGATCGGCGTCGAGGACAAGCGGACCTCCGCCGAGAATCTCGTTGCTCGAGGTCCCTTCGCCCTCCACCTCGGTGAAAAACTCCGCGAACGCAACGCCACCGACCCCACAGCTGCCGCGGGCCGAGAAGCTCACGGTGGCGGTCTGGCCGATGGAAACAGGCGTCAGGTTGGCCTGCTTGATGAGGGAAGCCGTTCCCGGGGTCGTGTTGTTGAGCCGACCGGCGTAGGTGCCCTCCCTGGGATTGGTCGTGACAACGGTCTGCTCGTCGGGGTCCGCACTGGCCGGGAATAGGGTCCAGCCAGACAGGTCGCCGGTCTCGAATCCACCGTTGACGGCAATGTCGCCCTCGCCGCCACCGCCACCGCCGCCGTTACCGTCTGTGGTCGTCAGGTAGATATCGTCGAGGTACAAGGTGCCGGCCAGCAAGACATCACCGTCGTCACGGGCATTGAAGAAGCCCAGCTTGTTCACGAGGGCCGTATCGACCGCCGTGAAATCAGCCAACGGGATCTCGTAGGTCCGCCAGTTGCCCGAGGTGGCCACCGGCGTATAGCTCGCCAACGAGACATTTCCGCCCTCGGTGCCCCCGCCGGGCGGCTCGAACTGCACCGTCAGGTTCGCGAAGCCGGTAAACGCCGAGGTGTCGATGCTGAACTTGAGCGTGTCGTAGGCCGAAACGTCTTCGTCCTCGAACTCGAAGATCGCACCACCGAAACCCTGGCCCTCGCTGTTGTCGGAGTACGTCAGGGACAGCGACACAAGCCCTTCGAACGGCGGCACCGCGGTGCTGTCCTCGATGGTGACCGTGTTTCCTGCCGAAACGATATTCGTGATCGTCACGGCGGTTTCAGTGTAGGTCTCCGAATAGATGCCCAGGCCGGTGCCGCCGCCGGTGTCTCCTTCGGCACTGAAGCCGATATCGGTCATCAGGAACGAGAAGCGCTCGCCCTGGTCGCCGGCGGGTCCGAGCAGGAAGCCGTCGTTGCTGTCGATGAGCGAGCTGAAATCGCTGATCGGGACAGAGACCTGGTACCAGCCGTTGCCCAGCACGTCGGCGCCCGCATAGTTGGTGATGTCCAGGACCTGGCCGTTGTCGGCGGCGCCGCCGTCGCCCTCGACGAAGAACTTCACTTCGAACGTGGCCAGGTTCGACGGGTCACCCTTCACCTTGAAATGCAGCGTCTCGTAGTCCGCTGCGAAGCCAGCGGCATAGCCGGTGAACGCCGCGAAACCGACTTCCACGTTCCCCGGATCGTAGGCATCGCCGCTGGTCACCCGCAGGACACGCGTGAAGGTCGGGTCGCTGAAGTCGTCGGCAATGACGGCACCGGAACCGAAATCCTGGATCCCACCGGGAGGCGCCAGGTCTTCGTTCATCGTGTCGGGATCGCTCGCGTACACACCGGCTTCGGGGATGATTCCGGGATCCGTGGGCTCGACGACGGGCTCGGACTCCTCGCCGGAATACACCCGGACCCAGTCCACCTCCATGGTCGCGGGGAACGGCGTCGAGCCATCCGGCGGGCCGGGGAAGTCGCCGCCGACGGCGAGGTTCAGCAGGATGTAGAAGGGCTGATCGAAAGGCGCAGGATAGGGTGCGGCATCGCTCTGCCAGGAGTTTTCCACCGCGTACAGGATGCCGTCGTAGTACCAGCGGATTTCAGTCTCGTCCCACTCGACCGCATAAGTGCGGAAGTCCGAGGTCACATCGGTGGAGGGGACGTAGGTGTTGGAGGCAATGATCCGACCGAGATTGCCGCCGCCGTAATGCAGCGTGCCGAAGATCTCGTTGCCGCCACCGGTGCCGCCGGGACCGGGGAACCCATCCAGGTTCACCGCTTCGAGGATGTCGATCTCGCCGCTGGATGGCCAGTCACCGTATGGGCTGTCCTGGGCCAGCATCCAGAAGGCAGGCCACAGGCCCTGGCCGGACGGCAGCTTGATGCTTGCCTCGATGCGGCCGTACTTGAACGCGAAGCGGTCACGGGTGTTGATGCGGGCCGAGGTGTAGCCGAAGTTCCCGACCGTCTCCCTGCGGGCCTCGATCTTGAGCTTTCCGTCCTCGAGCCGCGCATTGTCCGGCAGATACCACTGGCGCTCGTTGTTCCCCCAGCCCGGGATGCCGTACTGGCTGCCGTCCCCGGATTCGAAGAACCAGACCTCAGGATCGAGCTGGGCGCCGTCGAATTCGTCGCTCCAGACCAGCGTCAGCAGATCCAGGTCGCTGACGGGAAACGTCTCCGGGATGCTGAGCGTGGGATCGTCGATGTTGAAGTTGGTCCGGGTGGTCGTATCGGCCTCCGGAATAACGATCGTATCGACCTGCTCGAGCGGCTTGGAACGGTCGCTGCCGTCACAGGCAGATATCAGGCTCACGGCAGCCAAGGTCGCTGCAAACCGCAGCACTCCTCGCGAGCGAAGCATCATAGGTTTCCCCTCAGACCACAGAACAGAGCGGAAGAAAACCAGCTCTTTTTTGTAACAGGTCCGAGGATAAGCAGAGATTGACAGCGTTGTCAATTTCGGATGAGAGCACAGCGCCCGGACCGTGGTTCGGGCGCCGCGTGGGAGGCGGGATTATTGTCGCCGGGCAGATTCGGCGGGGAATCGGTCGGTCAAGCGGACCCGCTCGATTAACAGTGCAACCCCGGGGCCGCGGCAATAGTCCGGGCCCCGGGGGATGGTCGCTCAGGCGGGCGCGAGCACCCCGGCGGGCGGGGGACAGCCGGGGGCGAAATACCGGGCGAGAAAGGCCTCGATCCGCCGCGTTCTCCCGCCGGCCCCGGGCTGGCGTTCCCGGCCGGAGGCCTCCCGACGAGCGTCCCTCGCCCGGTTGATGCCATCAAGCGGAACCGCAGACGGCGGGACGAAGGAGTTGACCACCGCCATGCCCCGCAGGCTGAACGCGAACGGATCCCGCGTGCGCTTGGCTTCCAGGTGCATTCTCGACTTCTCCATGACACAGGTTCCTCTTCCGATGACTCCCGCGGACCGGAAGGACCGCGACGCCCGATACGTTAGGGGCGGGCCCGCGCCCGCTCAAGCGAAGAAATCTCACGGCAGGGTTGAGAAAAAGTCAGGCGCGCTCTGAGAAGTTTTCCAGGATCCACGCCTTCAGGAGGGTGACGGCGGCATCCCGGGTCCGGTCGCCGCGGACCACCAGGTAGTAGCTCATGTCGGCCACCAGCTCCTCGCGGAACAGGCGCACGATGCTGCCGTACTTGAACCACAGGTCCGAGATGGGCACCGGCACAAGAGCCGCGCCGATGCCCCGCTCGCAGGCGCGCACCACGGATATCATGGAGTCCAGGCGCGTCACTTTCCCGGCCCCGGGCAGCTCGATCCCCGAGGAGTCGGACCACTGCTGCCAGGCCTTCGGATACTTCTCGTGCACGATCAGCGGGAAGTCACTGACCACGCGCTTCCCCTTCACCTTGAGCTTCTGCTTGAAGGCCGGCGATCCGGCAGGCGCCAGTCTCAGGGGAAACAGCAGGTCCGCCTCCGTGTTCGCAGGCGGCTTGCGGAACAGCCGGATGGCCAGGTCCGCCTCGGGCGGCAGGGTCTCGGGGCTCTCGTCACCGGTCCCGACCTGGATGTCGATGTCCGGATGTGCGGCAGAGAACTCCGTGAGCCGGGGCACGAAGTACTCGCTTGCGAAGAACGGCTGGACGGCGATCCGGACAGGCCTGTGGACAGCCCCGTGCTTGAATCCGGCCACTACCGTATCCAGCTCCGTGATCAGCGGACAGGCCTTCTCGAACAGCGCCCGGCCCACGTCCGTCAGCTTCAGGTCCACTGTTCCGGTCGAAAAGCTGCTGCCCCAGTTCCTGCTCGAGGTTTTTTATCTGGTGGCTGTCCGCCGACGCCGTGATGAAGAGTTCCTCCGCCGCTTCGCGGAAACTCTCCTGCCGGCGAAGAAGATCCCCCAGTGCTTCTCGGCCCCAAGCGGGTTGTCGGGATTGCCCTTCCACGGCTCGTCGAAGGCCTCGAAGAAGAACACCGTGACGTTGGCGTCCGCGGCCCACTCCTTCAGCTCCCTGTAATAGCGGGCCTGGGCGGCCTCGCCGGCCCTGTCGCCGAATTCGCTGGCCGTCGTCGCCCAGCCGGCCTCGAGAACCGCGATGGGCTTGTCCGGGAGCGCCGCCCGCACACGCTCCAGGTTCTCGATGGTGTAGGGGAGAGCCTCGTCGATCGTCTTCTCCTCCCAGGCGGGGTACGTGTGTATGCCCAGGAAATCGACCTCCGCCGCCAGCGGAGCGCCCTCCTCCGCCCACCAGACATAGTTGTCAGCCACGGTCACGGGCTGCGGGATCGCGTTGCGCACCTGGCGCACGTACTGGATGACTTTCTCGACCGGGACCATGTGGTCATTCCAGTCCACGAGCGCCTCGTTGCCCACGTTCACCGCGACCACGATATCGTCGTAGCGCCGGGCCAGCTCGATGCCGCGCTGTATCTCGGCGGCATTGGCCACCGTGTTGGCCGCCAGTTCCGCCTCGGGAATGGGCTCGTCCAGCCAGGGACATCCTTCGTGGTTGCTGAACTCGGCGCGCAGCCAGATGCCGAGCAGCATCTTCAGCGGAAGATCATGCTGACGGATCAGTTCCAGCGTCCTGACGGTCTTCTCCCCGGTGTCGTACATCCGGATGAGGCGGAAGTCATGGGCGACGAGGATCCTCAGATCTTCCAGGATCTGCGCGTCACTGGGTTCGATGGCGCCGTCGCCCCGGTCGGGATGCTGGCCTTCCCGGTAGCCCGAGTAAGCGATAGCCATGACCTGGCCATCCAGCAGGTCGTCCGGAGCCTGCTGGAGGCCCGGGCCGCCGGCTGCATCCAGCTGTGCCCCCGGCCATGCCAGGCTGGCGAAAAGCAAGGTGGCCGCGAATCCCGTCGATCTGAAGAATCCCATATCAACTCCTTACCAGCGTCTGCTCGAGCTCCTCGAGAGACCGTCCCCGGGTTTCCGGAAATGCCGCCAGGACCCAGGCGAGGCCGGCGGCGGCGATCAGACCATACACGAGGAACGTGACTGAATTGCCCAATGTGGCCAGCTCCCACGGGAATACCAGCTGGACCAGGAAACTCACCGCGGAGTTCACCAGTCCAACGCAGGAGACCGCCAGACCCCTGAGCCGGTTCGGGAACAGCTCCGAGAACAGCACCCACATCACGGGGCCCAGTGACACCGCGAAGCTGGCCACGAAGCCCAGGATGCCCACGAGAATCAGCAGCGGGTCGATGCGGATGGCCGCCGCGAGCAGCCCGGCTTCGTGTTCGAGAAAAGCTTCGCTGCCGACGGCGGCCGACACCGCGGCCCGGAAGTCGGTATCGCTGCCGAACTGGACATCCATCAGGGGCCCGAGCTCCGCTCGATCCAGCTGGGCGGGCAGTTCTGCTACTGCCTCGCTGTCCAGCATGTAGCTGGCAGAGCCGAACCCGTAGGCCAGGAGGAACATGCAGGCGGCGACGCCGGCCAGCCCGAAGCCGAGCAGCGGACGGCGACCGAGCCGGTCGATCAACGCAAGCGCCAGCAGCGTGAAGACCAGGTTTACCAGGCCCACCAGGATTGCCTGGATGAAGGCGGCGTCGGTGCCGATCCCGGACTGTTCGAATATCACGGGCGCGTAAAAGAAGACCGCGTTAATGCCTGTGGCCTGCTGCAGGACCGCGATGGAAAGGCCGACCACCATCACCCGCCTCATGGCCGGCCTCAGCAGTTCAACCGGCCGCGGCCGCTCCGCCGCTGCTGCCTCCGCCAGGCTCCGCGCCACGCCGGCGAGTTCGGCCTCCGCCTCCCGCGTCCCGACAGTCATCGTCAGCACCCGGCGGGCCTCCTCGGGTCGGCCCGTCATGGCCAGCCATCGCGGGCTTTCCGGCACCCCGGCCAGGGCCAGCAGGTAAACCACCGCGGGCAAGGCTTCCACCCCGAGCATCCAGCGCCATCCGAGGGTGCCAAGCCCCAGGGCTTCCGCCAAAGGCAGATCCGACCGACCCAGACGCAGGATGAGGTAGTTGGAGAAAAAGGCCGCCGAGATGCCGACGACGATGTTGAGCTGGTTCAGAGACACGAGCCGGCCACGCTTGCGGGGCGGCGCGATCTCGGCGATGTACATGGGCGCGATGATCAGGGCCGCGCCGACGCCGAGCCCGCCCACCATTCGCGCAATCACCAGCGACGCGAAACCCGGGGCAAGCGCCGAGGCAACCGCCGAGACCATGAACAGGACGGCAGCCAGCCGCAGGACCGGCCGCCGCCCGAAACGGTCGCTCAGCGGCCCCGCCAGCATCATGGCCCCGGCTGCCGCCAGCGTCAGTGACGCGACGGCCCAGCCGAGCTGGAGCTTGCTCAGCCCGAATTCGTCCTCGATGAAGCCCACGACGCCGGAGATCACCGACGCATCGAAGCCCATCAGGAACCCGCCCAGGGCGACGCTCAGCGCCACCCGGGTCGTGAATCCCGTGGCGGCGTCAGCCGGCGTCGCCATCCCGCGGCAACACGCGGAAGGACGTGCTCAGTTCGGCCCGGGAACTGCCTCCGACCCACACGCGGAACTCGCCCGGCTCGGTGACCAGCCGCATGTCGCGGCCGTAGAACGCCAGGTCTTCTGCCCGCAGCACGAACCTGAGACCGACGGTCTCCCCGGGCCCCAGCCGCACGCGCTGAAAGCCCTTAAGTTCCCGGACGGGCCGGGTCACGCTCCCCACCAGGTCTCGGACATACAGCTGGGCCACCTCCTCCGCAGTTATCCCGCCGGTGTTGGCGAGAGTCGCCTCCACCTCCACGGAGCCGTCCAGGCGCATCTCGGCCGGGCTCACCCGGAGGTCGCTGTACTCGAAGCTCGAGTAGGACAGCCCGTGACCGAAGGGGAACAGTGGCAGGTACCCCGCATCCAGATAGAACGAGGTCATGCCCAGCGACAGCTGGGGGGCGCGCGCTTCGATGTCGTCGATGTGGACGACGGTGTCCGGGGACGGTGGCTTGCCGCTGTTCTTGTGGCTGTAGTAGATCGGGATCTGGCCGACCATGCGGGGGAAGGTCACCGGCAGCTTTCCGGAAGGCGATTCCATGCCGAACAGGAGCTCTGCCAGGGCAGGCCCGGCCATGCAGCCCGGATGCCAGGCGAACAGAATCGCATCCACCTCGTCGACGATGTCGGTCAGTACCAGCGGCCGGCCCGCGAGGACCACGGCAACGACTCTTCCGGCCACGCGGCGGATCCGTTTTACCAGCTCCACCTGCGCGCCGGGCAGGCCGATGTCGGCCCGGCAGTGGGCCTCCCCCGACAGGATGGACTCCTCGCCCAGGAACAGCAGCGTGACGTCCGATGACGCCGCCAGGGCTGCGGCCGCGTCGAAGTCGCCAGTATCGCGGCTTCTCGAGGTCTCCATCGCCGGCAGGTAGCGGACCTCCGCGCCATCGCCCAGCAGGTCCCGGATGGACGCCAGGGGCGTGACGCTGAGTCCCGGGTCGCCGTCGAAGATCCAGGTGCCGAGCTGGTCGAACGGTGCGTCCGCGAGGGGCCCGATGACGGCGACCGAGCCGATGCTCTCCGGCGGGACGGGCAGAGCGTGGTGGTCGTTCTTCAGAAGCACGGCGCTTTGCACCGCCGCCGTCCTGGCGGTGGCCAGCGCAGCCTCCCGGTCGGCCTGCCCGGCTTCCTCCACGTGGGTATACGGATTCTCGAACAGGCCCAGCATGAACTTCAGGCGGAGGATGCGGCTTACCGCCTCGTCCACGAGGGCTTCCTCCAGTTCGCCGGTGCGTACCAGCTCCGGAACGCTGCGCAGGTAGGCGTCACCGTGCATCTCCATGTCCACCCCGGCGGAGGCGGCCTCCAGAGCAGACGCCCGGTCATCGGCGGTGAGCCCGTGCACGCTGAGCTGGCGTACCGAGTCCCAGTCGCTGACCACCAGGCCGCGAAATCCCCATTCCTCCTTCAGCACCTGCCTGAGCAGGAACCGGCTGGCCGTCGCCGGGACGCCGTCCACCTCGCTGAAGGAGGTCATCAGGGACGCCACGCCCGTCTCAACGGCTGCCCTGAAGGGCCGCAGGTGGACGTTCCGAAGCTCGTTCTCCGGCACGTTGGCGCTGGCGTAATCCCGGCCGCCCTCCACTGCCCCGTAGCCGGCGAAATGCTTGGCACAGGCGGCAACCGTGCCGGCCCGAGACAGATCCTCGCCCTGGAATCCCCGCACCATCGCGGCACCGAGGACCCCGGCCAGGAAGGGATCCTCACCCAGGCTTTCGGCAATCCGGCCCCAGCGGGGATCCCGGCACACATCGATCATCGGCGCGAATGTCCAGTTCACGCCAGCCGCGGCGGCCTCCGCCGCCGCAATGCGGGCTGCCTCGGCCACGAGCCCGGGATTCCAGGTCGCCGCCTGGCCCAGGGGAATGGGCATGACGGTCCTGAAACCATGGATCACGTCCCGGCCGACCAGCAGGGGGATGCCCAGACGGCTCTCCTCCACCGCGATCCGCTGCAGTTCGTTGACGATCTCCGGGTTCACCTCGTTGAGCACGGATCCCACCAGCCCGTCCCGCAGGGCCGCCGCGAGCTCCGGGTGGATGTAGCTCTCCCCGGCGTTGACCTGGCTCATCTGCCCGACCTTTTCCTCCAGGGTCATCCGGGAGAGAAGCCGGCCGACGCGGTCTTCGATCGGGGCGCCGCCGCTGGGTGATGTGGTACCGGGTGTACTCATTTCCGAAGGGATCTGTCAGCGCGGGGCGACGGGCGGAACTGGCCCGCCGCAGTTGCGCCGGACGGGTCGTGTTCGCCACACACCGGTCCTTCATCAGGCCGGGCCGGGCGGGTCCCGCGGATTAATAGCTCGGTTTGACAGCGCTGTCAATTTGCCGCAGGATGCGGCCGAGCGCAACATCGGCCGGACCGGGCCAAAACAATGACACCCGCCGCCCACTACGCCACAAAACCCGAGGACCGCATCCCCTTCCCGCTGAAGGTGGTGTACGGCTTCGGCGCGTTCGTCAACAACACCCTGGCCGCGGCCATCGGCGGGATGATCATCGTCCTGAACCTGGGCCTGGGCCTGAGCCCTGCCCTGGTCGGCCTGCTCGGCGCCCTGCCGCGCCTGACGGACGCCATCACCGACCCGCTGATGGGCTACATCTCGGACAACACGAGGTCGCGCTGGGGCCGGCGCCGGCCGTACATC
>JARRON010000070.1:0-6887 GCA_037383845.1 Gammaproteobacteria bacterium
GCGAGGACACCAGGCCCATGTCCTCGAGATCCGACATGACGTTGCGGATGGTGGCAGGGGAGAGGTCCAGCCCCGAGTCCCGGGACAGTGTGCGCGAGCCCACGGGCTCGCCCTCGCGGATATACCGCTCGATCAGCACCCGCAGGAGATGCCGGGCTCGATCGGAAAGCTCGGGTTCGGACGGGTGACCGGCCATGGGACTCAGGAGGGGTGACCTGCAAACAGCGCCGCCGAGCCGGCGGTCCGTTTCGACGCTAGCAGTCGGTGCCAGCGAGTGTCAAGGCGCCGCGCCGTTGGCACAAACCCTTCCGTGTCAATTGCTTATCTTGCCCCACCGGGATCTTGTTTCAGCACCGGTGGCCGGGGTTCTCTCGCTGGTGCGGGCCGCGGCTTCGTGCTACAAGAGCCGGGCCCAAGCCTCTTGCCCCGCTCCTGACATGAGCCCTGTCTTCCGCACCATCGCCATCACCGGCAAGTACCGGGATCCCAGGGTTGCCGATTCCATGCGCATCCTGGCCTCGCACCTGGTCTCCTCCGGCGTCCGCGTCCTGGCGGACCCGAAGGTGGACCTGGAGTTCGGAGACACGCCGGTCGAGCAGATCGCCGAACAGGCCATGGCCGATGCTGCCGATCTGATGGTCGCCATCGGCGGTGACGGCACGATGCTCTACGCCACCCGGCTGGTGGCGGGGCGCGACGTCCCCCTTCTGGGCATCAACCGGGGCCGGCTGGGTTTTCTCGCCGACATCACGCCCGGGGAAATGCTTCGGCGGGTGGACGAGGTCCTGGCCGGGGATTTCGAGGAAGAGCCGCGGCTGATGCTTGAAGCGTTGATCGAGAACGGCGATGAGCCCCGGCGGGCCCTGGCCCTTAACGACGTGGTCCTGCAGAAGCGCGACACCGGCCGGATGCTGGACTTCGAGAACTGGGTGGACGGCGTCTACGTCAATACCCACGGCGGCGACGGCCTGGTGATCGCCACGCCCACCGGTTCCACCGCCTACGCCCTTTCCGGAGGCGGCCCCATCATCCATCCGGGACTGGAGGCGGTCACCCTCGTCCCGATCTGTCCCCACACCCTGTCCGACCGGCCCATCGTGATCCGCGCCGACTCGCGTATCGAGGTGAGGATCGTGGATCGTCCCGAAACCCGGGCGGAGGTGACCTGCGACGGCCAGCTGCTGGGAGAGCTGGGTTCCGGGCAGCGACTCTGCGTGAGGGCGGCCAGCGAGCGGGTGGTGCTGATCCATCCCCGGGGTCACGACTACTTCCGCCTGCTGCGCTCCAAGCTTCACTGGGGGCGCGGCAGCCAGGGCCGTTTCGACCCCGAAGGCTAGCGCGCCGGCCATGCTGACCAGCGTCACGGTACGGGACTTCGCGATCATCGACCGCGTCGCCCTGGAGCTGGGCCGGGGCCTGACCGTGCTCACCGGCGAAACCGGGGCCGGCAAGTCCATCCTCGTGGACGCCCTGGGCCTGGTGCTTGGAGACCGGGCCGATGCTTCGGCCATCCGCCACGGCGCCGAGCGGGCCGAGATCACCGCCACCCTGGACCTGGAAGCCCTGCCCCGGCTGGCCGACTGGCTGGCGGAGCAGGCCCTGGACGCCGACGGGGACTGCGTGCTGCGCCGGGTGGTCAGCCGGGAAGGCCGCTCCCGGGCCTGGATCAACGGCGCTCCCGTGGCCCTCCAGACCCTGCGGGCGCTGGCCGAACGGGTGGTGGACATCCACGGCCAGCACGAGCACCAGTCCCTGGCACGACCCGGGGTCCAGCGGGGCATCCTGGACCAGCGCATCACCTCGCCGGCGGTGCTGGACGATGTGGCTGGCGCCTGGCAGGACTGGAAGGCGGCAGCCGCCGAGGCGGAACGCCTCGAAGCGGCGCGCCGCGACCGGGAACAGCGGCTCGATCTGTTGCGTTACCAGCTCCGGGAACTGGACGCCCTCGCCCCGGAGGCCGGCGAGGCGGAGGCCCTGGCCAGGGAGCAGTCTCGGCTGGGCAACGTAGGGCGCCTGGCGGAGGCCGCCGGTGGTGCCCTGGAGCTGGTCTACGAGGGCGACCGGACCACGGCCCGGGACGCGGTCGCCCGGGCGGCCGAACTCCTGGCCGAAGCTGCCGACCTGGATCCTGCCCTGGCCGAAGCCCAGCGGATGCTGGCCGAAGCCGAGATCCAGATTTCCGAGGCCGCGGCGGACCTTCGCCGCTACACCTCGGGACTGGAGGTGGACCCGGAGCGCCTGGACGCGGTGAGCAACCGCCTGCAGAGCCTGAAGGAGCTCGCCCGGAAGCACCAGGTGGACATGGATGTCCTGCCTGAGCGCCTGGAGGAACTTAGGGCCGAGGTGGACGAACTGGAGCAGGCGGAGGAGCGTCTGGAGGTAGCCGCATCCCGGCTAGCCGACGCGGAAAAGCGCTACGGCCGTGCGGCGGACGCCCTGAGTGCGGCGAGGTCAGAGGCCGGGGATGCCCTCTCTGCCCAGGTGTCGGCCCTCATGCAGCAGCTCGGCATGCCCGGCGGGCGCTTCCAGGTCTCGGTGGAGCCTGATCCCGGGGGGGCACCGTCCCCGCACGGCCTGGACCGGGTCGAGTTCCGTGTGACGGCCAACCCGGGCCAGCCGCCCGGACCGCTGGGCAAGGTGGCTTCGGGAGGAGAACTGGCGCGGATCAGCCTCGCCCTCCAGGTCGCGGCCAAGACCGCCAACCCGGTGCCGGTCATGATCTTCGACGAGGTGGATTCGGGCGTGGGTGGCGGCGTCGCCGAGATCGTCGGACGACGGCTGCGGGAGCTGGGGGAGACCGCCCAGGTCCTGTGCGTGACACACCTCCCCCAGGTCGCCAGCCAGGCGGATCACCATCTCCGGGTAACCAAGCTCACCGACGGCGACACGACGCGGACGCGCCTGAACCTGCTGACGGAGGAAGAAAAGGTTGAGGAACTGGCGAGGATGCTGGGGGGCGTGGAGATCACCTCGACCACCCGCTCCCACGCCGAGGAAATGCGCCGGCGAGCCCGGGAGGGCTGAAAGACGGACTGCAGCGGCTAGCCGGGAGCCTTCTTGAGATTCGGGCAGTTGGGCCGCACGCAGTTGCCGTAGATGATCAGCGCGTGGTCGGACACCTCGAAGCCGTGCTTCTTCGCGTTGTAATCCTGGCGGGCCTCGATGGTGTCATCCACGAATTCCACTACCAGGCCGCACTGCTGGCAGATGATGTGGTCATGGTGCTTGCCGTCGTCAAGCTCGAACACGGCGCTGCCGCCCTCGAAGTTGTGCCGGCGCACCAGCCCCGCCGCCTCGAACTGGGTGAGCACCCGGTAGACGGTGGCCAGCCCGATGTCCGCCTCCGACTCCAGCAAGGTCTTGTAGACGTCCTCGGCGCTCATGTGCCGCTGCTCGGAGGCCTCGAGGATCTCAAGGATCTTCAGCCGGGGAAGGGTGACCTTCAGGCCGGCCTTCTTCAGTTCCTTGGATTCCATCTTGGCTCCGTCTCGCTGTCCGGTGTCACGCGCATTGTCGTGTATTATTGCCCACCCTGTGCGACCGCTCCAAGCTTCTTCCGCCATTCCATGAGAAACGCTCTTCGCGCCGCCATTGTCCTCGCCGCCGCCACGTGCGCCGGGTGCAGCCTGGGCCAGGGTTTTTCCCTCAAGCCCTACCGCCTCAACATCCAGCAGGGCAACTACCTGGAAGCGGAGGACGTGGCCCAGCTCGAGGTGGGGATGACCAGCAGCCAGGTGCGATTCCTTCTCGGCACACCCATGATCGCCGATCCGTTCAACCCGAACCGGTGGGACTACGTGTTCTACTTCCGGGTGGGGCGCACCGGCGACGAGACCGTCAGCAACCTCACGGTCTGGTTCGAGAACGACAAGGTGGTGCGCATCGACCGGCCGGACAGCGACGATCCCATGGGCGAATTGGATGCGGCCTGAGCCGGTCGCCGGCTAGTTGCCGGTCGTGCGGCCGGACTTCCCGCTTTTCGCCTGGTCTGCGGCCCTTTCCTTCCTGACCGCCTTCGGGTCTGCGATCAGGGGTCGATAGATCTCCACGCGGTCGCCGGCATTCAGCTGCCTGTCGGGTTTGCAGAGCTTGCCGAACACGCCGATGCGGTTATTCGCAAGGTCGATCTCCGGGAACTCCTCCTCGATCCCGGACAAGCGCACCGCCTCCATGGCCGTAGTGCCGGCGGGCACGTCCACGGGGAGAATGAGCTGCCGTTCCGGTCGCGCGTAGGCCACCTCGACACGGATGAAATCCTCGCCGGACACGTCAGGTCACAGCCGTGGGGAGCGGGCGCTTCGGGGCCGCCGGATCACGGCGCCAGCAGCTCCGAGAGCTTCAGCAGGCCCGTGGCGTGTAGGAATACGGCAAGTACCGCCGCCGGCGCCACCCAGCGGGCCAGGAAACGCCAGGTCCGGTACAGGGCACCCGTGCCGATATCCAGTTCGTCCGCGGTGGAAGGCTTGCACATGACCCAGCCGGCAAACAGCGTAATGAAGAAGCCGCCAAGGGGCCGCATCACGTTGGACGCCAGGTGATCCAGGTTCTCGAACAGCGTGCGGCCCAGAATGCGGAAATCAGCCAGGACGTTGAACGACAACACCGTGGCCAGGCCCAGCACCCAGACGACCGCGCCGAGCACCGTCGCCGCCGCCGCCCGGCTCCAGCCATGGGTTTCCACGCTCCAGGCCACAGCGGGCTCTATCAGGCCGATGGACGACGTCCAGGCGGCAAACGTCAGCAGGACGAAGAAGAGCGTGCCGAACACGAGACCGCCTCCCATGTTCCCGAAGGCCAGAGGGAGGGTCTGGAAGATCAGTCCCGGACCGGAGTCCGGCGCCAGCCCGTTGGCGAAGACGATGGGAAAAATGGCCAGCCCGGCGAGCAGCGCCATGGCGGTGTCGGCGACCACGACGGCGAAGGAGGTATTGGTGATGGACGTGCCCTCGGGGAGATAGGCCCCGTAGGCCATGATGGCGCCCATGCCCACGCTCAGGCTGAAGAACGCCTGGCCCATCGCAGCCAGCATGGCGTCGCCGGTGAGTTTCGAGAAATCCGCTTCCAGCAGGAAAGCCACAGCGCCGGCAAAGTCGCCCTCGATGATGGCATAAGCAAGCAGCGCCACCATAAGCACCGCCAGGGCCGGCATCAGGAATCGCACTGCCTTTTCCAGGCCCCTCTCCACGCCCCGGGCCACGACCAGCACGGTCATAACCATGAACACCGTGTGCCAGAACAGAAGCTGCTGCCAGCTGCCCAGCAGCCCTCCGAAGAGCCCCGTGACGTATTCCGGCGTCGCACCCGTGAACGCCCCGGTCACCGCGTGTCCCACGTAGCGCAGCGACCAGCCAGCCACGACGCTGTAGAAGGAAAGGATGATGATCCCGGCTACCACGCCCATAATGCCCACCAGGGCCCAGCTGGGGCGGCTGCCCTCCTCCTCGCCGACGAGCCGCATGGTGGCCACCGGGTTCCGTCGGCCGCGACGACCGATCAGGATCTCGGAGATCATGATGGGCAGACCGATAAGAACGACGCAGAGCAGGTAGAAAAGGACAAAGGCGCCGCCGCCGTTGTCGCCGGCGACATAGGGGAACTTCCAGATATTGCCCAGCCCAACGGCTGAGCCGCTCACGGCGAGAATGAAGGCCAGTCTCGATGACCAGAGGCCGTGCAGCGACGTGCGCTTCGTCGCCATCAGATGGGCGCCCCGAGCTTTCAAAAGGCGGCGATTTTGGATTAAATCCCCGGCCCCGGCAACCGGAACGACCGCCCTCCGGCCCCTGCCGCAACCCACCCGAACACGGACTCCACATGGCCAAGGGCAAGTCAGAATCCGCGAAGGGCCCGTCACAGGGCACCAGCACCATCGCCGTGAACCGGAAAGCCCGGCACGATTACTTCATCGAGGAGCGCCTGGAGGCCGGCCTGGCTCTGGAGGGCTGGGAGGCCAAGAGCCTCCGGGCCGGGCGGGCACAGCTGAAGGAAAGCTATGTCCAGGTCAGGGGCGGAGAAATCTGGCTCGTGGGCGCCCATTTCTCGGCCCTGCCCTCGGCCTCCACCCATGTGCATCCGGACCCCACCCGCAGCCGGAAGCTCCTGCTGCACCGCCGGGAGATCGACAGGCTGGTGGGCGCGGTCGAGCGGCGCGGCTACACCCTGGTGCCGCTGGCCCTCTACTGGAAGAAAGGTTATGCCAAGCTCGAGATCGGCCTGGCCCGCGGCAAGAAACAGCACGACAAGCGCAAAGACGTGAAGGACCGGGACTGGGAGCGGCAAAAGTCCAGGATACTGAAGCACTCAATGTGATATGGAACAGAATGTTGGAATAGTTTTCTCCAGTAATTTATCTCGATCTGGCACCCGCGCCGGAACAGGAACTTTGGGCCGGGGGACGCGTCTCATAGTTCCGGTGGCCAGGAAAGCGTACACTTGGGCTGCCAGAAGTTTCCGGGGGCGACATGGCTTCGACGCGTGTCGCGAAACCCGGAGTGCATGCCGAGGTGCAGGTACCTCGTAAAACTGTCTGCAAACTACATAGTTGCCAACGACGACAACTACGCACTCGCTGCTTAAAACCCAGTAGGGTGCCGTCTGACTGGAGCCGTGCTTGTGCGTCCAGAGCCCCTCGGGGCATTCAGGCGTCGACTCTCACAAGATCGCGGTGAAGCTCTCCCGGGGCGGATCCGTTAAAACCTTACCGGGATCGCCGGTTGTCTTCCCTGCCCGTCGGGTAGCAGTCGGTTAAATTAATAGACGCGGATAAGCATGTAGAGCCGATGGCGGAGAATTCGCGGACGGCGGTTCGATTCCGCCCGCCTCCACCAAACAATTGAACGGGGTGCACCGAAAGGTGTGCCCCGTTCTGTTTTTCGGGAGTGCGGGTT
>JARRON010000071.1:0-6839 GCA_037383845.1 Gammaproteobacteria bacterium
ATAGCCCAGGCCGACGGCCCAGGCCGGCGTGAAGTAATAGCGACCCCCGGCATAGAAGCCGGTGTCGTCGCCGCCGTCGCTCAGGTCCACGTACTCGAGGCCTGCCTCAATCTGGAAGGCGGACGCCACCTCGGCGCGCACGCCGCCCAGGGCCCTGTAGCCGTCATCATCCACGCTGCCAAATCCGGGCACATCCGCGGAGACGTCGATATAGCTCAGGCCAAACACGAGGTCGGCGTTCTGCCCTACCGGGAAATCCAGGCCAAGTCCCAGCTCGTAGGTATCCGTCTCGATGTTGAAGTCGTAGTCACCGAACTCGTAACCGCCGAATACGAAGATCGCATCCGTGAGCTCCACGGCCCCGCTGATGGTCCACGCGTCGCCGTCGAAATCGCCACCGGAATCGTCGATGGAGACGTCACTGTAGGCCAGCTGCGCCCAGGTGTAGTTGAAATTCCCGGCATGGGCCGAGAGAGGCAGCACGCAGGCGGCGAAGGCCGCCAGGCAGCTGCGGAAGCCAGGATTGGAAAGCGACATTACCGTCACCTCGCAGACACTTCAGCCCGCATACGGGCAAGCCGCCCGGGGCTCCGGACGGAGTTTCGCGCCCGAAGACGCGAGGCGAACGGTAGCCGGCCGCCACCGGGCCGCCCATGAAACAGCCCACAGTTTCCGGAAATAGGCGTTCCGGGCCCGGGGCGCCGTCAGCCGGCCGGGTAGACGTAGCTGGCCTGCAGCCCCAGGGGGATGCCCAGGGCCCAGTATCCCAGGAGGAACAGGGACCAGGCGACGAGGAACACCACCGAGTAAGGCAGCATCAGCGCCACCAGCGTGCCGATCCCTGAATTCTTCACGTATCGCTGGCAGAACACCACGATGAGCGGGAAATACGGCATCAGGGGCGTGATGATGTTGGTGGTGGAGTCGCCCACCCGGTAGGCCGCCTGGGTCAGGTCAGCAGAGATCCCGAGGCTCATGAGCATGGGCACGAGGATGGGGGCCAGGAGGGCCCACTTGGCCGACGCCGAGCCCACCAGCAAGTTGACGAAGCCGGTGACGAACACGATCCCCACGAGGGTCACGCCGGAGGGCATGCCCAGGTCGCGGAGGAAGTTCGCGCCCTCGATGGCCAGCAGCGCGCCGAGGTTCGACTGGCCGAAGGCGTAGATGAACTGGGCTGCGAAGAAGGCCATGACGATGTAATAGCCCATGCCGTTCATGGCCTTGGTCATGCCCTCCACCACGTCCCGGTGGCTCGAGAAGTGCCCCGACACGTAGCCGTAGACCAGGCCGGGAATGAGGAACAGCAGGAAGATCAGGGGCACGATGGCCTGCATGAGGGGGGAGCCGAAACCTGCCAGCCCGCCTTCCGCGTCCCGCCACGGCGATCCTGCCGGGATAGCGGTCACGGCCAGGATGACCAGCCCGGCCACCATGGACAGCAGGGCCCATCGGAGGGCCCGTTGTTCTGCCTGAGTCAGTGCTTCCATGCTGGGCAGATCCTCCAGGTCGCCGTCCAGCCGCGTGTCCCGGAGGCGAGGCTCCACGACACGGTCTGTCAGGAACCATCCGAGGCCGACAATGAGCACCGAAGACGCCGTGGTGAAGAAATAGTTGTTCAGCGGGTTGATCAGGATCTCCGGGTCCAGCACCCGGGCCCCGGCCTGGGTCAGCCCGGCCAGCAGCGGGTCCAGGCTCGACGGCACGAAATTGGCGGAGAAACCGCCGGAAACGCCCGCAAACGCCGCAGCGATCCCCGCCAGCGGGTGCCTCCCTGCCGCGTAGAAAATCACCCCGCCCAGGGGCACGACGAGGACGTAGCCCGCATCCACGGCGCTGTGGCTGACGATGCCCACGGTGATGACCATGGGCGTCAGCATCCGCTCGCTGGTGACCGACAGCAGGCGGCGCAAACCGGCGTTGATGAAACCACTGTGTTCGGCCACGCCGATGCCCAGCATCGCCACCAGCACCACGCCCAGGGGCGGGAAGCTGACGAATACCTGAACCATCTGAGCCAGGAATGACGTGATCTCCTGGCCCGCCAGCAGGTTCTTGACCACCACCGGATCCCCGGACCGCGGATCAATGGCGGAAAACGAAACCGGCGCCAGCAGGGCCGACACGATCCAGGTAATGACCAGGGCGATGAGGAACAGCACCGCGGGGTCCGGGAGCTTGTTCCCGGCCCGCTCCACCCAGTCCAGGGCCCGCTGAAGACGAGGGCTCGCCGCTCCCTGCACGGAATCTTTCTGTTCGCTCATGGAGTCTTTCCCGGCCGCAAAAAGGCGCGAGTATAGCGGCCTGGCGACGGCGATTCAGGCGGCGGGCCCAGGGCCGGATCCGGCACCTATCCCAGGAGCAGCCAGGCCCACGCGGTGATGAACAGGATGCTCATGAAATTCATCCATATCCCCGCCCGCGCCATGTCCGCCACGTGAAGGCGGCCGCTGGCGAAAACGATGGCGTTGGGGGGCGTGGCCACCGGCAGCATAAAGGCGCAGCTGGCGGCCACCGCCGCAGCCGCGGCCAGCATCATGGGCGGCAGACCCAGTCCCTGCGCCGCCGCGGTGTACACCGGCACCATGGCCGCAGTGGTGGCCGTATTGCTGGTGAGTTCGGTGAGGAACACCATCAGGGCCGTGGCCAGCGCCAGCACCAGGATCGGCGACAGGCCCGCGAACCCCTCCAGGCCCTCCCCGATCCACGCGCTCACCCCGTTGTCCTGCATGGCGGCAGCCAGGCTCAGGCCCCCGCCGAAGAGAACGAGCACTCCCCAGGGCATACGCCTCATGTGCTCCCAGTCCATGGCCCGGCGCCCCTCCCCCGCAGGCAGCAGGAACAGGCTCACGGCCGCCAGCATGGCAATCCCCGTGTCCGTCAGCCCGGCCAGCGGCCGGAAGCTGCCCAGCCGAAGGTCCGCCAGGAGCGGGCGGGTGACCCACAGCAGGGCCGCCGCGAGGAACACGAAGAGGGTGGCCTTCTCCCCCGCTGACAGCGACGTCGGTTGGTGATCCGCGGCCTGGCCCGAATCCAGCGTCAGCCCGCCCACGGGAAACAACACCCGGGTCAGCAGCAGCCACAGCAGAACCAGCCAGACCAGCACCATGGGTAACGCCATGCCCATCCACCGGGCAAAGCCGATCTCGATTCCCAGGTGCTCCCGTGCATAGGACGCGAGGAAGAGATTGGGGGGCGTCCCGACGAGCGTGGCCACTCCGCCGAGGGAAGCGCCGTACGCCAGCCCCAGGAGGAGGGCCAGCCCAAAGTTACGCTCTGCCATGACGTCGTGCTGCGCCTGCCCGTCTGCCCGGGCGATGAGGCTCAGGGCGATGGGCAGCATCATGGTCGCCGTTGCGGTGTTGGATATCCACATGCTGAGAAACGCAGTGATGCCGATGAATGCACCTACCACCCGGTCGGCCCGGTGGCCAACGGCGGCCAGGGCGGTGGTGGCGATGCGCTGGTGCAGGCCCCAGCGCTCCATGGCGATGGCGATCACGAAACCGCCCAGGAACAGGAAGATCAGAGGATTGCCGTAGGGCGCGGCCGTATCCCGCACGTCGGCAATGCCGAGCAGGGGAAACAGAGCGAGGGGCAGGAGCGCGGTGGCGAAGATCGGGATCGCTTCGGTCATCCACCAGGTGGCCATCCAGGCGGCCACCGCCGCCGTGGCCCGCCCCGCAGGTGACAGCTCGGTTCCAGCAAGAAGAACGTAGACCGCAAGGCCGAGTGCCGGACCAAGCACCCGCCGAAAGCCCGCGGGCATCCGCCACCGTTGTCTGTCACCGGTCTTTTTCGGGTCGCGCTGCATGCCCGCCGCCGATGGAACCTCCGGCCCATTATGCCGTCAGCCCTCCGGTGAATCCCAAGCGCTCACCAGAACGTTGCCAAACAACCTGTGTTCGGCCAGCATTCCGGCGCAAATATCGATGCCGAGGCCCGCGTGAAGAAATCCCTGCGTGTTCCCCATACGCTGGTGCTGCTGTTCGGCATCATGGTTGTGGCGCTCGTCGCCACCTGGATACTCCCCGCCGGTCAGTTCCAGACGGTGGTCAACGATGCCGGCCGGGAAGTTGTCGTGCCCGGCACCTTCGCCACCGTTCCGGACGCCAGGACGCTGATGCCCTGGGAACTGGTTACCGTCGTACCCCGGGCCCTGGCCGATGCCCAGGACATCATATTTTTCGTCCTGATCGTCGGTGGCGCCATCAGCGTGCTCCGGGCCACGGGCACCATCGACGCCCTGCTGGCAGGCATGCTCCGCCGGCTGGGTCACAGTCCGCGGCTGCTGGTGGCCGGGATGATGACCGCGTTCGCCGCCGGCTCCGCCGCCCTCGGCGTGGCCGAAGAATATATCCCCTTCACGGTGGTGCTGATCTCCCTGTGCGTGGCCATGCGCATGGACGCGGTCACCGCCGTTGGCGCCCTCGTCTGTGGCTACAGCATCGGCTACGGGGCCGCCTTCCTGAATCCGTTCACGCTGCTTATCGCCCAGGGAGTGGCTGAACTGCCCCCCACCTCCGGCATGGGCTACCGCCTGGTCGTCTTCGTGCCTTTCCTCGCCATCGGAATCCACCACGTGCTCAGCTACGCCCGCCGGGTCCAGGCGGATCCGGGCCACAGCCTGGTCGCGGACATCCCGGAAGCTGCCCCCGAGGCCACCGGCGACCACCCCGGCATGGACGCCAGGCACTATGGCGTCCTGGCCCTGACCCTGATCGCCCTGGTGGCCCTGGTCGTCGGTATCGCGTTTTTCCACTGGTACCTGGTGGAACTCGGTGCGGTGTTCCTGGCCCTGGCGATCCTGGCCGGCCTGCTGGGGGGACTGGGCGCCGACGGCACCGCCAGGCACTTCGCCGCCGGCGCGGCAGAACTGGCCGGCACCGCCCTCCTGGTCGGTTTCGCCCGCTCGATCGCGCTGATCCTCGAGGACGGCCAGGTGCTGCACACCATCGTTCACGGCGTGTCCATGCCGCTGCAGGCCATGGGCGCGGAAGCCGCCGCCGTCGGCATGCTGGTCATCCAGACGATCATCAACTTTTTCATCCCTTCCGGTTCCGGCCAGGCCTACGTCACCATGCCCCTCATGGCGCCCATCGGCGACCTGGTGGGGGTGTCCCGGCAGGTGGCGGTTCTCGCCTACCAGTACGGCGACGGCTTCGCCAACATGATCGTCCCCACCAATCCGGTCCTGATGGGCATTCTGGGCATCGCCGGCATCCCGTACGACCGCTGGTTCCGCTTCGTCGCCCCGCTGATGCTCAAGCTGCTGCTGGCCGGTGCGCTCGCGCTGGTCGTCGCCGTCCTCATCGGCTACAGCTAAGGGGCCTTGCCTCTCACGAGCCTGGGGGGCCGCGCCTGACCCGGGCCTTCGGGACCGTGCCTGAGATGTGGCTTCGGGGCCGCGCCTGAAACGGCCGGAAGATGCATGCCCCCTGCCCTTGCCGGCCGCTGCGGATGAGCTAGGTTTAGGTCAGGCCAGCGTTTGCAGGAGCGCCGCCATGAACGAAGAACCCATCGAAGGCCGGAAGTACGACGTCGTCACCGACGAAAACGGGGCCACGACCGTACGTGTGCTGGTGCGGGAAGGCGACAACCTTAACTGGTACTGGCTGGAGGAGCGGGACATCAACGACGACTGGTTCAACTCTGTCCCGGACGACCCGGAGGAGCCGCTGACCGTCGGCGGACGAGCCGTTCTGCTGGAACCGGAGGCCCATGCCGCCCTGCTGACCCTGCGCAAGGCCTGATCGCCCAGGCACCGAACGGCCGGCCCGGCGCATCACGGCCGGGCCGGTTGTTACCGAATCTGCATCCGACTCGGGACGCCATTCCTGCGGCCGGAGCCCCCGGGCCAGGCCCCGGGTTCGGAAATACGTAAAATCCGAAACAACTCCAGAACCGACCTGAAATATTGGGCTGCTACATCACCCGCTCCTGTCCACCCAACTGGAGCGAAGAGCAGACCCATGAGCCACGACGACGGAATCTCCAATCCCTCCAAGAACCGCCCCTTCCACGACGTGCTGGCGGTGAACCTGGACCGCCGAAAAGTTCTGCGTGGAGGCCTGGCCACCGCGGTGACCGCCTTCTTCGCAACTCCTGTGGTCTCCCTTGCCGCCAAGGGCGGTCTGAAGGGCCCCAACCCCGGAAAGGCATTTGCGCCCCTTGTCGGTTTCAGCCCGGTCACGCTGGGTATGGCCAACGCGCCCGATTACGACGGCAAGCAGCCCCTGATCTCGCCGGACTACGAGTACCAGACCATCATCTCCTGGGGCGACAAGCTCTATCCGAGCGCTCCGGTCACGCCCTACGACGGAGACCCGACCAGGCGCCCGGATCCCTTTGACCAGCAGTACCTGATCGGCATCGGCCACGACGGCATGACCTTCTTCGCCAGGGACGGCAAGAGCAATGCCGAGGGCATGCTCTGCATCAACCACGAGTTCGGCAGCAACTTCCACGTGCTGGGCTACAGCGACCCGCAGTCCATGGCGGACGTGCTCCTGTCCCAGCACGCCCACGGCGTGTCCGTGGTCGCGTTGAAGGCCGTGGACGGCAAGTGGCAGACGGCGGACAGCCCCAACGCCCGCCGCATCCACGTCAACACGCCGGTGACCTTCAGCGGGCCGGTCGCCGGTACCGAGTACATCGACACCCCCGCGGGCAACGCGCCGGCCGGTACTGTGAACAACTGCTCCAACGGTGAAACTCCGTGGGGCACGTACCTCACCTGCGAAGAGAACTTCAACGGCTACTTCGGCGCGAGAGGCGCCTGGACGCCCACCGAAGGCCAGACGCTGTATGGTTTCCGGACCAACGGCTTCGGTTATGGA
>JARRON010000072.1:0-8360 GCA_037383845.1 Gammaproteobacteria bacterium
GCCCGGCGCCAGGAGCCTGCGTGCACCTCGTAGATGCTCATGGGCCGGTCGGCGCGGTAACCGCCTTCCCGCCGGGCCGCGACCCAGCCCTCGTCCTGCCAGTTGTAGGCCATCGGGTCCATGACGATGGAGGCGTTGCCGGGGGGCTGTTCGGAATAGAAGCCGAAAGGGTCCGCCTTTGCCGGAAGCTGCTGACCGTCCGGTCCCTTGAGCTCGAACTTGTAGAGCGCCCCCGGCTCCAGCCCCGGCACGAACAGCCGCCACACGCCCTCGTAGGAGCTCTGCATCGGATGCCGGCGGCCGTCCCAGTCGTTGAAGGGACCGACCACGCTGACACTCCGCGCCGCAGGCGCGTATACGGCGAAGCGGACGCCGCTCGTCTCACCGCCCGCCTCGCCCTCCAGGACTTCCGGGTGAGCGCCCAGGTAGCGGTAAAGCCGGTTGCGGTCCTCCGGGCCCCTGGCGAACACGGCCTTTCGATACTGGTAAGGATCCTGCACCGCGAATTCGCGGCCTTTCCGGCACACGCGGAGCTCGTAGGGGAAGATGCGCCGGCGCCGGGCGAGCCGAAGGACGAAAAGATCCGTCTCGCCGCGCCGCTCCATGGGGCCAAGGTTCCGCCCCTCCCGGAGGTCAATCACCTCGACCCGGTCCGCGTCGGGCATCCAGACCCTCAGGACGAGCCCCTTGCCCTCCGCGCCCGGATGCAGGCCGAGGAACTGGAAAGGCACGGCACAACGGGCCCCGGCCAGTTCGTCGAGGAAATATGCCGTGGCGTCGTCCACCCCGGCGGGCGCAGAGTTATCCGATCGGCGAGGCACGCCAGATGTTCTCCGCGTACTGCCGGATGGACCTGTCCGAGGAGAACCAGCCCATGCTGGCCGTGTTGATCACGGCCTTGGTAAACCACGCGTCCGAATCGCGGTAGACCTCGTCCACCCGGTCCTGGGTGTCCACGTAGTCGTCATAGTCGGCGAGAACGAGGAAATATTCGCCGTCGCCGATCAGCGCGTCCACCACCGGCGCGAACCGGCGCAGGTCGTCCGGAGAGAAAACGCCGTCGCGGATCTGCCGGAGCACCTCGCCCAGCTCTGCGTTGTTCCGGGCAAGCTCGATGGGGTAGTACCCGCCCCGGCGGCGTTCGGCCACCTCCTCCGCCGTGAGGCCGAAGATGAAGATGTTGTCGTCGCCCACCGCATCCCGGATTTCGATGTTGGCCCCGTCCAGGGTCCCGATGGTCAGCGCCCCGTTCATGGCGAACTTCATGTTCCCCGTGCCGGACGCTTCCATCCCCGCCGTGGAAATCTGCTCTGAAAGATCCGCCGCCGGAATGATCACTTCGGCCGCGGAAACACTGTAATTCGGGATGAAGACGACCTTCAGCCGGTCACCGACCACGGGGTCTGAATTGATCACCGCCGCAACGTTGTTGATGAGCTGGATAATGGACTTCGCCATGGTATATGCGGGCGCGGCCTTGCCAGCGAGGACCACGGTTCGCGGAAGCCAGTCCCGGTCCGGTTCCTGGCGGATGCGGTTATACCGGGTAATGACGTGCAGGAGATTCAGCATCTGGCGCTTGTACTCGTGGATGCGCTTGATCTGCACGTCGAACAATGAATCCGGGTTCACCTCCACGCCGGCCTCTCGCTGGATGTAGGCGGCCAGCCGCTCCTTGTTGGCCTGCTTGACCCGGGCGAACTCCTCCCGAAAGCCTTCGTCGCCGGCCATCTCCTTAAGCGCCGACAGCCGCTCCAGGTCTGTTTCCCAGCCTTCCCCGACCCTGGCGTCCAGCAGCCGCGAAAGGCCCGGGTTGGCGGCCTTGATCCACCGGCGAGGCGTGACGCCGTTGGTCACGTTGACGAACTTGCCCGGGAAAAACTCGTCGAAGTCGCTGAAGATCTGCTCACGGACAAGCTGGGAATGAAGCTCGGCCACGCCGTTGACACGCCGGCTGCCGACGGTGGCCAGCCAGGCCATGCGGACACGCCGGCCGTCGTGCCCGGATTCGTCGATCAGGGACATCCTGCGGCGGCGATCGTGGTCCCCCGGGTAGCGCTCCCAGACCGCGTCAAGAAAGTCCCGATTGATGTGGTAGATGATCTCCAGGTGCCGGGGCACCAGCTTCTCCAGCATCCGCACCGGCCAGGTCTCCAGCGCCTCGGGCAACAGCGTGTGGTTGGTGTAGTTAAACACCTCCCGGGTGATGCCCCAGGCCTTTTCCCAGTCCATGCCGTGGACGTCTATGAGGAGCCGCATGAGCTCCGGCACCGCCAGCGCCGGGTGGGTGTCGTTGAGCTGGATCGTGACCCGGTCCGGCAGCGCGTCCAGGCTGAAGCCGGCCTCCAGATGCTCGTGCAGGATGTCCTGGAGGCTCGCAGAGCAGAAAAAATACTCCTGCTTGATGCGAAGCTCTTTGCCCTCTTCCGTGGAATCGTCGGGGTACAGGACGCGGGAGATGTTCTCTGCTGCGTTCTTGGCCGCCGCGGCGCCCGTGTAATCGCCCTTGTTGAACAGGTCCAGGTCGATCTCCGGAGCGTAACGCGCGCCCCACAGGCGCAGGTGGTTCACGGTCTCCCCGTTTTTTCCCGGCACCGGCGTGTCGTAGGCCACCGCCTCGATGACCTGGGCGTCCCGCCATTCCACGCGGGGCTGGCCGTCCGGGCCCTGCACGCTTACGCAGCGCCCGCCGATCCTGACGTCGTAGCGGATGTCCTCCCGCTTGATTTCCCAGAGGTTGCGGAAGCGCAGCCAGATGTTGGGTTTCTCGATCTGCTCGCCTTCGGGCCCGATCACCTGCTCGAACAGGCCGTAGTCGTAGCGGATGCCGTAGCCGAAGCCAGCCAGGTCCAGGGTCGCCATGGAGTCCAGGTAGCAGGCCGCCAGGCGGCCCAGGCCGCCGTTGCCCAGGCCTGCGTCCTGTTCTTCCTGCATAAGGCGTTCCATGCGGACGCCGATGTCGTTCAGGAGCTCCCGGGCACTGTCCTCCACGCCGAGATTGATCGCGGCGTTCTGCAGCGCACGGCCCATGAGGAATTCCAGCGAGAGGTAGTAGATCTTCTTCGGCTGCTTGTCCCGGATTCGCCGCTGGGTGGCGTGCCAGTGCTCCAGCTGGCGGTCCCGCAGCACCAGGCCGACGGAACGGTAGAGATCGTGCAGGGTCGCGGTATCGAAGTCCTTGCCCACGGCGTACAGCAGCTTGCGCCGGGCATCCTTCCGCAGGCTTTCCTCATCCAGGCCCAGGGGGACCAGTTCGCCGTTTCTCGGATCGATCACGTGAATCCTACTCCTCAATGCGCACTCCGGCCCGCCGCAGGGCAGCGGGCCGGAGTGAATCAGATATCCCTACCGCCCGATCAGCGATCGCTGACCAGATAGGCAGTCCTGGGAGGTATCGTCCCCGAAAGAACGCCTCCGGTGAACACCAGGTCCGTCTCCGCGCCGGTGATTTCCACGGCCGGGCCGTCGGCCAGGCCGTCTGCGGGCAGGCCGCCAAGGACCGACAGGTCCGCCGGGCCGTCCCCCATGTTCATCACCAGCAGGACGCTGGCCGCGCCGTCGAGATCACGACGCAGCGCGAAGACATCGCTGCCGTCGCCCGCCTTGCTCACCGACAGATACGCGACCTCCGGGTCCGAGACGTCGATGGTCCAGTCGTAGCATCCGGCTTCCTCGATGGTCAGGGTGCCGTTATCAGTCGGAATGCCGATCAGCTGCGAGCTGTCCAGCACTGTGGGTCCGCCGAGGACCACCCGCTCCACGCCGTAGTCGGCCGAGGCGATCTTGTAGGACAGCGGCGCCCCGTCGTCGCCCGGTGTCAGGCCCACCCTGGCCGACAGGACCCCGGGCGCCGTCAGCGCAAAGCGGTCACCTTCCACGGCCGGCTCCGCCCAGTCGTTGAACGACCCGCGCACATACACCGGAGCCCCGAAAGCCGCGCCGTCCGGATCGCTCGATACCGGAGCGCACGTGCCGTCGGTGTCGGCGCTCGCCGTCAGGACCAGGCTCTCCGGGTCGGAGGCATCGAGGGAGAAGTTGTAACAACCGTCCTCCGGGATGCTCAGCTGGCTGTTGGGCTGGCCGCCACCGGGGATGAGGGACAGCTCAGTGTCGAAGGGCGTCGCCTGCCCATCCACGGTCCGCTCGTAGCTCCAGTCCGCCGTGGCGATTTTGTACTCGTAGCTGCCGGCCGTGATCTCGAACTCCGCCTCGTAGGTATCGATTTCCGTGCGGATGAAGGCCGATTCCGGCGGGTTGCCCCAGTCGTTGAACCCGCCGCGCATAAACAGCTGTCCCGGCAGCGCAGACGGCGGCCAGGTCGGCGGCACGCTGCACTGCTCAGAGAAGTCGTACAGCAACGTCTGCGAGCCCTGTCGGAGTGCAGGATAGGCGGTCCGTGCTGCGGCGAGCCGGGCCAGTCGCCGGACAAGTGGTGCTGCGACGTCGAGACGGCTCACCGTGAGTCCGGGGTTATCGACGCTGGCGGAGGTGTCCACGTCGAACCGGTAGCACCCGTCGGCCGCGATCTCCAGATTCGTGTTCCCGCCGCTGGTGTTCAGGGTCACGGACGTGCCCGGCACCACCGTCTCCGCGTCATTGGTCCTTTCGACGGACCAGTCCGCTGCAGCCACCTTGAACGCGTAGCTGCCGGCGGACAGCTGGACGGCCTGGGCGTAGACGCCGTCGCCCTGGTTGAACACCTGGGACTCCGCCAGCGGCGGGTCCGCCCAGTCGTTGAAGGCGCCGCGGAGGAACACGCTGGTACCGAATGCCTCGGTGTTGTCCAGCCCCTGGTCCTCGACGTAACACTCCGTCACCGTGGGATCGCCGGCCGCCTCGAAATCCATGCTCTTGCGGTTCGAGTTATCCGGGAAGTTGAAGTCGTCTATGCCCTCCATGCCGATTTCCGTGCCGTAGTAGACGCTCGGAATACCCCGGTTGGCATAGAGGAAGGTCAGACCGGCATCCACCAGCTCCAGCGCCGTGGCCCGATCGTAGCCGCGCTGCTGGATGATGTCCGATGTCACGCGGATGTTGTCGTGATTGTCGATGAACGTGGACAGCCGCCTGGGATCGCTGTAGAGCGAATCCTGCTCCAGCACCTCCGCCAGGCTGTCCGAGAAACCTGCGATCGCGCCGCGGAAGGCCCCGTGGAGCGCGAAGTCCCTGGTGGAAGGCGTGCCGACGGTGTCCATCCAGTACGCCAGCCGCTCCGGGCCTTCGGTGTTCTCGCCCATGCTCCAGACACTGCTGCGGTCCGCCGGCGCTCCCGGAGCGAAAGCCTCGGTCCAGAACTCGTTATTCACGAAGCGCTGGGCATCCCACCGGAAACCGTCGATGCCGGTGCTCGCCACCAGGTTCTGGATCTGGCTCAGGGTGAAGTCAGTGACCTCCGCAAGCTCCTGCCTGAGATCAGGCAGGCCGCCCAGGCAGGCCCGTTCCAGGTCGTTGTCCGGGCTCTGACATTCGCTTCCAAGGCGCACCCAGTCCCGGTTCGTCTGGACGATTTCGGCATCGTAGCCCACGTGGTTGGCCACGAAATCGACGATGACCTTCAGCCCGTTGGCATGGGCGGTGTCCACCAGGGCCTTGAGTTCCCCGATGGTGCCGAAATGAGGCTCGATCTCCAGGCTGGCCTCGGGCCAGTAGCCGTGATACGCGGCGTTGCCGTTATCCAGGGCAGGCACCTGGTAGATCACCGGCGAGATCCAGACGGCGGTGAAGCCCATGGCCTGGAAGTAGCCTTCCTCGATCTTCTGACGGATGCCCGCGAAGTCGCCGCCGTGCCAGCCAATGTGGCTGGAGGGATCCGCCTCGTCGCCGCGGCGGGTGCCGTCGGCGTCGTCGTTCGTGGGGTCCCCGTTGGCGAAGCGGTCGGTGAATGCCCAGTAAATGATCTCGTCGGAGAAATCCGCCAGCGCCTGGGCCTCACCGAGCGTTGCCGACGCCGAGGCTTCGTTGTCACCGGGCGTGGGGTCCGGGTAGGTCGAGTCCTCTCCCACCGACACCGTCGCGACGAGGTCCGCTCCCGACGCCGCCGAGTAGGACACGGGCGTGGTGACGGTAATCACCGCGCTGCCGCCGTTCTCCAGGCTCAGCGTCGTGGCCGGAGCCCCCTTGCCCTCTTCGGAGCCACAGGAACCGCCGGTGGCGGTGCACGTCCAGCGGATGGAGTTGGCCAGGACGCTGCCCGCCGGGTCCACGCCAATTTCAACGTCCACGCCCTCGGCGGCTTCAGGGCCGGCGTTGTCGACCGTGAACGTCCACTCACCGTTGGTCCCGGGCGTGATGGTGCCCGGTCCCGAGGCGGAGGCCTTGAGGTCGACCTCCCCGATGAACGACTGCCCCGGCTTGTCGACATCTGGGCTGCAGCCCACGAAAAAAGCTGCCAGACCGGCCAGCAGCAGTCCGATGCCCGATTTACGCATTATTCTGGTTCTCCCGTGTGCGCTCTCGCGGTCTCGCCGGATTTTGGATTTGGAGAGCAGTCCCGGCGTTCGGCCACCGGCTCAGGCGGCTCCGGTTGGAGGATAGCAAAAGCCCGGGCAGGTGGCTTTCCCGGCGAGCACCGGCTTTTCTTGGTGCGCCGCAATACGGCACTGTCCCGTAGAATGGCTGGCGTGTCGTCCCGCCCCGCTTACGCCGTCGCCCGGCTGCTACTGGCCGCCTGGCTGCTGACCGCCCTGCCGGCCGTCGCCGCCCAGCCGCCTCCGGCGCGCGCGCCGGAGGCAATAATCCGGGCCACGGAGGATGATCTTGAGCAAGCCTTGTCCGCCTGCCGTCTCGAGCTCGCCACCGATCCGCCGGCCCTGCGGTCAATGGCCCACCAGCTCCGCTCGCCACGGATCCGGCGGCCCTGCGGTCACTGGCCCACCGGCTCCTTCGGCCCCACCTGGATGTGCTCTTCGCGGGCCAGGTCATCCTCGGAAAATGGTGGGGCGAGGCTTCCCCGGACCAGCGCCGGCGATTCGCCGAAGCCCTGTACGGAAATCTCCTCCGACGCCACGCGCCGAGTCTGCTCCTTGTCACTGACGGGATGGTCAGCATCGACGACAGCCCGCCGCCGGCAGCGGGTGCGGGTGAAGCCCGGCTAGCCGTCACGGTCCGCGTTCCCGGCTACGCTCCGGTCCCCGTCACCCTTTACTTCCGGCGCACCGGCCAGCACTGGAGAGTCTTCGATGCACGGGTCGAGGATTTCTCCCCCCTGCTTCAGCTCCGGAACCTGTTCTCGGCGGAGATCCGCGACACGGGCCTGGCAGCGGTGATCCGGAGACTGGAATCGGAGAATCCGCCCTCGGCGAGCCCGGGGCAGCGGGCACGGCAATGCCTGGACCGGGCGCTCGGGCCATGAGCGCAGGCCGGCCTCAAGGAGACTCCCAGGCAACCGCGCCCGCCCTGGTCCCGGCTTTCCACCGGGGCCGGCCCGGGCTGCCCGGGAACCGCGGCCGCCGACGTCTGCCGGCGCGCCTGCTCCGGCGGCTCGCCGGGCCCGTGCTCGCGACACTGCCTTTTCTGTGGTCCGCTTACGCCGTCGCCTGGGGACCCGCTGCCCACCGGGCCGTGGCAGCCGCCGCGGAAGCCCGGCTGTGTCCGCCCGCCCGTCGCGCCATCGCCGGTCTGCTGGGCCAGGAAACGCTGGCCGAGGCGTCGACGTGGCCTGACCGGATCCGGGAGACGCCCCGCTGGCGACACACCCGGGACTGGCACTATGCCGACGTGGAGGACGACGAGCCGATCTCGGCGGCCTGGCGAGGGGACCGGGGCCGACTGCTGATCGCCATACAGGCCCAGCTCGGCACCCTTCGTGACCCTGCGGCCACCACATCTGAGCGTGCCGTCGCCCTCCGTTTCCTGGCCCACCTTCTGCCCGACCTGCACCAGCCCCTGCACGTGGGGCGACCCGGCGACGCGGGCGGCAACCGGGTCACGGTCCGGCTCGGCGACCGCCAGATGACCCTGCACAAGCTCTGGGATTCGGGCCTGGTCGGCCTGAGCGGCCTGGCCTGGCAGGACCTGGCCGGTGTCCTGGAAGCGCTGATCAGCACGGCGGAGCTCGCAACGGAAGGGGAGCTTTCCGACTGGGCAGAGGAATCCCGTGCCCTGCGCCCGTTCGTCTACAGCTTCGACGAGCGGCGGCGCGTGCCGGTGATCTCCCGCGCCTACCAGGTCACCGGCCAGCACATCGCGATGCTCCGCCTGGCCCAGTCCGCGCGCAGGCTCGAAACCGCGCTGGAGGACATCTGGTGTCCCGACACCGTCTCTCAGGTGATACCTCAAGTAAGCGCCGTAATTTACGGTTATATCGGCTTTTTGGAGGACGCCCGTCGTCGCGAACGTCGGTCTGGAGTCAGCGGTGCCGG
>JARRON010000073.1:0-5661 GCA_037383845.1 Gammaproteobacteria bacterium
CCAGGGCTTAAGCCCCCTTGACCACGGCAGGCTGTACGTGGCGAAGTTCAACGACGACGGCACCGGCGACTGGATGGAATTGACCATCGACAATCCCGTGCTGGCGAAGAAGTTCAAGGACCAGGCGGAACTGCTGACCTACACCCGCCTGGCCGCCGACCTTCTTGGCGCCACCCCCATGGACCGGCCGGAGTGGACCACGGTGGCCCCCAACGGCGACGTCTACTGCACGCTGACCAATAACAGCGCGCGGCTCGACATCGGCCCCATTCCCATCAACGGCCGGCTGGTGGATAGCGCGCCCAACGCCTCGAATCCGCTGGCCCCCAACGCCGACGGCCACATCATTCGCTTCCGCGACGACGACCAGCACACCGGCACCCGCTTTGTCTGGGATATCTTCATCTTCGCCAGGGACACCCACGGTACCGAGGAGTCCTTCGCGGACCCCGACGGCATGTGGGCGGATCCGGATGGCCGGCTGTTCATCCAGACCGACGGCGGCCAGAAGGATGGCCTCAACAACCAGCTGGTCATCGCGGACGCCGACACCCGGGAAATCCGCCGGCTGTTCACGGGCGTGAACTCCGACGAGATCACCGGCATCGCGGTCACGCCGGATCGCCGGACCCTGTTCATCAATACCCAGCACCCGGGTAACGGCGATCCTTCCCGGACCAACTTCCCGGCCGCCACGGATGGTGTGACCATCCCTCGGGACACGACGTTCGTCATCACCAGGAAGGACGGCGGGATCGTCGGCTCCTAGGCCTCGGGACGCCTCAAGACCCAGGACGGGTCGAACGGACGAGGCCCCGGACAACCGGGGCCTTTTCCTTTCCGCCCCCGCCCGGGCGCGCTACGGCATGGCCCGAAGCCCCGAGTCGAAAAGTCAGCCCGGCGCGACGCCCGCCTGCCTGAAGCCGGCCTCGATCGCGGCGACCAGTTCCTTCTGGACCTCGTCCGGCGGCACCGTGGCCCGGCTGCCGCATTTGCTGCACAGGTACACGGGCATGCGGACCTCCACGTCCACGGGGTCCGCCTCCTCTACGCTAACCGTACGCTTCGCGCACTCGTCCCCGCTGGCATCGTGAGGCAACTCCTCCCCGCAGTTCGTGCAGTGGAGATGCTTCCGGAACAGCCCCTTCTTCTCCGCGGGCTTCACCGGCGGGATGTCGTCCGCCTTCATCAGGGAGTCGATGAACCGGACCGGATACTCGGGGCTCGCAAGGCGCTTGTGGCCGTGTTCACACTCGTAGATTGCAAGCCCGTCCATGCCGACCTGGATACCGTGATCCTCCCCTTCAATGTGCTCCAGGTGGACCACGTGGGCCTCGGCGCCGCACTGGCGACAGGCAACTGTCTCTTTCACAGCTTCCCTCCTCGCTTCGTCGCAAAGGTCCCCTAAAGCATAGAAAAGCTCTACGACCACTGCAGGCATACTGCGGCGCAACACGCCCGCGGTGTCGGTTACGGCCGGACTCCCCGGCGCCGACGGACTCGCCATCAATCCGCAGGACATGCGCCTATCCATTTGAAAATACGGGAGTTGTCGTCTAGGGTTATAGGAGTTCGCCGCGCACCTGTTCAGGAGCGCGCCCTGCGCATGGCGCCGCAGCGTCATCGCGCCGTCACTAGTCCCCCACCCGAGGAGATGCTTTATGAGCGATCCAAAGCAGCCTGGCGAAGGCAACCGCGAAGCCGATCGTCGCTACCGCGAAAAGACGCGCGACTTTGTCGAAAACGAAAACGTCAGGGAAAAGGCCCGTGAGGCCGAGCCCGGAAGCAAGGCGGAAGCCGAGCGACTGAAGAAGGCCGAAGAAAAAGGCGAAGACAAGGCCCGGGAAAAGGATCCGGCGGTCCAGCGCGACTACTCCGCGCCCGAGAACTGAGATTCACGCCAGCCGGGCACGTCCGGCCCCCTCTCCCGGGCAGGAGCCGGCCGGCGCCCGCAACCAGCCCCCCGGCCAGCATCGCCATCCCGACTGCCCTCGCAAACAGCTGCTGTGGCCCCATCTGGCAGTCCGGGGATTCGTCCTGCATTCATTTCACAGGGGCACGACAAGGCAGGCCGCACGTTGAACGCCCGGGTAAGCCGGCCGAAACGTGACGTGGCTCCCGACGCGGGCCGCCTGGGCGCAATAGTGTGATGGGTGCTGACGCAGAAGGAGGCACCGATGCAGACGATATGGTTCCCCGCGTGGCTGTACCGGCTTCTGCCGGCCATCTACGTAGCCGGCGGTGCCTCGATGTTCTACCTGTTCGGCGACGAGCCCATCGGCCTGTTAAGCGGCGTCCTGCTGTGCTCCGCCGCGGTGCTGATCCTCGCCCTGAGACTGTACGCCCGCAGACACGCTTCCAGGACCACGCGGTGACCAGCGACCGTTGCGCCGGGCACGTATCGAACACTCCGGATCTGCCGTAGCCCGACGGACTGCCGGGGCCGATGGCGGCAAGCGGCCACGAAGCCGCTCGCGGTCCGGGATCCCATGGATGCCTGGCCCGTAGAGCGGGGCTGGTCCGGGCTTCGCCGCGAGGCAATCGCCGGGGCCCGGTTCACCGCTGCGCCCGCGGTGCCTCCCATCCGGATAGAGAAGGCGCCGGCGCGGGCTGTCCGCGCCAGAACGAACCAGGGACGTCAGTCTGCCACCGCTGCCGGTGCCGCGATCGCCGGCTCCCCGACCGCGGCCTGGCGATCCCGCGGGTCCTCCCTCGGGCGCAGGAAGGGGATGAGGCCGATGACCAGCACCGCGATGGCCGCGTCGGCGTAGAGCACCGCCGCGTAGCCCATGCGCTCGGCCACGATGCCCTGCCAGTAATTGCCATAGCTGACGGCCAGATTGCCCATTCCCATGAATGCGGTGAACTGCGTGGCGGCCACCGCCGGGTTGGTCATGCTCATGAAAATGGCGTTCCGGGCCCCGTAAGCCATGCCGAAGCAGAAGCCGTGACCGATGATGGTGCCGTAGAACACGGCCGGCGCCACGGCCGTGAGGCCGACCTGGGCGATTTGTGTCGCCAGCCCAAACGTAAGAAGCGCCGTGCAAGCAAACCCCAGGCCCACCGTGCGGCGGGTACCGAACCGGTCGCCTACTACCCCACCTGCCAGGCAACCGACAGCCGAGGCCAAGGTGTTCAGGATCTGCAGGCGGGCGATCTGGCTGTCGTCCAGCCCGTAGTCGACCTGGATCGTCGAAAGCGTCGCGTAGGCCAGCGCCATGGCGCCAAAGGGAAGAAGCGCAAACGCCGTGCCCAGGATCGGTCCGCGCCCGGACCGCCAGAAGCTCGCGTAGACTTCCTTAACGAACCCGACGAGCTTGCTGACCAGCGTCCTCATGAACTGAGCCTGGCGCTTCGCGTCGGCCCGGGCGTAAGGATCGAACACAAACAGCGTTACGAACGCCAGGTTAAGCAGCGACAGCGCCGCCACGTAGGACAGTGCGCCGTGGAATCCCAGCAGTCCTGATACGAACACAGCGCCGCCACCGCCCAGCATGATGCCGAAGTACTGCCCGGCGAACATGACGCCGTTGGCCCGCGCGCGCTCTTCGACCTGAAGGGTGCTGACGGCCAGCGAGTCAATGGCGACGTCCTGGGTGGCACAGAAGAAGTTGTGCATCGTCACCATGATGAGCAGCCAGAAGAAATCGTCCTGCACGTCGATGCTGGCGGTCACGAGCAGGGTCACCAGCATCATCGAGGTGCAGCCGATGATCCACGCACGCCGTCCGCCCCACCGGTCCAGCCGGATCAGGTCGACGAGGGGTGCCCAGGCCCATTTGAATGCCCATGGCATGAACAGCGCCGCGACGAAAGCGCCGATTGCCTCCAGCGACACGCCATGCTGGCGCATGAACGCCACCATTGCCACGGACGTAAAGCCGTACGGAATCCCTTCGGAGACATACAGCACGCCGAAGGTCAGGAAGCGACCCTTGCGGGTATCCAGCAGGTTCCTGTGCATCTACTCGGGCCTCCGGACGTCAACCCTGTCATTCCGGAAGAAGACACGGCATCCGCCATCTGAATTGTCGCTCCCCGGAGGCGTTCAGCCTGGTGGGGTCAGGCGCAGGTTTCCTCGACGATCTGCGCTCCTGACAGCAGCGTTCACCGCCCTGCCATGGCCCTGGAAACGAATGCCCCGGGGCAAGCCGGCACGCGCCGCCGGGCGGATAATGCCCTGAAACCGCTCCAGGAACCATTGCCGCCCATCCGCAGGTCGACGGCCGTCAGCCCTCCGGGACGATGGCCGGCACGCGAAATGGGATTCCTGGCGGGAGTGTGCGCAGGTACCGTGGGGGCATGCAGACCCCGCCCCGGCGCGGCTGATTCCGCGGCATGTGCCATACTCGAGGACGTGCTGATACCGAACCCGGTCCTACCTCCCGAACGCTTGCCCGATATGATTTTTCCGGCCCAGGACGAGTGCGCCGGACAACGTTCGGCATGACGGACAAGCAGCCGTGCCCGATAGTTCCGCAGTTTCATTCGACGCCCTTGCCCTGCTGACCAACGGCCTCGTGGTCGCTGGCACCGTGGCGGTTTTCGCGCTCCTTTGGCGTCCGGCCGTGCGGGACTCCAGCACGTGGAGCGCTATCGCCACGCCGCTGGCATCCATCATCGGAAGCGGCTTCCTCGTAGTTGCCCCCCTGCTCGGCTATACCGTCGGCAACTGGGCCTTGTTCGCCATGCTCGGCATCGTGGCCCTCGCCTACGCCGTTGGCGGCGCGGTCCGGTACAACATCCGGCACCTGGAGAAGATTGCCGGAGACGAGCGGACCGGCAAGGACTCGAGAACCGTCTTCAAATGGCTTGAGCGGCTCGCGAAGCTCGTCCTGGCGCTGGCCTATGTTGTCGCCATCACGTTCTACCTGGAACTGCTCGCCGCTTTCGTGCTCCGGTTGTTCGATCTGGAAGGAACGGCGTACCAGAAGGTCATCGCCACCGGCCTGATCATATTCATCGGCGCATTCGGACTCCTCCGTGGACTCAAGCCCCTGGAACGGCTCGAGGAGTATTCCGTAGACGCCAAGCTGGCCATCATCGCCGGATTCCTGGTAGGGCTTGCTGTGGTCAACATCGAGCACCTCGTCGACGGCAGCTGGGCCCTCAACCCGCTGCCTGTCGACTGGAGCCTGGAGACGCTTCGCAAGCTGCTCGGCGCATTCCTGATCGTCCAGGGCTTTGAGACGTCGCGCTACATGGGGAATGTCTACGGCGCCGACGAGCGGATCGCCACGATGCGCTACGCCCAGCTTCTCTCTGCCGGCATTTACCTGGTCTTCATCGCACTGTCGTCGATCTACTTCGACAGCTTCAGCTCCATCAGCGAGACAGGCATCATCACGCTCTCAGAGCGCGTGGCCTTCATCGTGCCGTTCATGCTTGTCATCGGCGCGGTGATGGCCCAGTTCTCCGCAGCCGTCGCCGACACGCTCGCCTCCGGCGGTCTGGTGGAGGCGGCGACCTACGGCAAGGTCCAACACCGCTACGTCTATGCCGGGGTCATGGTCCTGGCGCTCGCGTTGCTTTGGTCAAGCCACATCCTGGCAATCATCGCCTATGCCAGTCGCGCCTTCGCCGGCTATTACGCCATACAGTGCGCCATGGCCGCCGCACACTCGGCAATGTTCGGCCGCGGACCCAGGCGTCGCCTCCGGG
>JARRON010000074.1:0-5603 GCA_037383845.1 Gammaproteobacteria bacterium
CCGTCACCGTGGCGGAAGGCCGCATCCAGCCGCCCCGGATTTCCTGAAGCAAGCCCCAGCAAGGAGGGCCCCATGGCTCAGCCCGGAAATTCCCCCAGGCCCCGTCGTTCCAGGATGCCGCTGAAGCTGCTGGCCCTGGACATCGCTGGCGCGCTCGTGGCCGCCGTCGGTCTCTACGAGCTGTTCGCCGGCGGCCCGCCCCTGGTGCCTCCGTCCCTGCAGTTTCCCGGTTACGCCATCGCGTTTCTCATCGTCGGTGCCCTGATGATGATGCCGCTGGTCCGGCACATCCTCTCCCAGGGCCGGCCCGACTAGGACCCGGCGCGCCTTTACAGCGCCCCGCCGCCGTCGGCGGCCCGCCACAGGTACCAGCTGGCGACGCTCCGCCACGGCCGCCAGCCCTCGGCCCGCTGCCGGACCTGCCCGGGCGCCGGCAGCCCGTCGATCCCGAAGGCCCGCGCGTAGCCCTTCCGGATCCCAAGGTCCGTCTCCGGCAGAACGTCCGGCCGGCCCAGGCCGAACATGAGCAGCATCTGGACCGTCCAGGGTCCCACGCCCCGGACGGATGTGAGCCGTGCCAGGATCTCGTCGTCATCCATGGCCTGCAGCCGTTCCAGGCCGGGCACGAGTCCCGCCCGCCTCTTCTGGGCCAGGTCCCGCACGGCGGCGATCTTGGGCCGGGACAGGCCGGCTCCGCGCAGCTCATCGTCCCCCAGCCTCGCCAGCCCGGCCACCGACGGGCGGCGGCGGGGGAACAGGCCGAGCACGCGCCCGTGGATGGCGGCCGCGGAGGCGCCGGAGAGCTGCTGGTAGACGATGGCCTTGAGCAGGTGCCGGAAGGGGTCCTCCGGCTTCGGCGGCGCCATCCCGAACACGCCATACCGGCGGATCACCCTGCCGAGTGTCGGATCGGCGGCGGCGAGCGCGTCTGCCGCGGCAACAGGGTCCCACGCCCGGGTCAAAGCGAGATGCGCTTCAGGCGTAGGGCGTTCCCGATGACCGAGACGGACGAAAAGCTCATGGCGGCGGCGGCAATCATCGGATTCAGGAGCAGCCCGAAGAACGGATACAGCACGCCGGCAGCGACGGGAACGCCGGCGGCGTTGTAGGCGAAGGCAAAGAACAGGTTCTGCCGGATGTTCCGTACGGTGGCCATGGACAGTCGCCGGGCGCGGACGATGCCGTTGAGATCCCCTTTCACCAGCGTGACGGCGGCGCTTTCCATGGCCACGTCAGTCCCCGAGCCCATGGCGATGCCCACATCGGCTGCCGCGAGCGCCGGGGCATCGTTGACCCCGTCGCCGGCCATGGCCACTCTGCGGCCCTCGGCCTGCAGCTGGCGCACCACCTTGGCCTTGTCTTCCGGGCGGACGTCCGCCACGTAGTCGGCGATGGAAAGCTCCCTGGCCACGGCCCGGGCGGTGCCCTCGCTGTCCCCGGTGAGCATGACGATGGAAAGCCCCTCCCGGCTCAGCTCCTCCAGTGCCTCCGGCGTTGTGGACTTGATGGGATCGGCGACCGCCAGCAGACCCGCATAGCGCCCGTCGATGGCAACGAAGATCACGGTTCGGCCGGCGGCGCGAAGGGCCTCCGCATCCTCCGCGGCGGACGCGAGCTCCGCGCCCTCGGATTGCATCAGCTCCCGGTTGCCTACCGCCACGCGGCGACCGTCGACGCTGCCGATGACGCCCCTGCCGGTAACGGACTCGAACCGGGAGGCCGGCGACACCGAACCGCCATGCTGTTTTGCCGCGTTGGACACCGCCGCCGCCAGGGGATGCTCGCTGGCCACCTCCACCGCCGCCGCCGCGGCCAGCAGCGACCCCTCCTCCTGCCCGTCGGCAGCCACCACCTCCGTGACCGCCGGCCGACCCTCCGTAAGGGTTCCCGTCTTGTCCACCACCAGGGTGTCCACGTCCCGGAAGGTTTCTATGGCCTCTGCGCTGCGGAACAGCACCCCCATTTCGGCGCCGCGACCGCTGGCGACCATGATGGACATGGGGGTCGCCAGCCCCAGGGCGCATGGACAGGCAATGATGAGCACGGCCACGGCGTTGACGATGGCGTAGGCCAGGGCCGGTTCCGGCCCGAGGGCATACCAGACAACGAAGGCGATCACGGCCACCGCCACCACCGCCGGCACGAAGAACGCGGCGACCCGGTCGACGATGCGTTGTACCGGCGCCCGGCTCCGCTGGGCCTCCGCTACCAGCGCGACGATCCTGGCCAGCAGGGTCTCCGAGCCTACCTTGTCGGCACGAATCACCAGGGTGCCGGAGCCGTTGACCGTGCCGCCGACAACGGCGTCGCCCCCGGTCTTTTCCACCGGTATTGGCTCGCCACTGACCATGGACTCGTCCACCGCGGATCGGCCTTCCAGGACCGAGCCGTCCACCGGCACTTTCTCTCCCGGACGGACCCGCAGCCGATCGCCGACGCCCACGTCCTCCAGGGGCACGTCCTCTTCGCCGGCGTCCGTGATCCGCCGGGCCGTTGCCGGGGCAAGGCCCAGCAGGGCGCGGATGGCCGCCCCCGTCCGGCTGCGGGCCGCCACCTCCATCACCTGGCCCACCATCACCAGGGTCACGATGACGGCCGCGGCTTCGAAATACACCGGCACCGTGCCGTCGGCCTTGCGCAGCGTGGGCGGAAAGACCCCCGGCGCCACGGTCGCGACGACGCTGTAGCCCCAGGCGACCAGCACGCCGAGGCCGATCAGCGTGAACATGTTCGGATTCGGCGGACTCAGGGATCGCCAGCCCTTCACCAGGAACGGCCACCCGCCCCACCACACCACCGGCGTGGCCAGGACTAGCTCTATCCAGGGAAGCCAGCCGCCCAGGCCCGCGAGCAGGTCGCCCGGGATCATGTCCCGCATGGCAATGAGCACCAGGGGCACCGTGAGAATCCCGCTCAACCACAGTCGCCGCTTGAGGTCGATCAGCTCCTCGTTGGGGCCCTCGTCCAGCGTCGGCGCCATGGGCTCGAGAGCCATGCCGCACGCGGGGCAGTCCCCCGGCCCGTCCTGGACTACCTCGGGGTGCATCGGACAGGTCCACTGCGCCCCCGCCGGGACGTCCGCCGCGTTCACGGCAGTCGATGCGTGGTGGCCGTGGCAGCAGGCGCCTGCACCGTTTTCGGCCGCGTGGTGATCCGGCCCTTTTGAAGGCGGGACCGCTTCGTCGCCGGCGCCCGGCGCTCGTTTCTTGTGATCGCAGCAGCTGCCGTGATCTTCCATGGCGTACGCTTTCGTGGTGCGGGGGAGCCGTCCACGATGAGGCCGCGCCGGACCGAAATCAACACCCCTCGGGGCAAGAGCGCCGAAGCCCGCAGCCGCCGGTTTTCCAGCCTGGTTTTGACCACCGCTCCGCTCCCGCCGGCCACTTGTATCCTTGTCCGGACACGCGGCTGAGGTATCATCCTGCCGGGAGTAAGGCCCGCGCGAATCCCGCTGGCCTCACGCCGCTCGACGCGCCCCCCGAGAATTCGACCATGCCTCGACCGACCTCATTCGCCACCATGCTGGTGGTGGTACTGACCCTGATGGTTTCCGGCTGTACAAGCCTGCCGGAGACCGTGGAACGCGTCCCGAGTCATGCCATCTCGGACAACGACTCGACTTCGCTGGGCAGGCTTGTGGCCGCCCAGGCCGAAAAACACCCCGGCCAGTCCGGCTTTGCGCTGGTGAAAGAGGGACGCTGGGCATTCACGGCGCGGGTGGCGCTGGCGAACGCCGCCGAACGGACCCTCGATGCGCAGTACTACATCTGGGAGGAAGACGGCACGGGATTCAGACTCGCGCAGACCTTGCTCGATGCCGCAGACCGGGGAGTCCGGGTCCGTGTCCTTCTGGATGACCTGGACGTGAAGTCGGACGAGTTCGTGGCTTCCCTTGACGCCCATCCGTTCGTCGAAATCCGCGTTTTCAACCCCTCGGCGAACCGGTCAGTCAAGGGACTCGGCTTCTTGAGCGAGTTCGGTCGGCTGAACCACCGGATGCACAACAAGGTGATGATCACCGACGGCGCCATGGCCATCGTCGGCGGTCGGAACATTGGCGATCACTACTTTCAGGTGGACCCGGAGTCCAACTTCCGCGACCTGGACATCATGGCCGCGGGGCCCGTGGTGACGGACATCTCCGCAACCTTCGATTATTTCTGGAACGGCGCCTGGTCCTTCCCGATCGCCTCCCTGGTCGACCGAACCTACGGCGAGGACGACCTTGCGGCCGTCCGGCGCCGGATGGGCAAAGCGATCGCCGAAAACCCCTACCCTTACTCCGTGGAGGACGATGAGGTCGCCGTTCGCGCAGCCTTCGGCCCGGGCCTGGACCGGCTGACCTGGGCGCCCGGCCAGGTAGTCGCCGACGACCCGGCTTCCCTGAAGAAAATCAAGGATGAGGAGCTGGCGACCGGCGAAATCATGGCGGCACTCCGGACAAAGCTCTCGACGATCGAAAAGACCCTCCTGATCGAGTCTGCCTATTTCGTTCTGACCGATGAGAGCATCGACGAGGCCCGCAGGCTGGTGGACCGGGGGGTCCGGGTCCGGATCCTCACCAACTCGCTGGTGTCCAACGACGTGCTGGCAGCCCACGCGGGATACGAGAAGCGGCGGAAAGACCTGCTGGAGACCGGGGTCGAGCTTTACGAGCTGCGGCCGGATTCCGGCATGGAAATCGATCAGTCCGTTACAGGCCGGGAATCCAAGGCGGGCCTGCACACGAAGGCGTTCATGTTCGACGACAGCGGGATCTTCGTGGGCAGCTTTAACCTGGATCCGAGGTCAGCCAACCTGAATACGGAATTCGGTATCTACGTAGAGAGCCCGGCGCTTGCCGCCGACCTGGCAGGCTTCATGGACGACGGCGTCAGTGCCAGAAACGCCTACCGCGTGGAACTGGATTCACAGGGAGACCTGGTCTGGATCGAGACCCGGGCCGACGGCACGGAAATCCGGTATGACAAGGAGCCCACGTCAACGTGGGGCCAGAGAGTGACGGCGGATTTCATCAGGCTACTGCCGGTTGAGTCCCAGCTGTAACTGGCCGTGACGTCCCGAACAGGGACCGTAAATTACTTATATCCATGGAGTTTGTTTCCGTATATATGTACCTTCCATAGTGGCGCGCACCGACTGCCGGTCGGCGCGATTTGGCTGCTTGTGAAGCTTCTAGGCATCCGACAAGCAAAAACTGTTCAGGGAGCAGGGGAATGAGAAAAGGAACCATCAGCCTGTTGGCCGGAGTCATCGCCTGTGCGATGGCCGCGCCCGCAGCCATCGCCGCCGAAGGCGACTGGCTGTTCCGCGTCGGCTACAGCGAAATCATGCCGGACGACAATAACCTGAGGCTGATCACCGGCGACGTCCTCGAGGTGGACGACGACGGTCAGCTGACGTTCGACATCACGTACATGTTCAGGGACCACTGGGGCGTAGAGCTCCTGGCCTCCAACTTTTTTAACCACGGCTTCACGATCAGCGGCGACGGCGCGTTCGACGGCGTGGGCGGCGAGGTTGAGCATCTTCCGCCGACCCTGAGCCTGCAGTACCACTTCCTCCCGGACAGCCGTTTCCGTCCGTACGTCGGCGCAGGCGTG
>JARRON010000075.1:0-5588 GCA_037383845.1 Gammaproteobacteria bacterium
TCAAGCAGTGTCTGCCGAACCCCTGGGCAGAGTTTGCTGCGGCCCATAACAAGGGCGACCGGGTCAGCGGCGTGATCAAGTCCATCACCGACTTCGGCATCTTCATCGGCCTCGACGGTGGCATCGACGGGCTGGTCCATCTCTCCGACCTCTCCTGGGACATCCCGGGCGAGGAGGCGGTTCGCAACTACCGCAAGGGCGAGGAGCTCGAGGCCGTGGTGCTGTCCATCGATCCCGAGCGCGAGCGAATCTCCCTCGGCATCAAGCAGATGGACCGGGATCCCATGTCCTCCTGGCTGGCCGAGAATCCCAAGGGCACCATCGTCAAGGGCACCGTCAGGGAAGTGGACGCCAAGGGTGCGGTCATCGACCTCGGCGGTGGTATCGAGGGCTACCTGAGAGCTTCGGAGCTTTCCCGGGAGCGGGTCGAGGATGCGCGGAGCGTGCTCAAGCCCGACCAGGAAGTGGAGGCCAAGTTCACCGGCATCGATCGCAAGAGCCGGCAGATCAGCCTGTCCATCAAGGCCAAGGAGTTCTCGGAAGAGGCCGAGGCCGTGCAGAACTACCGGCGGTCCGACGCGACCACCGGAACCAGCCTGGGAGACCTGCTCAAGGAGCAGATCTCGTCCCAGGAAAACTCGTAGAGATCGGGACGGGCGGGTCGCCAACTGGCGGCCCGCCCGGCAACCCGGCGACGAGCAGAAGCGATTTCGGGGGAATCGGGGCGGAACATAACAATGACAAAATCGGAACTCATCGAAGCAATCGCGCGGCGCCAGAGTCACCTCCCGGCCAAGGACGTGGAGCTGGCCGTAAAGCACCTGCTGGAGGTCATGAGCAACAGTCTCGCCAACGGCGAGCGGATCGAGATCCGGGGGTTCGGGAGCTTCTCCCTTCACTATCGTCCTCCCAGGATCGGCCGCAACCCCAAGACCGGGGAAGCGGTTGCGCTGGCCGGAAAGCATGTGCCGCACTTCAAGCCGGGAAAGGACCTGCGCGAGCGGGTCAACGAGGGGCGGCATAACCCCATCAAGGACTGACCGGGGTTTACCGGGGCGAACGCGCTCCGGCCCTGATAGACTTGGCGTGGCTTCCCGCGGCATGGTGCGCGCCAGATGTTCAGACGCCTGTTAAGCGGCTTTTTGCTGATCCTCGCCGTCCTGGCGGCGGTCGTGTTTACGTGGCTGAACCCGGGCTACATTTCCCTGGACCTCGGGTTCGTCGCCGTCGAGTCGCCAGTCTCCCTGGCTTTTGTCGCGACCTTCGCACTGGGCTGGCTGTTTGGCCTGGCCAGCGCCGGCGCATGGGGGCTCAAGCGCCGCCGTGAGCGCAAGCGCCGCGAGAACGCGCAGCAGCAGTCGTCGGACGGTGCCTCGCTTCCGGCTGTCGATGGACGGCGCTGACAGCTTCCTTCTGGCGATCCTCTTCGTCCTGGCGGCCGGCCTCGGGTGGGTGGCAGCCAGGTTCACCGCGGCCCGTGGCAGGCCCGCCGATCGTCCCGTCAGCGCGGACTATTTCGAGGGCCTTAACTACCTGCTCAACGAGCAGCCGGACCAGGCTCTAGAGGTCTTCACGCGCATGGCGGACCTGGACGCCGATGCCCTGGAGACCCATTTCGCCCTCGGCGCGATGTTTCGCCGCCGGGGCGAGACGGAGCGGGCGATCCGGATCCACCAGAACCTCGTGGCCCGTCCCGACCTGCCGCGACCCCAGCGTTCCCGTGCGCTGCATGAGCTTGCCGAGGACTACCTGCGGGCCGGACTGTTCGATCGCGCGGAGCAGATCTTCGGGCAACTGGCCGACGGCACGACCCACAGGGCCGAGGGCCTGCGTGGTCTCGTCAGGATTTACGAGCAGGAACGGGAATGGGAGAAGGCCATCGGGGCGATGGACCAGCTGGCCGCTTTGTCGCCTGACAGCGGGGGCAACCGGGTGGTGGCCCACTATTGCTGCGAACTGGCCGAGGAAGCCATTGCCCGCAAGGACAGGGCAGCGGCCCGGCACTGGATCCGGCGTGCCCGGACGGCCGATCGGGACAGCGCCAGGGCCGCCATGCTGCGGGCCGGGATCGCCCAGGCGGAGGGTGACTACCGCCTGGCGGTCCGGCTCTGGGAGAAGGCGCTCGCCAGGGACAGCGGCTTCCTGCCGGATGTACTGCCCCAGCTGCGCCAGTGCTACTCGGAGCTGGGCAAGCCCGGGGCCTTCGAGCGAAAACTTGCGGAGGCCCTGGAAGCCCAGCCGGAATGGAAGGCCGGCATTGCCTACGCGGCCATCGTCGACGGGAACTTCGACGACCCGGTGACGCGCCGGTGTGTCGCCGATTTCGTCACCCGTAATCCCGTGCTCACGGACATCCTCGAGACCCTGAGGCCGACCCTGGAGGGCGAGGGCGGTGCCGAGGCCGGGATTCGCCGGATCAGCCGGGCGTTGCGCCGGATCGCGGAGACGACGCCCCGGTACAGCTGCCGGGTCTGCGGTTTTTCCGGCAACGTCCTCTACTGGCAGTGTCCCAGCTGTCGCTCATGGGACACGACCCGCCCGGTGACTCGTTTCCGCTTCGAGGCGATGCTGGATCTATCCCGGCATAACGGCTGATTTGAGCCCCTGCCGCGTCCGCCCGCGGCGACCCATGCTTTGCGGTGCGGCCATCCGGTCGCGCCAGTGAACATGGGAGTCAAGAACATGCGCGTATCACACCTGCTTTCCGTACTGGCCCTTCTGCCCGCCGGGGCGCTCGCCGGTCCTGTGGATGTCAATTCCGCCGACGCCGACAGCCTGGCCCGGGAGCTGACCGGCATCGGCCCGGCGAAGGCCGAGGCCATCGTGGCTTTCCGCGAGGCCAACGGGGAATTCCAGGTGCCCGAGGATCTCCTTCGGGTGCAGGGCATCGGGCCCAGCACCCTGGAGTCCATCCGGGACGACCTCAGATTCTCGGAGGAGACGGCGGCAGCCAGCGGAGGACCGGGCGACTAGAGTCTTCCAGCGGGCGGCCGGCGCTGTCGCCCTGGCGGCGCAGCGCCGGCCGGCCGCCGTTGCGGTGCCCGGCAGGGGTGGGAGATGATGGAAAAGATTTCCACAGGGACTGACCCGAAAGGAGCCGACCGTGCCCAGCCTCATCCGATACGCCGTCTTCCCGGTCGCCGGGAAAGGCACACGTTTCCTCCCTGCGACCAAGGCCAACCCCAAGGAAATGCTCCCGGTGGTGGACAAGCCCCTGATCCAGTATGCCGTGGAGGAGGCGCTCGAGGCCGGCGCGACCAACCTGGTGTTTATCACCGGCCGGCAGAAGCGGGCCATCGAGGACCACTTCGACGTGGACGTGGAACTCGAGCAGCTCCTGGAGAGCAAGGGCAAGTCGGACGAGCTGGCCCTTATCCGGGATATCGTTCCTGCCCACGTGAATTGCATCTACGTGCGTCAGGGGGAGCCGCTGGGCCTGGGCCACGCCGTGCTTTGCGCTCGCCCGGTGGTGGGCGACCAGCCCTTCTTCGTGCACCTGGCGGACGACCTTATCGACGCCGACGAGGCCTGCCTTGCACAGATGCGGACGGTGTTCGAGAAGCGCGGAGGCAGCGTCCTGGGCGTGGAGGAGGTACCCCCGGAGAGCACCGGCAGCTACGGCATCATCAGCGGGGAGAAAGACGAGGAGCGGCTGCACCGGCTCTCGGGCATGGTGGAGAAGCCGGCCCCGGAGGAGGCGCCCTCGAATCTGGCGGTGGTGGGTCGCTACATCCTCACGCCGCGCATTTTCGACCTCCTGGAAGGCACCCAGGCCGGTGCGGGCGGGGAAATCCAGCTGACCGACGCTATCGCCCGCCTGCTGGAAGAAGAGCCCGTCTACGGCTACGAATTCGAGGGCAGACGCTTCGACTGCGGCAGCAAGCTGGGCTACCTGGAGGCTACGATCCACTTCGGGCTCCGCCACCCGGAGCTCGGGGACGCATTCCGAAAGCACCTCCGGGGGCTGGTCGGCTGAACCTGAGCCGCCGGGGTAGCCATTTCGGGCGTCGGCCCTGCTATCGCGCGGCTCGCCGATTCGTAAGTGCCTAATCCGACGGCGCATTCTTAGGTACTTTCACTAATGGTTCGCATCGTCCGGGTACGTTGAAATTCCGGACGAATGCCGCGAGGCGGCCTTCGTCATCCAGGCCTCGCGAGAGGCTTGGTTGCTTTCGGGGCCTCGGGACAAAGCTTGTTCTACGCGGCTTCCAGCGGGCACGGTGTGTCGGCTGAGCGAGGGGTTGCAGCCGACGCGGTCTTTCCGGATCTCTGACGGCAGCTTCCCGGTCCACCGAAACGGGGGAACATGTCGTCATGACAGGATCCAGAAAACGCTTGATGGGCATCTTTGGCGCCGCGGCGCTGAGCTGCCTTGCTTTAGTTCTCGTCGGTTGCGACGGCGACGATGGCCGGGACGGGCTGCCCGGGGCTGAAGGCCCTGCCGGGCCTGTGGGACCTCCGGGACCTCCGGGAGGCGGCGGACTTGAGGGAGGCGGCGCCGTAAGCATTGGCAGCGGCGCTGATCTGTCCGAAGAAACCATCGCCGCTATCGGTGGCCTCATCGCCTCCATCGACAGCGTGTCGATCTCCAGCCCGCCGGTGGTGGAGTTCACGGTCACGACCATCCACGGTGGTCCGGCGGAGGACATCGACCCGGGCAACATCTGGTTCACGCTGGCCAAGCTGGTCCCGGCTGCAGACGGCAAGCCGTCCTACTGGCAGAGCTACATCAACCGGATCGAGACGCCGAGTGGTGATTCCACGCCGAACGTCCTCGATTCGGCCTTGCAGGCCACCACGGAAACCGGGTCCACCGGCACCATGGAAGAGCTGGGCGACGGCAGGTACCGATACACCTTCGCGACGGATCCGGCGAACGTCACCGCGCCGGTGGCCATCGAATACGACCCCACCGCGCCGACCCGTGTAGGCCTGGAAATCCGCCTCGATGGTGAAGCCGAGCCACTGGCGCCCGACAACCCTGTGGCTGACATCATCCCGGAGACGGGAGAGGAGGTCGCCCCGGCCAAGGCCATTGCGGCCACCGAGAACTGCGCCGACTGCCATGTGCGCTTTGCGCAGCACGGGGGTCCCCGCAGGACGGTGGAATACTGCGTGACCTGCCACAATCCGGGCACCATCGACCAGGACACCGGCGAGTCGCTGGATATGGCCTACATGGCCCACTCCATTCACCTGGGCGAAAGCCGCGCGGACTACTCCACCGAGCCGCCCACCACGATCCCATACGTGGTCTACGGCTTCATGGATTTCGTCCATGATTACTCCGAGGTGACCTATCCGCAGTCTCCGCTGTTCTGTGAGAACTGCCACGAGGCTTCGGAAGCGACGCCGGACGGCGACGCCTGGGCGTCAAGTTCGTCGGCTTCGGCATGCGGAGGCTGCCACATCGCCGGTCTTGTCGCGTCGGATCCTGATCCGGTAACCGGGCAGCCGACCTACGTCTACAACCATCAGGCGGTGGACTTCCCGGCCCCGGATGGTCTCTGCGTGAACTGCCACGTGGAAGGTGGTGCCGCCGGCGCCACGGCTGCCAACCACTTCAAGGGCGCGAAGCTCGAGAAGGC
>JARRON010000076.1:0-9447 GCA_037383845.1 Gammaproteobacteria bacterium
GCCGTGCCGCCCGCACTCCCAGGCGACGAGGTTGGCCAAACGCGGCATACTTCCAGTGACCCCGGCGAGACCGGCGCCCCTCACATCGCCGGTTCTAGGCCTTCAGCCCGACCCAGTCCCTGCGGATCCAGAATCCGGTCACCACCGCGGTCTGGGCAGCCCGGTAGCCCACCTGCAGCGCCCAGATCGTGGTCAGTCCAAATCCCAGTACCGGCCCGACCAGGTAGGCCAGGGGCAGGAACACGCCCCACTGGGCGCTCACTGACACCAGCATTACCCGGCGGGCGTCGCCGGCGCCGAGCAGGGCATGCATCATGACGATTCCCAGGCCGTCGACGGCCATGAAGAGGCCGATCAGCCGCATGGGCATGTCGGCCACCGCCATGGTGGCGGGATCGTGGATGAAAACCGCCAGCAGCAGCTCGGGCCAGATCGCCGCAGGCAGGCCGATGAGACCCAGGCCCAGCATGCCCACCCGTGCGACGTCCCAGCCCCAGCGATAGGCATCATCCGCATCTCCCCGGCCGAGGGCCTGTCCGACGAGGGTGGAGGCCGACAGGCCGAGAGCCAGCCCGGGCAGGATGGCCACCAGGGTGAGGTTCACGATGACGCTGGCCGCAGCCACTTCCCGGGTGCCTACCTGGCCCACGATCCAGTAGGTCACGACGAACAGGCCGTCCCGGGAAGGCACCTCTGCAAGGAACCCTGCCTCCCGCGCGTGACGGAGTCCGAGAAAGATGTACAGGGAGAAACCCACGACAGTGGACAAGGCGGACGCGACGCCCGCGCCGGCGTCGCCCAGGGCCGGTGCGCCCAAGTTGCCGAAGATAAAGACCCAGTTCATGAAGATGTTGCTGGCATGCATGACGATCAGCGTCGTCATGTACAGGCGTGGAAGGTCGACGCCGTTCCAGTAGCCGCGAAAGCAGAAGTTCGCCCCGACGAACAGGATGGCCAGTACGCGGGCCTGCAAGTAGGGCACGCCCTGCTCGATCACGGCGGGGTCCGAATTGAGCCACGGATAGACGTGGGGAACGGCCTGGAACAGCACCGCCGACAGGACCGGCGCGACGATAAACACCAGCAGCAGACCGCCGTTGAGAGGCACGGCGGTCTCGGAGAGCTTCCCTTCTCCTTTCCGACGGGCCGCCATGACCTGCACGCCTGTGGAGATCCCCAGCAGCAGCGCCATGAACATGAACGTCGCGAACCCGCCGATACCCACGGCCGCGAGGGCCGCATCCCCCAGCGTGCCCACCATGGCGGTGTCCACCAGGTTCAGGACGTTCTGGGAAACCATCGCCCCGACGATCGGCAGGGCGAGACCGACGATACGGTGACGCCGGTCTCGTGGCGGGAGAAGGCTGGGCTGCATGGCGTCATGATCGCGGCAGGGCCGCAAAGCATACCGGGTCGGGGAGCCGACCATCGGAGGCACGCCTGTTTCGGATTTCCGTATTGCGAATCATTCTTATTCCGTTTAAGGTCGCCTCCCTCGTCCGTCCGAACCGACCCAAGAAAGGAGATCTCATGCGGCCCCGATCCCTTGCCAGCGCCCTGCTTGTCATGACGGCGCTTCCGGCGCTGGCCGAAACCGCCGGCGGCGAACCCGCTGAACCGTCCGCCAGCGGTGGCACCCGCGATGTTCCGGCCCGGCTGTCCGACGTCACCATCGTCGGCTCTTCCGAGGCCGCCCGCGACATCGGCGGCGCGGCGCACTTCATCGGCCCCGAGGAACTGGGCCAGTTCCAGTACGCCGATACTCTTCGTGTGCTCAAGAGCGTGCCCGGCGTTTATCTCCAGGACGAGGAAGGGTTCGGCCTGCGGCCGAACATCGGCATCCGCGGCTCTGGCCTGGACCGGTCGAGCCGAATCGCCGTCCTCGAAGACGGGGTCCTGATGGCGCCGGCGCCCTACGCCTCCCCTTCCGCCTACTACTTCCCCACACAGCGGAGAATGTACGCCATGGAGGTGCTGAAGGGTCCGGCCTCGATCCCGGTGGGGCCACGAACGATCGGAGGCGCCCTCAACATGGTCTCTACGCCCATCCCCGACCAGTGGACGTTCTACGGGGACGCGTTCGCCGGTGCCGACGCGACCCGGGACATCCTGGTCCGCGGCGGCGGCAGTGGCGATCACTTCGGCCTGTTGTTCGAAACCGTTCAGCAGGAAAGCGACGGCTTCAAGGAGATCGACGCCAACAGCTACAACACCGACACCGGCTACGACATCGAGGACTACCTTTTCAGGGGACGGGTCAACACCGACCCCGCCGGACTCTGGTATACGGGCGTGGAATTCAAGTACGGCGTCAATCTCCTTGAAGCCGTCGCTTTCCTACCGGCAGTACGCCGCAACCCAGCGTGACAACATCAAGCTTCGCCACTGGACGCGCCAGTACACCTGGTTCCTGGAGCCGGCGCACAAGCCCTGGAGTGTCGACGTCACGGCGTACAACAACGACTTCCGTCGCAACTGGTACAAGGTGCAGAGCGTCGGCGGCGTAGGCATCAGCAGCATCCTCGACGACCCTGCCACCTACGCGCAGGAGCTCTCCTGGATCAGGGGTGCAGACAGCCCGGACGACGCCATCGCCATCCGGGCGAACAACCGCCGGTACAGCTCCGAGGGCGTCCAGGCCCGGGGCCGCTGGGACTTTGTCGCCGGCCAGGCGGAAGTGGCGCTGACCGGCGGGCTTCGGGTCCACGAGGACTCCGAAGACCGTTTTCAGCTCGAAGACGGCTATCGGATGGCCGCCAGCGATCTCCTGCTGACCTCCGAGGGCGCTCCCGGCAGCCAGACCAACCGGGTCTCCACCGCTGACGTGAACGCCTACTTCATAGCCGCCGACATCGATGTGGGCGACTGGCGGTTTTCCCCCGGCCTCCGCTACGAGGATATCGAGCTCGTCCGGCGGGATTACTCGACCTCCGATCCCGACCGTTCGGATGGACCGACGCGGGTCCGCAGTAACGACGTAACCGAGACCATCCCCGGCCTTGGCGTGACCTATGACCTGACGTCGTCAGTGAAGCTCATCGGTGGTGTCCACAAGGGCTTCAACCCGCCGGCGCCGGGCAGCGACGCGGAAGCCGAAACCAGCCTCAACTGGGAAGGTGGTTTTCGCTACCAGCCGGGGGACTGGTACGCCGAGGCGATTGCCTTCTACACCGACTACGACAACCTGGTGGGCACGGTAACTGCGTCCACCGGCGGGAGCGGCGACATCGGCGACCAGTTCGAGGCCGGCGCCGCCCATGTCCAGGGACTGGAGGTCCTGGTGGAGACGCAGCTGGCCGAGTTCGGCGAATGGGTAGTCCCCGCTCGGCTCGCCTGGACCTGGACACCTGAGGCCGAGTTCGACAACAGCTTCGAAAGCAACTTCGATCCCTGGGGCGACGTCCAGGCCGGGGACACCATTCCCTACATCCCGGAACAACAGGGCCAGGTCCGCCTGGGCCTTCACAACGGCGTCTTCGGCGTCGACGTGAACGTCAACTACCAGGACAAGGTGCGCACCCGGGCCGGCAGCGGAGCCATCCCGGCCAGCGAGGCCACGGACGAGGCGGTGGTCGTGGACCTGGCCGCCCGCTGGGATGTCATGCCCCGGCTGACGCTCATGGCCCGGGTCCAGAACCTGTTCGACGAGGAATACGTGGTCGCCCGCCGGCCCGCAGGCGCCCGTCCGGGCATCGAGCGTTGGGCGCTGCTCGGGGTGGTCACCAACTTCTAGAAAAAATTCTGGTTCGGGTTGAACTTTCTCTCCGGACCGTGGACTAACTTTTCGGCCTCCGGAAAGGCGGGCCTTGCCGGAACTCCCCAAGCCGGCGAGGCGCGGTGAATCCGAAAAATCCGCCGCTCCGAAATGGTCATCGCATCCCCAAAAAGCGCGTTCCCCCGCGCGACCCCAGACCCCGGACTCCAGGAAGGACTCCGGGGTCTTTTTTTGACCACGCGCCCCGCGCGCATCCCCTAAGTAATTGACTTAACTGGCTATTTCTGCGAGGGCAGCGGGTTGTCAGACGGGCCGGGCCGGGTTGCGGCCGGGAGCCTCGCCCGTTCCCGCGACGTTCCCGGCAGACCCTACGTAGTAACCGTATTGACAATCATTCTCATTCGCGAGCACAATCAGGCTCGAGGTGAGATGTCGTGTACGTGTGTCTTTGCAACGGAATCACTGACGGAGAGATCCGGGACGCCATCGCCCGGGGCGCCCGGCGCCTGGAAGACCTGAGCCGGGAACTGGGCGTGGCCACCGGCTGCGGCAGCTGCGCCTGCCTCGCCAGCGAGATGCTCGGAGACGCCCCGGCGCCCAGCGCCGGCCACCCGGGCCCGCGTCAGCAGGTTCCCTCCGACGCGGCCTGACCGGGCCGTCCTGCCACCGGGAGCCGGCGCGGGTACCTCAACACCGTCCTCAAGAACGAGCTCACGGCCATCAACCAGTATTTCCTTCACTCGCGGATACTGAAGGACTGGGGGCTGGACAAGCTCGGCGACAAGGAATACGAGGAGTCGGTAGACGAGATGAAGCATGCCGACATGCTCATCCAGCGCATCCTCTTCCTCGAAGGCCTGCCCAACCTGCAGGACCTGGGCAAGCTGCTCATCGGGGAGAACGTAAAGGAAATCCTTGAATGCGATCTCAAGGTCGAGCATGTGGCCGTGCCTGACCTGAAAGCTGCCATCGCCCACTGCGAAAGCGTCGCCGACTACGTGTCCCGGAATCTGTTCCGCGAGATTCTGGACTCCGAGGAAGAGCACATCGACTGGCTCGAAACCCAGCTGGGTCTGATCGACAAGATGGGCCTGGAGAACTACATCCAGTCCCAGGCCTAGCGCCCGGCGGCCCCACGGAACGGCCACCCGCCCCGGCGGCGGGTGGCTTTTTTCGGCGTGCAGAAAATGAATCGCCCTCAGGCGGCGTGTCGAAGTAAGCTATTCGAACCCTGATCCACACCGTCGCCGCCGGCCGGCGGCTCGCAGGTGACAACGCCCGTGAAGAAACTCATTTCCACCGCTGCCGCCCTCGTGCTGGTTGCCGGCGGGCTGTACGCCTGGCAGCACTACAGTTCGCGCGGCGGCCCCCCTCTTCCCGAGGCCGGAGGCGGGCCTGCGCCCGTGGGCGTCGTGGTGGCGCCGGCGCGGCTGGAGCAGCTGCCCCGGGTCGTGGAAGCCCTGGGAACGACGCGGGCACTCGAGGCCGTGGAGATCACATCGCGAGTCTTGAGCGTGATCACCGACATCCGCTTTGCCGGCGGCCAGGAAGTCAGCGCCGGCGACGTGCTGGTGGAGCTTGAGAACGCCGAGGAACGCGCCTCCCTGGCCGAAGCCGAGGCTGCCGTCATCGACAGCCGCAGCCAGTTCGAACGGGCCCGGGCGCTGGCCGAAACCCAGGTGGTTTCCGAATCACAGCTGCTGCAGCTGGAGGCCACTCTTAAAGCTGACGAGGCGCGGCTGCGCGCCGCCCAGGCGCGCCTGGAACAAACGGTCATCCGCGCCCCCTTCGCGGGCTACACCGGTCTTCGCACCATCAGCCCGGGCACCCTGGTGACCCCCGGGACGGTGGTGACCACTCTGGACGACCTCTCCAGCGTGCGACTGGACTTTTCCGTTCCCGAGGCCTTCCTGGATTTCGTGTCGGAAGAGCTGCAGGTCTCGGCGAAATCCGTGGCTTTCCCCGACCGGTCGTTTGACGGCCGCGTGACCACCGTGGACACCCGGGTCGACCCGGTTACCCGAGCCGTGACCGTGCGCGCGGAGCTGCCCAATACCGACCGGCTGCTGAAGCCCGGCATGTTCCTGACAGTGCGCCTGGAGGGGGCGCCCCGCGACACGCTGGTGATCCCGGAGGCGGCCCTGGTACCCGAAGCCGACCGGCAGTTCGTCTTCGTGGTACGTGACGAGACGGCACGCCGGGTGGAGGTGGCGATCGGCCGGCGCCTCCCCGGAGAGGTGGAGGTGCTGCGGGGACTCGCGCCGGGTGACCGGGTGGTCGTCGAAGGGACCCAGAAGGTCGTGGACGGCACGCCGGTCTTCGAAACGGCCCCCATCGCGTCGGCGGCCAGCTCGTGAAACTTTCCGAGCTTTCGGTCCGCCGGCCGGTCTTCGCGACGGTGCTGTCGCTGATGCTGGTGGTAATCGGGTTGCTATCCGCGTCGCGCCTGGCAGTCCGCGAATATCCCGACATCGATCCGCCCATCGTCTCCATCGACACTACCTACCGTGGCGCATCGGCGGAGGTGATGGAGACCCGGGTCACGCAGGTCATCGAGGACCAGGTGGCCGGGCTGCCGGGCATCCGAAAACTCACCTCCGTCAGCCGCGACGAGTTCTCCGCCGTGAACATCGAGTTCGCGCTGGACCGGGACGTGGACGAGGCGGCCAACGACGTCCGGGACCGGGTGGCCCGGGTCGTGGAGGATCTTCCGCCGGAAGCCGACCCGCCAGAGATCGCCAAGGTGGACAGCGATACCCGCCCGGTGATCTGGCTGACCTTCTCCAGCGACCGGCACACGACCCTGGAACTGACCGACATCGCGGAGCGCCAGCTCGTCGACCGGCTGTCCGTGGTGGACGGGGTCGGTCGCGTGCGACTGGGCGGGGCCCGTCGCTACGCCATGCGGGTATGGCTGGACCGGGAGGCCATGGCATCGCGGGCGGTCACCGCGGCGGACGTCGTAGCGTCCCTTCGCCGGGAGAACGTCGAGCTGCCCGCCGGCCGGCTGGAATCCACGCAGCGGGAATTCACCCTGCGCACCCGGACTGGCCTGCAGACCCCCGAGGAGTTCCAGGCCCTGGTCATCACCCGGGGCGCCGACGGCAACGTAATCCGGCTGGGGGACGTGGCGCGGGTCGAGGTGGGCGCCGAGGATGAGCGCACCGAGGCGCGGGCCAACCAGAAATCCGCCATCAGCCTGGGCATCGAGCAGCAGTCCAAGGCGAATACCGTGGAGGTGTCCGCCGGTGTCCGGGCCGCCATGGACGCCGTGATGCCGTCCCTGCCGCCGGGTGTCGCCCTGGATGTGAACTTTGACCGGGCGACCTTTATCCGGGCCTCCATGCTGGAAGTGGTCAAGGCTCTCGGGTTCGCCCTGGCCCTGGTGCTCGTGGTGATCTACCTGTTCCTTGGTAACGTCCGCGCCACCCTGATCCCGGCGCTGACCATTCCCATCTGCATCATCGCGTCTTTCACTTTCATGGCGGCGCTGGGCTACTCCATCAACGTACTGATCCTCCTCGGCCTGGTGCTGGCCATCGGCCTGGTAGTGGACGATGCCATCGTCGTGCTCGAGAACATCTGGCGGCGCGTGGAAGACGGCCAGCCCCCGCTGGTGGCCGCGGTGGACGGCAGCCGGGAGATCGGCTTCGCGGTCATAGCCACGACCCTGGTTCTCATCTCCGTGTTCGTGCCGATCTCGTTTATCGAGGGAAACATCGGCAGGTTGTTCCGCGAGTTCGGGCTCGCGGTGGCAGCGGCGGTGGCCATCTCAAGCCTCGTGGCCCTGTCGCTCATTCCCATGCTGAGCTCGAAGTTCTTCCAGCGCGGGAGCCAGCGTAGCGGCTTGTCCGGGGCCATGGATCGCGCCTTCCGGAAGCTGAGCGGGCGGTATCGCCGTGTTGTCGCCCGGGTCGTGCACAACCCGTGGCCGGCCCTGGGCGTCGCGGCCGTCGTGACCGTGGGAGCGGTGTTGCTGTTCCGCGCTCTTCCCGCCGAGTACGCTCCCAAGGAAGACCGCGGCGTGTTCTTTACCTTCATGCAGGCACCGCCTGGAGCCAGCCTGGAGTACACGTCCGCCTACGCCCAGCGGATGGAAGAAATCGTCATGAAGACGGTGGAAAGCGGCGAAGCGCGCCGGGTGCTGCTTCGCGTGCCGGGCCGCTGGAACGGCGGCGGCGTCGATACCGCCCGGGCCATCGTCCTCCTGGAGGACTGGGACAAGCGGGAGCGGTCCGCCGAGGAGATCGCCCAGTCGGTGCGCGAAGAACTTTCCGCGCTGCCCGGCGTGCGGGTCCAGGTCATTACACCCGGAGGCCTGGGCGTGCGCGGCGGCAACCGCCCCGTGGAAATGGTCATCGGCGGCGGCGAATACCGCCGCATCGCGGCCTGGCGCGACGAGATCATCGCCGCGGCCTCCGCGATCCCGGGGCTGACCAACCTCGACTCGGATTACGAGGAACGACAGCCCCAGATGCAGGTCGTGGTCGACCGGAACCGGGCTGCCGACCTGGGCGTCTCCCTCGAGAATATCGGCCGCACCCTGGAGACCTTCCTCGGATCCCGCATCGTCACTACCTACATCGACCGCGGACGGGAATACCGGGTCATCCTGCAGGGCGAGGCGGAAGGCCGGGTCACACCGACTGACCTTTCCAATATTTACGTCCGCTCGGAAACCAGCGGGCAGCTGGTGCCGCTGGGCAACCTGGTCACCCTGCGGGAGCAGGCCGGGCCGGCGGAGCTGCGCCGATTCGACCGACTGCGGTCGATCACGGTCTCCGCGGGCCTCGAGCCTGGCAAGCCCCTGGGAGATGCGCTGGACGAACTGGAGGCGCTGGCCCGCGAGTTACTGCCTCCGGAAGCCCGCATCAGCTGGGACGGCGAAAGCCTGGAGTTCAAGGAATCGGGCCGGTCGCTTGCGCTGACTTTCGGGATGGCGCTGCTCGTGGTCTTCCTGGTGCTGGCCGCGCAGTTCGTGAGCTGGCGCAATCCTCTGTTGATCATGTTCACAGTACCCCTGGCGGTCACGGGCGCCCTGGCGGGACTTTGGCTGTACGGCGGTTCCATCAATGTCTACAGCCAGATCGGACTGGTCATGCTTGTGGGCCTGGCCGCAAAGAACGGCGTGCTCATCGTCGAGTTCGCCAACCAGCTGAGGGACCGGGGACGAAACTTCGAAGAAGCCGTCGTGGAGGCCTCGGGCATCCGGCTGCGGCCCGTGCTCATGACCAGCGCCGCCACCGCCATCGGCGCCCTGCCGCTGATGCTGGCCACCGGCGCCGGATCGGAGGCGCGGCAGGCGGTTGGCGTCGTCGTGGTGTTCGGCATGGCGTTGACGACCCTGCTCACCCTCTTCGTCGTGCCCGCAGCCTACGCGCTGATTGCGCGTAACACTCCCTCGCCGGATCATGTCAGCCGCAAGCTCGAAAGACTCCAGGCCGAGACCGGCACGCCGACGGAGCAGCCCGGCCTGGCAGGCTCCGGCGGCGGGTAACCACTCTTGGGGCCGCCCCTCACCCCAACCCCTCTCCCCGCGGGGGAGAGGGGCGAAGTGGGTACCCGGCGCGGCACTGTCACGGTGTGACTCTACGATTTTGTCCGCGCGGCACGACCTGACGGTGTAACGGCCAAGTGGAAACCCGACGCCCGGTTGTTTGACTCGGCTGAGCAGCAGGATCCCGCAGAGCAGAGCCTCCCGTCCCGTCACGCCACTCCTGCCACGCCACTCC
>JARRON010000077.1:0-4640 GCA_037383845.1 Gammaproteobacteria bacterium
TCTCGGCGGCCGCCGCGAGAGAGGCTAAAGGCGCGATCATCTACCCGCACGCACGCCTTGTGCCGAATTCACTGAGACTTGAAACATAGGGCCGACATGGACTGCTACGGCGCCACCCGCCAAGCCTACCCGTTAGCATGTCACCCCAGCTTCCCGTGGCACTGCTTGTACTTCTTCCCCGACCCGCAGGGACAGGGCTCGTTCCTGCCCACCTTGCGGTCTTCGCGGACGTAGGGCGTCTGGGGGTCTGCGGCGGACTGCTGGGCCGGCGCGGCGCGGCCCGCCGAGGACGGCGGCACCTGGGCCACGGGTCCTTCCGTCCCCGTAGCGGCGGTGACCGCCGGGGCGGCCTGGTGCTGGGCCCGCTGCAGCTTCGCGGCGGCCTCTTCCCGGCGCTTGCGCTCCATGGCCTCCACCTCTTCCTGGGTACGGATCTGCACACGGCAGAGGATGCTGATGACGTCGTGCTTCACCCGGTCCAGCATCTCGCTGAACATCTGGAACGCCTCGCGCTTGTATTCCTGCTCCGGGTTCTTCTGGGCATAGCCCCGCAGGTGGATGCCCTGGCGCAGGTAGTCCATGGCCGCCAGGTGCTCCTTCCAGTGGAGGTCGAGCTGCTGGAGCATGACGGCCTTCTCGAAGTGCCGCATGACGGACTCGCCCACGGCCTCGACCTTGCCGTCGTAGCGCTCCGCCACTTCCTTGACGATGCGGTCCCGGATGGCGTCGGGATCGACATTTTCGTCGTGGACCCAGCTGTCGATGTCCAGCTCCATGCCGAACTCGCTTTCCAGGGCCTGGCCCAGGCCCTCGATATCCCACTGCTCCTCGACGCTGCCGGGCGGGACGTGCCGGGCCACCAGCTCGCTCATGACCTCGTCCTGGATGCCGGCGATGGAGTCGCCGATCTCCTCGGCCTGCATGAGCTCGGTGCGCTGGGCGTAGATGACCTTGCGCTGGTCGTTGGCGACGTCGTCGTACTTCAGCAGCTGCTTGCGGATATCGAAGTTGTGGGCCTCCACCTTCCGCTGGGCCCGCTCGATCTGGCGGGTGAGCAGCTTGCTCTCGATGACCTCGCCTTTCTGCATGCCGACCCGGGCCAGCAGGGCCTTGGTCTTCTCCGGCTCCCCGAAGATGCGCATCAGGTTGTCTTCCATGGACAGGTAGAACCGGCTGGAGCCAGGATCCCCCTGCCGGCCGGAGCGGCCGCGGAGCTGGTTGTCGATACGCCGGGACTCGTGGCGCTCGGTGCCGACGATGTGCAGGCCGCCGGCGTCCACCACGGCCTGGTGGCGGGCCTGCCATTCCTCCCGGGCTGACTCCCGGGCGGCCCCGTCGTCGCCGAGTTTGGCGAGGTCCGCGTCCAGGCTGCCGCCGAGCACGATGTCCGTGCCGCGGCCGGCCATGTTGGTGGCGATGGTCACCGACCCGGGGCTGCCGGCCTGGGCGACGATCTCCGCCTCCCGGGCGTGCTGCTTGGCGTTCAGCACCTCGTGGCGGATCTTCTTGTTCTGTAGCAGCCTGGAGAGGAACTCGGAGGTCTCGATGGACGTTGTGCCCACCAGCACGGGCTGGCCCCGCTCCTGGCAGTCCACGATGTCCTCGATGATGGCCTCGAACTTGTCCTCTTTCGTCAGGTACACCAGGTCCGGCGCGTCGTTGCGGACCATGGGCTTGTGGGTCGGGACGACGACCACTTCCAGGCCGTAGATCTGCTGGAACTCGAAGGCCTCGGTGTCCGCCGTACCGGTCATGCCCGCGAGCTTGTCGTACATGCGGAAGTAGTTCTGGAAGGTGATAGACGCAAGGGTCTGGTTCTCCTGGCGGACCTTCACCCCCTCCTTGGCCTCGATGGCCTGGTGCAGGCCGTCGGACCAGCGGCGGCCGGGCATGGTCCGGCCCGTGAACTCGTCCACGATCACGACCTCGCCGTCCTTGACCAGGTACTCCACGTCACGCTGGTAGACCGCATGTGCCCGCAGGGCGGCGGACAGGTGCTGCATCAGGGCGATGTTGCGGGCGTCGTAGAGGCTCTCGCCGGGGCGGATCAGCCCGGCCTGCCCCAGGAGCTTCTCCACGTGGTCGTGGCCTTCCTCGGTGAGGTACACCTGCCGGGACTTCTCGTCCACGGTGAAGTCGCCGCCGTCGCCTTCTTCCTTCTGCCGCGTGAGCTTGGGCACCAGCTGGTTGATGCGCAGGTAGAGGTCGGTGTTGTCCTCGGCGGGGCCGGAGATGATGAGCGGCGTACGGGCCTCGTCGATCAGGATGGAGTCCACCTCGTCGACGATGGCGAAGTTCAGGTCCCGCTGGACCCGCTGGTCCAGGCTGAACGCCAGGTTGTCCCGGAGATAGTCGAAGCCGAACTCGTTGTTGGTACCGTAGGTGACGTCGCAGGCGTAGGCAGCCCGCTTGGCTTCCGGGTCCTGGTCGGAGTGGATCACGCCCACGGAAAGGCCCAGGGCCTCGTACAGGGGTCCCATCCACTCGGCGTCGCGGCGGGCGAGGTACTCGTTGACGGTGACGATGTGCACGCCCTTGCCGGACAGGGCGTTGAGGTAGGCGGCCAGGGGCGCGACCAGCGTCTTGCCTTCGCCGGTGCGCATCTCAGCGATCTTGCCCTCGTGAAGGACCATGCCGCCAATGAGCTGGACGTCGAAGTGGCGCATGCCCAGGGAGCGCCGGCCCGCCTCCCGGGCCAGGGCGAAGGCCTCGGGGATCAGCTCGTCCAGGGTGGCGCCGTCGGCCACCCGCTGCTTCAGTTCCGCGGTCTTCGCCTTCAGCCCCTCGTCGTCCAGCGCCTTGGCCTCGTCCTCGAGGGCGTTGGTACGGGCCACGACCTTGCGGTAACGCTTGAGCAGCCGCTGGTTGCGGCTGCCGAAAATGCCTGCCAGAAAATTCGCCACTTGGGTTGTTTCCTCCGGGCGCCGCCTCGTCATGCCGCGAGACCCGGCCCGGAACGGGCGGGTTCGCCGGGGCGCCGGCGATCAAAGACCGCGTATTCTAAGGGTTGTCGGTGAGCCGGGGAACCGGCGGATTCACCGCAGGTACTTCAGGGGGTTTACCCTGCGGCCGTCCTTGAGCACCTCGAGGTGCACATGGGGGCCGGTGGAACGGCCACTGGAGCCCATTTTCGCGATGACCTGGCCCTTGGTGACCTTCTGGCCCACCTCTACCAGGTTCTCCTGGTTATGGCCGTAGCGGGTCACCAGGCCGTCACCGTGGTCGATCTCCACCATGGTGCCGTAGTTGTAGCGATCGCCGGAATACGTCACCACGCCGGATGCCACCGCGAGTATGTCGCTGCCGGCCTTGCCGGCGAAGTCCACACCAGCGTGGTAGTCCCGCCGGCCGTTGAACGGATCCGTCCGGTAGCCATAGGACGAGGACAGCCATCCGGATCGGATGGGCCGGCCCTCCGGGCTGACCTCCCTGGCCAGGCGGCTGTTCATCATGACGGACTCAAGCAGCTCGAGCTGGCGCGAACGATTGACGATTTCCTGCTCGACCTCGTCCAGCAGGTCGGTGATCTCGCCCGACTGCAGGGCCGGCGCCCCGTCGGGGTTCTCCGGACCGCCCTGGGGAGGCGCCTCGCCGAAATTGAACTCGCCGTCTTCGAGGTCGGCCATGCCCACCAGCCGCTGGCCGAGGGCGTCCAGGCGGGTGATGTGCGCGGACAGGCGCCCGATCCGCGCCGCAAGCGCGTCAACATTGCGCCCGGCGTCCGCGCGAACGGCATCCACCTGGGCACGGTAGATCTCGAGCTCCGCCCGGATCGACGCAAGCTCTGCGGCTTCCGGCGGCGGGCCCAGGTGGCGTCCGGCCAGCCAGCCCGAGGCGAAAACCGTGGCTACCACTGTGAGCACGACGCCGACGACGGCCGCCCGTCCCAGCGGGATCTGCCGCGTCCGTCCGCTCCTGCTTGTGAAGAGAATGAAATTCAAGCGATGGCTCCCACCCGGCGAAAAGCTGGAAATCGGCGCAAGGCTGGGGGCTGCGGGAAGCTCGGCGCGGCCGACGCCGCACCATGGTCCCGAGATGCATTTCGTATATGCACGCTTGGCAGCTCCGCTGTCGTAGGCCGGACCGAGGTGGCTCGGCCCCTTAGACCGGTGGCTTTGCGCCGACGCCTTTCAGCGCCGTAGCCGTTTTTACAAGCGTTGCCACTATGCCTCAAAATGCCCTCCCCCTCAACTGAAGAAAGTCTCAGTTTTGAAAGGCCGACCCACACGCCTGGGCGACATCCTGGCGGGCTCGAAACTGGCGGATCTCGCCTCCCGTGCCCGCGACGCGGAGAGCCTTTTCCATCAAATCAAGGACTTGCTCCCGAACCCGGAAGCCGCCCACGTCACCGGCGCAAGCCGCAGCGGCGACACCGTGGTCATCCTGGCCGACAGCGCCGCCTGGGCGACCCGCATCCGGTTCCACGCCCCGGAGCTGCTCAAGTGGCTGTCGCCGAAGTACGACGGCGCGGTAGAACGGGTGAAAGTCAGGGTCCGGCCGGAGGCTGGCGCCCGGCCCCCGGGGTGAGGTCCGTCAGGCCCCTCACCCCTGCCCCTCTCCCCGCGGGGGAGAGGGGAACGGGGGCAGTCCCGCTGCCGGCGGGGAGAGGGGAATGGACACAATCCCGGCGAGGGCGAGGG
>JARRON010000078.1:0-3573 GCA_037383845.1 Gammaproteobacteria bacterium
GCCTTTTCTCGTGGGTCTGCGCGCGGTGCTCGGTGCGGTCAGCCTCATGGTGACCTTCGCCGCGTTCTCGCTCATGCCCATGGCCGACACGACGGTACTGTTGTTCACCTCGTCCCTGTTCATCCCGGTGCTGGGCGTGCTGTTGCTGAAGGAGTCGGTGGGACCCTGGCGCTGGTCCGCGGAGTTCATCGGTTTCGTGGGCGTGGTGGTGATGGCCGGGCCCACCGGCCAGGTTTACGGCCTCGGCATTGCCCTGGCCCTGTACGCTGCCCTGATGCACGCCACGCTGCAGATCATCCTGCGCTACCTGGGCCGCCACGAGCGGCCGGAAACCATCACCTTCTACTTCTTCATCATCGGCACGGTCGTCACGGCGCTGCCGCTGCCCTTCGTCGCCGTGCAGCCCACCCTGGCGGACATCCCGCTGCTGTTCGGCGTCGGCCTGTGCGGCGCGGGCGCGCAGTGGCTGCTGTCCGTGGCGTTCCGCCATGCGCAGGCCGCGGTGGTCACCGTGTTCAACTACAGCGGCATCGTCTGGGCCACCCTGTTCGGCTGGCTGGTGTGGAACGAGTGGCCGTTACCGCAGGTCGTCTTCGGCGCCGTGGTCGTGGTGGGTTCCAACCTGCTGATCATCTGGCGCGAAGCGCGCGTGCGCCGAATCAGGGGCGACCGGGTTCGCGCCCGCCTGTGAGCGGGGAAGGTTGTCGGACCCGGCCTGCCTGCCCGGGTGCGCCACGGGCCGACAGGGACGCTGGCGGCTGGCTGTCGCATGACATGGGTGCGTCATGGCGGGCCTCTGTCGTACCCTTGCGGCCTGCGCCGCGTTGGAATGGCTGTGTCCAACACGGCAAGAGGAGCCCGAAATGACCAAGGAACGAAGCAACGAGCCACGCAACGAAGAAGCCTCCCGCGGCGGCGCCATGGAGATCGACTGGAAGCGCGGTGTGCGCTGCTATTTCGATGTGGACGGCGTCACTATCGATCTCTGGGCTTCCTACTGGAACGGTCGCGAGGAGGTGCGGGTGGATGGCGAGCTCGTTTCGTCACAGCGCAGCCTGAGAATGTCCACCACCCATGCGTTTTCGTGGAACGGGGTGGACTATGAACTGGTCGTCGCCTGGCGCAAGGGGCGCTTCGTGGTGACCCTCTACCGCGATGGCGTCGAAATCGATTCGGACGAAGCGTCGATGATCGGCACGGGTTTGACGGATTCGGAGGGCCAGCTCCTGTGGGGCAGGGTGGCGCGGAAAATCGGTCCCGTATTCCTGGCCAGTGGTCTGCTCGGCGCCGCCTTCGGTTATTTCCTCGGCTCGTTGCTGAAATAGGGGGTCGAGATGATGATTCAGTCCGACATCGTCCGCGACCACCGCACGCAGCGCGGCTGGACCCAGCAGCAGCTGGCGGAACTGGCCGATCTCAGCCTGCGCACGGTGCAGCGCATCGAAAGCCAGGGCGTCGCCTCCAACGAGAGCGTCTCCGCCCTCAGCGCGGTGCTCGAGGTGCCCCGCGAGATCTTGCTGGCCCCGGCCGCGCCGCCGGAACGGGCCGCCCGCGCGGAGCGCAGCCTGCTGTGGTTGACGGTGCTGGCGGCCTCGGGCGGCGCGGTAATCGGCACCCTGCTCACGCTGGCGGCTACCGGCGTGCTGGGCGGCGGCTGAACGGGCTTCTCTCGCCGGGGTCCGGCCCTGGTTGCCGGGCCGACTTGTGCGGGAGTTCCGCTCAGTCCTCCGGCGTCCGGTCGCGATCGGCGATGCGGGTCAGGAGCGCCTCGATGCGCAGCACGGCGTCGCGCAACTCCTGGATGCCGGCATCGGGCGTTGAGGGAGCGGGCGGGCCGGTTTCCGTCACCTGGTGGCCAGATTTCTCGGCCAGCAGGTCGCGCTGGTCGAGCACGGCCTCGCGGAACTCCGAGGCGCGTACGATACCGGTCAGGGACACGAGCGCCCCGGCGCCGGACTGCCCGGCGGTCTCCACCGTGAGCTTGTCGATGCCGAGCCAGCGCATGATCGGCCCCTGCACCAGCGCCATGTCCGTGATCTTCTCCAGCGGGATCGTCTTCTCCACCCGTACGAGCAGGCCCTTCTTGACCTTCAGGGTCTTGCTGGTCAGCACGCACTCCATCCGGTCCAGGTAGCGGCCGGTGAAGTAGAACCCGATCGGAAACCAGAGCAGGAGCAGCGGGATGCCGATCAGGGTCAGGATGAAAACCAGCGCGCCGGACAGCAGCCAGTAAGTCCTGACCTTCGGGTCGAAGCTGGCGCTTCGAATGACGGTTTCCTTGCGTTCCATGATCTGTCCCCCTTGCCTGGTGCGCCCGCCCAGCTTAACCCAGCCCCGCTCCATGGGGGAGCCCCGCCCGCAGCCGGGCGGGGCCCTGGATCCCGTGGCGCGGGAATGCCGTTACTTGCCGGATTTCTCCAGTGACTCCTCCAGGCCGGACACGAAGGTCACGCCGTGGGGCACGGTGATGCTCGATCCCGCGAAGTCGTCGCCCACCGGCTCCACGCGCCCGCCGAGGCACTCGGCGAGGAAGCCTTCGGCCACGGCGAAGAAGCTGAGCCGGTTTTCCGGCACGGCGAAGCCGTGACCCTCATCGGGGTACAGCACGTAGGTGACGGGAATCTCCCGCTCCTCCATGGCGCTGACGATCTGGTCGCTCTCGGCCTGCTTCACGCGCGGGTCGTTGGCGCCCTGGGCGATGAGCAGGGGCTTGGAGATGTTGTCCACGTAGAACAGGGGCGAGCGCTCGCGGAGCAGGGCGACGCCTTCCTCCGTGCGCGGGTCGCCCACGCGCTGCGCGAACTGCTCGAAGAACGAGGCCCAGTAGGGCGGGATGCTGTCGAGCAGGGTCTTGAGGTTGGACGGGCCGACGATGTCGACGCCGCAGGCGAAACGATCCGGCGTGTTGGTCATGCCCCACAGCACCGCGTAGCCGCCATAGGAGCCGCCGAAGATCGCCACCTGGTCGGCGGTGGTGATGCCCTCGGCGATGGCCCAGTCCACCGCGTCGATGAGGTCGTCGTGCATCTTGCGGCCCCACTCGAAGTTGCTCTCGTTGACGAAGTTCTTGCCGAAACCGGTGGATCCCCGGTAGTTCACGGACAGCACGGCGTAGCCGCGGTTGGCCAGCCACTGGTGATCGGAGCGATAGCCGAAGCTGTCCCGGGCCCAGGGGCCGCCGTGCACGTTGAGCACCAGCGGCAGGGGTTCGGCCGGCACGCCGTCACCGTCCGGGTCCGTGTGCACGGGCAGGGACAGGTAGCTGACCAGGGTCAGGCCGTCCCGGCTCCTCAGCTCCCGGGCGTACATGGGCGCCAGGGTCTCGCCTTCGAGCTCCGGGCGGATGGTGAACAGGCGCTCCAGGGTCTTCTTCTCGCGGTCATAGAGCCAGTACGCAGCCGGCTCGGTCACGCGGTCGATGACCACGGTCCAGAGGCGGTCGTCCCGGGTACGGCTGGTGACCGACCATTCGCCGCGGGCCTCGCCGTCGAGGAAGGCGATGTCGTCCGCCAGCGCGTCACCGATCGGCTTCCAGCGGGCCTGCAGGTAATCCTCGGAGTAGGCCTGCACCTC
>JARRON010000079.1:0-4306 GCA_037383845.1 Gammaproteobacteria bacterium
GGCCTGACCTGGACGACGTTGCCCGAGGGTTACGAGCACTGGACAGGCGAGGAGTTCGATGGCGCCGGCACGACGACCTGCGAGACGTTCAGGGCCTCAGAGCAGGGCAGCGACAAGGTCGAGCCGGTGGTGTGCAATCACTACGATGAGGGCGCAGCTGAGCAGCCGCGCAACGTGACCCAGCTGAAGTCCATGCGTTTCACCACGCTGGATCCGCGCTATGCGCCGACAGCGGCGTCTATCGTGGACGAAACGGGTTTCTCCTATGACGTGTTGGAGGACATCCGTGATCCGTCTCGGTACGCCATTGTCTTCGAGACCGGGGACAACACCACAACCGAGTTCGGCGAGGCCGAGCCGCTCGATCTCTACTACGGACGTGCGGTGATGTTCGGCGACCACTATCAGGTCTGGGCGGAAGAGGACGACCTCAGCGTCTGCTACCCGTCCGATCCGCATGACAATGTGGTGCCTGAAGAGCAGTTCGGCTCCGGCTTCTGCAAAGAGTTCGTCCAGTTGGAACAGGGCAGGCCGGGCCTGGAAGCCAGCGAGGCGAGCCTCGAGGCCAACCCGGGTGGCGAGTTCATCTACGGTGCCTGGTCACAGCTGCAGATCGATGAGGGCACTCATGAGCCGGTCGACTCCGACGCCATGGTCCGCCGGATCCACTACATCGACGACTACATCCCGTCTGATGCGTGGACCTTCGGTCAGGGCACCGGCGACGGCACACCCGCCAACTAGCCGGCCCTGCTGAGACAACTGCCTAAAGCATGACATGGAGGAGCAGGCGGGCCACCGGCAACGGTGGCCCGCCGCTTTATAAGGAGGTTTTCAAGGACGCCGCCGGCATGCGCGAGAGCGTCGATCAGCCAGGTTCGGCGAGCGGGCGCCGCATGCAACCTGGGGCCACCGCAACCCGGCTCTGCCTGCACCTGGGCGGCGTCGCGAGGGCGGACGCGTATTTCGGTGTCGGCCACCGTACGCCGGGACCGGCTGGGACATCCGCCTCGGATGGAATCCCAACCGCCGCTTCGGACTCGGGAACGGCCATTTCGGCACCAGCCGTCACCGGCGAAGCCGGCTCGTAGGGCTGGTCGGGCAGTGGCGGACGAGCACCGCCGGTGACACGGGTCCGGCGGGGCGCTAACCTGCGGGCTCCAAAGCCCCGCAAGCTCCCAGGAGCGTCAGGGGGCGGAAGCCCTCCGAGGAGTTCCCATGTCACGGCCGCTCTTGGACTACATCCTCATCTGCGATTACGCCTTTCCCGACTACCAGGGAAAGATGAGCGCCATCGGCATCTTCGACACGATCTCGGTGTCACAGCTTCCGGCCACCCATACCCAGCTGTTCATCGTCGCGCGCATCCGGGGCGAGCCGGGCCAGAGCTTCAAGTCCCGTATCCGGGTCCTGGACCCTACGGAACAGGTCAACTGCGAATCGCCCGAGGCGCCGGTGCACCTTCGCGGCTCGGGCCATTTCCACATGTACGTGGTGCGCCCCATGCAGCTCACGGTCCCCGGCCGCTATCTCGTGCAGGTGCTGATCGACGGGACGCTGGCCGGTTCCACGCCGCTGATCGTGAAGCTCAGCAGGCCCAGCGTGCGGGAGGTGCCCAGGGACCAGCCAGGGCCGGGTTAGAGGCCGTGGGGGCAGGTTGCCGCGCAGGGCCTGCCTCGGCGGAGGGCGTCAGGCCCTCGAGACTTCGCGCGGTCTCCCGTAACCGCCGACTGGCGTCCTCTTGCCGCTCCACGACCCCGAACTGGCGGCCCGCGTTTTGACAATCAATCTGGCTCACGTCCGGGACGTCACCCGCGAAGCTCTCAGCCCGGCTTCGATACGGCCCTCGCGGCCAGTTCCAGTGCCTGCAGAAAGCGGGACCGGTCCCGGGGACTGAACGGCGGAGGTCCGCCGCCGAGGCCGTACGCACGAAGATCTGCGGCGATTTCCCGAGAGGCCAGGGCATCCCCTATGTTGTCCGGCGTGAACGGCCGCCCGGCGGGTCCGATGACCCGGGCGCCCTTGTCGAGACACCGGGCGGCGAGGGGTATGTCCGCCGTGACCACCACGTCCCGGGGCCCGGCACGCTCGGCGATCCAGTCGTCGGCGGCATCGAAGTCGCCCGCGACCACCTCCAGTCGCACGCCGCGTCCCCGCGGCAGGGACATCCCCTGGTTGGCCACGAAGATGACTTCCATGCCGTGGCGGACGCCGACCTTCACCGCCTCGGCTTTGACCGGGCAGGCGTCTGCGTCTACGTAGATGGTGGGCATGGGATCCGGGTCGACAACTTTTTGCGAACGTCGCGATGCGCACCATACACCCTGCAGACGCCGTGCGGCATATCGCCCCACAATGCGCATGGCCGAACGACGACCACGCCGGGCAGGGCAGCGTGCCGGGGAGCGGGGCCAGGCAACCGGTAGCGTTGTCACGCCGCGCGGTTCCGCGCAGCTCACGATCCGGCGCCACCGCCAGTGTTAGACTGCGCCGCCAGGAACTGGCCGGATCGCGTAGATCCCTGGGATCGGGCGACCGGCGGGACCATGAAAACAGTCCGTTCGGATCATTCGGGGATCGGCATGCAACAGCATTTTCGCTACTGGCTCGGCCTGGCCGGCATTCTTGGCCTGTGGGGCTGCGGCGGTGGAGGAGGGGGAGAGTCCCCTCCCATTCCAGACGCCTCCGTCGGGGGCATCTGGGAAGGCACCATTACCTTCGAGGGCGGCGAGGTCCGCGGCCTCAGTGGGCTGGTCACCGAGGACGGCGTGCTGCAGTTCATCCAGGAGGACGGGGCCCAGTACTGGGGCATCGTCAGCTCCTCCCAGCGGGAGATCACCGGCACCCTGTCCGGCGCAACGCCGCTCGGCGCGACGTTCGCCGACGGCTCCGTCAGCGGCAGCGGGAACTTCAGTGGCAACGTGATCCCCAGGGCGTCGTTCGATGCGACGTCCACCTTTACCACCGCGAACGGGGCAGTCGTCACTGGTGACATTGCACTCAATTTCCAGACCTTTTACGGCCGGAACTCTTCCCTGGGCCAGATCGCGGGGAATTACACCAGCGCGTTCGCGCCCGGGACGGATACGCTCACCATCGACGGAGAGGGCGTGTTGTTCGGCCAGATCCCGGCGACTTCATGTGTGCTCAACGGCCGCGTCAGGGTCATCGATCCTGCCTACAACGTGTACGGCATTATCTTCACCTACGACAACTGTACCGGTGAATCCAGCGTGCTGAACGGCAGCGCGTTCAACGGTTACGTCACGCTGGACAACAGGTCCCCGCCCGAGTCCATTGTCGGGGGACTGCACGGTACGCCCGGTGGAAGACCGACGGCGGTCACTTTCGTCTACGAGCGCATCTAGCGAAGCCGGACCCCGGGCAGGCCGTGCGCCTGCCGCATGGTCTGCAACGCATTATCGACCCTGCCAGCCGCCCGGTGTCAGCGGCGCTTACGGAAGCGGTCCGGGACTCCAGGCCGCGCCGGCGTCTGGCCCTGTCCCTACTTTCGCCGGGGTGGATGGGCCGGACCCGAGGCTCCCTGCGCGGCAGCCCGGCTGAACAGCCATCCCGAGGTTAGCCAGAGGAAGGTGAATATCACCGTGGCGACAAGGATGTCCATCGGCCAGGCCGAGCCCCCGGCCCCCAGCCCGCCTCCCAGCGCGACGACTCCGACCAGGACCTGGCCTGCTGCCATCGCACGCAGCAGGCGGGCCATCGCCCGCGGCCGGCCGCGAACGAGCCAGCTGCCGGCAATGGCCAGGGCCAAAAGGAGCGGGTACATCAGGTTGGCGTCATTGGTGGAGGTACCGATGACGCCTACGGCGCCGTTGGCCCAGGTCAGCAGGAACGCGGCAGCAATCGCGACAACCGCGGCCGCCCGGTAGGCAGCGCTCGGGCTCCCCCGGAACGCGAGCGTCAAGCCGAGGAGGGCGCCTCCGACGAGTCCGCCGAAGGCCACGAAGTCACCTGTCTCCCATGCCATGGCTTCCTGCGCACGTACTCCTGGGTCAGTCGGGGTAGCAACTATATCGCCAGGATGTGGCAGGAAAGAGGCGATCCGGTGGCGATTGCTGGCACGGGGGCGTCGGGCAGAGGGGCGCCCGGGAAGGCACCGGCTTGCAGCCCCGGCCTGCGACCGGATCGCTCCAGCAGCGGCGTGGGCAGGCGTCGTCGTGGGGAACGAAGCGGGGGAGGGGGTGCCGAAACGCGACTCCGGTGACAGATCCGCTCGAGGGCATGGGAAATAGCCGGGACAGATGTTCCGCGAGCCGACGACGCCGGGGCGGCCGTGGCGGTGGCG
>JARRON010000080.1:0-3306 GCA_037383845.1 Gammaproteobacteria bacterium
GTGCCGAGGGTGGATCGCAACACCCGGCGACTGCTGGACCTGTTCGATCGCAAGGGCGTCAAAGGCACCTTCTTCGTGCTGGGGTGGGTGGCCGAGCGACAGAAGGACCTTGTCCGGGAGATCGATGCTGCCGGCCACGAGGTGGCCTGCCACGGCTGGAGTCACCAGCTGGTTTACAACCAGGAACGGTCCGTTTTCCGGGACGAGACCCGCCGCTCCAAGAGCCTGCTGGAGGACATCGTCGGCAAGCCTGTGCTCGGCTATCGTGCCGCGAGTTATTCGGTCACGGGAGATTCGCTCTGGGCACTGGACGAACTCGTGGATGCGGGGTTCGTCTACGACTCCAGCATTTTCCCGGTACGCCACGACCGCTACGGCATCCCGGACGGCGAACGCTGGCCCCACGCGATGAAGACCCCGTCCGGCGCCGAGCTGGTGGAATTTCCCCTGTCCACGGCCCGGCGGGCCGGTATGAACCTGCCCGTAGCGGGCGGCGGTTACTTTCGGCTGTACCCGTATGGAGTGACGCGGTGGGGCCTCCAGTCGGTCAACGAGGAGGGCGGGCCCTTTATCTTCTACATGCATCCCTGGGAGGTGGATCCGGGGCAGCCGAGGGTGCCGGCGGCATCCTGGAAGTCGAAGTTCCGGCACTACACGGGCCTCGAAGGCTGCGAGGGAAAGCTGGAAAGGCTTCTCGGGGATTTCCGGTTCGGGACCTGCCGGGACGTGCTGGCCGGCCTGCAACTGCTTGAGGCTCCGGCGGCGTGGACATGAAGGTCGAAGAAACGCGCCTGGCCGAGACCGCCGTACCTGCGGAGACGCCGGTCCGGATCACCCCGCATTCATCCGGGGCGGACCGCGAGTGGGACACCTACGCGGGAAGCCATCCCTGGCGCACCGTTTACCACGGTACCGCGTATCGTGATGCCGTCGCCGAGGCGTTCGGGCTGCCCTTCCACGGGCTGGTCGCGAGGGATACTGCCGGTGTCGTCCGCGGCGTGTTGCCGCTGTTTCGGCAGAAGAGCCGCCTGTTCGGCGACCACATGGTGTCCGTGGCCTACGCCAGCCACGGCGGCCCGCTGGCCGACTCGCCCGACATCGCGCGGGAATTGCTGGTCGCCGCCGCGGGCCTGGCCGACGAGCTGGGATGTGACCTGCTGGAGGTCCGGGACACCCGCGACCACGGCCTGGACTGGCCGCTGCGGGCCGAGAAGAAGGTCCTGATGATTCGCGAGTTGCCGGACACCCCCGAGGCGCTGGGCAAGGAACTCGGAAGCAAGCTCCGTTCCCAGTGTCGGCGGGCGCTGAAAGAAGGCGCGGAGGTGATCCACGGCGGGGCCGAGCTGGTGGAGGACTTTTACCCGGTCTTTGCCGCGAATATGCGCGACCTGGGCACGCCGGTTTATCCGCGGCGGTGGTTCGAGATCCTCGCCCGGCACCTGGACGGCATGGTCCGCCTGGTGATCGTGCGAATGTCCGGGCGGCCGGTTGCCGCGGCGTTTCTGCTGCGCTGGGGCGACACGGTCGAAATTCCCTGGGCAGCGTCCGTGCGGGAGTTCAACCGGTTTTCGGTCAACATGCTGCTGTACCGCGAGGCCCTGGACTGGTCCATCGAGTCGGGAGCGAAGTGGTTCGACTTCGGCCGCTCCACGCTCGACGAGGGCACTTATCGCTTCAAGAGCCAGTGGGGCGCCGAGCCTGTCCCCATCCACTGGCTCAAGCGCCGCCGGGAAAACGCCACGCCCGAACCCGAGCTAAACCCCGGGGGCGGCATCATGGCATCGGCAGTGAAAGTCTGGCAGAAGCTGCCCCTGGGCGTTGCCAACTGGCTCGGGCCGAAGATCTCGCCGGTGAAGCGCCTCGTCAAATCCGCGCTGCGCTCGGCGGCAGCGGCCGCCGGTCCACACCGCTGGCGATCGGGCCCGTCCCTGCTGGTCCTGACCTACCATCGTGTCCTGCCCGAGGGACACCCCGAGCGGGCCTCGGAGCAGCCTGGCATGCTGGTTTCCCCGGAAATCCTGGGCATGCACCTGGCCACCGCAAAAAAGTACTTCACGCCCGTGCACCTGGACGACTGGCTTCGCGCCGCCGCCGCAGGTACGCCGCCGCCGGGAAGAAGCCTGGCGGTAACCTTCGACGACGGATGGCGGGATAACTACGACTACGGCTTCAGCGTGCTGCAGGATGCGCGTATGCCTGCAACCGTATTCCTGGTATCGGACATGGTGGGCTCGTCCTACAGTTTCTGGCCCAACCGGCTGGCCAGGGCGCTCAAGGCGTGGTCGCCCCGTTTCGCTCACCAGCTGGACGAGCGAACCAAGCGCCACATGACAGGCCTCGGTATTCCGCTGGATTTCGTCGGCGAGGAAGCGACGCCGGAGCTCCTGGACGCCGTCATCAGCCGCTGCAAGGTCACCAGCGACGCCGATATGCACGCCTTGCTGGACCAGGTCCAGGCGGTCCTGCCGGAGCAGGCGCGGGACGAGGACGGCGAACGGGACCTGATGGACTGGGCCGAGGCCCGCCAGATGCTGGATTCGGGACTGGTCCGCTTCGGCTCCCATACGAGGCGCCATACCCGGCTCCGGAACGGGCTTACGGAAGATGAGCTCCGCGACGAGGTTGAAGGGTCCCGCAGGATCATCGAGGCCCGCCTCGGAGCGGACTCTTCCTTGTTCTGTTATCCGAACGGCGACTGCAGCCCCGACGCCTACCGGATTGTCCGGGAGACCTACGACGGGGCGGCGTCAACCCACCGCGGCTGGCACGATGCCTCTGCGGATGCCTGGCTGGTCAAGCGGGTCTCAATACACGAAGATGTTTCACGCACGCCCAGGGATTTCCTGGCGCGCCTGGCGGGATGGCCGGGGCTCTGAGCCCCGTAACCGCCGTGATGTCGTTTTGCCATGCGTCGGGCTTCGGCCCTGACCCGACCCCGACTCGTGGCGACGGGATCGTCCACCCTCCCGGGATCACTCGGAGACGGGCGGTGGGCCGGGGCGTTTTCGTTGTTGCCATGGTGGTGCTGATGGTCCTGTGGAAAGGCCTCGCGCTTGCCAGCGAGTGCGTTCCTGTCGGGCCAGCCGATGTGTTCGTCGGCCCGGCGGCCGAACCGCCGCACTATCCGCATATGTCGGCGATGGTTCATACCGGCAGCTTCTGGCGCCGCACTGACGACCAGAACGCCTATCTCATCGACCGCGCCGACCGCTTCTATGGCAGCGGGCGTGGCAATCCCATCGAATCGATCAAGTCCCGACAGCCCAAAGCGCTGTACATGCCCTATTTCACGATCCTTACGGTGGC
>JARRON010000081.1:0-3241 GCA_037383845.1 Gammaproteobacteria bacterium
TCGGGGAAGATCTTTGCCCAGAGAAGGCCTCACGGACATGCCAGAATATGAGATATCGAATAAAGTATGGACGATAACTCACTAATATATGGGCCTATTCTGCCTCGAAGACGATAACCCCAGCGTCGGTATCCAGCCGGCCACGGCCGGGCGGCACATACCCCTTTTCCGAGACGTCTACAGACATTCGGGCGAAGCCGGGACGCACCTCGCCGGCAGCCCGCATGGTGGCTACGGCGTAGACCCGCGGAATGCCGTCACCACTCCAAGTCCCGGAGAGCGCCAGTTCCAATGCCCTCCCCGCCCGGCCCGGGCCGACCTCGAAGGCCCCCGGGCCGTCCACGCCGATACCCTCGCCGCCCCAGGCGAGCACGGTGATGGCGTCGTGATCGGCCAGCGCCAAGACCCTAAGCGTCAGCCGAAACGTCTCTCCGTCCGCAGCGCGCTCCACCCCCCGGACGGCCAATGCCACGGGCCCCTCGGTCTTTCCCGCACCGTGGAAGACCGGCGCCACGCCCTCCCGCTGAACGGGCGTCGGCCCGGCCAGCGAGGCTCCGCAGAGAAGCGCGATCAACAGTAACCACGCCCACTTCACCGGACTCGCCTCACTGTGACGTCAAAGCAGTAGGTGCCCGGCACGTCCGTGGCGCCCGGGTCGATGTTCCGATAGTCGTAAACCTCCAGCACGTGCTCGCCCGCAGGCAGGTCCTGCTCCCGGGTCTCGATCCCGTCCAGCCGGCTTTCCGCGACAGAATCCTCGCCGCCGTTCCAGATGACCAGGTCCGGATCGCTCCCGGCGGACCCCCGGACCTCGAAAGCAAAACGTCCGGCGGAGGCCGCTGTGAAACGAAGCAGCCGCCGGTTGCCGATGCGGTTGAATACGTCAATGGTGCTGGTGGCCACGCTGCACACGTTGACCGCCGGCCCGTCCACGAACACCTCCGTGTAAAGCGGCAGCACATGGTCCCGGCCCGCGTCGTTGGTCTCGGCGGAGCCCCAGATGTCCTGCCCGGAGCTGACGATGTTTTCGGCTTCTGCCAGCGCGTCGATGGCCGCCGCCCGCGCCGGCTCGGCGGCTTTCAGCGCGCCGATGAACGTATAGATGCTGGTCTGGGCGCGCGTATTGCGCTGGGGACCGCGCAGCACCGCGTCGATGGGGCCGTAACCCAGGGTCAGCACGTCGAGGCCGTCGTTGGCCGCATCGTAGAAGTTCCACAGCAGCCGCTCGACGCTGGCCTCGGAATACCAGCCGGGCACGGGACTGGGCGAACCCACCAGGAAACGGAAGATGCCAAGGCTGCTCCCGGGGCGAGCGGTGTCGACGTAGTCGGGATCGTCCTGGGCCATGGCAGCAAAGGCGTTACCCCACCCCTCGGAGAAAGCCACCCGGAGGTCGTGGCGCGCCGACCGGGAGTGGCGGCCTCCCGGACTGTCCACCCGGGAAAAGTTGTCCTCGTAGTAGTGTGACCACTCGTGGATGATCACGTGCCGGTCAAATTCGTCCGTGTCTACAGCCTCGTCCCCCAGCACCCAGATCCGGCCGCCCACGTCGATGTCGTAAAACGTCGTGACGATGCGACCGGAGAACGGCACGAAGACGGAGCTGGGCGTGTTGGCGGGACTCCAGTTCAGCTGCAGGGCCGGGAACGTGGTTTCCGGGGCCACCTGCAGGATCCGGGCTTCGGCCTCCCGGACCGCATCCAGAAGCGCGAAGGGCGCCGCGAGACGGGGTCCGGCATAGCTCCCCCCATCCCAGCCCGACGGGGCATGGACGTCCCGGACGACGTCGGCACCGCCGGTCTGGAAAACCGGCGTCTCCAGTGCGTAGGTCGGCGAGCCGGAGGCGGTGTTGTCCGCAACCCGCGTGTTCCAGCCGGGCGCTCCGGCACGGCGCCGTTCCGCAAGGATCCTGATTCGCAGGTCTCCGGCGCTGCTGGTATCCACCGCATAGCGGCCCGAATCGTCCGTCACACCGGTCGCGAGCACCCCGTTGGAGGCGTCCACGAGCTGCACCGTGGCGCCCCTGACGGGCTCCCGAAACGTCGAGGCGAAATCGAGGGCGCCGGTGACCCGGTCGTGAGGCACGAGGTCGAAGGTGGCGCGGCCTGATATCGTGACCGGGACGGCAGGGGGCGGAGTCGTACCACCGCCGTCATCCCCGCCTCCGCCGCTGCCGCCCCCGCCGCAGGCCACAAGCAGCCCGCTCGCGACGGCGACCAGGACAAAGTTCCTTGTGGCAATCGTTGGCACGGCGCGGAGTCAGACCTTCATGGACGGGCAAAGGTGTATTCGCCCAGGGTCACCTGCGGATTCGCCCCCCGATTCTGACACGTTGAACCACAGCCCCGTGTGTCCGACGCGAAACTTTCGCGCCACGCGCCGGAAAGACCGCCCGACAGCCCGGCAACAGACGCTCCCAGGCTGGCCCGGGGAAAGCGCACGGCGATCAGATGCAGAATGACCAGCGGCGCGACGCCGGTCACAATCCGCTGAGAATAGCGCTGGTAACATGCCGGGATTGTTGAAGAAACTTTCGTCGCCTTCGTGTGGGAGCGAACATGAAAAAGACCATCCTGGTCACAGGTGGCGCCGGCTACATTGGCAGCCACGTCGTCAGGCAGCTTGGCGAAGCGGGCGAGCAGGTCATCGTCCTGGACAACCTCAGCACCGGATTCCGGGAAGCGGTGATGTTCGGAGAACTGGTGGTGGGAGACACCGGTGACAAGTCGCTCGTGGCCCGGCTGCTCGACGAGCACGGCGTGGATACGGTCATGCATTTCGCCGCCCACACAATCGTGCCGGAGTCGGTGGAAAACCCGCTGAAGTACTACGGGAACAACACCTGCTCCACGCGGAACCTGCTCGAGTGTTGCCGCGATGCCGGCGTGCAACACTTCGTTTTCTCCTCCACTGCTGCGGTCTACGGCATGCCGCCCGGGGGCGTCGCGAGCCTGGACACGCCCGTGGCCCCCATCAACCCCTACGGCACGTCGAAGCTCATGAGCGAGTGGATGCTCAGGGACCTGGCGGCGGCGGGCGGCCCTTCCTACGTGGCCCTGCGCTACTTCAACGTGGCAGGCAGCGATCCGGAGGGCCGAATCGGCCAGTCCACGCCCAGGGCGACGCTGCTTACCAAGGTAGCCTGCGAGGTTGCTACGGGACGGCGGGAGAAGCTCATGATCTTCGGCACCGACTACGACACGCTGGACGGCACCGGTGTCCGGGACTACATCCACGTCGA
>JARRON010000082.1:0-3229 GCA_037383845.1 Gammaproteobacteria bacterium
TCGACCCCGTCGCGCTTGATCAGTTGCGGAACTGGATCGGCAACCAGGAAATAGCCCTGATTCTGCTGCAAAAAAATCTGGCGGCGGCGGAGAAGATGATCGAACAGATCGACGTACTGCGGCGACACTAAACGGGTATCGACTGTGGCTATGCCCCACACCAAGGGATTCCAATCCCCCGGTGTCCCGGCATAAAACCTTAAGCCTTTGAAAAGCTTGGTGGGCCCGCCAGGACTCGAACCTGGAACCAAGGGATTATGAGTCCCCTGCTCTAACCATTGAGCTACGGGCCCGGACTGGGGGTTTGCATGGGGCTAGGGCGTGGCGACGAGTATACCGCGGGCGGAATCTGCTTGAGCCCGACCAGGCGAGGCGGTAGAACGTGGCTCCACGGCGCTGCCGATCCGCTCGGCGAGCCGGCTAACGGACGAGGGTAGATGACCGGGTGACCTGGCTCCGACGGATTGCTCTCGCACTCGCCGTGCTGGTGCTTCCTGCGGGGGCGGCCTGCGCGTTCCTCCTGGGTACACCCATGGAGGTCGTACTTCCGCTGCGCTCCATGCTTACGCTGTGCGCCCTGGCGGTCCTGGTCCTGGCCGCTGCGGCCTGGTGGCTGAAGCCGGCCAAGCGGCTATTGCCTGCTGCCGTTGGGCTCGCCGGCGCCGTCCTGGCAATGGCGGCGGCCACCGCAATCCTGCGGGCGCCGGCCTGCGAGGATTTCACGGTGGACAGCGGTGGCACGAAGCTGGCCGGTACCGCCTGCATGCCCGCCGACAATACGCCGGTGCCGGTGGCGGTGTTCGTGCACGGCTCCGGACCCGCGACTCGCTCCGAGTTCCGGTTCTATGCCGAGACCCTGGCGAGGCGTGGCATCGCGGCGGTCACCTACGACAAGCGCGGCGCGGGCCGTTCCGGCGGGGATACCTACGAGGGTGGATACGACCTGTACGCGCAGGACCTCGCTGCGGTCTCTGCATGGGCCGCGGTACAGTCGTTCGCCCGCCCGGATACCCTGGGGCTGGTAGGTTTCAGTGAGGCGGAGTGGGTCATGCCCCTCGCCGCTCCGGCGGTAGACCCGGCCTACATCGCAGTGGTCGGTGCCAGTGCGCTGTCGCCCCACGACCAGGTATCGGAGGAAATTGAAATTCGCCTGGGGCGAGCCGGCTACGACGATACGGCCGTGCGCGCAGCCGTGGCGGTCAACGACGCCCTGGCCGACTATCTTCGCGGTGCCCTATCTCCGGAGGACTTCGGCTCGGTGCTTGCAGAGGCTCAGCGGCAACCCTGGTTCGACGTCGCTCAGGACCTGCCGGACAAGGTGTATCCCCGTGAGGCCTATGCCTGGTGGGCAAGCGTCATGGAGACTTCTCCAGGTGCCTGGAGTGGCTACGCCGGTCCGGTGCTCTTCATCAAGGGCAGCGCCGACGATCGCTCCGACGCCGACCGCGCCCTGAAACGATTTCGAGATCTGCGGCCCGCCCATGGCGACATGCTGGACGCCCGCATCATCGAGGGCGCTGACCACATGATCCTGCTCTGGCCCCGCGGCGAGCGGACGCCGCCGCCGGCTTTCCCGGCAGGCTACCCGGACCTTATCGCCGACTGGATCCTCGAAGTGTCACAGCGCTGAGGGTCTGGCGCAGAATCCGGCCCGGGCTCGTGGTCTAGACTTGGGGTCCACGCATTACGACTGTCGAGGAACTCATGAGCTTTGTCTCCATCAACCCGGCCACCGGCGAGGAAGTCTTCCGCGAGGAAGGCCATTCCGACAAGCAGGTGGACGAGATCCTGTCGCTTGCCGAGTCCGCCGCGCCGGAGTGGCGGGGACGTTCCGTGGACGAGCGGGTGGAGGTGCTGTCGAAAGCCGCGAAGTTCCTTCGGGATGAAACCGACGAGCTGGCGCGAATCATTACCCTGGAGATGGGCAAGCTCTATTCGGAGGCGAAATCGGAAGTCGAAAAGTGCGCCTGGGTCTGCGAGTACTACGCCGAAGAAGCGGCGGGCTTCGTCGAGGACGAGGTCATCGGGACCGACGCGTCACGCAGCCTGGTGGCGTACCAGCCGCTGGGCACCGTCCTGGCGGTCATGCCCTGGAACTTCCCCTTCTGGCAGGTCTTCCGCTTCGCCGCGCCAGCGCTTGCGGCGGGCAACACGGCGCTATTGAAGCACGCCTCCAACGTGAGCCAGTGTGGCCTGGCCATCGAGCGGGTCTTCCAGGAAGCCGGCGTGCCCGCCGGGGTGTTCCGCACCCTGCTGGTCAGAAGCGACGGCATGGAGAAGATCATCGGCGACCGCCGGGTCCATGCGGTAACGCTGACCGGCAGTGACGCCGCCGGTAGATCCGTGGCGAAGATTGCCGGGCAGCACCTGAAAAAGACGGTGCTGGAGCTGGGCGGGTCGGACGCCTTCATCGTGCTGCCTGACGCGGACCTGGACGAGGCGGTGGCCCAGGGCGTGAAGTCGCGCTTTCAGAACGGCGGCCAGAGCTGTATCGCGGCCAAGCGTTTCATCCTGGTGGAAGCTGTCGCCGATGAGTTCCGGGAACGGTTCCGCGAGCAGGTGGAGGCGCTGAAGCCCGGTGATCCCTTCGACGAGGACACTACCCTGGCGCCCATGGCCAGGGCGGACCTGAGGGACGAGCTGGACGCCCAGGTGCGCGACGCCCTGCGCGAGGACGCATCGCTGGTCACCGGCTGCAAGCCCCTTGACCGGGAGGGTTTCTACTACGCAGCTTCCATCATCGACGGTATCTCCCCTGGCATGCGCGCCTGGAGCGAGGAACTCTTCGGCCCCGTGGCCACCATGGTCACCGTCCGGGATGCGGACGAGGCGGTGGAAGTGGCCAATGCCAGTGACTTCGGCCTGGGCGGGTCGGTATGGACCAGGGACGTCGCCCGGGGCGAGTACATCGCCCGCCGCCTGGAATGCGGCGCGGCTTTCGTCAACGGCATGGTCAAGAGCGACCCGCGGCTGCCGTTCGGCGGCGTGAAGGAGTCCGGCTACGGCCGGGAGCTGGCCCGCCACGGCATCCGGGAGTTCGTCAATGCCAAGACGCTCTGGGTGAAGTAGACACCCGCGGATCCCACGCGCGCTGCCGAAGCCGTTTTCCCCTCACCCCTACCCCTCTCCCCGCGGGCGGGGAGAGGGGAGTTGGCGATGTCACGAAGGCAGAAGCCGAGCCCCTCTGCACGTGCGCGGCGAAAGGGGAACTGGTGGCGTTACAAATGCA
>JARRON010000083.1:0-5005 GCA_037383845.1 Gammaproteobacteria bacterium
CGCCAACAAGGCGTAGGCGACGGAAGCCGCGGCGAAAGCTGCCGTCACCCAAACGATTACCCACCGTTTCCTCCAGAGCAGCCTCCAGATGGCGGCGAGATCGACGTCGTCCATGCCCGGGGCCGACAACGGATCTCGTGGCATAACGTATATGACGCGTTCGACGTCGTTCGGCGGGTAGCTCACGGTACCATTCCCCACCTCAGACTCCGTGTTTGCCATGCATTCTACCCCGCCAGGCATTTAAGCTTCAGGACCCGAGCTGCACCAGCCCTCGTCGAGGCTGCGCGCCGGAGGGCTATCCGGAATCGCTCTTCGTAGCGCCGATATGAAGCCGGGTCGGCCCTCTCAGACCATGAGCCTGTTTTCCATGGCGAGAACCTTGGGAGTGCAGAAGCCTGCCCCGGCACGTTCAGCAGCTTCGGGCCTGCGACGGTCTGACGGAACCCACACCCCGGCACTGCCCAACTGCGCTCAGGCACGGTGCAAGAAGGCTCGCCAGAGACTTACAGCGAGGCTACAGTGATCCAATCGCCGCCACCGCGATCGCCAGGTTATAGAGAATCGTCGTCGAGCTCTGCCATAGCGCAAGCCCGGGAATCCTGTCCACGTCCAGCGGTGCCACCACCGTATCACCAGGGCGAATCTCCAGGCTGCTGCCCCGGCTGAACCACTTTGACCCGCCGCTCCCGGCCACCACGGCGCCGTTGGCCCGCACGATATAGACGCGCTCGTCGTCCGCATTGACCGTCAGGCCGCCGCTAAGCCGGATATAGTCGTCACGATCGTAGGCCGGGTTATACAGGTGCGAAGTCGAATACTGGACTTCGCCAATCACCGTTACCTCCTGGGTGACGTCCGGCACGTAGAGCTCATCTCCATCCTCCAGGATGATGTCGAACGCCGGGTCGCCGCTGAGCGCCGCCGGCAGGTCGATCACCAGCCGGCCCACGGGCTCCGTCTTGCGAAGCTGGGCCAGGATCGACTGGCCGACGGACAACGAACTGCCGGTGGCTGAGGTCTGCACACCGCTGACGGCTGCCCGGGTTGCCTGCAGCGTCATGCTGGCCAGGTCCGCCTCGAGCCGGGTCAGCAAACGGTCCAGCTCTTTCTTCTCCCGTTCCTGCAGATCAAGCCGTATGAATACACTGCCCTCGGGGAAGGCCTCGGACGTCAGGCCGCCCGCCCTCTCTACGACTTCCCGGAGCGTCTCCCCGATCCGTATCGGGTAGCTGCCGGGAAACTTCACCTCCCCGGTCAACTCGACGGTGGCCTGTTCACGCCACTGGGAAATCTGCTTGACGTTGAGGTAGTCGAACGGCTCCAGAACGATGTCTGCTGCCGGGTCTCCCGCGAGCACGGCACCAAGATCAACCTGAATCAGGCCGGCCTCCCGGCGCTCACCGTCAATGATGTTGTAACGCGTTATCTCCGCGGAGAGACCATAGGCAGAATCCGTCAGGAAAGCTCCGGCCCGGATCAGATCGCTGACCCGCATCCCCTCTTCCAGTGGATAGGTGCCCGGCGCCCTGACCATGCCGCCGATCCCGACTTCCTGGGCCGGCTGTCCGTAAACGCCCTGCAGCCGGAGTTCCTCGAGGATGGGTTCAACGACGGCGGTCCGCCCCGAATCGAGATCAAACACCGTGATCTCGTCCAGGTTGCGCAGCACTGGGTCGTCGGGTCCGCCGGGGCGCACCAGAGCAGTGGCGAGGTCCGCGGAAAACACCTCGATGGGCCCGCTCAGGTCTGCCTGTCGGCGAATGAGCACATAGTGCCGGTCCGCCTTTGGCTTCAGCCGGTTCACGGACCGCACCAGGCCGGACAGCCGGCTGCCACTCGTATGCGCCCGGATTGTAGACATGCCCTGCCAGCCGGACGTGCTCGGTGAGCACCTCCACGATTCTTCCCACGGACACCGCATCGCCGGACCGGATTGACGCACTTCTTCCCTCCGGCCTGGACATGTCAAGAGTGCGAATTGATCTGCCCCGATCGCCGTCCACGCGCTGAAGGGTCACATCCGATCTCATGGCCTGGGGGGAAAAGCCGCCGGCAAGCTGAATCACTTGTTCCGCGGTGGATTCGTCGGCCAGTTCGTAGATCGAGGGACGCTGGACCTCCCCGGCAACGGCGACGGTCCTGCCCCGGGGCGCGACGAAAATCACGTCGTTCGGCATGAGGCGTGCGTCATCCGAGTTGTCGCCCCCGAGCAGCAGGTCATAAAGGTCCAGGCGCTGAACCAGTCGGCCATTTCGCTTCAGCTGTATGTTTCGCATTGAGCCGGAGGGGCTCACACCGCCGCTGACGAACAGCGCGTTGGTCATGGTGGACAGGCCGCTCACCGTAAACGATCCCGGGCGATTCACGTCTCCCAGGACGAATACGCGGACCGACCGGAGCTCACCCATCGTGACACTGGCCTGGACACCGATCATCTGCTCGGACACGCGCTGGGAGACAAGCCTCCGTGCGTCGGCAAATGACAGCCCGGTCAGGACGATTGGCCCGATCTCGGGGAAACTGATGGTGCCGTCCCGGTCCACGACAAGCCTGTACTCGGCATTCTCCTTGCCGAAAAGCTGAACACGAAGTTCGTCTCCCGGGCCCAGGACGTACTCGGGCGGCACCGGTACGTCGGTCGCCGGCGCGAACGTGACCGGCGCACCCTTGAAGAGGTAGTACCCGAAAGGCTCAAGGGCCTCCACGCCGAGCGGTTCGAGGGGAAGCTGCGTCACTCTTGCCAAGAAAACCCGCAGCGAGGGCTCTGCCTCGATGCGCCGAGCCGCCTGCTCTTCCGTGAGTCCGGCCACCAGTATCGAAGCGATGCCGGGAAACTCCAGCCGTCCGTCAGCGGTGATCTCGTAGGTTGCCGGGCCCTGGATCTCGGCAAGCTGAGGATTCCGCAGGACGGCCTCCTCGAAGTCTGACTCGGCCTCTTCTCGGAGCGCTTCCAGCCGCGCCTCGTCTTCCATGCGTACGCGCACGTCATCCTCGGCAGGCTGAGTGGTATCCGGCGCAGTCGCAGGGGCAGGCCTTGTCTCGTGGGGGCCGACAGAGAGGTCGACGATCACCGTGTCGCCCGGCTTGAGACGAACCGGCCCGACCTCCGGTAATTCCGCTTCCTCGTCAGGCTGCGCCGGGATCACCGTCTGCGGGAACTCGAGGCGGTCAGTACCCGGGACTGCCCGCGAGTCAATGCCCATGGACCGCAGGAGAGCCTCCCGCTGACCCGCCGGCAGCTGCTGGAGCATGCGCAGCTGCTCCGCGGAGACACCCTGCGGAGACTGCCCTACGGCTGGCGAAGGGAGGGCCAGCACCGCGGCAAGTACCAATGAAACAATCGGCAGGACGAAAGGCTTCAGGTATGCAGGCATCATTCCTCTAGGCGCTGACCCGGTGGCTCCGCTGAAATGGCTGTCGGCTATATGCCGGAGAAATCCCACGTCCACTGGGCGAACGCCTGGAACTCCGTATCAGTCTCGTCCCGGACCTGATTGTCCTGGCGGGACACCCCCAGACCGAGCGTAATGTAACCGAGATTCAGGCGATCCAGCACCACTTCCCTCCGGTGACTCACATTCAGGAAAAGGCTCTTGACCTCCTCGCTGGTCACCGTGTGGCGCAAGTCCCTGCCAATGCCATCTCCTTCCCGGTTGATCTCGGCCCAGCCGGCCCGCGCATTCCAGCTGCTCCCATCGTCCCGAACCAGCGACGCACCCGCGGTCACGACGGCGCTGTCCCCGTCCGCCGAAGAACCGAGGGAACGGCCTTCGAAACGATATCCGGTCTCGTAGATCCCATGCTCGTAGGCCAGGTCGTAGTAGGGCTCGGCCTGCCAGAAGTGGACCAGCGTATCAGTGTATTCCAGCCGCGCCCGCCAGTTGCCCGCCAGCCAGCCGTGGCCGATGGACCCCCACAGCTCTGCACCGAACTGTCCGAACCAGCGGGAGGGAAAACCGCCCGCCTCGTCTTCAGCCACGGCCTGGGTATATATCGCCCATGGCCCGTCTCCGAATGGGGCCTGCCAGCGCAGGTCGAGTGCGAACAGCTGGTTGCTCGGGTCATTCTCCTCGGTGATACCTTCGCCACCACGGTTGTCCCGTCCGACGATCACGTTCCACAGCGCCTTTGCGTCGCAGGGTCGCCCCTCTCCGCACCATATGGCGGTCCGGGCGAGGCCGAACTCCAGGTCGCGGGTCGGCCGAAAGCCCAGCCGGAAAGCGAGGAGTCGGGCGTTCGGCACCTCCCGGTCATGACCGAGGAATCCCCAGTGCAGGTTGTAGGTCCAGGCCCCTAGCCAGGACAGCCACTTTGTCCCGAAAGGCTTCGCGACGTTGCGCTCCAGGGTGAACCCGGCCACCGGCCGCGCATTGTTCGAATAAATCAGGCTGTGGTCCCATGACGGCCCCCACCAGCGATCCACGGCCCCGCCCGAGAGGATGTGGTTGCCCAGCACCACGGCAGCGTAGGAGCCATCAGCCCGCCATTCCTGATCTCCGGGCAGCGGATCAGCGGTAAATGTCGCCTGCAGGCGCACCGCGAAGCGTTCGCCCATCCAGGAAGCGCCCGCCCGGATGTGGTTTTCCTCACGCGGCGTATCTTCGAATCCCCGTAGCCAGAACGAATCGGTTCTGGCGCCAAGTTCGGCCACGGGCTGAATGCCGTGGAGCCCCCGGATGCGTGCCAGGCGAGCGGCGACTCGGGCCCGGGCCGCCTGCACAGCCGGCGGGAGTTCCGCCAGGCGGCTCGCCCGCTCGAGGTCCGCATCGATGGTCGCCCAGGGCATTGGCCAGGTCGTGACCGGGGAGGATATGACGCCGGCATCCGCCAGCCTCTGAATGTCCTCCCTGAGAACCATGTCCCCCGGCATGGCCCAGGGATCGGCCAGTACGGGGCACGCCAACGCTGCCCCAGCGAGCAGGGCAATACTGGATACAAGTCCATTAAAAACAGACATCTGGCTGGCTACGGGACGCTGCGGCGAGCGCCACTTGCTCCCCTC
>JARRON010000084.1:0-9464 GCA_037383845.1 Gammaproteobacteria bacterium
CTGAAGACTCCCGCCCAATCTGCGAACACCCGGGCGTCGTATGCTAGCAGCCGGCGACCGAGCGTCCTGTCGAATTTCAGCACAGCGGGCCCGGGCAGCGCAGGGCTATCTGCGATACCGCTGCATAGAAAAAGGCGCCCGCGAATCTCGCGGGCGCCTCCTTGGGATAGGCCCTTTCGAGCGACGTCAGGCCCGTCGTAGCTGGCCCGGCGACGCCGCGCGGCGCCGAAGGCGATGAGGCCGGTGCCCAGCAGCGCCAGAGTACCCGGCTCCGGAACCTCGATGAAGATGAGGTCCTGGGAAGTCTCGGACTTCAGCGCCCAGAGGTTTTCTACAGCAGTGTACTCGTCGAGCATCCCCAGCCACTCGGTGGCCAGATCAACCGCATCACCGAACCCGTCGATGACGAAGAAGTCGCCGGTAGAGAGGTCGAGGGTCTCGTCCTGGACGATTTCCCACAGCGCAAGCTGGAAGGCGGCGTCGTTGGTCTTGCTGCCGACCATGCCGTAGAAGCCGGCGAACAGCTGCCCGACCCGCGTGAGCTGGTCAGCGCCGAACATCAGGCCCACGGCGGGCGTGTAGTCAGCCAGACCGTACAGGTGATACACGGTCGCGGCTTTTTCGAGCGGCACACCGACCTGCAGGCAGAACGCCAGCAGCGTGTCCGGGATCGACACCGGCGAGTCCGCCACTGCGATATCGCCATCAGCCAGCGAAATGGTGTCGAACTGCAGGAGCCCGGCACGCGTGTTCCTGGTGTCACCGTCGACACTGATGTTGCCCACCTCGGAACCGTTGGCAAACTTGATGTAGTCGAGTTCAACAGCGATCAGGCCGGCATTGGCGGAGGCGGAAAAAAGAAACGCCCCGGTAAGCGCGACAGTCGCAAGAGTCTTGGAAAATTTCATGGACCTATCTCCTTCAGTCCTTTGCTTTTCAAATTTCCGAACTTCTGAGTCGTTCGGTCGGCCAAGAAGATGCAGAATGCGTGCCAACAATAACAAAACCAATGATTTCAGAAGGTTATAAAATTCGCCGAACGGTGAATCGAGCGCCCTGTAAAGTTGGTCGACGGCAGATTACGCCCTTTCCGTGCTGTGGCGGCCCGGTTTCCGGAGCCGAAGCAGGGCCAGCGGCAGCGCCGCTCCCATCTTCCGGATCGGCAGATAGGTCCACCGGTGCGCCTCGAACCCGGGCTGCCAGTCGCCGTGCCAGGCCCGGTGGGAACTGAGGCTCACGGTGCGAATTTCCGGGTCCTGGCAGGCCAGCCGCAGCGCATCTTCCATGAGGAGGTGGCCCGGGCCGAAGCGCGAATAGGCCTCATCGTAACCCACCTTCAGGTTCGCCATCAGGCCCTGGTGGACCACCCATAGCTGCGCTGCAACACAGGCGTCGCCCGCCCACAGTTCCAGGATCCGGCACTCGGCCCCGCGTTCAGCCGCGACGACCGACTCGATAAACTCGCGTGCGTCCGTCCGCGGGTTCACCAGAAGCGCGGACGCCGTGCCGTCGGCGCCCTTCCAGCCCGCGGCCTCCACGGCCATGAGCCGCTCCAGCGCCTGCCCCGCCCCGGGTTCCCGGGACGAAGTCACCCGGACCCGGAGCTTTCCGAGACCGGCAAGCTTCCGCCGCCGCGCGCGCAGGTTCCGCCGGAACCTGGACGACAGGCGCCCGGCCAGCTCCTCGAAGTCACAATCTACGTTGATCCGGTCGAAGCCTCCCCGGCGGTACGCATACGCCCACGGCATGTTCAGGGCCAGGGCGGCCGCCCGCCAGGCAGTGGAGTCGGCCGTGAGCCGGCCCAGGAGCAGCAAGGCCGGACTGGCCCTCCTGCGGCGGAGATAGTCCGCGGCCGCCGCGAGGGCACCGGGCGCGACGTCGGAGTCCGCCGCGAGGAAATCGGCGGAAGCTGCCATGGACAAAACGTCGCTCTCCCGGGAGCCGATCAGCGCCCAGATACGGGTCGGCACCCGGCGAATTTTCTCCGTACGGGCCTCCAGGGGCAGGATGGCCACCGGCCGATCTGCCGCGTCGGCGATGCGCAGGAATGTCAGGTTCGCATCCTCGCCGAAGGCGTGCCGGACATACGGGCTGAACCACTCGTATCCCAGGTAGAGGGACGTCCCCGGGGCCTCCAGGGACCTCCAGTCAGCCTCCAGCGCAGCCAGGCCGGCGCGACCCGGGTATTCCCGGACCGAGAAACCGGAGGCGCTCACTGTGCGGAGCCCTGCCGCCCCGCCCGGAGCAGTGCCAACGCCAGCCGCGACTTCACGCCGCCCAGCCCGACGTAGACCGCGTGAAGCGGGGTCACCTCCGGACGCCAGGGGGACCACCATCCCGCTTCCGGGCCCCCCGCCAGCGCGCGCACAGCCGGCGCCCGGCCGTAGTCTTCAAGGACCCTCTGCAGGAGCAAGTGCCCCGGGGCGGCGCGGCGCAGGGACTCGTCGTGGGCAATCTTGAACGCATAGGCCTCGCCGGAGCCCAGGAAGCAGATCAGGGAGGCGACCAGCCGGTCGCCAGCCCGCAGTTCATGAACATGGCACTGGCTCCGCGCCGCCAGCAGCCCGGTCGTGCCTCGCACATAGGCCAGAAGCGCCGGATCGGATCTGATGGCGTGACCCTGCGCCGAGCTTCCCTTCCAGCCGGCCGCCTCAAGTCCAAGGAACCGCTCCAGGGCCTCGCCCACTTCTCCGACCTCGCGGGCGACCCTGTACACCGGCTTGCCAGCTTCCTCGAGCATGCGCCAGCCGCGGCGGAGGTTCTGGCGGAATTTCTGGCTGAGGCCAGCGATGCGCGACCCCGCGTCCTCCACGGTCGGTATACGGATGGCGGATCCGGACGGCATGGAGAAGAGGCTCTCCGCCGGGGCCTGGCGCAGCAGCCGCCAGGTCGGGCTGCCCTGCTCCACCCGGGGCAGACTCAGCAGGCAGGGGCCCGGGGCGTCGCGGGAAAGGATTCCCTGTAGTGCACCGAGCGCGCCGTCAGGAGGGATTCCGGCCAGGACGAAACTGGATGTCGGCCTGTCCGGATCCCGCGGCAGATCCCACGCCGGGAAGCCGAGGCGCCGTATGCGCCGGCGCACCGGCACGAGCGGGCAGATGCCGACGACAGACCCGGGCCCGCGCCTCAGCACGGCGCAGCGGGTCACGGACGGATCAGCAAGGCGGTATTTCAGCGCCGCCAGGAACGCGCCGTGACTGTGCTCGAAGCCTGCGTTTTCAGCGGACCCGGTCAGTGCCGGCCACTCCATGGCCATCGACTCGAGGCCTTCCAGCCCGGATCTGATCTCGACCTCGATCTGAGACATGACGCTCGTGGGCCTCACATGCGGCGACGCACGCCGGCGACCATCCCCCGCACGCCCCTCGCCACGGCTGAAAGCGCCGGATGGGGCTCGAAGCGGAACTCCGACGAGACAGGCTCTATCTCTTTTCGGGAGAACTGCCGCTTAAAGCTCGAGATCCCGTAGAGGGGATGGGTTTCCGGTGAATCCGGCGGGATCACGCCGCCGAGATCGGCCCAGTGGGCACCCCGTGCTGCGCCCCAGTGAAGCATGGCGAGCATCAGCGGATAGCCCAGGGGTGTCCGGCCCAGGTCGCTGGCCCGGTCGGATCCCGCGGCGTCGTAGACCACGTAGTCGCCGTGCAGGCGACACCACGCGAAGGCGACCAGGTCGTCAGGCGCCTTCCGCGCCGGCCAGAACGTGCCCAGCACGACGGCCTCTTCCTCGGCGACATCGGCCAGCACATCGGCAAAGTCGATAGGGGGATGCTCCCCGCGGGTTCGGCGGAAGCTGGCCTCGTGGAGGCTCCGGAGGCGCTCCGCATACACGGGATCTGTTACCGGTGCCACGTACCCCGGCGACTTGTTTTCGAACTCCCGGATCTTCCGGCGTGCCGTCGGCCGGAACTCCGCCCGGAGTGCTTCACCCGAGTCCCGGATATCCACCACCAGCGTCCTCCGGTAGGAGCGTGGCCTGTCCACGCGCTGGCCACCCGCTGCTTCCATCGATTGCTCGAACGCTGCCAGGCGCTCAGGGTCCTCGTCGAAAAGCTGCACGTCCAGTCGCTCAAGCCTCGGGACACGACGGGCGACTGCAGCCATGATTTCGCCCAGCTCGTCCCGGAACGGCTCGTGCAGCCCCCGGCCGGCTCGCTCGACCCTGCCTATGCGAAATCCCGGCAGGGCCCGGCTTCCGGATATCTCAACCGCAAACCCGGTGAAACGGCCCGCGGCCTCATCTTCCACCCGGCACCAAAGGTAGCGGTTGTGGGAGTCATGGCGGGACCAGCTGTCATAGTAATGGGGGATCGGCACGCGCTTCTCCCTCAGGGAAGCGACGTCTTTCATGTGGCCGTTGTCTCCGCACGGCTGAAGCTCGATCGACAAAGCGCTTTTCGTCAAAGACCTGTATCCCGTGGACGACGTCCGGCTCGACGCTCCTCTGCCATCCCCTCCAGGCGCACGACGTAATCGACTCCTTCGCTGCCCCGTTCGTCGGCCACATAGTTCTCGAAGGCGTAGGTTCCGAAGCGCTGCCACCGCTCTTCATCCGGTCCGCCCGCCCCCGGGCCGTCCGGCCGGGTTTGTGCCAGCCAGCGGCAGAAGTAAGGGTCGCACGAGGCGCCGGTGAGCGTGCTGGCCAGGGCAGCCATGCGCCGTCGCACGCGGAAAGCGCTTCCTGCGTGCCCGTGGACCATCTCGTACAGCGATACCAGCCGCGCCCACGGGTTCCGGGTAAAGGTGAACTTGTAGTACCCGTCAAAGTCGAGGCCGCGCAGCCGGAAGGCCTGGCGCGCTTCGCCGGGCGACATATGCGGGTAAAAGCGACTTTCGTCCCGGTGCTCACGGAAGGGCCGCACTTCTTCCTCCTGGAACGGTTCAAGCAGCGCGCGGACGGATTCCGAACCCGTTTTCGGGTTGGAAAAGAAAATGAATCTACGGCTGTGCGAAATGATCATTATCAACTCTCGTATTCTTCGTCACTCCACTCCCGCTCCGGGAGCTTCCAGGCATATCTCCCGACGGCGTCTCCGGCGCCGGGGCGCCAGTGTCCGCAAGAACTTGCAGCTCCGCCACGATACGATCCGCCACTGCAGGGGAGACCCCGGAATGGACCGGCAGGGTAAGAAGGCGTGAAGCAAAGGCCCGGGCGTTGGCCGGCGCATCGCCCTCCAGCCCCGGGGGCATTCCCGGAATGTCAGCAAGGCATCTCCCGTAGAAGCACGACGCGCCGAGATCGACCAGGCGCCCGAGAGCTGCGTCGCGAGCATCTTCCGAAGGTGCGAGCACCGGCAGTCTCAGCAACCGCCGGCCGATATCGTCGGAAGATGTAGAAACGCAGCGCCAGCCACGCACTGCGCCGCCGAGCGCGGCCTCCAGCGCGGCCTGGCCTGGCGTCGGCACGGCGTTCCACCCATGGAGCGCGGCCATCGCCGCCTGACAGCGGCCCGGTTCCAGGCCGCTCACCGCGTCGAGGATCCGGTAACGCGTTTCACCGATCCCGAGTGCCGGGATACGGCTTGCGAATCCATAGGCCACCGGCCGGAGCATGGTGTTGAACATGGCCCTCCTGGCATTCGCCCACCACCGTCCCTCCGGCCTCCGGGCCGACTGGACCGACCCGCGGTGAACCTTGTCTACGGCCTCGCGCCAGTCTCCCCGGTACAGCAGCGCGCCGCCACCGAGGCCGGTGGCGGGCTTGCCCCGGCCGAAACTCAGGACGACAAGATCGGCGAGCGGATCGCCCGGCTCCCACGCCGGGATCCTCTGGGCGCTGTCCTCAACCAGCGTCGCCCCCGCATCCCGGCACAGGCGGCGGATTTCGGAAAGGCCCTGCCGGATGCCGAGGAAGTGAGCGGCCACTACCGCAGCGGCGCCCTCGGAAAGCGCCTGCTGCAGGGACGCTGTGCCCATGAAGGGGCTTGATGGCGCCGTATCCACCAGTACCGGCCGGCCCCCGGCGTACACGACCGCCGACACGATATCCGGACAACCGTAGGCCGGAACGAGCACCCGGCGCTCGTCGTCGTTGCGTTGATCCAGGACTGCCTTGAGCGCCAGGGCAAGCGCCGCCGTGCCCGACTGCACGAAACAGTGGTTCCAATCGTCCGGCCAGGGCGGCGCCTGTCCCGGCTTCGGGGCAGGAACAGGCTCACCGACGGGCCGGATACGGGCGATCATCTACCTGGCCGAGGGCTGCCAGACAACCACTCGCCGCCCCCTGGAGTAGTCGATCAACGCCTGCGCCATGGCCAGGTTGACCTGCACGAAGTAGTACGGGATCCGGACCAGGGTGGTGTCCCTGAGGCCCGGCACCAGCAGGCCGAGCAACGCGAGACCATAGAAGACCACCTGGCCCGCCACCGCCAGCGCGCAGATCGCGCTGTGCGGTGCGCAGGCGATGGAAGTCACCGCCAGCAAAAGCAGGAACCAGGGCGTCGCCCAGCGCATGATCTTGTGGCTCCAGACCTGGAACGCGAACAGACCGTGGCGCCGGAAGTCGAGGATCTCGCGGGCAGCGGCCAGTCCCGTCATGCCGCGTAGGATGGTGCGCTTCTTGCGGGGGTATTCCTTGGACGGGTCTTTCAGATCCGAATAGATGCCAACGACCTCCGGTGCGCTGACGGCCCGCAGTCCCTGCCGGGCGCAGGCGAGTCCCGTGCGGAAATCGCTGCAGACGTGAGGCAGCCATTCGGCGCATATCGAGCGCCGGGTGGCAAACAGGGAACCGCTCAGACCCACGAGGCCGGCAGCCCTGGACTCGAGGCGGCGAAGCCACATCTCGAACCTGACATACAGCCCCTCGCCCACGATCTGTCCGTCCCGACTGCGGAAGCGGTCCTCGCTGGAAACGGCGCCGATCTCCGGGTCAGACAGGAGTCCGGCCATGGCCCTGAAGCTGCCGGCACCGATCTCCGTGGCAGCGTCGGTGAAGACGAGCAGATCGCTGGTGGCTTTCGATACGCCGAGCAACTGGGCCGACTCCTTGCCAAGATGCTCGTCCTGCCGGAACAGCACGACACCGCGGTCCGCGTAGGCCCGAACGCACGACACCGCGGTCCGCGTAGGCCCGAACCAGGTCGTCCGTACCATCGGCCGAGGCGTCGGACACGACGATGATCTCGAGCCTGTCGGCCGGATAGTCCTGGCGGAGAACGTCTTCGAGCTTGCCCTCGATACGTTTCGCCTCGTTGTGGGCAGCAATGACGACGGACAGCAGGGGAAGGTGCTCCTCGGCGAGCGGCTGCGGGCGATCCGGCAGGCGGCTCGCGAAGGGGCGGAGAATCAGGGGGTACAGCACGTAGCTGTACACGGAGCCCATCACCCCGATCCAGAAAAAGAACTCCAGCATCATCCGGCTCCGACACCGGGCCTGGAGCCGAAGCGTGCCCGCGCCTCGCGCAATAGCCCGACCAGGCCGCTTCTCCCCTCTCGGCCGACAAGGGGAGACGCGAACAGCAGAACCGTGAAGGCCACATAGATTCCGGACTTGAGCGCCAGGCTCTCCCAGAAGTCCGACGGTCCCAGCATCCCGGCGCCGACCGCCAGCCCGGCGATACCGACGGCGAGCCAGAAATCCCGCCACGGCAGGCCCAGGTTCAAGTGCTCGGAAGCCTTCCGGCCCGACCACCACAGCCGGGCCAGGGCCGCCGCAAGGAGACCGAGTGCCGCACCCTGGGCCCCGATGAGCGGGATCAGGCCGACGAAGAAACCCGAGGCGGCCAGCGCCTCGAGTATCGACACCCTGATCTGCTCAGGCGTCTTGTCGGCTACGAAAAGCCCCAGCGCATTGAAACGGCCAACCTGGTCGACGATCTTCGCGAGCACCAGCACCGGTACCAGCGCTGCGGCCGGCCAGAACGCCTTGTCGGACATCACCTTCAGGAATTCAGGCGCGAACAGGGCAAGCCCGCATCCCACCGCGATCAGCAGTGCGGACAGGAAGCGGAAATTTATCCGGTAAATCCCCAGATCCGCACCCTCCTGGAACACCCTGAACCGCTCGGCTCCCCAGTACTGGTTGAAGGGCTTGGCGATGAGCACCTGCAGGACCATCGCGAGGCGATACGCCAGCGCATAGAGCCCTACCGCGTCCAGGCCTATGAATCGTCGCACGAAGTACCGGTCGCCCATGGTGACGTAAAGAGAGATGAACGAGGCAACGACCAGCGGCCAGCTGTAGTTGAACAGCTTGCCGGCGGTGGCCCGGTCGAACCGGAGGCCTGTGCGAGACAGGGCCCAGCCGGACATCAATAGCCCGATGGCGCTGCCTCCCACGACGCCGCTGATGATGACGCCCATGACCCCCATGCCGAGGAACACGACCAGCCAGATGTTCAGTACCAGCTGCAGCAATAGCTTCGCCGCGCTGACCAGCACGAACACCACGGGCCGGTCCAGCGCCCGGAGGTACTGCATCGGGATGAACACCAGCGCGTCGGTGACCAGCGTGATGCCAAAAAGCATCACGTACTGCGTATAACCTGGCTCGCCGAACATGAAGCTTGCTGCCGGCCCGGCGAACGCCCACAGCGTCAGGAGCCCGAGCAGCTTGCCGACCACTGCCAGACCGATCGCGGTGGAGATCACCGCCTTTCGGCCCGCTTCGTCCTTCTCTGCAAAATAGTGCCGGAACAGCCCGGTCACCACCTGCATGCCGAAGAACAATCCGACGAAGCCATTCAAAACGGCCAGGAGGCTGACAACGCCGTAATCCGCCGGACTCAGATAGCGTGTATAGATCGGCAGCATCAGGAAGCCGACCAGGCTCTGCAGCGCCGCCCCAAGACCGTACAGCCCGGCCCGGGACGCGGCGCGGACTGCGGCACCCTTGCCCGCGGGATTCGCGGCGCCAGTCGAGACGGGCTGTCCGGGATCCGGGCTCACGACTGCTGCTCGGTCAGGCCCCGGGAGAGCGGACGCGGGAAGCGAGCATGCCGGGCGAGCGCCGCTGGTCTTGCCGGGCAACCGCCGCACGTTTTGTCGGAGACCGGGCTTCCGTCGCCACGTCCGGCGCCGCAGGGGCCAGAACTGCCCGGTTCAGCGCCACGGCGAAAGACGCCTGCACCCAGAAAAACGGATAGTAGAGAATGGTCACGAACTGGCCGGCCACCAGGAACCCGATCATGCCGGCATCCAGGCCGTGGGCCATCAATTCGGAGAAACGATCCCGGTTCCGGCGGGCCTGGGCCCGCGTCCTGGCATTGATAACGAACGTCGCCAGGACCATCACCAGGAAAACTCCCAGACCCACCAGGCCCAGCTCAGCGCCTGCGTAAATAAAAATATTGTGTGGCAGTTCATAGTCGGCGCGGAACTCGATACCGGTAGCGCCGTAATGCTCACCGTAATAGGGCAGCCAGTTGCCGAAACCCACGCCGATGACCGGATTGTCGGCAATCATATCCAGCCCGTCCATCCAGTACGTCATCCGAAGCTGAGATGTCTTGTCTTCTCCCGCC
>JARRON010000085.1:0-2785 GCA_037383845.1 Gammaproteobacteria bacterium
CCGCCCGGCGCAGGATGTCGACGTCCGCCGGGGCCCGGCGGATGGCTCGGTTCAATGCATCGGCGACGTACTGGGCGTCCTGCTCCGCCCGCGGATCCAGGACGTCGAGCAACAGATTGGCCTGAGCGTTGTCCGGGTCAAGGGCGATCGCCCGCATCGCGGCCTCGGCGGCCTTCGCCGCAGCTTCTCCGGGGGTGGCCTGGCCCCAGGTCGCGTAATACATCCGGGCCCGCGAGAGCAGCACCAGTGCGGGTACGTAGTCCGGGTCGATCTCCAGCGCCTGGTTCGCCAGGTCCTCGGTGGCCTTGGGGCTGTCCGAATGCATCTGGTTCATGGCGTGGGCGGCCCGGAGATAGAGGGCATAGGCCTCCGGGTCGGTCTTCTTCGCCGCCGGAAGATCGCCCAGCAGCCGGACCCTCAGCTCGCCGACCACCTCCTGCGCGATCTCGTCCTGGATGGCGAAGATGTCCCCGAAGTCCCGATCATAGGTCTCCGACCACAGGTGAGTGTCAGCCCGCGCGTCGATCAGCTGCGCGGTAATGCGGATGCGGTTGCCGGCTTTCCTGACGGAGCCCTCCAGGATATGGGCGACGTCGAGGTCCGCGGCGACCTTCGAAAGCTTGACGTCCTTGCCCTTGTAGGAGAACGCCGAAGACCGTGAGATCACCCGCAGCTCGGGGATCCCGGCCAAGAGGTTCAGCAGTTCCTCGGCGATGCCGTCGGACAGGTATTCCTGGTCACCGTCCGGCGACATGTCCTCGAACGCCAGCACGGCGATGGACTTGTCGCCATAGGTTTCGATCATCGCCTCGGAGCGGGCCGCCTCGCGCGCTTCATGGACCAGAGCGTCATCCCGCTCGGGGTCGAGAACGAACTTGTCGACCGCGAAATAGACCAGCCCGAGAGCGAGAACGGCGATAATTCCCCGGTCCAGTGACTTCCTCGTGCGCAGCGACAATTCGCTGCCGGGGGGCACGTCCCGGTCGCGGCGCAGGCCCTCGGGCGTCAGGTCGAAGGCCCAGGACAGCGCGACGGCGGGAACCAGCCCGATGCCGAGCAGGATGATGAGCGTGCGAAGTGCCGAATCGCCCAGCCCGAAGGCCGGGAACGTGGTCTCCGCGACCTGGATGAGGAGCCATGCGACGGCGACGTAGGCCGCGGCGGCGCGCAAGACGTTGCGCCTGTTCAGTTCAGCGAAGAACGACATCGATGGTCCCGACTCCCCCGACCGCCGAATAGTGTCGGAACTGCCGCACGATGTCGATGTGGAGCCTGCCTATATCGAGTTCCTTCAAGAAACGCTAACAGGCCGCTATGGGTCGGAAACATACGGTTTGCGCGCTCATGAGGGAACCATGGGCGCAACCCGGGCCCGGATCAGCCCCTGGGACGGCGGTTACCGGCCAGGAACAGACGTCGCCAAGCGTGCGCCACGGCGTATGTTCGACCCGCACAGCAGGGCGGCCAACTTTTTGCGGAAATCGTCAGGCTTCCCGCTGGAGGTAGATGTGAGCCGCACTTCCCACAATCAAGCAGCCCAACGCGACCACATCGGCCAACAAGACCCGCCCGACTTGCGCGTTGTAGCCACCCACCGACCAGGCGAGGTAGAGGAACGAAAGCACGCTGATGAAACCGCCGAGGAAGGCGATTGTCTGGTACGCGGGTTTGAATGCCGCAACGATCATGAATGCCCCAAGCAGGCCGAAAAGGACTGCGCGGTGTCGCATGAGAATTTCAAGATCTTGCTCGTTGAAGTCGAGCCCGTACAGCGACGTAAGTCTTGCGCTTCCCAGAACGCCGCTCATCGGGAGAAGGTGGATAACCCCCACGATAATCAACGTCGCTGAAATCAGGTACTTCATGCTTAGCAGCAGATGTCTAGTTGCCAGTCGGATAGCATCGGTTCACCAGACTTATCGCCCAATTTCCCTCGTCCTGCAAGCGATGGTCCGGAGCGACTTCTCATCTCGAGACTCATTACGATTGGCGGATCGAGATCGTAAACAGACGGTCTCCGGGTAGTCGGCGGGAGCTATTGGCCCGGGTCTTCCCACACCAGGCTCCTGACGGTCCGGTAACGGCCAGAAGCTGACGGTTCGGCCTTGTAAGGGCGATACCCTGAGCACCGAATGAAGGCCTGCCCCGGCCGTACCGAATCGGCTTAGCGAGCCTGTATCTCTCGTCTTCTCATTGGCATCGTGTCGATACGCGCGAAAATTTCCGCCATGGGCACAGTATCGCCACTGGACAGCTTGATCCCACCATCCTTCCCGATCAGTTTGAGTGAAAAAGCATCAGGAGAGATGCCGAGCTGATCTCGTGCCGCAGCAACCTCCTCAACCCGGCGGCTGTTCGCCGAGTCGTAGCGGGCTTCTTGAGCATGCCAACAGTTTCCGATGACTTGAGCGCATGGGCAACCCGGCGGTCGGCTTGTCCGGCTCCCCGGAGCGCGGAACCTGCGCCACCGCCACGGCCGCCCCGGCGTCGCCGGCTCGCGGACCATCTGTCCCGGCTATTTCCCTTGCCCTCGAGCGGATCTGTCACCGGAGCCGCCTTTCGGCACCCCCTCCCCCGCTTCGTTCCCCACGACGACGACGCCTGCCCACGCCGCTGCTGGGGCGATCCGGTCGCAGGCCGGGGCTGCAAGCCGGCGCCTTCCCGGGCGCCCCTCTGCCCGACGCCCCCGTGCCAGCAATCGCCACCGGGTCGCCTCTTTCCTGCCACATCCTGGCGATATAGTTGCTACCCAGGCTGACCCGGGAGTACGTACGCAGGAAGCCAT
>JARRON010000086.1:0-2756 GCA_037383845.1 Gammaproteobacteria bacterium
CCCATGATTCTGGACCGGAGACCGGCCGGCGGCTCGGCGGAGGGCATTTCCCGGAGGACCCGGTCCGTGCGCGCCAGTGCGTCCCGCAGCGCCCGGACCTCGGGATCCCGAAGCAGGATCTTCGCCAGCTCGGCCTCCTGAGCCGCAGACAGCTCACCGTCGAGTTCCGCCTGGATCAGGGCCTGGACGTGCTCATCAGCCATGGCTTCACACCACTCCCTGCGCAGCCAGGAGATCCTTGAGCCTCTGCCGGGCCGTAAACAACCGGGATTTCACGGTCTTCTCCTCGATTTCAAGGATCTCGCTGATCTCGGCGTAGCTACACTCCACGAAGTACTTCAGCACAATCACGGTGCGGTACTCCGTCGACAATGCAGCGATGGCGGACTGGATTCGGACGTCGGTCTGCGCCGTATCCGCCGCAGTGGCCGGGCCCGGTCCCGGGGCGGCATGATGGTCGCCGAGCGGATCGGCCTGGCGGTCCTTTCGCCGCAGGGCGTTGATGGACTCGTTGACCGCGATCCGGTAAATCCAGCTGTAGAACTTGTGCGAGACGTCATAAGTGGCGAGGTTCTCGAATGCCTTGAGAAATACGGTCTGGGTGATGTCCTGCGCGTCCTCCGGCGTCCGGAGCATTCTCAGCGCAACGTTGTAGACCGGCTTCTCGTATCTCAGCAGCAGCTGCTCGAAGGCCCGCCGGTCTCCCGCGAGGCAGGCTCGAACGAGTGTCTCGTCGCCGGCCTCACTCATAACTACACACAGGTCGCCAAAAAGTTGGTGCCGCCGCCCGGGCTCAAGCGTCCGGCGCGCGCTGTATCTCGAAAATCTGGTCGAAACCGGAGAAACGGAAGATATCTCCGATATGGCTGTTCACGTTGACCATCTTCAGCCCGCTGCCGGAAGCCATCAACCGCTTCTGTGTCCTGAGAAGGACTCCCAGGCCGGCACTGGAGATGTAGTCCAGGTCCGCCATGTCCACCACCCGTGGCTTCTCGATACCGTCCAGGAAGGCCTGGGCCTTGCCGCACTGGGCCGCATCGAGCCGTCCGGAAAGGGCGATCCTGCCGTCTTCTTCAAGCCTTATTTCGAACATCGCTCGACCCAACTTTCCTTGTAAAGCTGACCGTACTGCGCCGGTTGGCGTACTCGTAGTGAAGTGAATCCACCATGTGCTTGATCAGGTGAAGGCCCAGGCCTCCCACCGGCCGGTCTGCCAGCGGCGCATCCACCGGCGCCGGCGGAGCGTCGTTAGCATCGAAGGGGTCGGAGTCGTAGTCCACGAGGCTGACCTTTACCCCCTCTTCCAGCGGCTCGATGCTGATAAGGATCCGATCAGGGCCGTCGGCGTTGTACTTCACCATGTTGGTGAAGAGCTCTTCGACGGCGAAGCTGACGGGATAAGACAGGGACGGATCTGCCGACGCGGCATCGAGGTACTCCTCGATGAAGGCAAAGACCCCGTCGAGCGAATCGAAACTCCTGGCGAAGTGCCGCTCCATCGTCCCCCCTGCTGTTTTTCGTCTGGACCCGTACCGGGACGCCATCAGGTCCCCGAATCCCGGAGGATTTCCTCCGAGACTATCACGCCGGGCCGATTCCGTAGCCGGATAACCGGCCGGGCCCGGAGCTCAGCCGGCGTCGTCCGGCGCCCTCCGCAGGAGCACCATCGTCACGTCGTCCTGCTGGGGAGCGCCGCCGCTGAACCTCGCGACGGCTTCCAGCAGTTCGCCCAGCAGCTCCGGCGCCGGGCGCCGGTGGTGACGGGAGATCACCTCCTCGACGCCCCGCGTCCCGAATTGTCTCCCGGTGTTGTCCTCGTACTCGTACACGCCGTCCGAGATAAGACCCAGGACGTCCCCCGGCTCCATCTTGATGGTCTCGGGCGGCTTCAGGGCCGGGTAGGCCATGAACCCCAGTGGGAACGTAGACGGCGGATACCAGGCACATTCACCCGTCGCGGCGCTGAAATGCAGCAACGGACCCTGACCACCGGAGTAATAATCAACCTTGTGCTCGCGGGTATCGAGAAGTCCCAGGAACGCCGTGATGAAATGTTCCTCGGGCAAGTCCTCGATGAGCTGGTTGTTGACCTGGGTGAACAGGGCGTCCAGCTCGGCCCCGAGACGGAGCGAGACACGAAGCATGGCGGTCATCTGGGTCGCGCTGAGCGCCGGCCCGATGCCGTGGCCCGAGGCATCGCCCAGCAGGACGAACATACGGTGCTTGTCGAGGGGTACCAGGTCATACGTATCCCCGCCCGTCTGGTCGGCCGGACGGAAGATCGCGGCGACGTCGTAGCCGGGCAGCATGGGCATCTCAGCGGGGAGCGTGCTGAACTGGATTTCCCTGGCGAGCTTGATCTCCCTGTCCAGCTTTTCCGCGACGACCAGCGCCGCCGTCATCCGCTCCCGCTGGATGGCCACCACGCAGTGAGCGGCCAGGGTGGCGGCGATGCGCTCGTCCAGGTCCGTAAAGGTCCCGTCCTGCTTGTCCACCACCTGCATGACACCGACCAGTTCGCCGCCGTCCACCAGGGGAACCGAGAGAAGACTGCGGACGTCGTCGTCGTAGTCCAGGTCCGCTTCGGGATCAAAATTCGGTTCCTGGCGGCAGTCAGCGACGTTCACGACCCGCCCCAGCCGCGCGGACAACCCCAGCAGGCCCCGGTCGAGCGAGACACGCCGATCCTCGCCCTCGTCCGCTCCGCTGAGTACCAGGGTCTGGGCGCCGGGATCGAAGAGCCAGACGGTGGCACG
>JARRON010000087.1:0-2702 GCA_037383845.1 Gammaproteobacteria bacterium
CCGGTACGTTTCGCCTGCCCGTCAGCCTGGCACTGGCCGTGGCTTTCTCCGCGGTCATTCTCCTGGTGAATGACATCGACCGCCCGGGCGAGGGCTTCATCTACGTTGACCGGCAGCCGCTGCTGGACCTGCAGGCGAGGCTGTCGCCGCAGCAGGCCCGGCACGCCGCCAGCCCTTAGCGACAGGCCCTCGAACCTCCCCTGAGCTGCCGGGGCCGGCGGGACGGGCAGGTCGGGGAATCCTGCCCGTCGTGGGCCAGGCCCGTTGCCGGGTCAGGCGTTCGCGGCCTGCTTCTCCTCGCGGGTGTCCAGGCGCGCCAGCAGGGCATTCGTGAAATCCTCCAGGTCACCCGGGTGGCGGGAGGTGATGAAGTCCCCGTCGACGACGACGGAGGCGTCCTCCCAGCGGGCCCCGGCGTTCTGCAGGTCGGTTCGGACAGAACCCCAGGAGGTCATGCGCCGGTCGCGGACCAGGCCCGCCTCGATCAGCAGCTGCGGGCCGTGGCAGATGGCGGCGATGGGCTTGCCCGTCCCGGCGAAGGCCTGAACGAACTTCACCGGCGCCTCGTGGTTGCGCAGCTGGTCCGGCGAATAGCCGCCGGGGATGAGGAGCGCGTCGAAGTCGTCGGGGTCAACGTCTGCGAAGGCTGCGTCGGTGGTGACGGTAGCCTTGCCCTTCTTGCCCTCCAGGGTTTCCCCCTTCTTCAGGCCGATGAGAGTGACCTCGTGGCCGTTCTCTTTCAGCTTGTCCACGGGCACGGTCAGTTCGCTGTCCTCGAAGTCAGCGGCGATGATGGTGGCGATACGGCTCATTACGGTCCTCCGGATCGAATGTCGGCTGGATTCCCCTGGAGCGTTGCAACGGTCGTGCCAGGCCGCATCTGCCGTCCGCACGCACTTCCGGGGCAAGGCATTGCCGGAGCGGGAGGAAGATTTCTCCCAGGGCGAAGGAAGAAAACGCCGAACCCATGCCTCCGATCGACCCGCTCGTGGCAGTCCCCGGGGTCTCGATCCTCGCCGGTGCCGACCAGCCGCCGAAAAACACCGGAAAGAAAATCTCGTATCGCGCCTGCCTGCGCGGACCAGGGAGAGGTCGTGCTCCTTCGTCGGGCGGAAGGGAACCGTGCCGTCGGCTGCGCTGGCATGAGGATGCTTCCCCCGCCCCTCCCGTCGCGCTGGCCATAGGAAACACAGCGGCCCGGACAACCCCGCCGGACGACGTGACGACAACTTTCGCATTCCCCCGCCGCGGGGCGGCCCCGTCTCCCAGCCGGGTCACGGGCTGTCGCTGCACCTCCGCACCGGGCCGGGGACCGGTGAAGTCAAGCTCGACCCGGCCGGCGCGGAGGCGGAGGCGTCCGGGCGTGTCACGACGGCCCCGTGCAGGGGCCCACAGGCCTTCCGGGTGCCGAAACAGGCCAACGAGGACCGCCAGCGGAACCCGAATCCGGCCCATAAAGGTGACGTGCGTCAAGATTCCGAAGCTAAAGGGGCAGCTTATGTAAAACGGGAAGGGCTGTCCGATCTTATGTGATACTTTCCGCCCCGACTGATAAGGGCAAAGCCGCCGAAAGGCGGTGACGCAAAGCTACCGGTCTACAGAGCTTCGGCTCCACGACAGCGGGGTTGCCAGTGGTACATCTTGAAGCCTTCCGGCGGGTCCTCCGCCAGTGGAAGCATCGCCCGCTCCGGGCAGGATGGTCGTTCTGTGCCCCCGCGTTCCGCTAATCCCCGATTAGAGGGTTTTCCCATGGGAAAACTGATACGCAAGGCCCTCCTGCTGACTGTTGCCGCGCTCGCGACCGCTGCCTGCGGCGGTGGCGGCGATAACACGGTCACCTCGACCCCGAACCCGCCCTCGGTGGTCCAGCCGCCGGGGGACCCGGGCACGGATCCTGTGGATCCGGGAACCGAGATCCTGGAGGTCCAGCTTTCCGGGAGCGTAGGGGACGGCCCCATCGTGGGCGCCACCGTCCGGGTCTATGCAGCCGACGGCACCGTCCTGAGCGAGTTCGACAGCGTCAGTTCGCCCACTGCGGACTACGAGATGACCATCAAGACCCAGGGGAAGAACTACCCCCTCACCGTCGTGGCCACCGGCGGAACCGACCTGGTCACCGGGGCGGCGCCGGATTTCTCCCTCGAGGCGACGCTGATGAGGCCGTCCTCGCGCGTGGTTGCCAACCTGAACCCGTTCACCACGCTGGTGGTGGCGACCGCCCGGGAGCTCGGCGAGGTTTCCGACCAGACGCTCAGCCAGGCCCAGGACACGGTCAGCCGGCGATACGGATACGGGCTGGACCTCGGCCTGATCCCGGACGTGATGGGAACGGCAATCGATGAGACCACGGTGGCCAATGTCGTAAAGTCCAGCGAAACCGCAGGCGAAGCCCTGCGCCGCACCCGCGACGCCCTCCAGTCAGCGGGCGGCAACGTGAGCGCGGACGACGTGATCGCCGCGATGGCCTCGGACCTGACCGACGGCGTTCTCGACGGCCAGGGTGGCCCGATGGCCGACGGCCAGGTGGCCGCCGTCGCCAATGCGGCGTCGGCACAGGTCCTGCTGGAGGCCTACACGAACCGGCTGTCCGTCTATGGCGCAGATGCGATGACCGCGATGGATTCGGCAATCGCCACGGTCCGGCCGTCCGCGACCGTGATGACGTCTGAAGTGGCGATCCCGGCCGAAGGCCTGGAGCAGGC
>JARRON010000088.1:0-4793 GCA_037383845.1 Gammaproteobacteria bacterium
CTTGACTGACGCCAGTCCGGATGCCGTCGCGGGACGGCCCGGTGCCCCTGGGTCGCCGGCGATCGTCCACGGGTGACGACATGACGGTCGCGCGGGTCGCGTCAGGTGCTGGCGCGGCCCGCCCTTCTTGCCGCAGGGACCTTCTTCTTCGGCGGTGCCGTTTCTGAAGGAAGCGGTGGCGGAGCCGAGAACGCGCGCTGCGGACCTACCGGTAGCCCGCCGCCTGGAGCTCGAAGAGATGGGCGTAGATGCCGTCGGCGGCCAGGAGCGACCCGTGGTCGCCCCGCTCCACCACCCGGCCATCCGACAGCACCAGTATCTGGTCGGCCTTGCGGACGGTGGAGAAGCGGTGGGAGATGAGGATCACCATCCGGTCCGAGGCCATGGAGCGGAAGTGTTCGAAGACCTGGGCCTCCGCGGCGGCGTCCATGGCGGCGGTGGGTTCGTCCAGCACCAGGATGTCCGCGTCCTGGCGCATGAACGCCCGGGACAGGGCGACCTTCTGCCACTGGCCGCCGGAGAGCTCCTGGCCGTCCTTGAACCAGCGGCCCAGCTGGGTCTCGTAGCCCTCCGGCAGCTGGTGTATGAAGTCCGTGGCCAGCCCTTTGCCGGCGGCCGTCGCCCACCGGTCTTCCGACTCGAAGTGCGCCACGTCCCCGGCGCCGATGTTCTCTCCCAGCAGGAACTGGTAGCGGGCGAAGTCCTGGAAGATGACCGCGATGCGGCCCGCCAGCGCCTGCGGGTCCCACTGGCGCAGGTCCAGCCCGTCCAGGGTGATGCGGCCTTCGGTGGGCTCGTACAACCGGGACAGCAGTTTGATCAGCGTGGTCTTTCCGGAGCCGTTTTCGCCCACCACGGCCAGGCTCGAACCGGGCTGGAGGTGGAAGCTGACACCGGACAGCGCCGCGCGGGCGGCCCCGGGATAGGTGAAGCCCACGTCCTCGAACCGGATGCCGTCGGCGGGGTCCGGGCCTATCCGGCGTTCGCCGGCCGGCGTGTCCACCGGCTGCTCCAGGTACTCGTACAGGTTGGACAGGTAGAGGTTGTCCTCGTACATCCCGCCGATGGCAGACAGGATGGCCGCCACCGCTGACTGGCCCTGCTTGAACACCAGCAGGTACATGGTCATCTGGCCCAGGGTGATCCCGCCGGCCACCGCGGTGGCCGCGATCCAGGCATAGGCGCCGTAGAACACGAAGGTCCCCAGCAGGCCCAGGCCGAGCCCCCAGGCGTCCCGGCGCAGGGTCAGGGCCCGGTCCTCCCGGTACAGCTTCCGGAAGATCTCCCGGTAACGGTTCAGCAGCAGCGGACCGAGGCCGAAAAGCTTGACCTCCTTGGCGTAATCCTCCCGTGCAAGTACCGTTTCCAGGTACATCTGCTTGCGGGTCTCCGGCGAGCGCCAGCGGAACAGCCGGAACGCGTCCCCGGAGAACTTGGCCTCCGCCAGGAAGGCCGGCAGCCCGGCCAGCGCCAGGATAACCACGGTCCAGGGGGAGAACTGCACCAGAAGCACGGCGAAGCTCGCCAGCGAAATTGAGTTCTGGACCAGCCCGAAGCTGCGGGTCACAAGGCTCAGGGGCCGGGTGGAGGCCTCCCGCCGGGCCCGGGTGAGCTTGTCGTAGAACTCGTCGTCCTCGAAATCCTTCAACCCCAGGGTCAGGGCCTTCTCCAGGATCATGGCGTTGACCCGGTGGCCGAGCTGGGCGCGCAGCAGGGACTGGCAGGTGGTGATGCCCCGCTGGGCCGCGGACAGGCCCGCCACGACCAGGGCCTCCAGCCCCACCAGGTAGTAGACCCGGTTCAGCGCCTCTCCCCGCCCGCCGGAGGGCAGTTCGAGGGCCGCCACCACCGCATCGATGATGAGCTGGCCCACCCAGGCGACCACGGCCGGAAGCGCGCCGGCGGTGACGGTGAGGATGCCCAGCGCGATCGCGAGGCGGCGGTTGGTCTGCCACACCAGGCGCAGGGCCTGGGCGGTATAGGCCAGCACGTTGCCGGCGCGCCACGCCCCATCGGACGACCCGGTTGCGGAGTCTCCGCTGCGTCTCCGGGACATCACGGCCGACCCCCCTGGAGAGGGCCGTGCCCGGCGGGCCGTGCGGGAAGTAGATCAGCCATAACGCTGCCACTTTACATCGTCGCGGGCGGGGGCTAAATTAGCGGGCTTCCCAAAGGGCCGTTAGCTCAATTTGGCAGAGCAGCTGACTCTTAATCAGTAGGTTCGGGGTTCGAGTCCCTGACGGCCCACCAGACTCCCCGAAGGACCGCCCCCGTGGCGGTCCTTTTCTTCCGGCCCTCGGGCTTTCTGCTGCGCGTCCCCACCCCCGACGGCCGGAAGGCTAGAATCAGGGGCCGCCGCCGTCACCAGCGGCGGCGGCCACGGCGTTCTCGGGAGGGAGGCTCAGCTGTCCTCAAACGGAAAAAACGGTCCAGGGTCTCGGTCCGCGCCGGGGCTGCCGATGCTCTCGCTGGCGGCGCTCGGCGTAGTGTCCTCTCGCTGGTGACCTGGTCTCTCATCCTTGTCATCTCGGTGAAATACCTCGCCTTCGTCCTGCGGGCGGACTATGACGGCGAGGGCGGCATCCTGGCGCTCATGGAGCTGGTAAAACGCCATTCCAAGGGCGACGGGAGGCGATGGATCATGGGCCTGGGCCTGTTTGGCGCGGCGCTGCTCTACGGCGACGGCGCGATCACCCCGGCCATCTCCGTGCTGAGCGCCATCGAGGGCCTGGAAGTCGCCACGCCGGCCTTCAAGCCCTACATCGTGCCCATCACCATCACCATCCTGGCGGGCCTGTTCCTGGTGCAGAAGCTCGGCACTGCAAGCGTGGGGCGCATGTTCGGGCCGGTCATGCTGGTGTGGTTCGCCAGCCTGGGTCTTGTCGGAGCGCATGGCGTCGTGGGCAACCCGGCGGTGCTGGCCGCCGTCAACCCGTGGCACGCATTCGAGTTCTTCGCAGGCAACGGCGCCCATGCCCTGGTGATCCTGGGCATCGTGTTCCTGGTCGTCACCGGGGGCGAGGCCCTTTACGCGGACGTGGGCCACTTCGGCACCGCGCCCATCCGGCTCGGGTGGTACACGGTCGCGCTGCCCGGCCTTCTACTGAACTACTACGGCCAGGGCGCCCTGATCCTCGGCGAGCCCGGCGAAGTCTCCAACCCGTTCTACCAGCTCTTCCCGGACTGGGCCCTGTATCCGGCCGTGCTGCTGGCTACCCTCGCAACCATCATCGCCAGCCAGGCGATCATCTCGGGTGCTTTCTCGCTGACGTTCCAGGGCTTCCAGCTGGGCTACCTGCCCCGCGTGCAGGTCGTGCACACATCCAGGCACCATCACGGCCAGATTTACGTGCCCTCCGTGAACTGGCTGATGCTGCTGGCCACCGTGGGGCTGGTCCTGTCCTTCCAGCGCTCCGGAAACCTGGCGGCAGCCTACGGCATAGCCATCAGCGCCACCATGCTCATCACCACGGCGCTGTTCCACCTGGCGATGAGGCGGGTGTTCGGGTGGCCGCTGGCGATCGCGCTGCCTCTGACGATGGTGTTCCTGGCGTTCGACCTGGCCTACTTCAGCGCCAACGTCATCAAATTCGCCGACGGCGGCTGGGTGCCGGTGCTGATTGCGGCCCTGATCTACCTGGTCATGACAACCTGGCGGCGCGGCCAGGCCACGGAGAAGCGCCAGATGCGGAACCGCCGCAAGCCGGTGCGGGAGTACCTGGCGGAGCTCGGCAGCGCCGCTTACCGCCGGGTGCCCGGCCAGGCGGTTTACCTCGCCAGGAACGAGCAGGGGACGCCCTTCCCGCTGATCCAGAACCTGGAGCACAACCGCGCCCTGCACCGGGAAATCGTCCTCTACACCGCGAAGCTGCTGCGCAAGCCCCGGGTGCCTCCGGACCAGCGCCTGAAAGTTGAACAGCTGCGGGATGACATCACCCGCATCGTGGCCTATTACGGCTTCATGGAAACGCCGCATCCGGTAGACGATCTGGCGCGGGCCAACAGGGACCACGGCCTGGGCATCGACCTGGACCAGGTCACCTATTTCCTGGGCGAGGAAAGCCGCCTGCCGGTGGCCACGCCCGGCCTTCCCAAGTGGCGCGCGTGGCTTTACGTGTACCTGGCCCGCAATGCCGGACAGGCCAGCATGTATTTCGAGCTGCCGGTCAAGCAGGTCTACGAGATCGGGACGCGGATGCGGATCTGAGGCCCGCTCCCGGCCACCGGAAAGCAGCGACCGTGTGAAGGGCAGCTTACGGCGCGAGAATGCCGAGCTTCTCCAGCGTCGCGTCCGTCCACTGGCCTGTTGCCACCGACCCGAGAATCAGCTGTTCCCTGGCCAGTATTTCCTCGATCTCATACTCCACGTAGACGTCGCGCAGGCCCTGGAGTGCTCGTTCCCTTTCGCACGTGTGAGCCACGGCGCACTCTGCCAGCCACCATGCGTTGTTCGCCCACTCGGCCTCGCGGGTCTCCGCCGACGCGTCGGGGGAACCAGGTTGCGTGTGCGCCGGGATTGTCGCCGCCGCGTATGCGCCGGCGAGCGGGATGGCGTCCACCGGTCGCCGGATCAGGGCCTCCCGGACAAGCTCAGCCCGGGAAACACCCGCATAGGCATTCGGCCCGCTCGCTTCGCCGGAGAGCGCCAGATCTGCGCGGGCCACGGGATCACCCGCTTCGGCGGCGCGCCGGACCCATGCCGACGCCTCGGCGAGAACGCTCTCCTCCGGCCCGACGAGGCCGGCGCAGCGACTCAGACGCGCCTCCAGCTCCGCTCGAACCTCCCCCTGGTC
>JARRON010000089.1:0-3198 GCA_037383845.1 Gammaproteobacteria bacterium
TGTGAAAAATGCCACTAGGTTATCCGTCCTGAAACACGAACGAGCGCCAGTGGCCTTCGCGGCGCTGGCGCTCAGGTGAGATTCGCCCGAATCCGGGTATTTTAAGGGCAGCGGCTATGCCGCGTCTAAAGCCGGCCGCGGAAACCGCCGGCCGTCGGCGTGCGAGATCAGCCGCCGGTGGCGCGAATGTACTTGAGCGGGTTGACCACCTTGCCGTCGTACAATACCTCGAAATGCAGGTTGGGGCCCGTCGCCCGTCCGGTCGACCCCATGTGCGCGATAATCTGGCCCTTGCTGACTTCATCACCCGCGTTCACGAGATTCTCGGCATTGTGCGCATAACGCGTCACATAGCCATTGCCGTGATCGATCTCCACCATCTTGCCGTAGCCGTAGCGATTGCCCGAATAGGTCACGACGCCGGCGCCGATGGCGATCACTTCCGCGCCGGCCTTGCCGGCGAAATCCACGCCCTTGTGCCAGGCCTGCTTGCCGGTGAACGGATCCGTCCGTCGGCCGAAATACGAGGAAAGCCAGCCCGAGGTCACGGGACGGCCCTCCGGCCTGATCTGTTCGTTGAGATTGCGGGTGAGCAGCACACTTTCAAGCACACCGAGCTGTTTTTCCCGATCGCGCAACTGTTCCGACAGCTCATCCAGCGAGACGAGGATATCGGCAACGCCGCCGCTGCCGAGCTCCTCGGGCTCCTCGGGACCACCGAAGGCCGGCGGTGACTCGAAATCGAACTCTCCGTCCTGGAGTTCCGCCATCTCGGTCAGACGACGGCCGAGCGCGTCAAGTCGGATGACGTGCGCATTCATCTGTCCGAGCCGGATGGCCAGTGCGTCCAGGGTCTCTTCGGTGTCACTCCGCGCCGTCTCGATCTCACGCCGCTGCGCTTCGAGCTGAGCGGACAGAGTGCGCAATTCTGATATGTCCGCCTGCGCTGCATTCCGCTTGGCGTAGAGGTATCCGCCACCGAACACCGCACCGGTGAAGAGGGCGACGAGCATACCGGCCACCGCAAGAGGGACGGGCGCGCCGAGATCGAGCTGACTCACGCCCGCGCGTCCGCGTCTGAATATGACGATATTCATTTGTGGCGATTCCGCCCGAAGTTGTTGTGTTGTTTCGACGAATGGCCGATCGGGGCGTCAGTACGCGTCATCGCGCCCGCCCGGTGCAATAGTATCGGCTTGCTCACTATGGTCAATTCGGCAACCCCGCTGTCCCCGGGCTCTGCGGCCCGTGGACCGGTAGCTTTGCGTCCCCGGCTTGCGCCGGGTTTGCCCTTTTCGAAGGCGTCAATATGCATAATGAGCGGCTACAGATCAAGGAACTGCCTTGCCGTGACACGTTTCATGCACCAATCTGTGAGCCGTTTATCACAATCGCGGGCCCGATGAACGAAAAGAAACTGGAATCCTTTCTGACCCGACCCGGTACGGCGCTCGCTGATCTCGCGGAGCGGGCGCGTCGCATGCAGACCCTGACCGGCGTCGTGCGCTCGGCGCTGCCTCCCGAGGACCGGGCTCACCTCGTTTCTGCCGGTCTGCGGGAGGACGAGACGCTCGTGCTGGTGGCGGACTCTTCGGCCTGGGCCGCGCGCTTTCGGTTCCTCTCCGAAGACGCCGTGGCCGCGGCGCAGGCGGCGGGATTCCCGGCAACCGAATGCCGGGTTACGGTCCGACCGCGACGGGAGGACGAGCAGGGCTGAACCGGGGTCCGGACGACCGGCCCGGTCGGACGAATATGTCAGGCCACAGTCAGGCGAAGACCGGACCGGCGTAGGAGATGGGCGCCTTGCGGCGATCCTCGAAGGTCACGACCTCCCAGGCTTTCTCGTCTTCGAGCAGCCGGCGTACCAGCAGGTTGTTCAGCTCGTGTCCCGACCGATAGCCGCTGAACTCGCCGACAAGGCTGTGACCGAGCAGGTAGAGATCCCCGATGGCGTCGAGAATCTTGTGTTTCACGAATTCGTCTTCGTAGCGCAGACCGTCCTCGTTCAGTATCCGGTAATCGTCGAGCACGATCGCATTGTCCATGCTGCCACCGAGCGTCAGATTCCTGGCGCGCAGTGCTTCGATGTCCCGCATGAAGCCGAAGGTCCTTGCTCGCGCCACCTCGCGCAGGAACGAAGTGGTCGAAAAGTCGATGGAGGCGCGCTGGCCGTGCTTCCTGAACACCGGGTGCTGGAAGGAGATCTCCAGATTCACCTTGAATCCATTGAAGGGACGGAACTCGACCCACTTGTCTTCCTGCTCGACCCGCACGGGTTTGCGGATGCGCACGAGTTTCTTCGGCGCGTTCTGCTCCTCGATGCCCGCACCGTCCATGATCGGCACTTCGGCGGCACTCAGGTCGACATAGCAGTTATCGATGCCCAGGCCGGCCAGGGCCGACATCAGGTGCTCCACCGTCGCCACGCGCACGCCGTCCTGCACCAGGGTCGTGCCCAGCATGGTCTCGCCGACGAGCCGTGCATCCGCCCGCATCTCGACCGGCTCTTCCAGGTCGACGCGACGGAAGACGATCCCGGTGTTGGGCGCGGCCGGTCGCAGCGTCATGAAGACCTTCTGTCCGGAATGCAGTCCGACGCCGGTAGCACGGATAGCCGTCTTCAAGGTTCTTTGCTTCAGCATTCCTGCATTTCCCTGGCGCAGACCCGCTCCCCCCGCGAGCCCGAACGCACGTTGTGGCCCGGCACCCAGGGCCGGAACGTGGATTTAACTTATGTTAGCACCCAAGCTCGCAACTCCATCGACGATTCGTCGCCGTGGAGCCCGTCAAGCGAGGCGTGTCGCGCTCGGTCCTCGACTCCCGGCCGTCCTGAAAGCCCGAAACTTCAAGTACTTACTGAGCACGCTTCACGCATTAAGACATAAAAGGTAACACGGATATTTTTTGCACTGCAAGAAAATTGTGCCGGGGCGCCCGCGGCCGAGCGCCCCGGCAGAGCGGAGGTATCGCGATCAGTCGGCCTGGCGCCGCAGGAATGCCGGTATGTCCAGCAGATCCTCCTGCAGTCCCAGGTCACTGATGCCGTCGCCCACGGCGCGCTTGCGCTGTACCGTCGGCTTCTCCAGATCGTGATAGTCCGGCTCGGCACGAGCCGTTTCGGAACGCCGCACGACCCGCATCGGCGCGCCGGCCGATACAGCCGGCTGACCGAGACCCGTGGCCACGACGGTCACCCGG
>JARRON010000090.1:0-2724 GCA_037383845.1 Gammaproteobacteria bacterium
AGCACCACAAGGATCCAGCGCAGCAGCCGCCGAATCATGCCCTAGTGGGCCTCGGGTTCCTCGTCCGGCGGTGTGTCTTCCGCGGGGATGCTGCGCTCCTCGTCGAACCAGGCGCCTAAGTCAATCAGCCGGCAGCGCTCGCTGCAGAACGGCCGCCATTTGGACCTCGTGCTCCAGGCGACAGGCTTGCCGCAGTTGGGGCAGGGGACTTCCAGTTTCCCTGAAGGATCAGCCACGGCTAGCAGCAGGCGAGTTCGAACTCCACGTCTTCGCTGGCCTGGGCGGGCCGGTGCTCCGGGCCGGTCCAGGTCAGGAAACGGACGGTGAACCGGTGCTGCCCGCCACTGATCTCCGGGAAATACTCCGTGTGGGAAGGCAGGGCGACACGTACGAGCTGGCAGGTCGTATTCCGGTCGATCTGGTGCTGGAACATGCCGCCGGCGGCGACGACGGGCTTGGGCGTGCCGGACTCCCGGGTCAGCCAGAGAAGCTGGCCGATGGCGTCGCACAGGGGCTTGATGTGCCTGAACCAGGCCTGGAAATCGCCGTATCGCTGCTCGTAGGGCAGGTTGAGCCAATGCTTGAAGTCCGGCAGGTCGAACTCGCACGTGCCGCCGGGAATGGCGCTCCGGTGCCGGACGGAAGCGAGAAACTCCGATTCCTTCAGGGGCAGGATGTAGTGCGCGCCGATGGAGGACAGCTGTTGCCTGAGGGCACTGACCCGCTCCAGCAGGGCGTCCAGCCGGGAGCGGTCCACGCCGGGGCGGTTGGCGAAGGGCGCCAGCGCTGCGGCCTGGCGTTCCAGTTCCTTCAGGACGTCGCTACGGACGTCGCCCCGACCCACGATGGCCAGGATCTCGATGAGGCTGCTGACGGCGGCGCGGGTGGACCAGGCTGATTCCTGGCGGGCGTGGAACTGGGCCTGGCGGGAGAGGAAGTCCAGGCGCAGGAACGTGCGCATCCGCTCGGAAAGCGGCTGTTCGTACACGATAACGCTGCCCGCCGCGGCGGCGGCAGGCGCGCTGGCAGCGCCGTGGCTCATCGCCTAACTCTAACACGCCGCCGGTCAGGGCAAGCGGATTCCCCGGGCCCTGGTTTCGCCGGTTCGCGCCATGACCCGGTAGGCCGTATCGAGTCGTTCGACAGCCTCGTGGAGCACATCCATCGAGCCCGAGTTCTCGATGACGTCGTCGGCTGCTGCCAGCCGGTCCTCCCGGCTGGCCTGGGCGGCCAGGATGGCCCGGGCCTGGGCCTCCTCGCCGCCGTCCCGGGCCACGAGCCGAGCTACCTGCACTTCCGGGTCGGCATCCACCACCAGCACCCGGTCCACCCAGCTTGTGAGCCCCGACTCCACCAGCAGGGGGATGACCACGACCTGGTAGGGCCCCCCGGCGGCCTCACACTGCCGGACGGTCTCCGCCAGGATCCGGGGATGAAGGATGGATTCGAGCCGCCGGCGAAGGTCCGGGTTGGCGAAGACCCGGTTTCGGACCTTTGCACGGTCCAGCCGCCCCGAGGCGTCCAGCACGTCGCCGCCGAAGGCCTCGACGATGGCCGCCAGGCCGCGGGTACCCGGTTCCACCACCTGCCGGGAGATCACGTCGAGATCAATGACGGGGACCTCCCGGGCCGCGAACTGGCGGGCCACCGTGGACTTGCCGCTGGCGATGCCGCCGGTCAGCCCGATGCGGAGCGGTCCTCTCTCGGGGGTTCCCGGATCGCTCACAGGCCGGCGTAGTTGAGCCACGCGGCGGTAAGGGCGTCGCCCCAGACCAGGGCGATCCAGCCCGCCGCCGCGAGATAGGGACCGAAGGGGATGGGAATCTGCCGGTCCCGGCCGAGTGCAACGATCATGGCGATGCCGATGAGCGCGCCCACCACCGCCGAGAGCAGGATCACCAGGGGCAGCATCTGCCAGCCGAGCCAGGCGCCCAGGGCGGCCAGCAGCTTGAAGTCGCCGAAGCCCATGCCCTCCTTGCCTGTGGCCAGCCTGAAGCCCTGGTAGACCAGCCCTAGGCTCAAGTACCCGGCGGCCGCACCGATCACGGCGTCTTCGAGCGTAGCGAAGGCGGCCTCGCCGGCGAACAGGTTGTACAGCAGCCCCGCCCAGAGCAGGGGAAGGGTGAGGCTGTCGGGCAGAAGCTGCTCGTCGATGTCGATGAATGCAAGGGCTACCAGTGCTGTGATGGCGAAGAGAACCCCGGTGAGAATCTCGATCGCCGGGTAGCGGGCGGAGATCTTCGCGCTGCAGGCTGAGCACTTGCCCTTTAGAAGCAGCCAGGAGAGGACGGGGATATTCTCCGAGGCGCTGATCTGGTGGCCGCACGCCGGACACCGGGAGCGGGGCACAACGAGGTTGAAACGGCCTTCAGGTGCTTCCGGATCCTTCACCTCGACGCCGAGTTCCTCGGCGCACTGGGCGCGCCAGTCCCTGTGCATCATGATGGGCAGCCGGTGGATGACCACGTTCAGGAAGCTGCCCACGATCAGGCCGAACACGAGGGCGACGGGGACGATGAGCTCAGGCGTCAAGAGCGGGTCTCCGGGTGATTCATGCCCTCACCCCCAGCCCCTCTCCCGCAGACGGGAGAGGGGAGCAAAAGGTACCGTGCTTGGCGGAAGAGGGGAGCAACAGATGCTGCGCCAGTCGGGAGAGGGGAGGAATCGGTGGCGTGCCTGGGGGCAGGCAAGCAAGAGGAGTCGCGCGAGGCGGGAGTGTGCTCC
>JARRON010000091.1:0-2741 GCA_037383845.1 Gammaproteobacteria bacterium
ATCCCGGGTGTCCACGTACACCTGCGCCCGGGATCCGCTCGTGGAAGCCGGGCGGGAAGAAGAGCAGGACCTCCAGATGAAGGTGGCCTACGTCCGGCGCCAGATCCTGGCCACGCCCAACCTCGAGAGGGTGGCCCGGGAAACCGACCTGGACCTGCGGGCGGCGGATCCGGCGGCCTTCCAGGAGCTCGTGGCGGATCTGCAGGACGAGATCACGGTGCGTTCGGAAGGCGAGAGCTCCCGCCGGGGCGGGCGGTTCGAAGCCAACGTGTACAACATCATCTATCAGGATCCGGACAGGCAGACCGCCCAGCGCGTCGTGCAGAGCCTGCTGAACACCTTCCAGGAGCAGTCCCTCGAGGGTGATCTTCGGGAGGACGTCCAGGCGCTGGAATTCCTCGACGACCAGGCTTCCACCTACCGGGACAGGCTCGAGGCCGCGGAGTCCAGGGTCGCCGATTTCAAGCGCCAAAATGCAGGAATACTGGGGGAGGGAGGCGGCTTCTTCTCCCGGCTGGCCTCACTCCAGGACGAGCGTCGCCAGATCCGCGCCGATCTCAGGATCGAGCAGGACCGGCGCCGCGCGCTGCAGGAGCAGCTGAGGCTCAGCCAGTCCGAGTCCAGCACCCAGGAATCCGGGACGGCCAGTATCGCCGAGCTGGAAGCCCAGATTGTGGCCGCCGAGAAGAACCTGGACGAGCTGCGCCTGCGCTACACCGACCAGCATCCTTCGGTGATCTCCGCCCGCGAGACCCTCGGGTCGCTGCGCGAGCGACTGGAGAAGCGCCAGGAGGAGTTGGGCCCGCTCCTGCAGTCCGGTTCCGGCACTGGCGCGCTGGTGGAGAACGTGCGAATGGCACTGGCTAATGCGCGACTACGAAGTCATGCGGGCCCAGTACGAGGGCTTGCTCCAGCGCCGTGAGAACCTGGCTATGGACATCGAGCGAAAGCGTCGCGGCAAGCAGCTGGAGTTCCGGATCATCGAGCCGCCCATCGCCGGGCAGTTCCCGGTCGCGCCGGACCGGACGCGCCTGCTGGTCATGGTGCTGTTGGCAGCCCTCGGCGCTGGCGCGGGCCTGACTTTTCTGTTGCACCAGCTCAAGCCCGTCTACATATCGCCGGACAGCGTCTACCAGGATCTGCACGTCCCCGTGCTGGGCTCCGTTTCCCTGGCCTGGACCCAGAATGCGAAGACGAAGCGTCGCAGGGCCGAGCTCGGGTTCGTCGGCGGGCTGGCGCTGCTGCTGGTGTTCTTCGGCGTGGTCTACCTGGGCCTGCCGCGGCTGACTTCCATCGCCCAGGGGATTATTGCCTGAGTGCGCAAGAGGTGTACCCATGAGTTTCGTTGAAAAGGCACTGAACCGTCTCAAGCAGCAGCAGGGCTCGCCGTCCAGCGACGTCGTCGGCACGCTGGCGAACCGCCGTTCCAGGCCACCCGCCCCATCGGCGGAATCGCACTCCGAGGCGCCGAGATCCGTCCGGCCGCCGGGCGCCAGCCCCCAGGTGACCCTGGACCGGCATCGCCTCTCGGAGGCCGGTTTCCTGGTGCCGGAGGAATACCAGCGACGCCTGGCCGACGAGTATCGACGTATCAAGCGGCCTCTTATCGCTAACGCGTTCGGAGTGGGTGTGCCGAAAGCCGAGGACGGCAACCTGATCCTGGTCACCAGCGCGGTGGCAGGAGAAGGCAAGACGCATACCTGCATCAACCTGGCCCTCAGTCTGGCCATGGAGCGGGATCGAACGGTGCTGCTGGTAGACGGGGACGTGGCCAAGCCCCACATCAGCAGGATATTCGGCGTTGCGGACGAGCCGGGCATCCTGGACGTCCTTGCCAGCAAGCAGGCCAGCCTGAGCGATGCGATCATCCGTACCGACATCGAGAGCCTGTCGGTGCTACCGGCGGGCCGCTGGAACGATCATGCCACAGAGCTCCTGGCCAGCGCCCGCATGCGGGAACTGGCGCACGAGCTGTCCACACGCTATCCGGACAGGATCATCCTGTTCGACTCGCCGCCGCTGCTCGCGGCCACCGAAGCCCAGGCCCTGGCGTCGGCCGTGGGCCAGGTGGTGCTCATCATCGCCGAGGGGCTCACGGACAGGCAGGCTGTGCACGATGCGCTGCAGCTGGTAGACGAGCGCAAGCCGGTGAACGCAGTCCTCAACAAGAGCCGCCGGCAATCGTCGGGCAGCCATTACTACGGTTACGGTTCCTACCGGGGCTACGGGGAAGGGGACGCCGAGGAGGCGCATCGTGCGACCGCCTGATCACCAGATTGCCCGAGCTGGTGTCTGTCTTGCGGGACTGCTTCTGCTTGGGGCTGCCACGGCCCAGGAGGCCAACTGGGAAATCACGCCCCGGCTGACGCTGTCCGAGACGTGGACGGACAACGCCACCCTGGGTGGCGCCGGCGAGGAACAGTCCGACTGGGTGACCGCCGTCGCGCCGGGTATCGAGGTGATCGCAGATACCGCACGGCTGAAGGGTTTACTTGACTACGAGTACCAGTATCTCTGGTACCTGGATGAACGTGACTTCAGCGACGGCTACCACAACCTCGGGGCGAGCGGCACTGCCGAAATCATCGAGCAGCACTTCTTCCTCGATGGCCTGGCGGAATACTCCCAGGCAGACATCGATCCCCTCGGCAAAGTCGCCCAGAGCAATATCTACCGGACCGGGAATCGCACGGACTACTTCCTCCTCGGCATGGAGCCTTACTGGCAGGATCGGTTCGGGG